>JAUMWT010000084.1 GCA_030529505.1 Allobrachymonas sp. | reverse complement strand
GCTTGGGCTCGTGCTTGTCGTCCATCTTCACGCCGGTGGGAATGCCGCGGCCGTTGTCGGCCACGCTGATGGAGTTGTCGGCATGGATGGTGACGACGATGTCGTCACAATGGCCGGCCAGCGCCTCGTCGATGGAGTTGTCCACCACCTCGAACACCAGATGGTGCAGGCCGGTGCCGTCGGACGTGTCGCCGATGTACATGCCGGGGCGTTTGCGCACGGCTTCCAGGCCTTCCAGAATCTGGATGGCGCCTTCGCCGTAAGCGGCTTCGGCCTGTGGGGGTTGAGGGGTGTTTTCGAGGGGGTTCTGCGAATCAGTCATCGCGCTATTTTCGCAGATTTGACGCGGGCTTGCGAAACATGGCGCAGGGTAAAAGCCTGGCTTGCCCGCGCCTTTTTGCACAACGCTGTTGGCTTGTGTTTTCAGCCCGACTGCAACGGGCGAGCCGCAGCATGTGGTGGGTGGGCTGCATGGCCTGGCGATGCCTGGCTGAATAGGTTAGATGGGCTGCTTGTGGTGGATCGGATTCGCGACACTGGCCAAAGCCCCTGCAACATCACCGCCTGGATTTTGCAAGGCAGATGGCCGCTGGCTTGCTCAGAGCCTGTGCAAACTCTCAACGCGGGGCGATTGAACAGCGTGCGGGATGGGATGCGCTGCGCACATCTTTCTTTGTATGTGGCGCAGTGCATAGCCCCCGTGTGACATAAGCCAGATGATTGACAAGATTGGCAACGCCGCAGACCGTCCACACCTTCATCATTCAAGCGCCCGTGAGGAGATTTTGAACAGCCCCTCAAGATATAACGCGCCCAGGCAAGCGCGCCAACCGGGCACAGCCATTCTGTTCAGTGCAGCACCATGGGGTTGCCCGCCAGGCCGGCGTAGTGCTCCAGGGCGTCTTCCACCTCTTCCTGCGTGGGCGTGGTGTGGCGCCAGGCGCGGATCTGGCGCTCGAAGCGTTCGGCCCAACTGCCCTCCAGATAGACATGGCGGCCCGAGCGTTTGTCCACGATCTCGAAACCGTCGCGCCCCAGCCGCGGACCACGATCCACGCGCGCCGCTTCGCCAGCAGCTTCTTCAGCCGCGGGCAGGCCGTACATATGCACCACGATGAACGCATCGGAATCGTACAAAGTGGTCATGCCGGGATCGGTGTCGTGCAAACTCTGCTTCATGGCCCCCACATTGTGGCGCATTTGCCTGGTTCAAGCGCGCCCCTCGCACCAAACGATCTCGCTATTTAGCCAACGCCTTCCCTCTCCCCCCTTTATCGCCGCCCAGCCCCATCATGGCGGGAATTGCAGGCCACTGCCTGCGCGGCGAGGGCAATCAGCTGCCTCCCGTGCATAGCAATCTGAATCAAGGCCAACCCGGCTTTTCGGCCCGCAAGCCGCCGCAGCGCAAACGCCTGAACAGGCGCTGCATTCAAGCCAAGCCAGCCACCCGTGGCTTGAAACGCACAGCGCGCAGTGCTTCTGGGGTATCCCCGGGCTTGCATCACATGCCAGCGGGTTTATGATTCCTGACGGATCAATGACGGCAATTGCCCTCCTCCACCAGACGTTTGGGCAATCGCAGAAAGTGTTTATCAACCCCAGGAGCTTTCATATGAAACGGCGTGTTTTCTCCACCCTGACGCTGGCAGCCATCGTGGCCGCTGGCGCGACCCTGGCAGGCTGCTCCAAGCAGCCCGCCGCCACTTCTGCCGACAGCAGCGGCTCGGCCCCGTCCGCCACGGCCAGTGCCGACGTGATCAAGATCGGCGTCTTCCAGCCCCTGACCGGCGCCAACGGCGCTGGCGGCCTGGAAGAATACGAAGGCGTGAAGCTGGCCAACAAGCTCTACCCCGAAGTGCTGGGCAAGAAAGTGGAACTGATCGTGGCCGACAACAAATCCGACAAGGTGGAAGCCGCCAACGCCGCCACCGTGCTGGCGCAAAAAGAAAAGGTGCACGCCGTGCTGGGCTCCTGGGGCAGTTCGCTCTCGATGGCAGGCGGCCCGATCTTTGCCGAAGCCAAGATTCCCGCCGTGGCCATTTCCGCCACCAACCCCAATGTGACCAAAGGCAACGAGTACTACTTCCGCGTCTGCTTCCTCGATCCCTTCCAGGGCACGGTGGGCGCCACCTACGCCTTTGAAACGCTCAAGGCCAAGAAAGTGGCCGTGATCCGAGAAGTGTCCAACGACTACTCCGTGGGCCTGGCCAAATTCTTCACGGATCACTTCACCACGCTGACGGGTGACGCCAGCGCCATCGTGGCCACGGCCGACTACAACACCGGCGACCAGGACTTCACCGCCCAGCTCACCAACATCAAAAAGGCCAACCCCGATGCCATCTTCGCGCCCGGCAATTACACCGAGTCGGCCCTCATCATCAAGCAGGCGCGCGCCCTGGGCATCACTGCGCCCTTCATCGGTGGCGACACCTGGGACATCGATGCCTTCCTGCAAGTGGGCGGCAGAGCGGTTGAAGGCGCCGTGTTCTCGACCTTCTTTGCCAACGACGTGCCGATCAACAAGACCTCTGAAGAGTTCCTCAAAGCCTATCGCGACGAACACAAGAAAGAGCCTTCGGCCGGCGCTGCTTTGGGCTTTGACGCTTACCGTGTGGTGCTCGACGCCATCACCCGCGCCAACTCGGCCGATCCGGAAAAAATCCGCGAAGCCTTGACCCAAACCAAAGGCTTTGAAGGCGCTGCGGGCGAAATCACCATCAACGCCAACCGCGACGCCGACAAACCGGCCGTGTTCAAACAGGTCAAAGACGGCAAGTTCGTCTTCCTCTCGACCGTCAAGCCCTGAACCACACAGCGCCTGATCGGCTGATTCGATCGGCCGTTGGCGCGCAGGCAATTCGAAAGAGCGTTGCAGTGGCCTGCAACGCTCTTTGATTTTGGCCCCTCTTGGAACCTGTTCAAAATCTTTTGAGAATGAGAGCCAGAAAAGCGAGATGGATGAACTGCAAGCTGGTGTTCACAAGCC
>JAUMWT010000005.1 GCA_030529505.1 Allobrachymonas sp. | reverse complement strand
TTGCATCTCAAGAGGTTGGCATGTGGTAGACACATGTTTGCTTCCTGAGCCCCTTGACTATATTCAAAAGAATTTTTTCCTAGAACCTGTTCGCAATCCCAGGCGAGGCGATTGGACAAGGAGCGGGGATGGGATGCAAGGCCCCAAAACACATGGCGCAAGCGCATCGCCCATGCGGCATGGATACTGCCGAGACAAGATTTGCAAGGCCGCAGGAGGCCGCCCGCATCCATTTTCAAGCGCCCGTGAGGGGATTGTGAACAAGCTCTCTGGCCGCACGGCCCCGTCATCATTCGCCTGCACGCAAGGGCGCAGCAGGGCCGGGCATTTGTAGATTTGATACGCTTCCTCCCTCGTGCCTGCGAGGCTGTCCCCAACAGGCCCTTTCCCATTCTTTTCAGAGAAAAAACCATGATCCGCGTTGAAGGATTGGTGTTCGACTACCCCGGGCATCGCGCCTTGCATGGCGTGAGCCTGCACATTCCCGCCGCTACCGTCACGGCCTTGGTTGGCCCCAACGGCGCGGGCAAGTCCACACTGCTGCGCTGCATCGCCGGGCTGGATCAGCCTTTGGCCGGCCGCATCACGATAGCCGGTATCGATGTGCTGGAGCACCCGCGTCAGGTGCACAAGAAGCTGGGCTATCTGTCGGACTTTTTCGGCCTGTACCAGCAACTCACTGTGCGGCAATGCCTGCATCACGCCGCCACCGCCCAGGGCCTGACAGATGCCCAGGCGCAAGAGCGCGTGCTGACGGTGGCGCGGCAACTGGGGCTGACGCCCAAGCTCAACGCTCTGGCCTCCAAGCTCTCGCGCGGGCAGCGCCAGCGCCTGGCGATTGGGCAGGCCATTGTGCATGCGCCCCAGGTGCTGTTGCTCGATGAGCCTGCCAGCGGGCTGGACCCCGAAGCGCGCGCGCATCTCTCGCAGCTGTTTCGCCAATTGCACGCGCAGGGGATGACGCTGCTGGTCTCCAGCCACATCCTGAGCGAGCTGGATGAATACTGCACCCACATCCTCTCGATTCGCGAAGGCCACATCACCAGCCACGCAAGCCTGAGCGCCCTGGCTCACAACCCCGGCGCAGCGCCGCAAGTGCTCATGGGCATTCAGCTGGCGGCACCCGTGCCGCATCTGGCGCAATTGCTGCAAGGGCGCCAGGTGCAGCGACTCGACCCGAGCGGGCGAACCATCACCACCGTGGCCCTGCCCGCGCACGACCAGCAAGCCCGCGCACAGCTGCTGGCCGAACTCGTCTACAACAAAGTGCCCGTCATCTCTTACCATGAAGTGCGCCAAAGCCTGCAAGAAAACTACGCCCGCAGCCTGGCCGCCACGCCGCCCGACTTGCCTCTGGCCTGAAAAAACGAAACAAAAGAACGAGAAAGCACACCATGACCAATCCCGAATTCAGACGCAATCTGTGGCTGGAACTTTCGCCCCAGCGCCTCGCCCTCATGGTTGGCGTGTTGGGCGTGATTGCCGCACTCACCGTTTACTTGAGCGACAACTTGACCAAAGAAGGCGGCATGGCCCGGGCCCTGCTGATCGTGTTCAGCGCTCTGGGTCTTTTGCTGGCGGGGGGCTGGGGCAGCTTCACCGCCATGGCCAGTATCAACAGCGAAGTGGCCGAGCGCACCTGGGATCAGCAGCGCCTCTCGGCCCTTTCGCCCTGGCAAATGGCCTGGGGCAAGCTGCTGGGCGCCAGCATCTACCCGTGGCTGGGCAGCCTGATTTGTGCAGCGGTGGTGCTGGTCAGCGGCCTGATGCTGCCCAACGGCCATGCGCCACGGCTCATCCTTTTGCTGCTCTCGGCCATCATGGGCTGCCTGGCACTGCATTGCTGGATCATGGCCAGCTTCCTGCACACCATGGATGCCCATGCCAGCAACAACGGCAGCTCCTCGATCGTCAAGCGCCTGGTGGGCCTTTTCGTGCTATTGCAAATCGTGCCCACGCTATTGATCGCAATCATCGGCCTGGGCACTTACAACGCCAAGCAATCGCTCATCACCTGGTGGCGTTGGCAACTGGGCCTGTCATCGCTGTGCCTGCTCATGAGCGGCCTGGCCCTGGCGCTGGGCCTGCTGGCCATGTGGCGCAGCATGTGCACCCAGTTGATGGTGCGCACCACGCCCTGGGCCTGGGCCGTGGGCTGCACCGCCGCCGGGCTGATCGTGGCGGGCTTTGCCAATGACCCGCACGCCGCTTTTCTGTGGCCGGCGCTGGTGGCTGGCGTGGCCCTGATCGCCACTTACTTTGCCCTGTTCACCGAAAAGAACAACGGCACGACCTGGCGCGCAGTGGTGTTTCATGCCCGCCAAGGCAACTGGAAGCGCATGCTGCAAACCCTGCCACTGTGGCCCGTGAGCTGGCTGCTGGCCTTGCTGTTTGCCCTGCTCTACACAGGGCTGGCAGAGTCGGCGATACACGACACATTCCAGACGCAATTTGCCCCCCTCATCCACCAAGGCAGGAGTCAGATACTGTGGATGTTCGTGCTGCGCGCCCTGCGCGATGCGGGCATTTATCTGTTCTTTGCCTGGCGCAACACCCAGCGCAAGCCGCTGGGCATGACCCTGCTGACCTACGTAATGCTGGGCAGTGTGCTGCCCCTGTTCTTCACGGGCGACCACCAGCAGTGGGCCAGCCTTTTCGAACCCATGTCGGGAGCAGGAATAGAGGCTTTCATCAACCACGTTGAACAAGGCGCAACATTCTTTCGCCCCCTTGCCTGGCTGGCCATGATGGCGCACCTGGCCATTGTGGGCGCGCTGCTGGTGTGGCGCTGGAAGCAGTCGGTGCAGTTGCCACCTGAATCCTTGGCCGCACATTGATTGAGCCACTGCCTGCCCCACAGCAGGCAAGCACCATCAAGCAAACTACTGCCCAAAAACTCTACCCAACGGCACAACGAAAAAACAGCGCCGCGCGCGCCTGCCAAGGGCACAAAAAAGCCGTGGTAACCATACAGGCTGCCACGGCTTTTTCAATGACAACACACGCCTTATTTCAAAGGCGTGGCGCTGTCCTCACACCCGCTTCGCCAGCGCCACGGCCTGGCCGATGTAGCTGGCTGGCGTCAGGCCCAGCAGGCGCTCTTTTTCTGCTGCGGGGATCTCCAGGCTACGGATCAGGGCGTGCATGTCTTCGGCCTTGACTGTTTTGCCGCGCGTCACGGCCTTGAGTTTTTCGTAAGCGCCTTGCACACCGTAGCGGCGCATCACGGTCTGGATGGGTTCGGCCAGCACTTCCCAGGCGTTGTCCAGGTCTTCTGCCAAACGCTCTTCGCTCAGCTGCAGCTTGCCCAGGCCGGTTTGCAGCGATTGATGCGCCAGCACGGCATAGCCCAGGGCCACGCCCATATTGCGCAGCACGGTGCTATCGGTCAAGTCGCGCTGCCAACGGCTGATGGGCAACTTCTCGCTCAAGTGGCGCAGCAAAGCACTGCTCAGGCCCAGGTTGCCTTCGGCGTTTTCAAAGTCGATGGGGTTGACTTTGTGCGGCATGGTGGAAGAGCCGATTTCGCCCTCTTTGAGCTTTTGCTTGAAGTAGCCCAGGCTGATGTAGCCCCACACGTCGCGCGCAAAGTCGATCAGGATGGTGTTGCTGCGCGCCACAGCGTCGAACAGTTCGGCCATGTAGTCGTGCGGTTCGATCTGGATGCTGTAGGGCTGGAAGCTCAGGCCCAGCCCTTGCGGCTCGGGCGTTTCCACGACCTGGCGGCTGAAGGCTTCCCAGTCGATATTGGGCGCAGCGCTCAGGTGCGCGTTGTAGTTGCCCACGGCGCCGTTCATTTTGCCCAGCAACGGGACGGCGGCAATTTGCGCACGCGCTTTTTGCAGGCGCACCAGCACGTTGGCGATTTCCTTGCCAACGGTGGTGGGGCTGGCCGTTTGGCCGTGCGTGCGGCTGAGCATGGGCACAGCAGCGTATTGGTGGGCCATGTCGCGCAGGCTGGCGCAGATGGCATCCAGCCCCGGCAGCAGCACTTGCTCGCGGCAGGCCTTGAGTTGCAGCGCGTGGCTGGTGTTGTTGATGTCTTCGCTGGTGCAGGCAAAGTGCACGAATTCGGTCGCGGCCAGCAGTTCGGGATGGCCTTCGAACTGGCCCTTGATCCAGTACTCCACCGCCTTCACGTCGTGGTTGGTGGTTTTTTCGATCTGCTTGATGGCCTGCGCATCGGCCTGCGAAAAGTTCTGCACCAGCTGCGTGAGATAGCTGCGCGCCGCGGCCGACAGCGGCTTGAATTCGGGCATTCCCGCGTCGCTCAGGGCCATGAACCAGGCGACTTCAACCTGCACGCGAAAGCGCATGTAGCCGTATTCGCTCATGCTGTGACGCAGAGGCTGGAGCTTGCCTGCGTAGCGCCCATCCAGGGGCGAAACCGCCGTAAGCGGCGAAAAGTCGAGTGCGGGGGAAGATTGTGTGTGTTGCATGAGGCCGAATTGTAGGTGGATGCCGCTGGCAATCAGATATCGGAAAGATGCCGGAAAAGCAATGAAGCCGCCCGGCAAGCCCTTTGATTGCCCCCGTCCATTCATCCATCGCCTCATCAATCAGCCCCCGCCAATCACCGATCAGATCAGCCCAACGCGCCCGCAGCCTCCGTCCAGAACCAAACTCAGCCACCACCCCCAACTCCCCTTGAAAATAAGGGTCTGTTGCCCTATCTGCTTCGCAGATCCAACCAGGCACGCCGCGGTTGGCTTTTTGTTTTCCTGTTCTTTTGATTGAAGCTCAAGCATGACGACACACACCCACTCCTTCCAGGCCGAAGTGGCGCAATTGCTGCATCTGGTCACGCATTCGCTCTATTCCAACCCGGATATCTTTCTGCGCGAGCTCATCAGCAACGCCAACGATGCGGCCGACAAGCTGCGATTCGAGGCGCTGAAAAACCCCGCCCTGCTCGAAGACCAGCCCACGCTGGAAGTGCGCGTGTCGTACGACAAGGCGGCCAAAACCCTCACCATCGCCGACAACGGCATCGGCATGAGCGAGCAAGAGGCCATCGAGCACCTAGGCACCATCGCCAAAAGCGGCACCAAAGACTTCGTGAGCCAGCTCACGGGCGACCAAAAGGCCGATGCGCAGCTCATCGGCCAGTTTGGCGTGGGCTTTTACTCGGGCTTTATCGTGGCCGACAAGATCACCGTGGAATCGCGCCGTGCGGGCCTGCCAGCCGAACAGGGCGTGCGCTGGACAAGCAGCGGCACGGGCGACTTTTCGACCGAAACCATCACCCAGGCCGAGCGCGGCACCCGCATCACCCTGCACCTGCGCGAAGACCAGCTCGACTACCTCAACGCCTACAAACTCAAGGGGCTGATCAGCCAGTATTCCGACCACATCGGCCTGCCCATCCTGATGCCCAAAGAGGAATGGAAAGAAGGCGAAAACGGCCAGCCCGGCGAAATGGTGTCCACCGGCGAGTGGGAACAGGTGAACGAAGCCAGCGCCCTGTGGACGCGCCCCAAAAAGGACATCACGCCCGAACAGTACACGGCCTTTTACCAGGAGCTGGCGCATGACTACAGCGCCCCGCTGGCCTGGAGCCACAACAAGGTCGAAGGCAACACCGAATACACCCAGCTGCTGTATCTGCCCGCCAAAGCGCCGTTTGACCTGTACCAGCGCGAAAGCAAGCATGGCTTGAAGCTTTACGTCAAGCGCGTGTTCATCATGGACGATGCCGAAACCCTGCTGCCGCAATACCTGCGCTTTGTGCGCGGCGTGGTCGATGCATCCGACCTGCCGCTGAACGTGAGCCGCGAGCTGCTGCAAGAAAGCCGCGACATCAAAACCATTCGCGAAGGCAACACGCGCCGCGTGCTGGCCATGATCGAAGACCTGGCCAAAGCCGCCGCGACCCCGGCTGATGCCGATGCGGCTTCAAACGCCGCCAACACAAGCGATGAGGCGAAGGGCAAGGGCAGAAACGAAGACGACGCCAGCAAACCCATCCCTGAAGCCGAACGCTTTGCCCGCTTCTATGCCGAATTTGGCGCGGTACTGAAAGAAGGCCTGGGCGAAGACCCCAGCAACCGCGAGCGCATCGCCAAGTTGCTGCGCTTTGCCAGCACCAGCAGCGACAGCGCCACCGTGAGCCTGGCCGACTACAAGGCCCGTATGAAAGAAGGGCAGGAAGCCATCTACTACATCACCGCCGATTCGCTGGCCACCGCCAAAAGCAGCCCGCAGCTGGAAGTCTTCCGCAAAAAAGGCATCGAAGTGCTGCTCATGGCCGACCGTGTGGACGAATGGGCCATGGGCTTTTTGCACGAATTTGACGGCACCCCCATGCAAAGCGTCGCCAAAGGCGCGGTTGACCTGGGCAAGCTGCAAGACGAGGAAGAAAAAAAGGCCGCTGAAGCCGCACAAGAATCGGCCAAACCCCTGCTCGATCGCCTCAAGGCCCTGCTCAAAGACAGCGCCGAAGACGTGCGCGTCACCACGCGCCTGGTGGACTCGCCCGCCTGCCTCGTTTCGGCCAGCGACCACGGCATGAGCCTGCAACTGGCGCGCCTGCTCAAGCAAGCGGGTCAGCCCGTGCCCGACATGAAGCCCGTGCTCGAAATCAACCCCGAGCATGCGCTCATCCAGAAACTGCAAGCCGAAACAGACGAAGCCCGCTTCGCCGACCTGGCCCACATCGTGTTCGACCAGGCCCTGCTGGCCGAAGGCGGCCTGCCTGCCGACCCGGCCGCCTACGTGCAGCGGGTGAATGCCTTGCTGATCTAACGCACTTTGCTGCTGCCCGTGAAAGGCAGCAGTCGGTGATTTAGAAACTGTTCAGCCGCAATCTGCGGTCGCTCTGTGCGGCACGTTTTGCGCTCACCCACTCGCAGATTCAATTTTGCCGGGCTAGCTCGCTACCCGGCCTGTTTTTTTATATGCGCATGGCTGCCGCTCAGCGCCCCTGTTGCAGCCAACTCTTACCTGCGGGCACAGTCGCAAGAGTCAGGCAAAAAGCAAACGCCAGATTCTTTCCTGCCCCATCAACCCCAAAAATGATTTTTTTGATAATCATTCTTATTTGTGCAACAATTGTTTCCCTTTATTTCTTTCAGGGAGGAATCCATGCGTATGCGTATTCGTCAAAGTCTGCTCGCGCTGTTGGCCGTGGGCGTTTGCGGCTCGGCCGCCGCTCACGATTTTTGGCTCACCGGCAACAATGAGCGCACATTCACCGGCACCATCGGCTACGGGCACGGCTTTCCCAAGCCAGACCCCATCCCCGACAGCCGCCTCAAGCTGTTCACGCCTTTGATGGTCTTCAAGAAAGACGGCAGCCAAACCACACTGGCCCGAACCAGCCCGAGCTACCAGCACGAAGGCCCGCAGCTGCCCGGCGGCAGCTACATCCTGGCCGGGCAATACAAACCCACCTTCTGGTCCAAAGACACGCAGAACAAATGGCACATGGATGGCACCAGACAAACCGTTCAAAACGTGGCTTCTTGCTCCCTCACGTCCATGAACGCCAAGGCCATCATCCAGATCGGCCAGACGCAAGACGCCTTCGTGACCCAGCCCAGCGGGCAACCGCTTGAAATCGTGCCGCTGACGCACCCCGCCAGCTTCAAGGCAGAGCAACCCTTCAAAGTGCAAGTGCTGGCAAACGGCCAGCCAGTCAAAAGGGCCCTGGTCGTTGGCACCTTCGACGGCTTCCTGAAAGACAAGCACGCCTTCTCCGGCACCACCGATCTGCAAGGCGTCATCGAAGTCGTCGCGCTCAAGCCCGGGCTGTGGATGCTCAAAGCCACCCAGGCGCAGCCCTACCACGACACCACGGTTTGCGACGAAGTCAAAAACTACGCCACCCTCACCTTCAACGTGAAGCCTTAGAACCTGTTCACGATCTCCTCACGGGCGCTTGAATGATGGAAGCGGGCGGTCTGCTGCGTTGCAAATCTCGTCCATAGCACGGGCTATGCCCTTCGATTTGCGCCTTGCATTCCATCCCGCGCCATATCCAATCGCCTCGCGTTGAGATCGTGAACAGGTTCTTAAATACGGCACTGTGCACAGCGCTTCACACACCACCGGCTGCGCGCCCGGTTCCGCCCATGCCCCATCTGCAAACCGCTGCCTGGGGCGTGGGCTTTTTCATGACTTGTAAATAAGAGCCTGTTCAAAATCTTCGCATCGTGTCCGTTGCCTGGCAAAGGTAGTTGCTGCAATGCGCAAAGCACGAAACACAGAGCACAAACGGGCTAGGGTCTGTTCACATTCCTTTGAACGATTCCTTGCGCTTCAAAAGCTCACTGGCCAAGGCGCCAGGCCCATCGCCACGCGACGCTTGGCTAAGCGGGCAACGCAGGCGATGGCCTTTTGAGCGCAACCCGAAGGCAAGCGGCTTGCCAAAGCGCCTCTCTTTGTTGTGCTTCTTGCGCTACACACCCGGTCTGCGCTGCGGCGTGCCTCGCGACCCTGGCCATTTGTTGCGCTTGCGCACACTTGCGGACGCATGGAAAGACTTTGAACAGAATCTAAGAGCTTGTTCAAGATCTCGGCGTGAGTGGGCAAAAAGCGGTTTGGGATGGGGTGCAAGGCGCAAAACGCGGCCAATAGTGCGTGCTATTGGCAAGTTTTGCAACACCGCAGACCGCCCAAATCCGCTTGATTGCTCGCCGTGCAGAGATTTTGAACAGGCTCTAAGCCCAACACAAAAAACTTTTCCCAAAAGCTGCTTCCCCAAAAGCCTGCCTTCGGCCATCGCTCTCCCTTTCTATCCTTCTTTTTTCTGTTGGGTGTCGCCTGACCCTTCATGGCCCCTGGCACAAACAAACGCTGCCGCTTTCGCTTTTCCCTGTCCACCGCGCCATCCGGCCTGCTTTTGCGCAAACGCACCCAAAGGCTCACGGCTAGCGGCAGCACGCGGCATCGCATAATGCTCGCCTTCACTCTCAGAGCCTGTTCAAAACCTCAACGTGAAGCGATTTTGAACAGGCTCCCAGAAAAAAGAAGACCTGCCCCGACTATGGCAAAACAGGGCCTTGACCCCACGCCTTTTCCTTTTCGCTCACCCTTCACGCTCCATGTCCAACTCCTCCCTGAACTGGCTGCTGTTGCTGCTGGCCATGCTGCTGATTGCCAACCTCGTCTTGCTCGTTGCGCTATGGCTGCGCCGGGGCGATGCTTCATCCAGCGCCAACCACCAAGCCCTGCGACAAGAGTTGAGCGCCACCATCGCCCAGGGCAACGAACGGCTGGAGCGCGAGTTGCGGCGCGAACTGGCCGAAACCACGCGCAATGCCCGGCAGGAGCAGGCCCAGGCCTTCAGCACTTTTCAGGCCGGATTGGTGCAGCACGGCGCCGAATCGGCCCGCACGCAGGCCCAGCAACTGCAAGGCTTGCAGGCCGGTTTGGTGCAGATGCAAAAGCAGGTGTCAGACACGCTTTCGCAGCAACTCGCGGCCTTGAGCGAGGCCAACGCCCGCCGCCTGAATGAAATGCGTGCCACCCTGCAAGAGCAGATGGCGCAACTGCAGCAGAGCAACAGCGCCAAGCTCGACGAGATGCGCCACACGGTGGACGAAAAGCTGCAAGCCACGCTGCAAACGCGGCTGGGCGAAAGCTTCAAGCAAGTGGCCGACCGGCTGGAAATGGTGCACCGCGGCCTGGGCGAAATGCAAACGCTGGCGCAGGGCGTGGGCGACCTCAAGCACCTGCTGAGCAACGTGAAAGTGCGCGGCCTGTTTGGCGAGGCACAGCTGGGCGCTTTGCTTGAACAAGTCTTCACCCCCGATCAGTACGCCGCGCAAGTGCCAGTGCACCCGCGCAGCCGCCACGCGGTGGACTTTGCCATTCGCCTGCCCGGCAAAGGCGACGACGGTGCGCCGCTGTGGCTGCCGATTGATGCCAAATTCCCCAATGAAGATTACGAACGCCTGCTCGACGCCCAACAACGTGCCGACGCGGTGCAAGCCGAACAGGCCGCCCGCCAGCTGGAGGCGCGCATTCGGCTCGAAGCCAAAACCATTTACGAACGCTACATCGCCCCGCCCCACACCACCGACTTTGCGATTCTGTTTTTACCCACCGAAGGCTTGTATGCCGAGGTGCTGCGCCGCCCCGGCTTGATGGACAGCCTGCAGCGCGAACAGCGCGTGGTGCTGGCCGGGCCGACCACGCTGCTGGTCATGCTCAATGCCTTGCAGATGGGCTTTCGCACCCTGGCGCTGGAACAGCGCAGCAGTGAGGTCTGGCAGGTGCTGGGCGCAGTCAAAACCGAGTTCTGCAAATTCGGCGAAGTGCTCGGCAAAATCCGCAACCAAACGCAAACCGTGCTGCGCACGCTCGACCAGGCCGATGTGCGCAACCGCGCCATGCAACGCGCCCTGCGCAGCGCCGAGGCCTTGCCCAACGAGCAAACGCAGGACTTGCTGGGCCTGGGCGGCAGCGGTGATGCCAACGATTACGGCGAACCAGCCAATCCGGACGACGCAGCAGACAAGAACAGATGAGACGCTACACCTTTGTGCTCGAATTTGGCGGTGGTACCTACATCGCCCAGCACCCTGGGCAAGATTTGAACGATGCCATCCGGACCTATGCCCAAGCCATGCGCACCAGCCCCATCTGCCGGGCGCGGTTTTTGAAGCGGCCGTTTTGCTCGAACTCAGCGGTTACGGCCCAACAGCAATTGAAGGCATGCGCGGCGTTTGGTGCATGAGACCCGTCATCGCTCAGCAGATGGCTCTGCTCAATATCATCCAGACCGACCCGCAATGCCCGGCCACCCACACAGCACAAGCCCCGGCCAAGGCATGAATGCCGATATGTTTGCCCAGGCCCAAGCTCAAAATCCAAGCAAGCATGGTGGCGTTGCACTGGACAAGCACATGAAAAAACCGCATGGCGTGCCATGCGGTTTTTGTTGGATGCCCCCGCGCAGCTATCTGCTTCAACGCAGATCACGGCAGGAAACAGCGGCGATCAGAGCACGCGCACGCGGATGACGTTTTCCACCTTCTCGATGGCGGCGATCACTTCGTCCGACGGGCAGCTTTCCACGTCCAGAATGTTGTAGGCCAGATCGCCACGGCTGCGGTTGACCATGTCGATGACGTTGACCTGCGCATCGGCCAGCACCGACAGCACATGGCCCAGCACGCCGGCCACATTGGCATTGCTGAAAGTGATGCGCGTGGCATCGGCAATGCGCGCCATGCGCACGCTCGGGAAGTTGACCGAGTTGACAATGTTGCCGTTTTCCAGAAAGTCCACCAGCTGGTCGGCCACCATCACGGCGCAGTTTTCTTCCGACTCTTGCGTGCTGGCGCCGATATGCGGCATGGGGATGACCTTGTCGTGCTGCAACAGCCCCGGCTCGGGGAAATCGCACACATAGCGGCTGAGCACACCGCTTTCCAGCGCTTGTAGCACGGCTTGCTTGTCCACAATGCTTTCGCGTGCAAAGTTCAGCAGCACCGCGCCGGGCTTGGTGGCGGCCAGCGCCTCGCTGTTGATCATGTGCTTGGTGGCCTCAATAGCAGGCACGTGCAGCGAGATGTAGTCAGCACGCGCCAGCAGCGAGTGCAGGTTTTCCATCTTCTGCACTTGGTTGGACAGGCGCCAGGCCGCCTCGACCGACAGCGCGGGGTCATAACCCAGCACGTTCATGCCCAGGCTCAGCGCGGTGCTGGCCACCATCGAACCGATAGCCCCCAGGCCCACGATGCCCAGCGTTTTGCCGCGCAGCTCGCCACCGGCAAAGCGCGACTTTTCTTTTTCCAGCAGCTTGGACATGGCATCGGCATCGTCCATGCCCGCCAGCGATTGCGCATAGGCAATGCCCGGCAGCACGCCACGCGCGGCCAGCAGCATGCCGGCCAGCACCAGCTCTTTCACGGCGTTGGCGTTGGCGCCCGGGGCGTTGAAGACCACGATGCCGCGCTTGCCGTATTCGACCACCGGAATGTTGTTCACGCCCGCGCCCGCGCGGCCCACGGCCAGCAGGGTTTCGGGCACGGGTTCGTCGTGCAGTTTGTGGCTGCGCAGCAAAAAGGCATCGGGGTGGGCCACATCGCTGCCCACTTCGAACTGCGCGCGCGGAAAGCGCTCCAGCCCCTTGACCGAAATCGCGTTGTAGGTTCTGACTTTGTACATGGCAAATATCCTTGCTTGAAAAAACAAAGGCCGCGGCAGTTGCTTAATTGATTGACCGCGGCCTGCAAAAAACCTTCAGGCCTTGACTTGTTCGTAGCCCCAGGCCAGCCAGGGCATCAGGGCTTGCACGTCGCTGGTCTCAACCGTGGCGCCGCACCAGATGCGAATGCCCGCGGGCGCATCCTTGTAAGCGCCGATGTCGTAGGCCACGCCTTCGGCCTCCAGCAGCTTGACGAGTTGCTTGACCTGGTCTTCGGGCAAATCCAGCGTGAGGCAAACGCTGGTGCTGGAGCGGGTGGCCGGCTCTTGCGCGAGGAAGTGAATCCACGGCGTGGCTGCCACAAATTCTTCGATCACTTGCAGATTGGCCAGGCTGCGCGCCTTGGCTGCGGGCACGCCGCCAAGGCGATCGACCCAGGCCAGCGCGTCCAGATAGTCGGCCACGCACAACATGCTGGGGGTGTTGATGGTTTCGCCGCGAAACAAGCCCTCGTTCAACTTGCCACCGCTGGTCATGCGGAAGATTTTGGGCAAAGGCCAAACGGGCGTGTAGCTTTCCAGGCGCTCCACGGCGCGCGGGCTCAGAATCAGCATGCCGTGCGCGCCTTCGCCACCCAGCACTTTCTGCCATGAGTAGGTGATGACGTCGAGCTTGCGCCAGGGCATGTCCATCGCAAACACGGCACTGGTGGCATCGCAAATCGTCAGGCCCTGGCGATCGTCGGCAATCCAGTCGCCATTGGGCACGCGCACGCCACTGGTGGTGCCGTTCCAGGTGAACACCACGTCGTTGTCGAAGTTGACTTTGCTCAAATCCGGCAGCAGGCCGTAGTCGGCCTTGTGCACGTTCACATTGGGCAACTTGAGCTGCTTGACCACATCCGTGACCCAGCCCGCGCCAAACGATTCCCAAGCCAGCATGTCCACACCGCGCGCGCCCAGCAGCGACCACATCGCCATTTCCACCGCGCCCGTGTCGGACGCAGGCACCACGGCCACGCGGTAATCGGCCGGCAGGCCCAGAATGCGCGCCGTTTCGGTGCAGCACAGGCCCAGCAGTTTCTTGCCCAGGCTGGATCGGTGCGAACGGCCCAGGCTTTGCAAGTCCAGATCGCTGACTTGATAACCCGGCCGCTTGGAACAGGGGCCGGAAGAAAAATTGGGATTGGCCGGTTTGATGGCTGGTTGCGACATGAAAACTCCCAAAAATGACAGCAAAAGACGCTTAAAGCGCCCAAAAGAAGAAAATTTGCAAATGAAAAAGAAAACGGGAACAGGATAAAAGCCGCTTGAGCGGCCTTTGACGAAGTTTTTAACGGCCCTTGTTTGCACCCTTTGAACGCCCCCTTGGAGCGCCACACTCACTGGCCCGCCCTGTTTACAGATTGTTGCGTCGCAACAATTCTAGCCCAGGGCTTTGCCGAATCGATTGGCAAGCACGCCCGACAGCAGCCCAGGGTCTGCGCTAGCGCACGTCTTCTTGGAGCCTGTTCAAAGTCTTTCCACGTGTCCGCAAGTGCAACAAATGGCCAGGATCGCGGCACACGCCGCAGCCAAGACTGCCCCTCTTGGCAAGGGGTGCAACAAAGAGCCTGGTCATTTGTTGCCTTGCCCGAAGGGTTGTTTGGCAAAGGCAGTAGCTACAAGGCGCAAAGCACGAAATACAGAGCATGAACGGGCCAGCCGCCGGCGAGCATTTGCAACGCGGCAGATGCTGCCTTTGCCAAGCAACGGACGCGATGCGAAGACTTTGAACAGACTCTTAGACTCTGTTCAGAATCTCAACGTGAGGCGATTGGACAGCGTGCGGGATTGGGGTCCAAGGCGCTGTATGTGGTGCAGCGCATCGCCCGTGCAACATGAGCCAGATGGTTGACAAGATTGGCAACGCCGCAGACCGCCCGACTCCGCATTCAGCGCCCGTGGGGAGATTTTGAACAGCTTCTTAACCCCCTGGATGAACGGCCCGGAAAACCGCTTTGCCCCTCAGAAAGGCGAAAAAACCTGGGCCGATTTGACAAAAGCCCGCTGGCCAAGGCCCAAGGCAGGCCGACTATCAGGCCAGCCGGTAAAACTCGGCAATGTGCGCCCAGGCTTCTTCGGGCGTGTCGGCGTAGCGGAACAGGCGCAGGCTTTCCGGCTCGATCATGCCCTCTTCCACCAGCACATCCAGGTGCAACAGGCGCTGCCAGTAGTGGCTGTTGTAGAGCACGATGGGCACCGGCTTGGATTTGCCGGTTTGCACCAGCGTGAGGATTTCAAACAGCTCGTCCAGCGTGCCAAAGCCGCCGGGAAAGGTCACCAACGCCTTGGCACGCATCATGAAGTGCATTTTGCGCAAGGCAAAGTAATGGAACTTGAAGCTCAGGCCCGGCGTGATGTAGGGGTTGAAGGATTGCTCGTGCGGCAGGGTGATGTTCAGGCCGATGGTGGGCTCGCCCGCCTCGCTGGCGCCGCGGTTGGCTGCTTCCATGATGCCGGGGCCGCCGCCCGTGCAGATGTAGAAGTGCTGCTCGCGCGGCTTGCCGTGGCTGTGGCGCGCCACGATGCGGGCAAAGCTGCGCGCATCTTCGTAATAACGTGCGCCGCGCTGCAATTGCTCGGCCTTTTGCAAAGTGGCCTGGTCGCCCTGCTCGCGCGCAGTGGCCAGCAGGGCCTGCACCGCTTCGGGCGATTGCACGCGCGCACTGCCGTACACCACCACGGTGTGGTCGATCTGGTGCTGCTGCTGGGCCAGCTCGGGCTTGAGCAGTTCCAGCTGCAGGCGAACGCCGCGCAGTTCGCGGCGCAGCAAAAACTCGGGGTCGGTAAAGGCCAGGCGGTAAGAGTCGGGATGCAAGTCATCGCCGTTGTCGCTGGTTTGCTGGATCAGTTCCCAGGCATCGATCAGGCGCTTGCTGTCCAGCGTGCGGTCGTTCTTGTTCGTCGTCATGGCGGCGGGGTCGTTACAGGTCAAGAATGGGGGCAAAAAGCAAAAAGGCTTCCCGCAGGAAGCCTTGCTGTGGCGTACGGTCAAGCCATTGTGCGACCGGGGATTACACGCGCTTGCGGTATTCGCCGCTGCGGGTGTCGATCTCGATGCGATCGCCCTGGTTCACGAAGATGGGCACGCCCACTTCAAAGCCGGTAGAGATTTTGGCGGGCTTGAGCACCTTGCCCGATGTATCGCCTTTCACGGCCGGTTCGGTCCAGGTGATTTCGCGCTCCACGCTGGTAGGCAATTCAACGGAGATGGCCTTGCCTTCGTAGAACACGACTTCGGCGGCCATGCCTTCTTCGAGGTAGTTGAGCGCATCGCCCATGTTCTCGGCCTCGACTTCGTACTGGTTGTACTCGGCATCCATCCACACGTACATGGGGTCTGCAAAGTAGCTGTAGGTGCAGTCTTTCTTGTCGAGGATGACGTTGTCGATCTTGTCGTCGGCCTTGAACACCACTTCGGTGCCGAAGTTGTTGAGCAGGCTCTTGAGCTTCATGCGCACGGTGGACGAGCCACGACCGCCGCGGGCGTATTCGGTTTTGAGGACGACCATCGGGTCTTTGCCGTGCATGATGACGTTGCCGGCGCGGATTTCTTGTGCGAGTTTCATGGTGAGATTCTTCAGGTTGTTGTGGCCCCGAGCACACGAATCAAAAGGAATCGCGCGCCCTGTGCGGCCGAAGGTAGCGCCTCTTGCTACGGTCTCAATCCGTATCGACCAACAACATGGCAGACGCCGCATTATGCGGGAAGCAAGCCCGCAAAATCGGCGGATTTTACCCCATTGCCACCCAGCGCACTTGCCCCGGGATGCCGGCCTTGATCGCCACGGCATTAGCTGCTGGCAGCGCCTCGTCCGCCTGCGGCGGCCAGGCGCGCGGCCACCCCTTCCAGCAGTTGGCTGGCCAGATCGGGCTGCTGCCACAAGGCCTGCCGGGCCTGCTGCGCCCAGCCTTGCCACTCAAGCAGGGCCGCCCGCCAATCAGACGAGGGCCAGCCGGGCAAGGGCGCTGGCTGCAGGCCGCTCCACACCGCGTGCCAGCGGCGCACCACCGGCGGTGCCTGCAGCGTATCCAGAAAGGCTTGCAGTTTGGCGTGATGGGCCAGATCGTCTTGCGGGTAGGGCTGCCAAACAAAGGGCTGGCCCGCCCACAGGGCACGCACCAGCGAATCTTCGCCGCGCACGAAGTTGAAATCGCTGGCCCACAGCAACTCGTCAAACGCAAGCTGTTCCAACCAGGGCAAGGCCTGCAGGGTCATTGCCCCCCACTGTGCCCGCTGCTTCTGCGCCAGCTCACGCGCCACGGCAGGCGGCACGGCCGCCTGCACCGCCTGCAAGGCGCGCCCCTGGGTGATGAGCAAATGCACGGGCGGAGCCGACGCAGGCCGCTGATGCAACTGCTGCAACAGCGCAGCCAAGGCAGGCGGCTCGTAGCAAAACAGGCTGATGAGCAGCGCCTGCGCGGGCACGCCCCATTGCGCGCGCCAGGCCGCCCGGTCAAACCCCTGCTGGCGCGGCAGCAGATCAGGCTCGCGCAGCAAGCCGCCCGTTTGCGCCGCAAAGCCGGGATAGAAAAAGAGCTTGTGGCAACCGGCGGCCGGGCCACTCATCACAGGCGAAGTCAACAAATGGCAGCGTTGCACATAGGGCTCGGCGCTTAAATATTCCAGATTCAGCCACAGCCCCGGGTGGCTGGCCTGCTGCTGCGCCCAGCGTGCCTGCACGGCATCGTCCAAGGCACAGCCAAAGGCTTCGATCAGCACGTCGGCCGGCTCTGCAGGCAAATCGGCCGCAGCCAGCGGCTTTTGCCAGTGCAGCACTTGCACGCCCGCATGGCCCTGCGGCGCCAGCCATTGCAAGGGCGCGGCATCATCCACCCACAAGCGCACGCGCTGGCCGCGCTGTGCCAGATTCACCGCCAGCCGCCAGCACACGCCCACGTCGCCGTAGTTGTCGATCACGGTGCAGAAAATATCCCACAAGCGGCTGGGCGGTGGCGTAGAAGCGGGCATGGCAGCGAATACAGAAAAATGGCAGGCGACAGCCAGACAGATTCACACAGCAATCTGGCCGCTGCGGTACAAAGCCCGCCAGCATACAGGCGCAGATAGAGGCTGCTGCAAAAAACTCCGCTGCCAAAGCGCCAAAGGCCAGGCCCGCCAGCAGGCCGCTTTCTACAATAGCCGGCATGAGCCGCCCGCCCCACACGCCCGCATCGGATGACGCCCCCGCTGCCAATGCGCAGCCTTGCGCCCCTGCCCATTCCACCGCCGCACTGGGTGCTGCCGCGCCTGAAGCCACCGCCGACAAGGAGGCCTTGCTGGCGCAGGTCGCCGCCCTGCCCGGCTTGCCCGGCGTGTACCGTTTTTTCGATGCCAGCGATCAAGTGCTCTACGTGGGCAAGGCCATTCACCTCAAGCGGCGCGTATCCAGCTATTTTCAAAAAGACCACGGCGGCACGCGCATCGGCTTCATGGTCAGCAAAATCGCACGGCTGCAAACCACCGTGGTGCGTTCCGAAGCCGAAGCCCTCATCCTCGAAAACAATCTGATCAAAACCCTGCGGCCGCGCTACAACATCCTTTTTCGCGACGACAAGAGCTACCCCTATCTCAAAATCACCGGCCCGGCCAGGCCCGCAGCCAAACGCAACGCCAGCACTCAGGCCAGTGCGCCAAGCGGCGATGCCCGCCCACCAACCATCAACCCGGCCGACTTTGCCCGCATGGCCTATTACCGCGGCGCCACCGACCGGCTGCACCGCTACTTCGGCCCCTACCCCAATGCCTGGGCGGTGAAAGAAACCATTGCGCTGCTGCAAAAAGTGTTTCGCCTGCGCACCTGCGAAGACGGCTTTTTCAACAACCGCAGCCGCCCTTGCCTGCTGCATCAAATCAAGCGTTGCAGCGCGCCCTGCACCGGGCAGATCAGCGCGCAGGCCTATGCGGCGGACGTGGACGATGCCATTGCCTTTTTGCGCGGCGACACCCAGGCCGTGCTGCGCACGCTGGAACAGCGCATGCTGGCGTTTTCCGAAAAGCTCGCATTCGAACACGCCGCCGAAGTGCGCGACCAGATCAGCGCCCTCAACAAAGTGCTGCACCAGCAGGCGCTGGATACCGCCAGCGACAAGGACGTGGACATCATCGCCGTGCAAGTGCAAGGCGGGCGAGCCTGCGTGAACCTGGCCCTGGTGCGCGGCGGGCGGCACCTGGGCGACAAGGCGCACTTCCCCAGCCAGCTGGGCGACGCCAGCCAGTGGGCCCATACATGGGCAGATGCATGGGCCGATGCCTGCTCGGATGCACAGCCCACACCGCATGCGGGCGCAGCAAACACCAGCACAGCCAACGATGCCAGCAACGCCAGCAGCACAGCCGATGCCGCAGAACCCAGCGCCGCCGCAACCGACTTGCCCCAAGCCGTGCTCGAAGCCTTTGTGGCCCAGCACTACCTGGGCGGCCACGAATGGCCCGATGTGCTCGTCTGCTCGCACCCGCTGTCGGCCCCGCTGCAACGGGCCTTGCACACAGCAGCCGGGCGGCACATCCCCATCGTGCACCAGCCACGCGAACACCGCCGCGTCTGGCTGCAAATGGCCCAACGCAACGCCAGCCTGCAACTGGCGCGCCTGCTGGCGGAGGAAGGCTCGCAGCAAGCGCGCACGCGGGCCCTGGCCGCCGTGCTCGGCATCGAAGCAGACGATTTGCCGGGCAACATCCCGGCGGCCCTGCCCGATGCAGCCCCCATCGATGCCGTCCCATCTGCCAGCGCCCCCGCCTTGCCAGCAGCAAACGCCCAGGCGGATGGCGCGCGCCCTGCGGCAGGTGATGATCTGGCAGCCCTGCGCATCGAATGCTTCGACATCTCGCACACCGCAGGCGAGGCCACGCAAGCCTCGTGCGTGGTGTTTGAACAGCACGCCATGCAGCCCGCGCAATACCGGCGCTACACCATCAGCGACATCACCCCCGGCGACGACTACGCCGCCATGCGCCAGGTGCTGCTGCGCCGCTATGGGCGCTACGCAACAGCAGACATTGCAGATGCCGCAGATGCTGTGGAAGCCCCGGAAACGCAGACCGAAAGCGCATCCCCAGCGCCCACGGATGCAGCCCCGGCACCTGAGGCCACGACGAGTGAAACGGCTCGCACGCAAGTCATGCCTGACGCGACGCCCCCCCCTGCACATGCCGCTCCCACACATGTGGGCGCCGCAGTCGACCCACACTCTGCCAACAGCACAGCCCCTGCGGTCAAGTCTGAACCGGCCGACACCACAATCCAGCCGCCCCCAAAAACCAACGCACGCCTGCCCGACATCGTGCTGATTGATGGCGGCAAGGGTCAGGTGGCCGCGGCCGCACAAGTCTTTCGCAGCCTGGGGCTGGACGTGAGCCGCATCGTCGGCGTGGAAAAAGGGCTGGGGCGCAAGGTCGGCCTAGAAGAGCTGGTGTTTGCCGACGGCCGCGCCAAAATCACCCTGCCGCCCGATTCGGCCGCCCTCATGCTCGTGGCGCAGATTCGCGACGAAGCCCACCGCTTCGCCATCACCGGCATGCGCGCCAAACGCGCCAAAGTGCGTACCGGCGGCAGCCGACTCGAAGACGTGCCCGGCATCGGCCCCAAGCGCCGCGCCCGCCTGCTGCAACGCTTCGGCGGCCTGCGCGGCGTGGCCGCCGCATCCGAAGCCGACCTGGCCAGCGTCGAAGGCATCTCGCCCGCGCTGGCCGCGCAGATTTACAAAGCGCTGCATTAAGCAGCGTGAAGTTTTGCGGCGCACGCCACATGCCTTTTCCGGTTGCCGCAGCTCACACCCATTCCACATCCATCCCACGTCCGCCACGCCTTCATTGCCATGAATGCCCCCGCTCCATCTTCAGCTACATCCCACGCCGAAATCGCTGCCCGTGCCCAAGCCGCTCTGGCAGCACCCGCAGGCGAAGTGCCCTCGCCCTGCATCCAGCGCTGCCAAATCAACCCCGCCAATGGCTACTGCCGTGGTTGCTGGCGCAATCTGCAAGAAATCAGCACTTGGCAAAAGCTGGACGACGCCAGCAAGCGCCAGATCTGGCACGAAACCGTCGCGCGCAGCCAGGCCCAAGCCGCTTGCTGACCCACGCCTGCAATCAACAGAAAAAAGCTCTCCCATGTCAAGGCCCAGAGCCGACCCCAAGCCCTTGCCCATCATCAACGCTTGCTCATGTGCCGCAGAAAGGGTTTGACTGCAAGCGCCCAAGCAAAAAGGCCACCTAGCGGTGGCCTTTTCTGCACTTCAAAGAAAAGAAGATCTATCAGTTCTTCTTCATGGCCTCACCGGCTGCATGGGCAGCGGCAGAAGCAGCCTCACCGGCCGCTTTGGCAGCGTCCATCGCATCCGTCATGGCAGCAGAAGCTGCGTCGCCAGCGGCCTTGGCGGCATCAGTGGCTTCGGTCACGGCTTCAGAGGCGGCATGAGCAGCTGCGGCAGCAGCATCTTCCGTGGCAGTCATCGCTGCGCTGGCAGTTGCTTCGGCAGCACTGGCGGCCATGTGAGCGGCGCTGGCAGCCATGTTGGCAGCAGACGCAGCGGACTGGGCAGGCTGCTGGTTGCCACCACAGGCGACCAAAGTAGCCGTAGCAGCAACGATTGCGGCGAGTGTGAGAGCTTTTTTCATTGTCGGTCCTTCAACAGAAAATGACAGAGACAAAACAATTTCCGGAAATTGTTCTTTGTCTGCGAAAGCCTTTTCCTGCAAACCCCGTGCTTTGCTCCATCAGTGTTCCAGCAACGGCAAACACTGTGAAAAACAAGGATTTCTTCAGAAACGGCAGCCACAAACAAAACGAAGAGGAAAGCGCTACCTTTTCCTCTGGCTGCGGATTCTAGGATCAATCCCCAAGATTTCTGACGGAAACTGACGGCGCAATTGCAACCGATTGCAGCCCCTGTTTGCCAGGGTCAAGGCGTGCTGGCCGGGCTACTGGCAAGCCCCATTGCATTGCTTTTCTTCTGCTGAAAAGCGGCGGGAAGGCTGGCGCTTTTCATCTCTCAAAGGTGCTTGCAAGGCACTACCCATGCACGCTTCAGGCCTTTCACTTCTTGCCTTTCGAAACAATCTGGCAAAGGCATTGCTGCGCCATCCTCGCTTTTTTGTCGCTGGCGCGCGACATTTTGTCGCTGGCGCGCGACATGCTGCATGTGATTGATCGCTCACACCCCGCACATGGGCCAGCCCAATCTCTTGGAAGAACGCCGGTCAACTCAAAAGCGCAGTGGCTCAAGCACCAGCCAGCACCACGCGGGGCACCGGGGCAACTTGATAACGCACTGGCAATGGCCCTCCACACAGCCCCGCCAAGCCTGTTGAGCCAGCGTTGCGATGGCTTACAGCGCCAATCCGTCTTCTTCGCCCGTGCGAACGCGCACCACGCGCTCGACCGAGGTAACGAAAATCTTGCCGTCGCCGATCTTGCCCGTGCGCGCAGCGGCCACGATGGCTTCAATGCAAGGCTCAAGGTCTGCTGCCCGTACCAAGACCTCGATCTTGAGCTTGGGCAAAAAGTCCACCACGTATTCCGCCCCACGATACAGCTCGGTGTGGCCTTTCTGGCGGCCAAAGCCCTTGACTTCCGTCACCGTCATGCCCGTGACGCCGTAATGGGTGAGCGCCTCGCGCACATCCTCCAGCTTGAAGGGTTTGATGATGGCGGTGATCAGTTTCATGAGAGAAAAGCTCCTGCAAAGGCTGCGGCACCCGTTGCAGCGAACAACGAAAAACGAAAGTGGATGCCATTGAATGTGGCGATTGTGCAGCAAAATCAGGCTCTTATCGGCCAAGTTGGCTATAATCGCGGGCTTTGCTGCTACTAGCTGGCTTGGGCCACTGGCTTGCAGCAAATGGCCAGTTACCGCCTGCTGGTTGGTACACAGCGCGTTGCAAACCTTTTTCCTTTGGGTTTCCACCGCTGCAGGCGAGGTGCAGAAGCGGCCAGCGTTGCCGCCACTCTGTGAATCCTATAAACATTTTCTTGAAGGAGTGTCTTCATGGCACGCAAATGCGAAGTCACGGGCAAAGCCCCGATGGTGGGCAACAACGTCTCCCACGCCAACAACAAAACCAAGCGCCGCTTCCTGCCCAATCTGCAGTACCGCCGCTTCTGGGTCGAAAGCGAAAACCGTTGGGTGCGTCTGCGCGTTTCGAGCGCCGCCCTGCGCCTGATCGACAAAAACGGCATCGACTCCGTGCTGGCCGATATGCGCGCCCGCGGCCAGGCCTGATGCAGCACCGCCCCTATTGATTGAAAGGACACCATCATGGCAAGCAAAGGCACCCGCGAAAAGATCAAGCTCGAATCCACGGCTGGCACCGGTCACTTCTACACCACGACCAAAAACAAAAAGACCATGCCCGAGAAAATGACGATCATGAAGTTTGACCCCAAGGCTCGCAAGCACGTCGAGTACAAGGAAACCAAACTGAAATAAGCACTGCTCTTGCAGTGAACACGAAAACCCGCCTCTGGCGGGTTTTTTGTTGGCCGACGTACGCCACACGCGCGCATCGGGCAGCAGCATCCAGCAAAAAGGGCTTGGCCGTTGCGGCCAAGCCCTTGCAAGCAAGAACAGAAAACCTCGGCCTTATTCGAATTCCACAATCGGCTGATCCACAGCCAGGCTTTCGCCGGGCTGGGCCTTGATTTCCTTCACCACGCCGTCCGCGCTGGCCAGCAGGATGTTTTCCATCTTCATGGCTTCGATCACGGCCACGCGCTCGCCTGCCTGCACTTTCTGGCCGGGCTGCACGGCCACGTGCACCAGCAGGCCCGGCATGGGTGAGAGCACGAATTTGCTCATGTCTGGCGGGGCTTTGTAGGGCATGAGCTTGTGCAGCTCGGCCGTGCGCGGGCTCATCACGATGGCATCGAGCTGCGCGCCGTTGTGGATGACGCGCGTGACCAGCGGGTTCTTGCCCATGCCGCGCTCCATCTGCACGGTAAAGGGTTTACCGTCCACCTCGCCGCTTATGCGCGCATCGCCCAGCATGTGGCGCACCAGCAAGTCGTAGTGGCGATCGCCTTCTGGCGCATGCACCGTCACGGTCATGGGTTTGCCCAATTCCACTTCGCCCAGGCTGACGTCGGTGTAGGTGTTTTTACCTTCCTTGCCCAAGGCGCAAACCGTGAACTTGCGCGCGGGCAGGCGCTTGAAGCCTTCCCAGAACTGGCCCTGCAAGCCCTGCGCGCGGTTGCGGTACCACATGTGCAAGCGCGCGGCCAGTGCCTGCAAGAAGTAGGGATCGTCGTGCGGCACATCTTCCGCGCAAAAGCCCTGGGCGTAATGCTCGGCAATGAAGCCGGTGCTGAAGTCGCCACTGATGAATTTGGGGTGCGCCAGCAGCGCTGCATGGAACGGAATGTTGCTCTGCACGCCGCGCACCACAAAACCGTTGAGCGCCTCGCGCGTTTTGGCAATGGCATCGGCCCGGTCTTTGCCGTGCACGATGAGCTTGGCAATCATCGGGTCGTAGAACATCGAGATTTCGCCGCCGTCTTGCACGCCGGTGTCGATGCGCACGCCGAACAGGTCTTGCGTGTTGCCTTGCCACATGGTGGCCTGCGGCGGGTTGAAGCGCACCAGGCGACCGGTAGAGGGCAAGAAGTTGCGGAAGGGGTCTTCGGCATTGATGCGGCACTCAATCGCCCAGCCGTTGCGCTGCACCTGGTCTTGCGTAAGCGGCAGCTTTTCGCCCGCTGCCACGCGCAATTGCAGCTCCACCAAGTCCAGCCCAGTGATGCATTCGGTAATGGGGTGCTCCACCTGCAGGCGGGTGTTCATCTCCAGAAAATAAAAGTCCTGGTTCTTGCCCACCACAAATTCCACCGTGCCGGCGTTTTGGTAATTCACGGCCTTGGCCAGCGCCACGGCCTGCTCGCCCATGGCCTTGCGCGTGGCTTCGCTGATGAAGGGCGATGGCGCTTCTTCAATGATTTTTTGATGGCGGCGCTGGATGGAGCACTCGCGCTCGTGCAGGTAAATGACGTTGCCGAAGGCATCGCCCAGCACCTGGATTTCGATGTGGCGCGGCTGCTCGACGAATTTTTCGATGAACACGCGCTCGTCGCCAAAGCTGTTGCGCGCCTCATTGCGGCAGGACTCGAAGCCTTCGGCCGCCTCTTTGTCGTTGAAGGCCACGCGCAGGCCCTTGCCGCCACCGCCCGCGCTGGCCTTGATCATCACGGGGTAACCAATGTCTTGGGCAATGCGCACGGCCTGCTCGGCCGACTCAATCGGATCGTTGTAGCCCGGAATGGTGTTGACCTTGGCTTGCAGCGCCAGTTTCTTGGAGGCGATCTTGTCGCCCATCGCCGCAATGGAGGCGTGCTTGGGACCGATGAAGACCAGGCCCTCGTCCTCCACCCGTTTGGCAAAGGCTTCGTTCTCGGCCAGAAAACCGTAGCCGGGGTGAATGGCCTGCGCGCCCGTTTGTTTGGCTGCGGCAATGATCTTGTCGGCCACCAGATAGGACTCGCGCGAGGGCGCCGGGCCCAGCAGCACGGCCTCGTCGGCCATTTGCACATGGCGCGCGTCGCTGTCGGCCTCGGAATACACCGCCACGGTGGCGATGCCCATTTTCTTGGCCGTGGTGATGATGCGGCATGCGATCTCACCGCGGTTCGCAATCAGGATTTTGGTGAACATATTCATAACCTCATAAATTTTGGAAGCCCATTCAAATTTGCCGCACTAGATATTTCAACATTCAGAGAATCACCAAACGACCTTGAAATATACCTAACATCCGACTCCATCAATGCAGCACACCCATTGTGATCAGAGTAAATATTCAAAGCAATTTGACTCTCAATCGCTTCTCGAATCTCCGCAGTCGCTTCAAGCGGCGCAAAAAATACATTCGTCACCTTTAACCTTTCCACACGCGCTTGTGCTTGCACAACATAATTGTCAACCAACGCGTTTATCTCGTAATTACGACCACGTCTCCATAAACCATCCCAGAGAACATTTTTTCGCCCTTTCAAATAATCTGAAGGATCATATACCCGCTCCTGGCCGCTCAAAAAGTCCAGCACATGCTCCCTTAAACGTTTTCGAAATGTACGCCCAGTTTGCCCCACATAATTAACAAACCATCCATTATTCGTGTTTGTGGCAAAAATATAAATCCCTGGTTTTCTTGAACCCTGGACATCAAAAACACATGGGTATGCAGAATGAGACAAAAAAGAAAATGGGCCTTTGAAATCCAACCTAATATGGTCAAAGTGGTATGTTTCCATGTTTGCGCCAGGGGTTGTCCAGCTTTTTGTCTTTCAGCATCGCCAGGCTGCGGCAGATGCGCTTGCGCGTTTCATGCGGCTGAATCACGTCGTCGATGAAGCCGCGTGCGCCCGCCACAAAGGGGTTGGCAAAGCGTTCCTTGTATTCCGCCTCGCGCGCAGCGAGTTTTTCGGGGTTGTCTTTGTCCTGGCGGAAGATGATTTCCACCGCGCCCTTGGCGCCCATCACGGCAATTTCGGCATTGGGCCAAGCCAGGTTCACGTCGCCACGCAGGTGTTTGGAAGCCATCACGTCATACGCGCCGCCGTAAGCCTTGCGGGTGATGACGGTGATTTTGGGCACCGTGCATTCGGCATAGGCGTAGAGCAACTTCGCACCGTGCTTGATGATGCCGCCGTATTCCTGCGCCGTGCCGGGCATGAAGCCGGGCACGTCCACAAAGGTGATGACGGGGATGTTGAAGGCATCGCAAAAGCGCACGAAGCGCGCGGCCTTGATGCTGCTTTTGATGTCCAGGCAGCCCGCCAGCACCAGCGGCTGGTTGGCGACGATGCCCACCACGTTGCCGTCCATGCGCGCAAAGCCGATGACGATGTTGGCGGCGTAGTCGGGCTGCAGTTCGAAGAACTCGGCATCGTCCACCGTTTTGACGATGAGTTCTTTCATGTCGTACGGCTTGTTGGGGTTGGCAGGCACGAGCGTATCCAGACTCATGTCGGCGCGGGTGGCCGGGTCTTGCGTGGGGCGATACGGTGCTTTTTCGCGGTTGTTGGCCGGGATGTAGTTGAACAGGCGGCGCAGCATCAGCAGGGCTTCCACATCGTTCTCGAAAGCCAAGTCGGCCACGCCGCTCTTGGTGGAGTGGGTGATGGCGCCGCCCAGCTCTTGCGCCGTCACAGTTTCGTGCGTCACGGTCTTGACCACTTCTGGGCCGGTGACGAACATGTAAGAGCTGTCTTTGACCATGAAGATGAAATCGGTCATGGCTGGTGAATACACCGCGCCGCCCGCGCAGGGCCCCATGATCATGCTGATTTGCGGAATCACGCCGCTGGCCATGACGTTGCGCTGGAACACTTCGGCATAGCCTGCGAGAGAGGCCACCCCTTCCTGAATGCGCGCGCCGCCCGAATCGTTCAAGCCGATCACGGGCGCACCGGCTTTCATGGCCTGATCCATGAGCTTGCAGATTTTTTCGGCATGCGCTTCAGACAAGGCCCCGCCAAACACGGTGAAATCCTGGCTGAAGACGAAGACCAGCCGCCCGTTGATGGTGCCGTAGCCGGTCACTACGCCGTCGCCGGGAATGTGCTTGTCGGCCATGCCGAAATCGGTGCAGCGGTGCTCAACGAACATGTCCCACTCTTCAAAGCTGCCACCATCGAGCAAGATGTCGATGCGTTCGCGGGCTGTGAGGCGGCCCTTGGCGTGCTGCGCGTCGATGCGCTTTTGGCCACCGCCCAGGCGGGCAGCGGCGCGTTTCTGTTCGAGTTGTTCAATGATGTGCTTCATGGTCTTTCAGGTCGGTGAATGCATGCGCAAAGCATGCGGGGGTTGGTAGATGGCGTGAATCGATGGCGGCCAATCAAAGGGCTGGGGGTGCTTTCTGACTGGCTGGTTGGGACACTTGCGAGGCAGAGGCCGCCGCTTGCGCGCAAGCCGCTGCAGGAGCGGCAGCGGTAGCAGCGGCCTGCACCGCCGCCCCATCGCCCATGCCAAAACGCTGCAGCAATTGGCGTGCGGCAGTGGAGGCCGCCAGCTGCCCCTGCTGCACCCGGCTTTGCAAATCGGGCAGCAGCTGGCGCACCTGCGCGTGCGAGCGAAAGGCCTGGCGCAGGCCCGCATCAATGCGTTCCCACATCCAGGCCAGTGACTGTTGCTGGCGGCGCGCGGCCAGGCGGCCATTGGCCTGCTGCATCTGCCGGTACTGGCACACGGCCTGCCAGAAAGCATCCAGCCCCTCGCCCTTCAAACCGCTGATTTGCAGCACCTGCGGCTGCCAAACCGTTTCTTCGTGCGCGTTGCGGTGCGGGTTGCCGTGCATGCCGAGCAGGCGCAGGGCCGAATGGATTTGCGCGCGCGCGCGCGCCGCAGCCGCCGTATCCAGATCGGCCTTGTTGATCACAACCAGGTCGGCCAGTTCCATCACGCCTTTTTTGATGGCCTGCAAATCATCGCCCGCGTTGGGCAATTGCAGCAGAACGAACAAATCGGCCATGCCGTGCACGGCGGTTTCGCTCTGGCCCACGCCCACGGTTTCAATCAGCACCACGTCGTAACCGGCGGCCTCGCAAATCAGCATGGCCTCGCGCGTTTTGTCGGCCACGCCGCCCAGCGCGCCGCCGCTGGGCGTGGGACGGATGTAGGCGGCTTCTTCGGTGGACAAACGCTCCATGCGCGTTTTGTCGCCCAGGATGGAGCCGCCCGATACGGTGGAGGATGGATCGACCGCCAGCACCGCCACGCGGTGGCCCTGGCCAATCAGATACAGGCCCAGCGATTCGATGAAAGTGCTTTTGCCCACGCCCGGCACGCCGCTGATGCCGATGCGCAGCGACTGCCCCGTGTGCGGTAACAAGGCAGTGAGCAATTCGTCGCCCTGTGCGCGGTGGTCGGCCCGGGTGGATTCAAGCAAGGTGATGGCCTTGGCCATGGCGCGGCGCTTGCGCACGGTGTTGCCGTGCACGATGTCGTGCTGCAGATCCATCGCTTCAGCCATGCCGCACTCCTTGCGCAGCAAATGGCTGCAAGCCGCACGCTTGAACAGAGACTGGTTTCATCGCCACTGTTTCATCACCGCTTACGAAACGAACCGAGCCGAAAGCACAGCTTGGCATGCGCCGATCAAGCTGCCAAAGCTTTTCTGATCTGCGCCAGCACATCCTTGGCGCAGGCGGGAATGGGCGTGCCCGGGCCATAGATGCCCTTGACGCCTGCCTGGTACAAGAAATCGTAGTCCTGCCGCGGAATCACGCCCCCCACGAAGATCACGATGTCGTCCGCGCCCTGATCGCGCAGGGCCTTGACGATGGCGGGCACCAAGGTTTTGTGGCCTGCGGCCAGCGTGCTGATGCCAATGGCGTGCACGTCGTTTTCGATGGCCTGGCGCGCGCACTCCTCGGGCGTTTGAAACAGCGGGCCAATGTCCACGTCAAAGCCCAGGTCGGCAAAGGCGGTGGAAACGACCTTGGCCCCACGGTCGTGCCCGTCTTGCCCCAGCTTGGCGATCATCACGCGCGGCTGGCGGCCTTGCTCCTCGGCAAAGGCGGCGATTTCAGCCTTGAGGGCATCCCATTCGTTTTCGTCCGATTCGTAAGCGGCTGCGTACACACCAGTCACCTTTTGCGTATCCGCACGATGGCGGCCAAACACTTTTTCCAGCGCCTCGCTGATTTCGCCCACGGTGGCGCGCAGGCGCGTGGCCTTGATGCTCAAGTCCAGCAGGTTGGCCCCGCTCTTGGCGCCTTCGGTCAGGGCCTTGAGCGCAGCCTGCACGGCGGCTTCGTCGCGGGCAGCCTTGATGGCGTTGAGACGCGCAATCTGCGCCTCGCGCACCTTGACGTTATCCACCTCAAGGATGTCCACGGGGTCTTCTTTGGCGAGCTTGTATTTGTTCACGCCCACGATCACGTCGCGGCCCGAATCGATGCGCGCCTGCTTCTCGGCGGCGGCGGCTTCGATCTTGAGTTTGGCCCAGCCGCTGTCCACGGCCTTGGTCATGCCGCCCATGGCCTCGACTTCTTCGATGATGGCCCAGGCCGCATCGGCCATGTCTTGTGTGAGCTTTTCCATCATGTAGCTGCCGGCCCAGGGGTCCACCACCTTGGTGATGTTGGACTCTTCCTGAATGATGAGCTGGGTGTTGCGCGCAATGCGAGCGCTGAACTCGGTCGGCAGCGCAATGGCTTCGTCCAGGCTATTGGTGTGCAGCGACTGCGTGCCGCCAAACACGGCGGCCATCGCTTCAATGGTGGTGCGCACCACGTTGTTGTAGGGGTCTTGCTCGGTCAAGCTCCAGCCGCTGGTTTGGCAGTGCGTGCGCAGCATCAGCGATTTGGGATTCTTGGGATTGAACTCTTTCATGATGCGGCACCACAGCAGGCGCGCGGCGCGCATCTTGGCAATCTCCAGATAGAAGTTCATGCCAATGGCCCAGAAAAAGCTCAGTCGCCCGGCAAAAGCATCCACATCCAGCCCTTTGGACAAAGCCGTTTTCACATACTCCTTGCCATCGGCCAGGGTAAAGGCCAGCTCCAGCGACTGGTTGGCCCCCGCCTCTTGAATGTGGTAGCCGCTGATGCTGATCGAGTTGAACTTGGGCATGTTCTGCGCCGTGTACTCGATGATGTCGCCAATGATCTTCATCGACGGCTCGGGCGGGTAGATGTAGGTGTTGCGCACCATGAACTCTTTGAGGATGTCGTTCTGGATGGTGCCTGCGAGCTGCTCTTGCGACACGCCCTGCTCTTCGGCCGCCACGATGTAGCCCGCCAGAATGGGCAGCACCGCGCCGTTCATGGTCATGGAAACGCTCACCTTGTCCAACGGAATGCCGTCGAACAGGATCTTCATGTCTTCCACGCTGTCAATCGCCACGCCGGCCTTGCCCACGTCGCCTGTCACGCGCGGGTGGTCGCTGTCGTAGCCGCGGTGGGTGGCCAGGTCAAACGCCACGCTCACGCCCTGCCCGCCTGCGGCCAGGGCCTTGCGGTAAAAGGCGTTGGATTCTTCGGCGGTGGAAAAACCCGCGTACTGGCGAATCGTCCACGGCCGGCCCGCGTACATGGTGGCCTGCGGCCCGCGGATGAAAGGCTCGAAACCCGGCAGCGTGTTGGCGTAGGGCAAGCCTTGTGTGTCTTCGGCCGTGTACAAGGGCTTGACGGTGATGCCGTCGGGCGTGATCCAGTTGAGCTTGCTCACGTCGCCATCAGGGGCGGATTTGGCTGCGGCCTTGCGCCAATCCTCCAAACTGCTGGGAGCGAACGAAAAAACGGGGGCAGAAGAAGGGCGAGCAGGCGATGTCATGGCGGGCTCTTTCTGACAACAACAGCTTGTTGGTAGATAAGGACAGATGGCGTAAACAGCCGTTAAAAATGCATTATCAAGCGATTTTTTCGGCGTATTTCGCCAAACAAACCCGCCAAAGCCAAATCTAGGGTTTCCCTTCTCAGGGTTTACCTGATAGGGCTTGGGCCAGGCCCTCATGCCCGCCCAGGCGGGCGTGGGCAGCTGCATCGCGGCCTGCATGATCGACCAAGCCGGCATCGGCACCATGCCGCAGCAAATGGCGCACCACGCTCCTGTGCCCATGCGCAGCCGCATGCATCAAGGCCGTGCGGCCTGCGGCATCGCGGGCATCCATCGCCACGCCGACCTGCAAGGCCCGCTGCACACCGGCCACATCGCCGCGGCTGGCCGCGCTGAACAAGGCTGCAACATCTGCCGCAGCTGCTTGCCCAAACGCTGTTGACGAAGCAGGCTGGCCCTGTTTGAACAGGCCCCGTTTGAGCTGGGCGGGCGCACGCGGCCCGGCTGCCTGCATCGCTGCTTGTGCTGCTTCTGGCACCGCTTCTTGCACTGTTTCTGGCACACGCGCTTGCTGCATGTGTTGCGGCCTTGTGGGCTGCGACGTTTCTTGCGCCTGCTCAGGCTCTGGGGGCACACGCCGCATCAACACGCGATCACGGGAAAAATCACTGGCCGCAGACACCACAGACTGTTCGGGCTGAGCCGGTTCCGCCAACGGTGCCCCGCCCTGCACACGCGGCTGAACGGGCGATGCAACCACGGCAGGCGCGCCCTGCCAGCCTGGCGCTGCAGCTGTGCCCCCAGGCGCTGGCGGAGCGGCAGACCGCGAACGCCCTTTTGCCGCAGGCCAGGCATCCAACGGAAAAGGCTCAGCCCCCTGTTCCACGGCTTGCCCGCCTGCGCCTTGACTCGCCCGCTTGACGGACATCTGATTTGATAGGGGATCGCCCGCGGTTTGATCGGTGATGGCACGCTCCGGCACGTCGCGCATGAAAGGTGCGGCCGCAGCCGCTTCTGCCTGCTCTGCACGGTAGGGCTGGGCGGACGGCTGCGGCGCTTGCCAGGCCGACGGCCGCCGCGAAACGGCCAGCGGCTGGCTGCCTGGCACACGCTGCGGATCGGGCTGCTGCGTTTTTTGTTGCTGTTGCCTGGGCAAGGGCTTGCCCTTTGCCGCTGGCGCTTGTGGTTCAGGCGCAGTGGCTTGCCGCCTCACGGGCAAGGGCGGCGCATCTGCGGCATCATCCGCGGCATCGTTTGCAGGCGCTGTGCGGACAGAGGGGGCCGCCACAGCGGCAGCTTGATCCGTTTTTGCTGCTGCATGGGCAGCAGCGGCCTGCTCAGCGTGCGGCAGGGGAGATGGGCTTGGCGCATCGGCCGGTGCTGCATGAGCATGTGCCTCTGTCTGCTTTGCGGGCTGGGCCTGTTCCGAGAAAGCCTCTGGCCGAGGTGCAGCCTGTTGCTGATAAGGCGCGGGCGGCAGGGTTTGCGCCAGTTCGGCGTAACCCGCCGTATGGGGCAAGAAGCGCGAGGCCAGCAAGCCCACCAGACCCAAGGTGGCCAGCCCTCCCAGCGCTCGAATCTTCCAGCGTGCATCGTTGGCGGCAGCCCTTTTGTTGGCAGGCCGCTGCGCCACTGTGCCCACGGATGAAACGGCGTGATCGCCGACCGCTGCACCGCGCCCCATCTCACACCCCGCACCTGATGCAGCATGGCCCGCCAGTGCATCGGCCTTGCTCTTTTCAATATCAACGCAGGATGGCGGCTGCTCTGTCTGCCCCGCAAGCTGTGGCCGTTGCCGCAGCGGGTTCGGTTCTGCGCCTGATTCGGTTTCCGGCACGCCCTGCGCAGCCACAGCCAGCACCGCTGCACGCACGGCTGGATTGGGCTGTGCATCCTCCCGCTCAACAAGTTCAAGTGCTTGCCGATACAAATGCACCAATTCATCGGCCCGGCCGGCAGTTTGCTCAGGCTGGCCGGGTTGTTGAAGGGGATGAGGGTTATGGGGCTGGTTATGCCGGGTCGTCATATCATGCCCTCCAGTTGTTGGCGCAAGGCGGCGCGCGCATAGCGCAGGCGGCTTTTGGCCGTTTCCAGCCCCACGCCGGTGACTTGGGCGATTTCGGCCACGCTCAGGCCCGCCTCGGCTTGCAGCACAAAGGCTTCGCGCTGCGGCAGGGGCAAGGCATCGAGCGCGGCCAGCAGATGCTGCGCCTGTTCGCGTGTTTCGATCTGGCGCAAAGGCCCGTAGCCCGATGGCGCGCCCAAGGTATCGGCCAGGGTCTGGCCCGCATCGTCTGGCGCGTCGAGGCTGGCATGGTCTTTGCGCGTGCGCCAGTAATCGATCATGCGGTTGTGCGCCAGGGTGAAGAGCCAGGTGCTCAGGCTCGCACGCGCTTCATAAGCGGCGGCCTGCCCCACCACGGCCAGCCACACGTCTTGCAGCAAATCGTCGGCTACCGCGCCATTGCCCACGTGGCGGTACAGATAACGCCACAGGCGCTGCGCGTGCCGGTCGTACAAGGTGGCAAAAGCCGCCACATCGCCTTGTGCATAGGCTTGCATCAAGTCCTCGTCAGGGCGGGCGGCGGGCTGCATGCAGGCATTATGCCGCCCGGTATCAAGGGCGCAGTTTTCGAACGGATGCAGCGCGGTGAGCCAGCCGCTGGCCCACGCGCCTGCCGTCGTTCCGCCAGCCTGCATGCAGTTCCCCATGCGCCCTGGCCAAGCCTTACCAGTTGGGCGGGTCGGGCACGTAACGGCGCGGCACCGGCGCCGGGAAAGGCTGCGGCCGCACCGGCGGCTGCCAGCCGTAATCGGAGATGATGCCGCGCGCCCGCAGGTTCTCTTCGCTGTCGTAGCGGATACGCACAATCTGATCGGGCCGACTGCTGCGACGCACAAAGGTGGTGTAGCCCACGGCCGAATCTTCGCGCCTGCCGTGGCCCGTGCCCAGCCGCGAACCGTAGGGCACAGGCGCAGACTTGGCCGCGCGCTCGCCATCACGCAGGCCGCTGGCGGCCTCGGCCTGCGGAGCGCGGGAGCCCTGGGCATGGCCGATCAGCGCATCTTCGCCGTACTCATACGCTGGCTCCGCATTCAGCCAGGGTTGCGGGCGCACAATGGGTGGCGCGGCCTGCTCGCGATACAGCGCCACGCCAATCACCCCCACGTGCGCTGGCCGGCCGGTGCGGGCTGCGTAAGAACGGGGCAGCGAGGTGAAATGAAAAGCCGCCACTTCCTGATCGTTTTTGCGCCAGCCGGTGATGGTGTGCCACTGCCCCACATCCAGCACATAGCCGCTTTGCCGCACCGAGGCCGTTTGCCCCGTGATGACGTTCACGCCATCGACCGACACCACCGCCTCGACCCGCCCGGGCGCGAAACGGGGGTGCCCCATGATGGCGATGCCGTAACGCGCACCGGGCCGACCCGCCACCCAATACTCGCCCCGGTGGCGGTAAACGGGCAGCTCGCGGCCACTGTCTCGATCAATGATGCGCACCTGCGCCACAGGGCCATGCACATCAGGGGAAACGGGCACAGGCGCTGGCGCGGCGGATGGATAACTACCGGGATAAGCCTCGATCTGTGCACAGGCCGTTTGCGAAAGACCCGCCAACAGCAAGGGCAGCAGTGCCCTGCGCCAGCGCTTGCTGGCTGGGGCTGCCTGAGCTGTGCTGGGCAAACGACGCGCTGGCAGCGCTTGAAGCGATACTGGCCTGGAAACGGGGGCTGGGGATTGCATCAGCGTTTCTCCTTTTCAAAGTTGCGTGAGGACGCTGACTGAAACGAAGCAATCCGGCAAACGGGGTTAAAGCAGCATCGCCAAAGCGTAAACAGTTGCAACCGCTTGGGCCGCTTGCATCACTTAGAACCCGTTCAAAACCTCAACGTGAAGCGATTGGACAGAATGCGGGATGGCATGCAAGGCGCACATCTTTGCCTGTGGTGCAGTGCATGGCCCCTGCGACATGCGCCAGATGGTTGACAAGATTGGCAACGAAGCAGGCCGCCCGCCTCCATTTGCAAGCGCCCGTGAGGAGATTTTGAACAGGCTCTTGCAGCAGCTGGGGCGTGAGCAACCTTCCTTTCAGATTGCCACGCCGCAAGCCCTCGCAAGGCATCTTTCAAAAAGGCGGGAACTCAAAAGATAAAACGAGCCCCTGCCTTTTTGCTCTTTTACCCCCTTACTGCCCAGCCTCTGCCGCAGCAGATGCCGTTGATGCCGCTGGCGATGGGGCTGCCACGGCCGCATCTTCAATCGTCACATCCCCCGCATCAGGCGATGCGGCTTGTGCCGCAGATGCAGGGGCATCGGCAGCGTCCCCCGTCTCGACGTCGTCTGCACTGCCCGGCGCATCCGGCTTCGGCTCAATGCGCCTCAACTGTTCATCGGTCAAACCCGCCAGCAGCACCTTGCCTTCATCCAGCACACGAAACTCGCCATAACGCGCGTTGCGAAACACTCGGCCCTGCCCTTCGGGGAAAAAGTAGGCATCCGTCACCACCACCCAGCGGCCTTTGAGGTGTTTAAGGGGCACGATCACCTCATCCGCCGCAAGCGCTTCTTGCGGCTGATAGCGGCGATGCAAGGTGGCAATGCCCCGGGCATTGCGCTTGGCCACCATCAGCGCCCGGCCCAGCAAGGGGTTGAGCGCATCATGGTCTTGGGGCCGGGGCGCCTCAGTATCCCCACTCAATAGCTCTGACGGAATATCGAAATTCAGCGCCATGTAGTCGCCCTGCATCAGCGATCGCGGATCCATTGGCACCAGAGGCAGATAAATGGCCTGGCCCTGCGCCAGCACCTGCTCTTTGCGCGTGGCATCCCATTGCGAAAGGCCCAGCGTCAGCAGCAAGGCCAGCGCCAGCCCCGCCCGCTGCACACGCAGCCAACCTGGATGAGGGCCAGCGTCAGCAGGCGCTTGCCCAGGCATCATCCGCCGCTTGGCTATCCGCTTCTGGCTGGCATGCAATCCCCACAACGCCAGGGCCAACACGCCACCCAGCGCACCCAGCAAGGCAGCCTTGTGCGCCAAGGGCCACTGCAAGGCGTAATAAAAGGCCGATAGCTGTGCCAGCACCACCGCCAGCGCCAGAAACAACACGCGCCGCCGCCCCGTGGCCAGCGCCACGGTCAACAACACGGCCAGCACCCCCATGATGGGCATGATCAGCGCAGCCACCGTCCACAGGCCGTACAGCAAGGCCCAAGTAGCACCCGTTTGCCATGTGAACGCTTGGCAGTCTGGCGCTGCTTGATCTTTGGCTGGCTGGGCACCAGGCCAGCCGCCCCAATGCCGCGCCAGCCACAGGCCCGCAGCCAGCACCAACAGGCTGGCGCAGATGGTGTAGAGGTTGAAATGAAACAATGCCTGCTGCCCAGCATCCAGCACATCTGCCGATCCCCTGCGCCCCTGAAACCCGGCGCTGAAGTGGATGTGAGCCGCCAGCAAAATCACCAACAGCAAACCCACGGCTACACCACTCATCAGCGCGTGCATTTTGGGCACCCAGGGCTTGCCACCCCAGCGCGATTCGCTGGCGCACCAGGCCCAGCAGGCAGCAGCCAACAGCCACAAGCTTGGCCAGTGGAGTTGCATCCAGAAGATGGATTCGTCCAGCTCGCCCCCCAGGCCCAGCCAGGCATACCAATCCACATGCGCCACCACCGCCGCAAACGCCACGCCCAGTAATGACTGCACCCAGGGCACGCGAATCAAAAAGGCCAGTGGCAACAGGCTGGCCGCCAGCAAGGGCAAGGGGCTGCGTTGCCAATCCAGTTGATGCAGCCCCCAAGTGAGTAGCCCCAACCCCACCAGCAGCACATTCAGCGCCAGTTGCGTAAGGAACATGCCCTTGGCGGCCTGCGTGCGCAGCATGTACACACCTGCGGCCAGAAACCCGGCGCTCAACGCCAAGGTGGAAATGGCTTGATCCAACCAATCGTAAAAAACGCTGCCCAAAAAGAACAGAAACGGCCACACCGCCAATTGCGCACCCGCAAAAGACAGCGCCAGAATGATCCACGAGGGGCGCTGCGTTTGCGGCAAGGCGGCATCGGCGGGCAGCAAGCCACGGGCCTTGGCCGCCGCCACGGTTGCTTGCAGGCGTGGTGTTTGGCGTGCATCAGTTGGCATGGCGGGCCTCCTCGTCTTGCGGGTTTTCTTGTGCATCTTCTTCACGGGCATGCGCCTGTTTTTGCTGCTGATACAACCAGCGCATGCTGCCGCCCAGCAAGGCAGCAGCCGACAAGGCAAACAGCAGGAAAAAGGCGTCCGTATCCCAACGCAGATCGCCCAGCAACCATTTGCCCAGCAACACCAGCAGCATCACATCCAGCGCAAATACGGCCAGGCCCAGCACCACCAGATCGCGCCAGCGCGAACGCCAGGCCGCCAGCAACACCAGCGCCAAGTGCAACCCATAGCCCGGCAGGTTCTCCCAAGAGCGCCACTCTTCGAACAGAAAAGAAATACCGCGCACCGACCATGCCCCCAAGGCACACACAGCCGCCAGCCACAAGCTGATGCGCGGCCGTGCGGGCTGGCCCTGGGCATTGCGCAGCAAGCCCAGCTGCGCGCACAACACGGGCCACGCCAGCACGGCCAGCCACATCAGCGCAAACGCCAGGCTGTAACTGCTACGCCACGGCCAATCATGAAACAGCAAGCGCCCGGCCCACATGCCAATGGCTGTGGCCACAATCAGCAGCCAGGCGGCCCACAACCCATCGCTGCGCAGGACCAACGCTACCGGCAGCGCGAGCAAGGCCCAAACGGCAAACAGCTGCCAGGCATCGGCCCCGGTTTGATAGGTGATGCCGATATAGGCCAGCAAGCCGCCCACGGCCAAAATGCCCAGCAAGGCCAGGGCCATGCGCGCCGCCTGCTGCCGCGCGGGCAACAGCGCAGCCGCAGCGAACGGTGCAAACACTGCCGCTTGCAGCAAATGCAACTTGAACAGACGCGATTGCGCCTCCCAATTCGCGGCCACCCAAAAGATGAGCCCCGCGCCCAACAACAGAGCGGCCACCAGCGCCAGCGCCTGGCGCAAACGGTGGTGCACATCAGGCGGCGGCGCGTGCAAGCCCGCCAGCAGCCAAAGGGCTTGCGTTTGCTCAGGATTCAAATGCTGCTGTTGTGCCAATTGATGAAGCGGGGTGTGCATGGAGCCCTCCGTGAATCAATGGGCAATCACTATAGGCGAGGTGCAGGCTTGTCTCACCCGTCCATAGCTGCGGTCGCGCAACTTGCACCCCGAGGACGCACGGTGCGATGCTGCAAGAACCTGTTCAAAATCTCATCGTGCAGTGATTGGAAGTGGAGCAGGATGGGATGCAAGGCGCACATCTTTGCATGTGGCGCAGTGCGTAGCCCGTGCTATGGACAAGATTTGCGCCTTGCATTCCATCCCGCGCCATAACCAATCGCCTCGCGTTGAGATCGTAAACAGGTTCTAAGGGTTGACACAGCTGTGGCGATGGCTGCACAGGTATTGATCTGCACTGATTGCACGCCTTTGCGCCTTGGCCCGAACGCACTGGCTGCGCCACCCCCTGCAAGCGCGCCAACTCACAGAATCTACAATGGCCCGCCATGGCCATTCCGCACGGTTTCATTCAAGAATTGCTCACCCGCGTCGATGTGGTTGACGTGGTGGGCCGCTACGTGCAGCTGAAAAAAGCCGGGGCCAATATGCAGGGCCTGTGCCCGTTTCATGGCGAAAAAACGCCCTCTTTTACTGTGAGCCCCAGCAAGCAGTTCTACCACTGCTTTGGCTGCGGCAAAAGCGGCGATGCCATCAATTTCTTGATGGAGCACAACGGCATGAGCTTTGTGGACGCCGTGCAGGAACTGGCCCAGCAATGCGGCCTGCAAGTGCCCGACGACCACGCCAGCCCGCAAGAGCGCGCCCGCGCCGAAGCGCGCCGCCAGCAGCAAGCCACCCTGGCCGATGTACAGGAAAAAGCCGCTGCCAGCTACAAAAAGCAGCTCAAGGCCAGCCCGCGCGCCATTGATTACCTGAAGCAGCGCGGCCTGAGCGGCGAAATTGCCGCCCGCTACGGCCTGGGCTATGCCCCGCCCGGCTGGCGCCACCTGAGCACGGTGTTTGCCGACTACACCGACCCACTGCTGGAAGAAAGCGGCCTAGTGATTCACCACGGCGAAGACGCCGCCAACCGGCCAGAAAGACAACAAGGGCAGCCAGGCCAGGAAGACAAGCGTTACGACCGCTTTCGCGACCGCATCATGTTCCCGATCCGCAACGTCAAAGGCGTATGCATCGGCTTTGGCGGGCGCGTGCTGGGCGACGAAAAGCCCAAATACCTCAACTCGCCCGAAACGCCCCTGTTCAGCAAAGGGCACGAGCTGTACGGCCTGTTCGAGGCGCGCACCGCCATGCGCCAGCACGGCTTTGCGCTCGTCACCGAAGGCTATATGGACGTGGTGGCTCTGGCACAAATGGATTTTGGCAACGCCGTGGCCACCTTGGGCACGGCCTGCACGCCCGAGCACGTGCGCAAGCTGTTTCGCTTCACCGATCACGTTGTCTTCAGCTTCGATGGCGATGCCGCCGGCCGCCGCGCCGCACGCAAGGCGCTGGATGCCGCCCTGCCCCATGCCACGGATACGCGCAGCGTGAAGTTTTTGTTTTTGCCGCCCGAGCACGACCCCGACAGCTACATCCGCAGCTACGGCAAAGAGGCCTTTGCCGAGCAAATCCAGCAGGCCCTGCCATTGAGCCGCTTTGTGATCGAAGCCGCACAAGAAGGCTGCGACCCCAGCAGCACCGAGGGCCGTGCCCGCATGGCCAGCCTGGCCGCACCCATGTGGCAAGCCCTGCCCGATGGCATTTTCAAGCGGCAGCTTTTAGGTGAACTGGCCCAGCTGATTCACCTTTCGGCCGACGAGCTGCAAACCATGTGGGGCGGCCGCAGTGCCGCGCCTGCATCCCACAACACCCCGCCCGCCCAAGGCCGCCACCAGGGCCAGCCCAGCCACGACCCCGGCTGGCCCGATGGCTACGAAGCGCCTGCACCCTATGCCCAAGGCTTCGCGCCTGAGTTTGCCGGTCAGCAACGCCAATCGTGGTCATCACGGCCTTCATCGTCTGGCAGCATGCGCTTACGCGGGGCGAGCAAACACGGCGGCCACGCTGGCAACTGGCAACGCCCCCCCGAGCGCAGCAGCCGCATCAGCCTGCACACCCATGCCGACCACGTGCTGCGCTATTTGCTAAGCGACACGCAGGCCTGGGATTGGCTCTCGCCCGCCGCGCACGAGGTGCTGCTGCACCAGCCCGCACCGCACGGGGCTTTCTTCGCCTGGATCGAAAGCCAATACCTGCAACACGGCCCCCAGCCGTGGAGCGCCCTGCGCATTGCCTTGCAACAGCCCGATTGCGCCGATTTGCAGGCGCTGGCCGAACGCCTGATGCATTCCGACCACCGGCTGGTGGAGCCCGACCAGGGCGAATTTCTGCAGAACGTGCAGGCCCTGCATCTGCAAGAGCTGAAGCAGCAGCAGGCCATGGCCTATGCCCAGCGCGATGTGGCACTGGCCGCCCAGCTGGGTGAGCAAATCCTGCAATTGCAGCAGGCGCAGCGAGCCGCTGGCCGCCAGAACGAGCCAAGCTAGGGCCTGTGCACCCGCCCTTGAGAGAGCCTTGCGCTTCAAAAATGCCGCAAGCCAAGGCCCCAGCTGCCGCCACGCAACGATTGAGCAAGCTGGCAAAGCAGGCGGTGGCCTTTTGATTTCAACCCGCAAAGAAACGGCCCGCCGTCTTGCCCATTGCGCTGTGCCGCGCTGTCATCCGCATTGCTGTCGCACACGCCCACTGGGCTTTCCAGCCACGCGACCCGCCTTGCAATCAGGGTTGCGCACGGGCCTCGCGTGCAATAATCAATCGGCGTTTTTCGTGCCTGCTTTTTCCGCATCCGCTCATGACCACACCCACTGATTTGCCCACCTGCATCCGCCCGGACGTGCGCGCCATGCAGGCCTACAAAGTCGCACAGGCCAGCGGCCTCATCAAGCTGGACGCGATGGAAAACCCCTACCCCCTGCCCGCCACCTTGCAGCAAGCGCTGGGGCAGCGTCTGGCACAGGTGTCGATCAACCGCTACCCGGGCGAAGAAGCCCACGCCCTGCAACAGGCGCTGGCCGCGCATTACCAGGCCCCGGCTGATTACGGCGTGGTGCTGGGCAATGGCTCGGACGAGCTCATCACCCTGCTGGCCTTGAGTGTGCTCAAAACCGCACCGGCCTTGCTGCAACAAGGCGGCAGCAAACAGCCGCCCCGCCCCGCCACCATTCTGGCGCCGCAGCCCAGCTTCGTGATGTACCAGCTCACCGCGCAGCTGCTGGGCCTGCAATTCGTGGGCGTGCCTTTGCAGGCAGACTTCCATCTGGACGAAGCCGCCATGCTGGCGGCCATTGCACAGCACCGGCCCGAGCTGGTGTTTCTGGCCTATCCCAACAACCCCACCGGCACGCAATGGCAGGCCGCGAGCATGCGCCGCATCATCGCGGCCGTGGCCCGACACGGCGGCCTGGTGGTGGTGGACGAGGCCTATCACCCCTTTGCCCAAGCCACCTGGCTGGATGAAATCAAAGCCCACCCGCAAGCCAATGCGCACGTGGTGGTCATGCGCACCATGAGCAAATTCGGCCTGGCCGGCGTGCGCTTGGGCTATCTGTTTGCGCAGCAAGATGTAGCGCATGAAATCGACAAGGTGCGCCCCCCCTACAACGTGAGCGTACTCAACAGCAGCTGCGCCCTGTTCGCGCTGGAACATGCCCAGGTGTTTGCCGAGCAGGCTGCCGCCATCCGCGCCGAGCGCGCCCGCATTAAAGCCGACTTGGAGCAGCACCCGCAATTGCAGGTCTATCCCAGCCAGGCCAATATGGTGCTGGTGCGCTGCCTGGGCGCGCCAGATCAGGCCGCGCGGGCGCATGCGGGCATGCTTGCGCGCGGCGTGCTGGTCAAGAACGTTTCTACAATGCATCCCATGCTGGCCAATTGCCTGCGCCTGACCGTGGGCACGCCCGAAGAAAACACAGCCATGCTGGCCGCCCTCAAAGCCTCTTTATAGATACGCATGCACCTGCCTGCCATGCACACAACGGACATGATGACGGACATGACGCCCCCCACCCAAGCCGCCCGCAGCGCGCAAGTGAGCCGCCAAACGGCCGAAACCAATATCACGCTCACCCTCGATCTGGATGGCAGGGGCCAGGCCGATCTGCACACCGGCATCGGTTTTTTCGACCACATGCTGGAGCAAATTGCCCGCCACGGCTTGATTGACTTGCGCGTGCATTGCCAGGGCGACCTGCACATCGACGGTCACCACACCGTGGAAGACATCGGCATTGCGCTAGGGCAGGCGCTGGCCCGGGCCGTGGGCGACAAAAAAGGCATTGCGCGCTACGGCCATGCTTACGTGCCGCTGGACGAAGCCTTGAGCCGCGTGGTCATCGACCTGTCTGGCCGGCCGGGCCTGAGCTTTCACGCCGCCTTTACCAGCGGCATGATCGGCGCGCTCGATACGCAACTGGTGCAGGAGTTTTTCCAGGGTGTGGTCAATCACGCGGGCATGACGCTGCACATCGACAATCTGCGCGGCATCAACGCCCACCACCAGTGCGAGACCATCTTCAAAGCCTTTGGCCGCGCCCTGCGCATGGCCTTGGCGCACGATGCGCGCAGCGCAGGCGTCGTCCCCTCAACCAAGGGGTGTTTGTAAAAGCAGCTTGCAAGCACCGCGCCAAAATGGCCAGGCCGTTGCGTCGCCTGATCGCTCGAACACCAGAAAGCATCAAAGAAAAATGGGCAAACCCGTCGTTGCCGTCATCGACTACGAAATGGGCAATCTGCGCTCGGTCGCGCAGGCCGTGGCGCACGCGGCCGACGGCCAGTGGCAGGTGCTGATCGCGCGCCAGCCCGAGCAGATTCAACAGGCCGAACGCATCGTGCTGCCCGGCCAAGGCGCCATGCGCGACTGCATGCAGCACCTGCGCGACAGCGGCATGCTCCCCGCCGTGCTCGAAGCCGCGCGCAACAAGCCCCTGTTTGGCGTGTGCGTGGGCATGCAAATGCTGCTCAGCCACAGTGAAGAAGGCGACACGCCCTCGCTGAATCTGATTTCCGGCGAAGTCAAACGCTTTCAGCTTGCGGGCCGTACCCAGCCCGACGGCAGCCGCTACAAAGTGCCGCAAATGGGCTGGAACCGCCTGCGGCAAACGCAGGCCCATCCCATCTGGCAGGGCATTCCCGATCAAAGCTGGTTCTACTTTCTGCACAGCTATTACGCCGTGCCTGCTCATCCTGTTCACAGCGTGGGCGAGGCCGATTACGGCGGCCCCTACACCGCCGCCATTGCTCGCGACAATCTGTTCGCCACCCAATTCCACCCCGAAAAATCGGCCGATATGGGCCTGGCCCTGTATCGCAATTTCTTGCATTGGCGGCCTTGATTCCAAGCGCCCCCAAGCCTTCAAACCCGAAAAGAGAATAAAGGGACTTTTTTGAGCATCATTTCTTTTTCAACCCCAAAAGGAGCTGCCATGAGCCATCAATGTGACAATTTACCCCCCCCCCCGGATTTACACTCTTTAACATCTCACGAGCCTTTTAAAGCCCATGAAGGCCAAGACCTCGCAACAGCCCACACGGTTCGCTTGACGGAAAAAGTCTACGCCTGGACCTTGCTCGGTCTGGCTTTGGCAGGAATAGGCTTGGTCGCTTCTGCCTTTATCGCCAACCTGCTCAGAAAAGGTTTCTTCAGCGGTTTAATCAATGCGCTTTTGCTATTTTTCTTCCTTGTCTTGCTCTGGCTTGGCATCAAAAAGCTGATTGACGTGCTCATCATGGCGCCCTACAAAGCCATTCGATATTCCGCCTGTGCCAAGCGCATGGCCGCAGCCCTGCCCGGCTATGGTTTGCAGCAAACGCTGACTCATCAATGGCATTTGCCTGCGCCTGGCGTGTTGGCGCTGGACTCTCGGCAATCCACCTTGTTTTTGCAAACTGCAGACACCGATTACCACCGCTTGTTTCTCCATCCAGGGCAAATCGTTGAAGTCAAAGTGGAACGCGAATCCGAAGTGCACACCCAAACGCGCCATAGCGGGAGCATCGGTGTCTTTTCCAGAGCAGGCATAGGCTATAACTTCGGCAGCAAATCGAGCTCCAAATCTGTTGTCATAGAGAGAGCTTTTCTCGAAGTGCATTACCAGCAATCAAACCAACTATCACCCAATTGGATCGCTATTCCTTACGGCGAAAATCGCCGTGACGCAGATGCCATGGCAATGGCCATACGGCGCGCCATGCTTGCCCATTAACTTTCTTTTTTCAACCATGCAGCTCATTCCCGCCATTGATTTGAAAGACGGCCAATGCGTGCGCCTGCAACAAGGCGACATGAACAAGGTCACCACCTTCAACACCAAGCCCGTGGAGCAGGCCCTGCACTGGCTTGAGCAAGGCGCGCGCCGCCTGCATCTGGTGGACCTGAACGGCGCCTTTGCCGGCAAGCCCAAGAACCTGGACGTGGTCAAAGAGATTCTGCAAGAGGTGGGCGGCGAAATCCCCGTGCAACTGGGCGGCGGCATTCGCGATCTGGACACCGTGGAGCAATACATCGATGCCGGGCTGCGCTACGTCATCATCGGCACGGCAGCCATCAAAGACCCGGGCTTCTTGTCTGACGCTTGCAGCGCCTTTGCCGGGCACATCATCGTCGGGCTGGACGCCAAGGACGGCAAGGCCGCCACCGACGGCTGGAGCAAGCTCACCGGCCACGAGGCGTGCGATCTGGCCAAGAAGTACGAGCACCTGGGCGTGGAAAGCATCATCTACACCGACATCGGGCGCGACGGCATGCTGAGCGGCATCAACGTCGAAGCCACCGTGAAGCTGGCCCAGGCCAGCGCCCTGCCGGTGATTGCTTCGGGCGGGCTGAGCAATCTGCAAGACATTGAAAAACTTTGCGCCGTGGCCGACGAAGGCATTGAAGGCGTGATTTGCGGCCGCGCCATCTACAGCGGCGACCTGGACTTTGCCCAGGCCCAGGCGCTGGCCGACCGTTTGATGAAAGCAGCGGATTGAGGCCCACGCAGAACGGAGCCGAGCGCCCCGCCCCACCCACTCTTCCTGCACGCAGCAAGCCAGCACCTGACCCCATGCTCGACAACGCCCCCTCTCATCCCCCAAGCAACCCCCGCACCCGGCCCAAGCCGTGGCCGGGCGACTGGCCCGTTTGCCACTTGCGCACGCCGCAAGGGGACACGGCCACCATCTCGCTGCATGGCGCACAGGTGCTGTCGTGGCGCACGGCCCATCACGACGCACACCACACGCTCCAGGAACACGAGCGCCTGTACTTGAGCCCCCGCATCAACTGGCAGGCCGTGGCCCAGGGGCGCAGCGCCATTCGCGGCGGCATCCCCATCTGCTGGCCGCAATTCAACCGCCGCGGCCCCCTGCCCAAGCACGGCCTGGCACGCCTGCTGCGCTGGAAGCTGCAGGAACAAACGCCCGACAGCGCCAACTTGCGCCTGCGCCACACCGACATACCGCCCCACCTGCTGCACAACCCACCGCAAGCTGCTGGCGCCCCTTCCAAGCCCTTGTGGCTGCATGCTTTTGAGGCCAACTTGCTGGTCAAGCTAACGGCTGGCAGCCTCTCCTTGCGTTTGCGTGTGCGCAATACGGGCAGCACCCCCATGCCCTTTACCACGGCTTTTCACGGCTACTTGGCAACCCCGCAGATCGCGCAAACGCGTATCAGCGGCGCAGAAGGCATCCGTTACTGGGACGCCCGGCCAAACGCCAACCCCAGCCACCCCGTGCAGCAAGGCCCGATCCGCTTTGCAGGCGAAGTCGATCGCGTGTACCCGGCCTTTGGCGCCACGCTGACGTGCGGCGATACTTCTTTGCGCTCGCAGCAATCGGCCAGCCTGGGGCAAACCGTCATCTGGAGCCCGCACGCGGCCTTGTGCGCCCGCTTGCTCGATCTGCCCCCCTATGCCTGGCAGCACTTCGTGTGCATCGAGGCCGCGCAGATCGACAGCCCCGTGCTGCTGGCGCCCGGGGCCGTTTGGCAAGGGTGGCAGCAGTTTCAAATCCCTTCAACGCAGGGCTGAACAAGGCGCAGGCTTGTGCGCCAGGCCGCTTCGAGTGCGGCGTCTCAAAAGATAAGCGCCAGGCCTGCTCAAGCGTTGCGCCTTGTTCAAGCAAGCCCGCTCCCGCAAAGCGCCAGCAGCGAGCGAAAGGCATCGGGCAGCGCCTTGCCAGAACCACAAAAACCCAGCCGACACCGCCGCTCGCCTGCAACGAGCGCCCTAAAAAAAGCGGATGCCACATGGCATCCGCTGCATTGTTGGTCTGGCTGGTTTTGCTTGTTTGGCTGCAAGGCTGGCGCAATCCGAACCAGAATCACGATCGGCCAATCATCAGAAAGCGCAAGCGGCCGCCTGCGCTTTCAGGCCACGTTCAGCCTGCGTTTTGCTCCAGAAAGCGTTGCGCATCCAAAGCCGCCATGCAGCCCGTGGCCGCGCTGGTGATGGCTTGGCGGTACACATGGTCTTGCACGTCGCCTGCAGCAAACACGCCCGGCACGCTGGTTTGGGTGGCAAAGCCCTGGCGGCCGCCCTGGGTCACGATGTAGCCGCCGTCCAATTCCAACTGGCCTTGGAATAAGCCGGTATTGGGCGCGTGGCCAATGGCGATGAAACAACCTTGCACGGCCAAGTCTTCTGTCGCACCACCTTCCGTGGCTTTGATGCGCACAGCGTTCACGCCCTGGTCGTCGCCCAACACTTCATCCAGCACGGCATTGGTCTTGAGCACGATCCGGCCTTCCTTGACCTTGTCCATGAGCTTGTCCACCATGATGGCTTCGGCCTTGAAGCTGTCACGGCGGTGAATCAGATACACCTTGCTGGCGATGTTGCTGAGGTAGAGCGCCTCTTCCACCGCGGTGTTGCCGCCACCCACCACGCACACGTCTTGCCCCTTGTAGAAAAAGCCGTCGCAAGTGGCGCAGCCGCTCACGCCGCGGCCCATGAAGGCTTCTTCAGACGGCAGGCCCAGGTACTTGGCCGATGCGCCCGTAGCGATGATGAGCGCATCGCAGGTGTAAGTACCGCTGTCGCCCACCAGCTTGAAGGGGCGCTTGCTCAAATCCACCGACTGGATGTGGTCGAACACCAGCTGCGCATTGAAGCGCTCGGCATGCGCCTGAAAACGCTGCATCAAATCCGGGCCTTGCACGCCCTGCACATCGGCAGGCCAGTTGTCCACCTCGGTGGTGGTCATGAGCTGGCCGCCCTGCTCCAGCCCCGTGATCAACATGGGCTGCAAATTGGCGCGGGCCGCGTAAATGGCCGCGGTGTAACCGGCGGGGCCGGAACCCAGAACGAGAACTTTGGCGTGTTGTGCTGTAGTCATGGCAGTGTTCCTGTCTTGCAAAGCAGAGTGAGTTGTAAGCGCCTGTTCGCGATCTCGACACGAGGCGATTGGATAGGAGGCGGGATAGGCCGCAAGGCGCACATCAAAGGACATGAGCCAAGAGCATAGCCTGTGCGACACGTGCAAGATGACTGACAAGATTTGCAACGCAGCAGACCGCCCGGCCTCATCTTCAAGCGCCCGCGAGGAGATTGTGAACAGACTCTAAGAGCCTGTTCAAAGTCTTCGCATCGTGTGCGTTGCTTGGCAAAGGCAGTAGCTGCAAGGCGCAAAGCACAGGCAGGCTAGCCGCCCGGCGAGCATTTGCAACGCAGAAGATGCTGTCTTTGCCAGGCAACCCTTCGGGCAAGGCAGCAAATGAGCAAGCTCTTTGTTGCACCCCTTGCCAAGACAGCGAGTCTTGGCTGCGGCGTGCGCCGCGATCCTGGCCATTTGTTGCACTTGCGCACACATGGAAAGACTTTGAACAGGCTCTAGGCCGACAATCATACCGAGGCGTGACAAGCGGCGGGCCAGCGAGTGAAAAAGTCACACGCTTTGCCACACAATATTCGGCTTTTCAATTGCCCCGTGCACCAGCCGCCGTTGCGCTTGGCGATCGAAAGAACCCGAAAGACGCGCATGAGACAGAAGCAGGCAAGGCATAGGACGGAACAAACCCCTCCCTCGCTTTTCCAGCTTCGCCTTTTGCCATTCAACACGACAAGGCCCAGCGCCGCCTGTATTCGTTCTTGCCCGCTGCTCTTACCCGCATTTGCCAGGAGTTTTTCATGACCATCGTGACCGATACCGATCTGATCCGGCGCGTCGCCCTGTTCAGCGACCTTTCGCCCGCGCAGTCTGCCCTGCTGTCTGCCACCATGCGCAAAAAACGCTACAAGCGCAACGAGCTGATCGTGCAGCAAGACCAGATTTCGGGCGCGCTCTTCATCATCCTCTCGGGCAAGGCGCGGGTGCTTTCGCAAGATGCGCGCGGGCGCGAAGTCATCATCGCCACGCTGGACACGGGCGACTGCATCGGCGAAATGAGCCTGATCGATGGCGAGCCGCATTCCGCCTCCGTGCGCGCCGAAGCCCCGACCGATGCGCTGGTGCTGGAGCGCGAAGCCTTTGCCCACTGCCTGCGCGAAAACGCCACCATGGCCGACGCCATCATGCGAGGGCTGGTGCGCCGCCTGCGCCGGGCCGACAAGCAAATCCTCTCGCTGGCGCTGATGGACGTGTACGGCCGCGTGCTCAGCACCCTGCAAGACATGGCGCAGGAAGACGCCGCGGGCAACAAAATCCTGCGCAAAAAAGTCTCGCGCCAGGACGTGGCCAAAATGGTGGGCGCATCGCGCGAAATGGTCAGCCGCGTAATGAAGCACTTTGAAGAAAGCGGCGTGCTGGTGCAGCAAGACGACGGCACCTTTTTGCTGCATGGCACGCAATCGCTGGAATAAAGCGGGCTTCTTATAGCAAGCCCCTGGCAATGCCCCCTGGAGACGCTTGAACCACCGGGGCAATGAAGCGGCTGCTTTTTTCAGCGCGAAAGGCGGGTCATCTCAAAGGCACAAGGCAGGCAGGGATTTCGCGCCCGAACAGCCGTATTGCCAAAATCTGTTTGTGGCCTTGTTGTTTATGGCCCTGTCAATTGCGCCACCTCATGATGGCGCAAGACAAGCCGCTTCCAGCCCTTGGCCCGCGCCAAGTTGCCCATCTTGCCGCCCCCAGAAAAAAGTTCACCATTTTTTTGCTTTCTTCGCCACGCCAATCACAAATCACAATCGGCCGCTGCCGTTGAAGAAATCCCCAGGCAACATCTCTTTAACAGGCCGGGCCGCACTTTCTTGCCAATCACCCCTCTCTTCTGGCCTTGATGCGCTTGAAAAAGACCTGAACAGGCCAGCAAGGCTCTCCTTCTGCATGCCTTGCGCTTTTTGGTGAATGGCATTTTCATCCAGCGTACCGCCCCACCGTTTCAAAAAATCTCTTTTTTCATGCCCAGTTGCGGCACAATGCAAAAGTGTTTTCAGCATTCATTGCTGAGGTGGCGCGTTTTTGCGCCTTTGGGCCATTTTCTGGCCGCTTGATCTTTTTGCATCCCGCCAGTCATGAGCACACCTGCCTCTCCTTATCTATTGCGCACCGGCAAAGCCCCAGCACCCAAGCCGGCCGAGCCTTCGCTTTTTGTGCGCATTCTCAAACGCTTCAGCCAAGAGATCGTGCTGCTGCTGGGGCTGGGTACGCTGGCGCTGTGGCTGGTGACGCTGCTCAGCCACCATCCGGCCGATCCGGCCTGGAGCACCACGGGCCACCGCGATCTGCCCGCCAACTGGCTGGGGCCCGTGGGCGCTTGGGTGTCGGACATCAGCCTGTTCTTTCTGGGTCGCAGCGTGTGGTTGCTGTTCTTGGCGCTGGCATTGGCTTGGCTGCGGCTGCTGCGCACTTGGGCGCATGCGCGGCAAGGTGCGCTGTTGCCCGGCTCGGCCAGCCACCACGTGCACAACCGCAACTCAATTCAAGACGAAGGGCGCAGCGATGCCCGCGCCCCCGGCTGGATCAACCGCCTGTGGCGCAGCCGCGCCATGTGGGGTGTGGCGCTGTTTGTGCTGCTGCTGGCCAGTTGCGTGCTGGAATGGAGCCGCTTTTACGATGTCAACCCCGCCCGCCTGCCCAATGGCGCAGGCGGTGTGATGGGTGCTTTGGCAGGGCCAGCTGCCCTGCGCTGGCTGGGCTTTACGGGCTCGGCCGTGGTGGCGATTGTGTTGCTGCTGGCGGGCCTGTCGTGGGTGTTTCGCTTTTCTTGGTTGAGCGTGGCCGAATCGCTGGGTGCGTGGGTGGATGGCTGGTTCACCGCCGCACGCGAGCGCCGCGAAATCGCCCACGACCTGGCCGTGGGGCAAGAAGCCGCCCGCCAGCGCGAGGCCGTGGTGCAGCAAGAATTGGAGCAGCATCAGGAAAAGCCTGCCGTGCCCGTGGTGGTAGATCCTCCGCCGCGCGCGGCCGCAGCGGCTGCGCCCAGCGCGCGCGTGGCACGCGAGCGCCAGCAAGTGCTGTTTCAAGACCCCAACGACAGCAAACTGCCGCAGGTGCATTTGCTCGACCCCGCACCGGCCAATACCGAAAGCATCGACCGCGACACGCTGGAAATGACCAGCCGCCTGATCGAGAAAAAACTCAAGGACTTTGGCGTACAGGTGCGCGTGATGGCGGCCATGCCAGGCCCGGTGATCACGCGCTACGAAATCGAGCCCGACACCGGCGTGAAAGGCTCGCAAATCGTGAACCTGGCCAAGGATTTGGCACGCTCGCTCAGCCTGGTGTCCATCCGCGTGATCGAGACCATTCCGGGCAAAAACCTCATGGCGCTGGAGCTGCCCAACGCCCGCCGCCAAACCATTCGCCTGAGCGAAATCCTCGGCTCCACCGCTTACCACGAGGCCAAGTCGCTGCTGACCATGGGCCTGGGCAAAGACATTGTGGGCATGCCCGTGGTGGCCGATCTGGCGCGCATGCCGCACGTGCTGGTGGCAGGCACCACCGGCTCGGGCAAATCGGTGGGCATCAACGCCATGATTCTGAGCCTGCTCTACAAGGCCAGCCCCGATGAAGTGCGCCTGCTCATGATCGACCCCAAGATGCTGGAAATGAGCGTGTACGAAGGCATTCCGCATCTGCTGGCGCCCGTGGTGACCGACATGAAGCAAGCCGCACACGGCCTGAACTGGTGCGTGGGCGAAATGGAGCGCCGCTACCGCCTCATGAGCAAACTCGGCGTGCGCAATCTGGCGGGCTACAACGCCCGCATCGAAGAAGCGCGCGCGCGCGAAGAGTTGATTCCCAACCCCTTCAGCCTCACGCCCGCATCGCCCGAGCCGCTGGAGCGCCTGCCGCACATCGTGATCGTGATCGACGAGCTGGCCGACCTGATGATGGTAGTGGGCAAAAAGATCGAAGAGCTGATCGCCCGCCTGGCGCAAAAGGCGCGCGCGGCGGGCATCCACCTGATTCTGGCCACGCAACGCCCAAGCGTGGACGTGATCACCGGCCTGATCAAAGCCAACATCCCCACGCGCATTGCCTTTCAGGTATCCAGCAAGGTCGATAGCCGCACCATTCTCGACCAGATGGGCGCCGAAGCCCTCTTGGGCATGGGCGACATGCTCTATCTGCCCGCCGGCCACGGCCTGCCCACGCGGGTGCACGGCGCTTTCGTGAGCGACGAGGAAGTGCACCGCGTGGTCTCTTTCCTCAAAGAGCAAGGCGAGCCGAACTACATCGAAGGCGTGCTCGAAGGCGGTACCGTGGACGGCGAAGGAAATGTTACAGACCCGGCGCTCGGCGGCCTTGGCGGCGGCGAAAAAGACCCCATGTACGACCAGGCGGTGGAAGTCGTGCTCAAGCATCGCAAAGCCAGCATCTCGCTGGTGCAGCGGCATTTGCGCATCGGCTACCAGCGCGCAGCGCGCCTGCTTGAGGACATGGAAAACGCCGGCATGGTCAGCGGCATGGGGCACAACGGCCAGCGGGAAATCCTGGTGCCGCAGCGCCAGGAGGACTGAGCGCCAACACGGGCCCAGGCCCGCTCCGGGCAGCCCCGCATCGGCCTATCGGCCAGCCTGCATCATCCAACCATGCGCCTCTTGCCCATGAAAACGGCGCGCAGAAATTGTGTTTGTTTGAAAGGAAGCGATTGCCCATGACGATCAGGACTCCCGCCTCTTTGCTCGCGGCCAAGGGCCATGCCAAGGCTGCAGCCATTCTGGCCACCACCATGGCCTGCTACGGCCTGGCACACGCCGACGGCTTGGCCACGCTGGATCAGCACCTCAAAACCATGCGCACGGGCACGGCCAGCTTCACCCAGACCGTGACCAATGCCAACAAGCCCGGCCCGGCCAAAACCAGCCACGGGCAATTTGCCTTCAACCGGCCGCAGCAATTCCGCTTCGACTACACCAAGCCCTTTGTGCAAACCATCGTGGCCGATGGCAAAACCCTGTGGATGTACGACGCCGACCTGAACCAGGTCACCCAGCGCCCGCAGGCCGCGGCGCTCAACGCCTCGCCCGCTGCGCTGGTGGCATCGAGCAACAGCGTGGCGGCGCTGCAAAAACAGTTCCAGCTCGAAAACGCCCCCGTCAAAGACAAGCTGGAATGGGTCAAGGCCACCCCGCGCCAGGCCGACGCTTCAATCAAAGACGTGATGATCGGCTTTGACAGCGGCCAGTTGCGCCGCCTTGAAATCATCGACCGCTTCGGCCAACGCTCGGTGATGGAATTTGGCCCCTTCAGCAACAGCGCGGCCAAAAACAGCTTCCAGTTCACGCCACCTGCCGGGGCGGATGTGATCCGCAACTGAAGCCGTTTGGACTTGGACTTGGATGTGGATTTGAGTCCGGCCCCAGGCGACCAGCCTGAATCGGCTGAAGCCAATCTGCCAAGCTGAGCGGCTTGAACGAGCGGCTGCTTGGCTCGACCCAGCCAGCACCAACCCCAGCAGCTGACTCACCCCTTGCGCCCGCACCTGCTGCGGGCGCAAGCGCATTCTGGATGTGCATGCGGGGCATGCATGCGCAATTGACAGGCAGGCTTGGCACGGCGCGCCGTGCGCGCAATGCGTGCCCAAACGCAGGGCGTGTACGGCTGCGGCAGTGACGGGCAAGGCTTTGCCAACCACCCAATGCCCGCTCTACACGCTGGGGCTGCAACAATCTGCCCCCCTGCCCGCCATGCGCGGCCCCTCACAATAGCGGGCAAATCGTCCCGCCTGCGGCTGATCGCCGAACAGCAAAAAACCTCATCCCCCAACCGCCGCGCAACACAGCGCCCCACAACAATCCCTATGTCCGAACAACACCCCGCCCCCACTAACCAGCAACCCCAGCCGCCCGCACCGCACCCGCGCAAAGGCGGCACGCTTTACAGCGCCACCTGCAATTCGCTGGATGGCCTGGCCGTGCTGTTCAAAGAACGCGCCGCCCGGCGCGAGCTGCTGCTGATTGTGGCCTCCGGCCTGATCCACGCCCTGCTACCCAATACCCACACGCTCTTGCTGCTGGTGCTGGCCCTGGTGCTACTGGCGGTGGAGGCGCTCAACACCGCCATCGAAGTGCTGTGCGATCACGTCACGCCCGAGATCCATCCCGCCATCAAAAAAGCCAAAGACCTGGGGTCGGCAGCCATCTTCGTGATTTGCGCCGCCCTGCTTGCGGTGTTCGCCCGCGTGTTGTGGGATGTGGGGCAACGCTTCTTCTAGAGCCCGCCACATGGCCGCCTGGGCCTATCGCCTGCTTCAGGGCCGCGCATCAAAGCATGCAAAAACTTCTTAAAAACCACTGGCTTTGGTAAAGCATTCGGGCCTTTCCACCCTATGAAGACGACAAAAAACTAGAATTCGCAGCAGTCTGGCAGCACGGTATCCGGTGTTGTTCTGGCCTGCATTTCTCCAGCCTGCTGGCGCAGGATCAGCGCACCTGGCCCGGCATGCCGTCTTTATCCAACCAAGGAGCAACAACCATGTCCAAATGTCCCGTGACTCATTTGACCCGCAGCAATGGCGCACCCGTGGTCGACAACCAGAACAGCCTCACGGCCGGCCCGCGCGGCCCGCTGCTGGCGCAAGACCTGTGGCTGAACGAAAAGCTCGCCAACTTCGTGCGCGAAGTCATCCCCGAGCGCCGCATGCATGCCAAGGGTTCGGGCGCGTTTGGCACCTTCACCGTCACGCACGACATCACGAAATACACCCGCGCCAAAATCTTCAGCGAAGTGGGCAAGAAGACTGAAATGTTTGCCCGCTTCACCACCGTGGCAGGCGAACGCGGCGCAGCCGACGCCGAGCGCGACATCCGCGGCTTTGCGCTCAAGTTCTACACCGAAGAGGGCAACTGGGACATGGTGGGCAACAACACGCCCGTGTTCTTCTTGCGCGATCCGCTCAAATTCCCCGACCTGAACAAGGCCGTCAAGCGCGATCCGCGCACCAATATGCGGAGCGCCACGAATAACTGGGATTTCTGGACCCTGCTGCCCGAGGCCCTGCACCAAGTCACCATCGTGATGAGCGACCGCGGCATCCCCGCCAGCTACCGCCACATGCATGGCTACGGCAGCCACACCTACAGCTTCATCAATGCACAGAACGAACGCTTCTGGGTGAAATTCCACTTCCGCACCGAGCAGGGCATCAAGAATCTCAGCAACGAAGAGGCCGCCGCCATCATCGCCAACGACCGCGAAAGCCACCAGCGCGATCTGTACGAATCGATCGAGCAAGGCGACTTCCCTCGCTGGAAGCTCTACGTGCAAATCATGCCCGAGGCCGATGCCGAGAAAGTGCCCTACCACCCCTTCGACCTGACCAAAGTCTGGCCGAAGAAAGACTATCCGCTGATTGAAGTGGGCGTGATGGAACTCAACCGCAACCCCGAAAACTTCTTCCAGGACGTGGAGCAATCCGCTTTTGCGCCCAGCAACCTGGTGCCCGGCATCAGCGTATCGCCCGACCGCATGCTGCAAGCGCGCCTCTTCAACTACGCCGATGCGCAGCGTTACCGCCTGGGTGTGAACCACCAGCAGATTCCGGTCAACGCGCCGCGCTGCCCCGTGCACAGCAATGCACGCGACGGCCAGGGCCGCGTGGACGGCAACTACGGCAGCACCCTGCACTACGAGCCCAACAGCTTCAGCCAGTGGCAGCAGCAGGCGCAATACGCCGAGCCGCCGCTCAAAATCAATGGCGACGCCGCGCACTGGGACTATCGCCTGGACGATGCCGACTACTTCAGCCAGCCGCGCGCCCTCTTCCACCTGATGAGCGCCGAGCAAAAAGAGCTGCTCTTCACAAACACCGCCGCCGGCATGGGCGATGCGCTCGATTTCATCAAGCACCGCCACATCCGCAATTGCTACGCCTGCGACCCCGCTTACGGCGAGGGCGTGGCCAAAGCCCTGGGCATGACCGTGGCCGACGCCATGGCCGCCTACAAAACCGACCCGGCCATGGGCCAACCCGGCCTGATCGACTTCAGCAACTACAAGGCCTAAGCCCCTGCTTGCTGCAAAACCCAACCGACCGCCCGACAGCGGTCGGTTTTTTGTGCTTGCACAAGCAGATATGCCTGCGAGCGAGGATGTGGCCGGGCCAAAAGAGCTGCTCACGATTGCACAGCGCAAGGCAATTGGAGATGGAGCGGGATGGGATGCAAGGCGCACATTCTTGTCTGTGGCGCAGTGCATGGCCCATGCGTGCTATGGGCAAGATTTGCAACGCGGCAGACCGCCCGCTTCCATCTTCAACGCCCGTGAGAAAGCATGGATGAAAAGGTAGAGCAAAAATCGCAAGAATCGGGTCGCTTGGCGGGCGGACGCGCTTTACCATGCCGAGCCAAGGTCCAAACGCTTCGTTTATGTCGCTTTGCCCCGCCTGCCATCTGCATCGCCCATGAGTGCCCAGCCTTCACAGCCCCCGCTTGCCCAAACCCTGCCCTTCAAGCGCATTGCCGCTGCGATTGAATACCTTTACGACCACGCCCGCGAGCAGCCCTCGCTAGAGGCCATTGCTGCGCAGGTCCACCTCAGCCCCGCGCACTTGCAGCGCCAGTTTCAACAGCTGGCCGGCATCAGCCCCAAGAAGATGCTGCAGCACCTAAGCCTTGAAAACGCCAAGGCCGTGCTGGCACAGCAAGGCAGCGTGCAAGACGCTGCGCTGGAAGCAGGTCTTTCCGGCAGCGGCAGGCTGCATGATTTGTTCGTCACCATCGAAGGCATGACCCCGGGCGCATACAAAAGCGGCGGCGCCAACCTCACCATCCGCCACACCTTCGCTGCCACGCCCTTGGGCGAGGTGCTGCTGGCCGCCACCGACCAGGGCCTGTGCTGGCTGGCCTTTGCCGATGATCACAGCACGGCCCTGCACGATTTGCAGCGGGAATACTCCCATGCCACCCACATCGCGGCCGTCCACCCGCTGCATGCGCGGGCACTGGCCGCATTCGCAGCAAAAACCGCAACAGAAACCGCAGCACAAAAACCCACCACACCCCTGCCCTTGCACCTGAAAGGCACGCCCTTTCAACTGAAGGTGTGGCAGGCGCTGCTGCACATCCCGCCGGGCTGCCTGCAAAGCTATGGCCACCTTGCCGCCGCCATTGGCCAGCCCAGCGCCACGCGAGCCGTCGGCACGGCCGTTGGCCGCAACCCGGTGGCGGTGCTCATTCCTTGCCACCGCGTCATCCGCGACAGCGGCGTCATCGGCCAATACCGCTGGCAGCGCGGGCGCAAGCTGGCGCTGCTGGCGCAAGAGCTTTCTGCCCACAACCAGGTCAAAGAGGATGCATGACACCGTCTTGTCAATGCGTCGCCTTCACACGCAAAATCTTCGCGCCACTCCTCGCGGCCAAACGACGCTCCGTTGGCGCACGCCAGTCTGCGCCACCTGCGCCTATACCAAGGCCCTGCGCCGCACCGCATATCACTGGCCGATAGGCCGACCACACAATGCAGCAGCCCAGCCATTCAAACAGCGCATGCAACACCGCAAGCAGCCCTGTCTGGCCATTGCTGCTTGCCTTTCATGCAGCAAGCCCACTTCAACACCTGATCGGCACACGCCATGCCACAATACGGTGCTGTTTTCACGATTCAGGCTCTGCTCGACATGTCTTCATCTTCTTACCCGCACCCCATCCTCGCCCGCGAAGGCTGGCCCTTCATCGCCATTGCACTGCTGCTGGCCATCGGCATGCAAGGCTGGCTGGGCTTTTGGTGGGCGCTGCCCTTTTGGGTGATTCTGCTGTTCGTGGTGCAGTTCTTCCGCGATCCGCCGCGCGAAGTGCCCCAACAGCCTGATGTGGTGCTCAGCCCGGCCGATGGCCGCATCGTCAAGGTCGAGCCCGTGCGCGACCCTTATGCCAACCGCGATGCCCTGCTCATCAGCGTGTTCATGAACGTGTTCAACGTGCACAGCAACCGTGCGGCTGTGCAGGGCACGGTGCAGCAGGTGACCTACTTTCCGGGCAAATTCATCAATGCAGATCTGGACAAGGCCTCGACCGAAAACGAACGCAACGCCGTGGTGATTGACAGCCACGGCACCACCGTTACCCTGGTGCAAGTGGCTGGCCTGATTGCGCGGCGCATTCTGTGTTATGTCCAACCTGGCGACGTGCTGCAACGCGGCCAGCGCTACGGCTTCATCCGCTTCGGCTCGCGCGTGGATGTGTACCTGCCGCCCGATGCCAAACCCTTGGTCGCACCCGGCGACAAAGTATCGGCCACCACCACGCTGCTGGCACAACTTGCGCCCAAGCGACTGCCGCACAGTGAAGGGGTTTGATACGGGTGGGGCTGGCACGTCCACCCCTTGACCGCTACACTGCGTGCTCCCCCAAGCCCAGTACAAATAATCCCGAACACACCCAGCCGATGTACCGCATCGGCTTTTTTCATGCGCTTCAAGGGATAAGTGCACGGGCCCCCGGTGCGGAACTTGCCATCCAGACCACGTCATCAATTGGCGTAGGCACAAGCCGTACGATCACTCAAGGCATGCCCCAGCCCATCAGCCGATCCTGGGTAAAAACGAAAATAGGCAGCAAACAACCGGGCATCAGCGAAGGGCAGCAACGACTCCAAGGCCATGTGCTGCGCCGCGACCATCCTCTAGCGTTCATCCTGCCCGGCACACCGTCCGCAGCCTTCGTGCTGTTTGCTCCAACATATCCAAGCACAGGTTCTGAATCACGTTTCAGTACCTGCTTCAGCCGGTTTCAGGTCGCCACCTGAGGCCTGCCAGCCAAGAATTGAAGCTCCTTCATCCACTCGTTCAAGGAGAGTCTCATGTCTTGGCATTCACGCTTTCATTCACAAGCTACCTGCAAATGGATCACCGTCATCGCCACCGCAGCTCTGACGTTGCTGGCGGGCACGGCTCAAGCGGCCGGCTTCAGAAAAGTCAGCCTCCCGGCGGCTGGCCCGCACAAGGCCTTGGAGGTCACGCTCTGGACGCCCTGCACGCAAGCCGTGCAATCGCCGCTACCGGCTGGCCCCTTCCAGCTCAAGGTCAAACCGGGCTGTCCCATTGCCGGCAATAACAAACTGCCTTTAATCGTGATGTCGCACGGCCGCGGCGGCACGGCGCTGGGCCACCACGACACGGCCGAAGCGCTGGCCGATGCGGGCTTCATCGTCGCCAGCTTCAACCACCCGGGCGACAACGCTTTTGATCTGAGCCAATCCGACGACTTGGCTGCGCTGTATCAGCGGCCCGCCCACGTCAAGCACGTGATCGACTTTCTGTTTGGCAACACCTCGCCCGTAGCACCACGCATCGATGCGCGACGCATTGGTTTTTGGGGCTTTTCACGCGGGGGCTATACCGGCCTGGTGCTGGCGGGTGCCACGCCCGACTTTGCCAACAGCCCACTGCCCTGCCCCAATGCCAAAATGAAAATCTGTCGCCAGGCCGCCACTCATGCGACTGATATCTCTGCGCTGGTGCGCGACCCGCGCATCCAGGCCCTGGTACTGGTGGATCCGCTGAGCTTTTTCCCCACGCCACATAGCGTGCAGCACGTCAGTCGCCCTGTGCAAGTCTGGCAATCGCAACGCGGCGGTGATGGCGTCACGCCCCAGAGCGTGCGGCAACTCGCGCGCAATCTGCCCAGCAAGCCGGAACTGATCGCGCCCGCTCAAACCAATCACTATTCTTTTATTCATCCCTGCACGCCCGCGCTGGCCGCCATGGAAAAAGCCATCTGCACCCAGGACGAACCGGGCTTTGACCGCGCCACTGCACACAAACAGTGGAACGCGCAGATGACCGCCTTTTTCAAACGGACCTTGATGGCACGCTAAAGAATCGTGAACAGGCTCTGAAGCCGCCCTCCGCGGCGGCCAGCAGCCTTTACCAACTAGCAAGCGCTGGCAACGCCCAGCCTTTGGGGACAAAGGGCTGGACGCCTGATTCCTGCGTCAAAGAACCGACCGTCAAAAAGCGCTATCAAAACGGCTTTGGAACAGTTGGCGTGGCTGGCGAAGACGGCTCCGCTTCGTCAGCAACAGCATTGGCCTGATCATGCATCTGTTGTTGCCGGTAGGCGCTGGGGCTTAGCCCCGTGTGACGGCGAAATTCGCGGTTGAAATTGGACTTGGTGAAGAAGCCGCAATCCAACATCACGACGCTGATGGGCGCATCACTACTCGCCAACTGCTGGCAAGCCGCCGCAATGCGAAAAGCATTGACCCATTGCGCCACGTTCTGGCCGCAGTGCCGGTTGACTGCCGCCGACAATTCGCGCGCCGGCACACCCATGCGCCGCGCCAGTTTGATCAAACTCAAATCCGGATCACGAAACAGCTCATGCGCTTGCACCAACTCCGTCAACCGCGCAATCGTGGCAGCATCGTTATCAGCCGTGCCGTGATTCACCACAGTTTCTTGGGCCGCGCCGTTGTTGGCTGCCAATGGCACAGCATCGGCAGCTGATTCAGCGCTTTCTCCTGCTCGGTTTGCTGCGTCAACAGTGCCCACGGATGTAGCCATTGACACATCGGCAGGCGCTGCAGACAGAGGCAATCGGGCCGTTGCTGGAGTTGAAGAAGCCGCAAACACCGCGTCGCTTGGCGCAAACACCCGCCCCGCACACCACACGCCATACAGCAGCAAGGGCAAAAGCAGCCCGTGCGCCACACCCACCAGCACAGGCGCATGGCGGCCCGCATGCAGCCAGTAATCCAGGCCAATCAGCCCTTCCAGCACGCCGTTGAACAACAAGGCCCAGCCCGCCCAGATGGCCGCCCGTCGCAAATCGGGCACTTGCGACAGGCGCAAGGCATCAAACCGCGCATGCTGGCCCCAGCCCAAGCCCAGCAAAGCACCGCCGTAGCCCAGGTAGAACGCCACCAGCAACAACTCCACCCCATGCCAATACGCCGGACCGGCCCACAGCAAAACCGCTGTGAGCGCTGCTGCCAACCAAGGCAACCAACGGCTGATACACAAAGTCGAAAAGGGTGCGCGGGCGGACACGTAAGCGGGTAGCGCAGCGCCTGTTGCACCACCACTTGGGCGATCAAAACACAACCACGCCAAGGGCGCTTGCACGCTCGACACCAAAGCCACGGCAAACCACAGATAGGGGTGCGGAAAGCTCCAGCGCAGCCCCACCAGCAAGGCCATGCAGGCGCTGAGCGCAACAAAGCCGATGGTGCGTGCATCGCCCCGCCGCTGCAGCAACAACGCCGCCAACAACGCCTGCAAGACGGCCGACACATAAGGCAGGGGAAGACTTAACACCATATACCCTTATTTTTCAATCGTTCCACATCCAACTTATTCTCGAGCATTTTAAAAATACCCCTAGCCATATTTACATGAATCCCATTTTTCTTGACTCTTGAGGTTTTAACTCACACTCTTTCACCAGTGCATCAATCCATGCATCCACATCATCAAAAACTGCAAATCGATGCCTCCGTGCAATTGCCGAAAAATCCCCTGGTGCAAGCTGATGCATCTGCTTCAAGCGCTCCTCTTGTTCATCAGATAAATTTGGCAAGCCTAATTGACCGGCTTGCTGACGTGCCAATAACAGCAACTGTTTTTCTTTCAAATAAGAAAAACGAATCTTCAAATCAAAACGCCGTAAAGCAGCGTAATCCAATTGATGCATCAAATTAGTCGAAACCACCAGTAGTCCATCAAAGCGCTCGATTTGTGTCAGCATTTCATTCACCATGCTGCGCTCCCAGCTGCGCTCAGCACCATCACGCGCAAATAAAAAGCTGTCTACTTCATCCAGCACCAGCAGCATATTCTGCTCTGTTGCTTGCTCAAAAGCGTCTACAATATTTTTCTCTGTTTCACCCACATACACTCCCAGCAAGTCCGACCCCTGCTTTAACAATACAGGCATCCCTAACTGCTCACCCAACCAATTGGCCCAAGCCGTTTTTCCGGTGCCAGGTGGGCCGTAACAGCAAATGCGCGCATGTGGGTTGTTCAGCAAGCCAAGGCTGATTTTTTCCAAATCGTCTTCGCACGTCACATAATCCAAGCTGTAATTTGCTTGCAGAGCACGCGGTTGCTGCAACTTCTTTTTACCCTGCGCTCGCAAGGTTTGATTAAGCAAGCTGAATACATGCCCGCCAAAACCCGTCCCGGAATTTTTCAATGAAGATGCCACCTGAAAGCTGCGCGCCAGCATGGCCGGTGTAACGCCTTGCTGCTTAGCCAGATAACGCGCTTCATGCTATTCCAACTGCTGACTAGATAGGCTTTTAATCAATGACAGTTTGTTTTGATAAGGTATGTCTGGCATCTCGATAACGAGATCAAATCGGCGTATAAATGCATCATCCATGCAATGCACGTCATTGGAAATCCATACCATTGGCACCACATTGCTTTCCAGAAACTGATTCATCCAGGCTTTATGCTCTTGCGCAACCGAGCGCCTGAACAAATCACCAGCAAACACATCTTCCACCTCGTCAAAAATCAGCAAAGCGCGCTGCCCCAGCAGCAAAGCCTGCGCCAATTGCGCACTCTTCAACTTGCGCTTGCCTGAAAGCAGATCCTCATCTTCATCCATGCTGCTCAAGGTAAAGCAAGCTACATTCAGCTGCTGTGCAAGCAAACTGGCAAATTCGGTTTTGCCTGTTCCGGGTGCGCCGTATAACAACAAATTCACCCCTTTGCGATGCGTTTGGTAAGCCGCATTCAAATAATCACGCGCACGATTGGCCATCGGTGCAATATGCTCAAAGTCTTTCCAGTTGAGTGATGAAGGGGCACTCGCCGTCAACACCCGTTTCAGCAAAGCCTCTTCACTGAATGGATGCACATCCAGCTTATCCACGTCCAGCGCCTCACCCCATTGAAGATGATCGTCAAAGTCTCTGTTGTGGCGATTGCGATCCAGCAAACCAAAACGCATCAACTTTTCTTGCTCGTTCAAAGCCACTCGGATTGCATCAAAAGGTTGTTGCACCAGGCCGGCCAGCAGATTGCAAAAACGGCGACGATCTATTTGATTGCCAACAAGGTTCAGCGCGTCTTTCAATGGCTGCTCAATCTGCATATAAGCGGCCAAACGCAATATGGCTAGCTCCACCTCGCTCAAATGCAGGCTGGCCGCAACGGCCAACAGGTTTTTTTCCAGCTGTATCCGCTCTTTGTCTGGCTGCGCTTGTCGTTTCAACTTCAGCGCTTGATAGCGGGCTTGCAGGGCAGCCCTCACAGCCTTGAGGGTGCCCATCTCTTCCAGCTTCAAGTCAGATGGCAAGCCCAGCGCCAAGGCAAGCTCTGCGGCTCTTATCACGAAACGATCACTGCAAAAATGCGCCCAGCCTCCGTGTTTGAACAGAATTTGCAAGATCACACGCTCGCTGTAAGCACTGACACTGGCTGGCTTCAACTTGATCTTCTTTTCCAATCTGGCCTCCTTGCCTCAAAACAAACACACCGCTCACGAAACAAGGAAATTATCTACAGGCATGCGACAAACCGTGTCGCACAGAGCGCGAACACAAAAAACCGTCTGAAGCATTCGCTCCAGACGGCTATGACAAGCAATGCGCAATCTAAATCATTCGGCCTCGAATCGATTGACCGGGCATTTGGGTCGAAAAGCCTTCATGACCCTTTGCTTGAAGCCATTCATGACATCACGCACAGCCTTCTCATCACCCAAATTCTCCAAATCAAAAGATTCAGCATACATCTGATATTTTCCCTCATGCCTTCGACAATTTATCAGTTCATTGAATTTATTATACTCATCAGGTTCAATATACCACCAAACATCGTCACGCCAATTATATTTATCCGAAGCAGCAGTGATACGTTGCAACACATATAATCTTAGCTCACTACTCCCTTGCTGGGGCAATCTACTCTCTTCTTCTTTTTGCAAATTTCTCTTAAAACTTGGCCAACAGTTTGCCGTATTGCTGCACACACGCGCATCTATCAACAAGTCGCCAGGCTGATGATTATAAGCATCCCCATGCTTATCTTTGCCGCCACCATTTAACCATAAAAAAGAAACATCCATAAAAGGCAAAAACAAACGTCCAGCATCATTTTCTGAATATATATTATCAAAGTATTTACCCAACCCACTATGGGATCTATAGTTATAGCGTATAGCACCAAGCTCACCACGAACAAAGTCCATCAACTCCACAACCCTTTGTTGATAATCTTCAAGCAAGGCATAGGCCTTTCTCACATTCAGCAGAGCTTTTTTCAATTGATCAGACATTTTTTCCTCTATAATTAAATTTTCAACCTCTTGATTTATCGCCCAAAAACCAATCAAATCCCGTAAAATAGCCATCAACACAAATAGCAACAGGCTTCAAATCTTTCAACCAGCGCCGCTCTTGATGGCGCACACCGTGCCAATCATAAGCCTGCTCTACATCTTTCAAAATTCTTTGCAAACCAGAATTTTCTGGACGCTTGCGTACAGCTTCAGCAAAAGATGCATAAAGCTGCCTCCAGCTTCTAAAAACCAAATCGTATTCAAAATCGTATTCGTATTGATCATTCAAAGCCGCAGATACCTCTTGCCTCATTCGATCCGCTTCTTCTTTGCCATCATTGCGCATACCGCCTACAGCCAATAAAATCGGCTGAACAATTCCTTTTTTCTCCGCAGCACTCAATTCATTAACCAGTTGATCGGCATATTGCTGCTCAACACCATCGTAACGCTTAGCTTCAACAATAACAACTCGCCCAGCGCACTTCAAAACCACATCTGGCTCAACCCTTCGGCCATTGGAACTTTCCCAAGAAGGCCAAAAAGTCATTTCTTGCAACGTGCCAGGCACATTTTCTTCACCCAGCAAATGGCTCATCACATCCTTGAACACCTTATCGGACAAGTAGGCCAAACGTTCAAAAACACTGGCCGTTAACAAATCCTCTGCGCCTTCTGTATCTCCCAACAAGAAATCGCGCCCAAACAGGCCGCTGCCTCTTCTTTTTCCATTCAATACGGCTGACAACACACTTCTCTCCTGAAAACTTTCCAACCCGTTGATAGCAGTTTATGAGCGCTTGCGACAACATGCGTCGCAAGCATCAGTCTTCAACGATGGCGTCTTTCTCCACATCCCAAACATCATCCCCAAACTTTCTGATCCACCAATCCAGCATGCTGCTATCCATCAGGCTGGCTTGAAAGCGGTAGTGCTCCTCGCTTTCTTCCAGAATTTGCTGATTTGGCGACAGAGGGGTTTCCGTCAAGTGAAAGCCGGCACTGCGCGTGATGGAAAAACGCAAGCAAATATGCTGACTGGTGCCAAAGCCAAATCCGCCGGAGTCGATATGCTCTTTGAAGTCAAAGCCTTCAGGGCGATCGAAAACATAAGGAGTGACCTCTGCTGATTGAAGACGATGCAGCGCCAGATGCCTGAGGTCGGTATACCCCTCGAACAACACCACCAAATACAAAGCGCTGCCTTGCTGAGCCAAGGCCAGCGGACAAACACGCCGCTTGTATTCAACACCCTGCTGATTGCGATACACCACATCTAGCTTGCAGTTGCGAAATAGCGCCGTGCTGACCTCTTCCAGCACACCGTCCATCAGCTTCGGGGGCAGCAAGGGCTGGCTGGTTGGCACCACAGCCGCCTTGCCCAGCCAGGCCCGTTCAGGCTTATCGCCTGCGTCAGCCAACTTACGGTGCGCTTGCTCGAAAAATGGCTGCATGAAGCTCAATACGCTGCTGGGCAGCAGCTGCGCTAAATGCTCTTTGGCCAGCATCAACAAGAGAGACTCTTGTTCGTTCAGCAGCGGTAGGCTCAGGCCATGACTGTGACTTTTCCAGCAATAGCCGTAGGGCTTGCTTCTCGTGTCACATTCCAAATCCTCGAAATGCGCCGCCAAGGTTTCCAAATGGCGTTGAATGGTGCGCAAATCGCGATCAAATCCACTTTCCAATAGGCTTTGACGCAATTCGGACGCCGTGATTTTTCGGTGACGAGGGATACGGCGTAGTAACTCGATGGCCAGCAATGTGGTGTCAAGATTATTGGGTCTTTGGCTCATTTGAATGGCAGTAAATACATCTTGGAAGCATCTATCCCGCGTAGCAGCAATTCGCCTTGGCACTTTGATTTCACTCAATCACTTCGCCCGCGACTTTTTCATTTTCTGGAATACGGTCATCAATCAATCAGCTTTATCGGCGCTCTTCTTTCCTGCACGCATCATCGCCCGCGCAATGCCGCGCAGGATGTGGATTTCTTCTTCTTGCAGCGTCGCGCGGTGAAACAGCTGCTGCAAGCGCGGCATGAGTTTGCGCGGTGTTTGAGGGTCGAGAAACTCCAGCGCCACCAGGGCCTGCTCCCAATGCGCCAGCATGCCTTGCACCTGCGCGGCATCGGCCCGGCGGGGGGCGTGCTCCGCGGCAGTGGCGGCCGGCTCGTCAAACCCGCCCAGCGCCTGCCGCCATTCGTAGGCCAGCAGTTGCACGGCTGCAGCCAGGTTGAGCGAGCCATAGGCAGGGTGGGTGGGAATGCGCAAGCAGGCGTGGCAGCGATAGACCTGATCGTTGTGCATGCCATACCGCTCGCAACCAAACACCAGCCCCATGCTGCGCAGGGGCGGCGGGGCCTGATGTGCCATTTGATCGGCTGATGGATTGGCCCCAGCGGCCGGGCGATTCTGCACGCCGGGTGCAGCCGCTGCGGCCTGCGCGGCCAAAGCGGCAAAGTGCGCGCGCGGCACGAAGGTGGGCGGGCCAAAGTCGCGCGCCGTCATGGCCGTGGCGCACAGGTATTCGATGCCCTGCACGGCCTCTTCCCAGCTTTGCACGATGCGGGCTTGCTCCAGCACGTCGGTGGCGCCGCTGGCACGCTCAATGGCCTCGGGTCGCTGCAAGACATCGGGCCAGCGGGGCTGCACCAGCACCAGATCGTTAAAGCCCATGACTTTCATGGCGCGCGCCACAGCGCCCACATTGCCGGCATGGCTGGTGTTGAGCAGGATGAATCGGGTATGCATACAAACAGTCCGGGCGTTTTTGGTCGAATGAACAGAGGGGTCGCTTCAAGGATCGGTTTAGAAGCAAACCGCATGCAAGAGTTGGCATGCGCGATGACTGGGCGCGGCCAGCATTCTCGCAGCCTGTTTGCCAGCCACTTGTACGACCAAAGCCGTTTCCCATGACGGCATCAGCGGGGCTGTGCACGTCTTTTCAATGCGGAGCGATTCAAGCGGTGATAGGCGGACATGCATCGCATGGATGCTGATGCGCTCAACGCATCGGCAAGCAGACAGAAGCAGCAACAAGTATGCAAAGACCGCATGCCTTCGCCATGCAAGCTCCGCCAGACAATCGCCCAACGGTGGCGCAAGAGCTGATGGCACAAGGGATCCATCAAGCCCGGAAACAGCGGTGGCAGAATAGGCATTGAATTTGCGCAGCCGGGCCGTTTCACGCTGGCCCGGTTTGCAGTGGATGCTTTCGTTTTCCTTTTTCAGGAGTTGTTGCCATGTCTGCCCTTGCCTTCTTTTCCCGCCCCGCTGGCTCGCAACCCCGCCGCCTGGGGCTGCTGGGTGGCAGCTTGCTGGGCTTGGCGGCTTTGTCGGCCTGCTCAACGGTTTCATTGCAGCCCGGTGCAGAAGGCCAGGCGGGCATGTACGGCCAGCCTTATGGCAGCAATACCTACGGTCAGCCCCCGGCTGATGTGAGCATGCGCGCGCCCGTGGTTGAATCCAGCATGTACAGCGATGGCCGCCTGGTGGCTGCCCCTGCTGGCCAAGCGCCCGTAGGCTCCACAATTGGTGTACCCGGCAGCAACCAGGCCGGAACCCAGCCCAACGCCTACGCAGGTGTTGGCGCAGGCGGCGCGTCCATCTCACCTGCGGGTACTGCCACACACATGGCCACCTTGAACGGCCCGCATCTGCAAGCGGGCACCTTTGCCAGCCAAACCAGCGCCGAAGGCATTGCCAACCGCATCCGCAGCCAAGCCCCGCAGTTTGCGCAACAGGTGAGCGTGCAGCCCCGTGGCAGCAATTGGCGCGTGCTGATTGGCCCCTTTGCCAGCCAGGCTGAACGCGCCCAGGCTGCCCACACCATTCGCAACGCCATTGGCAGCGAGGTAGTCAACGCCGCGCCTTGATCGACCAGGCCGCAGGCCCTGGATCCATACCGGCGCAGCTGCGGCCAAGGCCAAGCGCGCAGCAGCTTGCCGCTTGGCCCAACCTTCAAGCACACACATCTGCCGTGACTGCCCATTGCAATGGCTTGCCGCAATCGTCGAATGTGATGACCCGCAGTCATTCCCCGCTGCGATAGCCCTCCAGCAATCGCGGCCCCACGCCACACCATGACCAGCACCGCCCCCTTGCCACGGCGCATTGCGCATCTGGACATGGATGCCTTCTTCGCCTCGGTCGAGCTGCTGCGCTACCCGCAGCTCAAAGGGCTGCCCGTGGTGATTGGCGGCGCGCGCAGCGCAGCCGATGCAGCCCTGGCCGAGCAATACGGCAGCCGCACGCAAGAAATTCCGCCCACCGCCTTTCGCCGCCTGCGCGACTATGTGGGCCGCGGCGTGATCACCACCGCCACCTATGCCGCCCGCCCCTTTGGGGTGGGCTCGGCCATGGGTTTGATGAAAGCCGCGCGCCTGTGCCCGCAGGCGATTTTGCTGCCGGTGGATCATGAACGCTACCGCGACTATTCGCGCCGCTTCAAGGCCATCATCACCAGCATCGCCCCCGTGATGGAAAACCGCGGCGTGGACGAGGTGTACATCGACTTCACCCACGCGCCCGGCGGCCAGCACGATGGCGGCCGCACGCTGGCCCAGCAGCTGCAACGCAGCATCTTCGAGCAAACGCAGCTCACCTGCTCGATTGGCGTGGCCCCCAACAAGCTGCTGGCCAAACTCGCCAGCGAATTCAACAAGCCCAACGGCATCAGCATCGTGCAGCCCCATGAGCTGCAAAGCCTGATCTGGCCCCTGCCCTGCCGCAAACTCAACGGCATTGGCCCCAAGGCCGATGCCAAGCTGGCCGCACTGGGCATTCACACCCTGGGCGAGCTGGCCGCTTGTGACCGCTTTTGGCTCATGGAGCGTTTTGGTCGCAGTTATGGCGCCTGGCTGTTTGAAGCCGCCTGGGGGCGAGACGACAGCCCCGTCGTTACCCACAGCGAGCCGATCAGCATCAGCCGCGAAACCACGTTTGCGCGCGACCTGCACGCCGTGCGCGACAAGGCCGAGCTGGGCCGCATCTTCACCGCGCTGTGCGAGCGCGTGGCCGGCGACCTGCAGCGCAAAGGCTATGTGGGCAAAAGCATCGGCATCAAGCTGCGCTATGCCGACTTTCGCATCGCCACACGCAACACCACCATCGGCCACTACACGGCCGATGCGCGCGAGCTGCGCCGCGTGGCCGGCCTGTGCCTCAAGCGCGTGAACTTGCAACAGCCCCTGCGCCTGCTGGGCGTGCGCGTAGGCCATTTGCTGCCCGCCAACGACCCAGCGGCCATTCACCACCCCGCAGCCAATGCCCCAATGGGTGAGACGGGCGAGCTGTTTGCCGGTGATTCAGTCAGCGAAAGCGCCGACAAGCACTGAAGCCACTCAAGCGCCTGTCGCCTGTTTTCATTGATTAGCAGCGGCCAACAAGCAACGTCCACGTAGCCGTGTCCAAACCACCCAAAAGCCGGCTTCCAGCCCCGCAGCAACACCGCCAGGCCCGATAATGGCGCCCATGTCTGAAGCCGTTTTCAACCGTACGCCCCTGTGGCGTTTTGTTTTTTCGCTGCTGCGCGGCATCGACCTGCCGCTGCTGCTGGGCACGCTGGCGCTGGTGGCCATCAGCCTCACGGCCATGTATTCGTCAGCCTACGACTATGCCGGGCGCTTCAATCTGCACGCGCGCAATATGGCGCTGGCGCTGGGCCTGGCCTTTGTGGTGATGCAGATTCCGCCGCAAAAAATCTCGCTGCTGGCCGTGCCGCTTTACACCCTGGGCATTGCCCTGCTGCTGGCCGTGGCGGCCTTTGGCATCACCAAGAAAGGGGCCACGCGCTGGGTCAACATCGGCGTGGTGGTGCAGCCCAGCGAGCTGATCAAAATCTCTTTGCCGCTGATGCTGGCCTGGTGGTTTCAAAAACGCGAGGAGCAATTGCGCCCGCTCGACTACGTGGTGGCCGGCGCCTTGCTGCTGCTGCCCGTGGGCCTGATTCTGAAGCAGCCCGATCTGGGCACCGCGCTGCTGGTTTTGATGGCGGGGCTGGCTGTGATCTTTTTCGCGGGCCTGCCCTGGCGGCTGGTGCTGCCGCCCATCATTCTGGGGGCTGTCGGCATTTTGTTGCTGATTCTGCTGGAGCCGCGCCTGTGCGCCGACGGCGTGGAGTGGTACGTGCTGCGCCCCTACCAGCGCGAGCGGGTGTGCACCTTGCTCAACCCCATGCGCGATCCGCAGGGCAAGGGCTTTCACATCCTGCAAGGCATGATCGCGATTGGCGCGGGCGGCTTGTCTGGCAAGGGCTTCATGCGCGGCACGCAAACCCATCTGGAATTCATCCCCGAGCGCACCACCGATTTCATCTTTGCCGTTTACTCCGAAGAATTCGGCCTGCTGGGCAATCTGCTGCTGCTGGGCGTTTACCTGTTTCTGATCTGGCGCATGCTGTGGATTGCCGCCCACGCGCAAACGGCCTTTTCGCGTCTGCTGGCCGGGGCCATCGGCATGATCTTTTTCACCTACGTGTTCGTGAACATGGGCATGGTCAGCGGCATCTTGCCTGTGGTGGGCGTGCCCCTGCCCTTCATCAGCTACGGCGGCACGGCCATGCTCACGTTGGGCCTGGCGCTGGGCATGGTGTTTGCCATTGGGCGCGAGAACAAGCTGCAACAGCACCGCAGCGGGCTGTAGGCTTCGCCCCCATCAATAAACCAACAAGCGCCTAACAACAATCCCACGTATAAAGCACGCGCGAAAAGTCGCGGCGGCGCAAATCGTCGGGGTGAATGAACAGGTGGGCAATGCCCGCGTCGCCCCACATCATCAGCTCGGGCGGCTGGCTGTCCAACTGCACCAATTGCACGCAGGCCATTTCCTCGGCGCTGAGGCGTGGGTCGTCCTGCGTGAAGGTGGGGTAGCCGCCCACGCGGTTGCCGTTACCTGCAAATGCTTCCAAATAGGCTTCGGTAAAAGCCTCGAACTCATCGTCAATCCAGTTGTCGAAATGAATGTCGGGCGCGCCCTCGCCTTTCAGATAGCAAGTGCGGTCGTTCAGAGTGGGGTACTGCACACCGGCCTCAAAAAGGATGGCGCAGGGCTGCTTGAACGGCAGGCGGGGTGGGCGAACAAAACAGCGCTTCAGCTTCTGCCACAGCCCCTGCGCGGGCGGATCCAGCGGCGGGAGAAAGGAGAAGTCGCGCACCAGCGCCGCATCGTCGGCCAGCACTTCGGGGTAATAACAGATGCGGAAAGCGCTTTGCTCGGCGGGTCGGTCAGAGTTTGCCCCCCAGGCCCAAGTGCTGCCAATGAACCACTGCAAAATGCCCTCGGCCGGAAAGTCCGGCAGCGGCGGCATCTCGGCAAAATTGATTTGCAAGAGCAGGTAGAGCGGCTTGCCGTCCGCACCGCGCGGGTAATCCTTTCCGACAGGCAGATACGGCAGGCCGCCGAGCTTGCTTTGCCGCAGACTCAGCTCGGTCGTGGGCAGCAAGGCGATTTCAGCCGTGGGTTTGGCGGCAGCCAGCAGGGCTTTTTTGTAAGGCGCAAAGGCGGGGTGATCGAGTTGTTTCGTGTCCATTGTTCGCATCCTTTACCAAGAACCTGTTCAGAGCGCTGCGTTCGCCTAGCCAGCCTCATCGCCTAGCGGGCAGCTGGGGCCTGTTCACGCTCCTTTGATGATGCGAAGCTGCCTTGCAGAGACTCAATCGAGGCGTGCGCCGCTGCGCAGACCGGGCGTCTGCGCAAGAAGCACAACGATGAGTGAGCCCCTGCAAGAGCGCTTCCCTTTGGGTTGCACCCCAAAGGCCATCGCCTGCGTTGCCAGCCTGGCCAAGAATCCACCACCTTGGCGGCAACTGGCGTCTCGACGAATGACCTTTTGAGGTGCAACGCAGCTTTCAAAAATAGCGTGAACAGGCCCTAACCCCCATCCGGCACCACCTCTTGCGCATAGGCATTGAGCGCATCGAGCAGGGCCTGGCCGCGTTCGTCGGCCGTGGGATAGAGCGCGTCCAATGCTTCGAGCAAATCATCCACCGTGCGCGCGCCACCCTCTCCATCCAGCAAGCGGGCGGCGCAGTGGGCCTGCCATCGCTCCTGCTCGTCGTCTGACAGCGACTGCGGAAAGTTGCGCGCGCGGTAGCGCCAGAAGAGCTCTTCCAGCCGTTCGTCTTCAAAGCCCGTGCGGGCGTCGGCCAATTGGTCGGCGTTCATGGCACGCAGCGCATCGAGCTTGCGCCGGTCGGCCGCGCTGATGAAGCCGCCATACAGCGCGCCATCCACATCAGCCAGTTCGGGCGGCAGGCTGGCATCGGGCCGCGCAAACACCTCGGCCCAGATGGCGCTCATGTCCGGCAGGCCGCGCGCGATCTGCGCGTGGTGCAGGGCTTGCTCTTTGTCGATCTGCCAGCGCTGCGCTTGCGCATCAGTCAGGGTTTGCAAGTTGCGCACCACCATCGGGCTGCGGTTGAGGTGAATGGTTTTGATGGGCAGGCGCGCCACGCCTTCGGGCAAATCGTCGGCCTTGACGAACAGGCGATCGCGCACGGCCTGGGCCGACAGGCTTGCCAGTTCCTGCGGGTTGTGGCGCAAATCCCAGGCGATGATTTCGTTGCGGTTGCTGGGGTGGCTGGCCAGCGGCCACATGATGGCCAGACAACCGTGCTCGGCCCCCAGCATGCCCGACACGTGCAGGAAAGGGCGCGCATCTTGCTGCACCACGGGCAGGCCCAGCTCTTGCGCCACGCGGTCTTTTTTGTGCAGGCCGAATGCAAATTCAAACAGCTTGGGCTGCACGCTTTTGAGCAGGCGCGCCAGCGCGATGGTGGCGCGCACATCAGACAGGGCATCGTGCGCAGCTTCGTGCGCCAGGCCATTGGCCGCACTCAAATGCTCCAGCCGAAAGCTGGTGTGCCCCTCTTCGTTTTTGGGCCAATGGATGCCATCGGGCCGCAGGGCGTGGGCCAGGCGCATCACATCGAGCAAATCCCAGCGGCCGCAGCCGTTTTGCCATTCGCGCCCGTAGGGGTCGAACAGATTGCGCCAGAACAGAAAGCGCGTGAACTCGTCGTCAAAACGGATGCTGTTGTAGCCCACGCCGATGGTGCCGGGTTGCGAGAGCTCGGCATGGATGCGCGCGGCAAAGGCGTGCTCGGGCAGGCCGTGTTGCAGGCACTGTTGCGGCGTGATGCCGGTAACGAGGATTGAAGCCGGATCGGGCAAATAGTCTGCCGCGGGTTGGCACAGGATGTTGATCGGCTCGCCGATTTCGTTCAGATCGGCATCGGTGCGAATGGCCGCAAACTGCGCGGGCCGGTCGGCCGCAGCGCGGGTGCCAAAGGTTTCGTAGTCGTGCCAGAGAAAAGTGTGTTCCATGCCGCCATTATTTCAGCGAAGGCTGGACGAAAACGCGCAAAACGCAAAGGATTGGCCCAAGGCTCAGCAGCTTTTTTGCGTGCATCAAGCCTGCAAAGGACTGCGCAGTTCGGCCCCCCAGCTTTGCGCCCAGGCCGCGCAACGGCCCAGCGGGCGCAAGGGGTCGTCGAAATTGACGATCATCAGATGATCGGCCGCGGCCGGGGCAATGGGCCGTTCGGTGCTACGCCCATCCGTCAGCAGCCACAGCGTGCGCTGGCTGTGGCCGTGGCGCATGCGGTAATGATGCAGCAAGGCTTGCGCCGCTTGCATGCAACTGGCGATGGGCGTACCGCCGCCGCCGCCCAGAGCTTGAATGCGCGCAATGGCCGCCCGCCGTGCGGGGCCGGGCGCTTTCAGCACTTGCACGCCCTGCCCGCCGAAATGCATGATCGCCACTTGGTCGCCCGCGCGCGTGGCATCGTCCACCAGGCGTGCGGCATAGGCCTTGGCCAGCCCCAGCCGCCCGCCCTGTCGCATGGAGCCGGAGTTGTCAAGCACGATCAGGTGAAAGTGCGCCGCCTGAACGGGCAGCTGCACGCGCCGGATGTGCTGGCGCTGCAAGGGCTGTGGCCCTTTGCGGATCAGGGTTTGCGGCCAATGGATGCGGTTGGCATCAGCCGACGATTGGACATCCAACCCCTGCCGCCCCGCTGACTGGGCCAGAAGGGGCGGGTTGCCATTGCGGTGCAGCCACCGCTGCTGGCCGTGCGCCGAAAAAGCAAGGGGCGCGCGGCTGGCAGGGTGGCTCAGGCTTTTTTTGCGGCGGCCGCGCCTGTTGCCCCTGCCGTGCCTGCGGGCCAGCGCGTGGGCGGTATCGGCGACATAGACTGCGGCTGCGGCGGCAACGCGCCCCAATCGCCTTCCGTTTGTGTGTTTGCCTGTGCGTTGGCTTGCGCCTGATCTGGCGTGCTGCCCTGCCCTGCCCCAGCCGATAGATGCGCCGTGGGCTGCGGCCCGCTGGGGGGCTGCATCCATGCGGGTTGATCGGGGCCAGATGTTGCAGGTGGCGTTTGCGGCATGGCGGCAGTAGGCGCACCTGCAGCGCCTGCCGGATTCGAACCAGAAGTTGTTTCGGGCAAAGATCCACCCGCACCAGCCTCGCCGTTGTTGTTTGGCGAGCCACCGCCTGTGTCCGTGCCAGCCCCTGCGTGCTGCGGGTGCAAGCGCCGGTGCGCCAGGGCCAGATCAGCCACAGCATCCACATCGCCTACCTCTACCACCGTGCGACCCGCCAGGGCGGCGTGCGCCCGCGCGGCTTTGACCAGCACCAGGTCGGCGCGCACGCCATCCACACCCGCGGCCAGCGCCAGTTGCGTGGCGTGTTCGATCACGGCATCGGGCCAGTGGATATTGGGCAAAGCCGCGCGGGCAGCGGCCACTTGTTCGATCAATTGCGCCTGCGTGTGGGCATACGCTTGCAGCATGGCTTGCGGGTCGCGCTCAAAGGCCAGGCGCGTGCGCACGATGTTTTGGCGCAGGGCCAGCGAATCGGGGTTGCCCAAGGCGACCGACAGGCCGAAGCGATCCAGCAACTGCGGGCGCAGTTCGCCCTCTTCGGGGTTCATGGTGCCGATGAGCACGAAGCGCGCCGCATGCTGCTGCGAGATGCCATCGCGCTCCACCCGGTTGATGCCGCTGGCGGCCACATCGAGCAAGGCATCGACCAAGGCATCGGGCAGCAGATTGACTTCATCCACATACAGGATGCCGCCGTGCGCGCGCGCCACCAGACCGGGCTGCAAGCGCACTTGGCCGTCGCGCAGCACATTTTCCAAATCCAGCGTACCCACCAGTTGTTCGATGCTCGCAGCCAACGGCAGGCTGACAAAAGGCGTGCCTGGCAGCAAGGCCGCCAGGGCGCGGGCCGCGGTGGATTTGGCCGTGCCGCGCGGCCCGCTGATGAGCACGCCGCCCATGCCCGTATCCACTGCGGCCAGCAGCAGGGCCTGCCGCAAGCGGGGGTAGCCTTGCAGCGCCGCGAACGGAAAGCCCTGTTCTGGCAAACCTTGTTCGCCCACTGGCACCAGTACGGGCGCAGGTGCCAGTTCAGGTGCTGGCATGGATGGAGGATTGTTGCTGGGGGTGCTGTGTGTCATGGTGTGATTCGTGGCGTGCGGTTCAATGTGATGCGACTCGGTTCATGCGATGCGGCTGATGCTTGTGCCCTGCTTCATGCCGGGCCGCTGGTATGCGTTTCCAGCCGCTGCTCCAGTTCGAGCAAGGTTTGTTCGATGCGTTCGGGGTGCTGGCCCGGCTCTTGCCACAGGCCGCGCCGCGCGGCTTCGAGCAAGCGCTCGCCAATGCTGCGCAGGGCTTGCGGATTGTGCCGCTCCAGAAACTGCCGCGTGTCGGCATCGTGCACATAGGCATCGGCCACCATGGCGTATTGGTGCGAGCCGATCAGGCCGGTGGTGGCGTCAAAGGCAAACAGATAGTCCACCGTGGCGGCCATTTCAAACGCGCCTTTGTAGCCGTGGCGCTTCACGCCTGCCATCCATTTGGGATTGACCACACGGGCGCGCACCACGCGCGCCAGCTCTTCGCGCAAGGTGCGTATGCGCACGGCCCCGGGCGTGCTGAAGTCGCCGTGATACAGCGCAGCCTGCTCGCCGCGCAAATGCTCTACCGCTGCGGCCATGCCGCCGTGGAATTGGTAGTAGTCGTCTGAATCCAGAATGTCGTGCTCGCGGTTGTCCTGATTGTGGATGACGGCTTCGAGCCGCGCGAGTTGCCGCTCGAACGGGGCGCGCGCAGCTTCGCCATGCTGGCCCTGGCCGTAGGCAAAAGCGCCCGCGCGCAGATAGGCTTGCGCCAGGTCGCGCACATCGTTCCAGCGGCGGCTGTCGATCAGCTCTTGCAAGCCCGCGCCATAGCCGCCCACGCGCGGGCCGAACACGCGCCAGGTGGCCTGGCGCTGCGCCTCGGCCTCGCCCAGCCCCTGCGCCAGCGCAGCGGCCCGGTCTTGCTGCACGCGCGGGCGAATGGGGTTGATGTCGTCCGGCTCGTCTTCCGCCGGGATGGCGGCCACGGCTTGCACGGCGGTGTCGAACAGGTGGATGAGGTTGGGAAAGGCATCGCGAAAAAAGCCCGAGATGCGCAGCGTCACGTCCACGCGCGGGCGCTTGAACACGCGCATGGGCAGCACTTCGATATCCACCACGCGGTGGCTGGCGGCTTCCCATTTGGGGCGCACGCCCAGCAGGGCCAGGGCCAGGGCCAGGTCTTCGCCCGCGGTGCGCATGGTGCTGGTGCCCCATACCGACAGGCCCACCGCCTGCGGCCAGCGGCCGTGGTCTTGCAGGTGGCGCTCCAGCAAACGCTCGGCCGCCTGCTGGCCCATGACATAGGCCGTGGGGCTGGGCACGGCGCGCGTATCCACCGAGTAGAAATTGCGCCCGGTGGGCAGCACATCGGGCCGCCCGCGCGATGGCGCACCGCTGGGGCCCGGCGGCACAAAGCGGCCTTGCAGGCCGCGCAGCAATTGGGTGATTTCCTGCTCGCCACAGGCATCCAGCCGTGGCGCGAGCACGCCCTGCACCTGCCGCAGCACCTGCGCTGTGCGCGGCCAGCGGGCGGGATCGGGCAAACAGCTGCAATGGCTGAAATGCTTGGCGTCTTTGCCTTCGTCCATGCCTTCGTGCTCATCGGTCTCGCCGCCCGCATCCAGCCGCTCCACCCAGTGTGCGGCCAGCAGCTCCAGCCGCTCGCGCGTGTGGCCGGCGTGCCGCCAGGGGGCATCGCTCAAAGCCAGCAACTCGGGCGGGCGCGGCCCCTGCCAGGACTGGTTCCAATCGGGGTCGAGCGGATCAAAGCCCTCCAGCCCCAAATCGCCTGCCAGCGCGCGCAGCAGGCTGTCGTGCTCTGGCCCAGCCCCGCGTGGAAAGCGCGCCAGCGCCACCAAGGTTTCGGTGCGTTGGCGGCCCTGGGGCGATTGGCCCAGGATGTGCAAGCCATCGCGGATTTGCGATTCCTTGATTTCGCACAGATAAGCATCCAGCCTTTGCAGCAGTTGCTGGCGCGCGGCATCGTCTTGGGGTGCCTCAATGCCCAGGTCGGCATGCAGGGTGTTTTGCAAGATGTGATCCAGCAGGCTTTGGCGCAGGCGCTGGGCGCGGCGCGGGTCGAGGGTGATGGCCTCGTAATACTCGTCCATCTGCTGCTCGAGCAGGCGCAGCGGGCCATAGCTTTCGGCACGGGCCTGCGGCGGCATGAGGTGGTCGATGATCACGGCCTGCGTGCGCCGCTTGGCCTGGCTGCCTTCGCCGGGGTCGTTCACGATGAAGGGATACAGATGCGGCAGCGGCCCCAGAATCACATCGGGCCAGCAGCTCGCGCCCAGCGCCACGCTTTTGCCCGGCAGCCATTCAAGGTTGCCGTGCTTGCCCACGTGCACGATGGCATCCAGCGCCCAGGCGCGGCGCAGCCAGAAGTAAAACGCCAGGTAGGCGTGCGTGGGCACCAAGTCGGCATCGTGGTAGCTGGCCACCAAGTCCAGATCGCGCCCGCGCGCGGGCTGTATGCCCACAAACACATGGCCCAGCCGCAGGCCGGGCACCATGAAGCGGCCGCTGCGTAGCATGGGGTCTTGCGCGGGCGGGCCCCATAGTTGATTGACGGCATCCTGCAATTCGGCGGGCAGCGCGCCAAAGTCGGCCAGATAGTCGGCCAGCGCCAGGCTTTGCCCGGCAGGCCGCCAGTCGTTGGCGGCCACGTCGTTGGTCACGCCTGCGGTCAGTCGCGCCATCAGCGCATCGCCGTCGGCAGGCATATCAGTCGGGCTATCGCCCACGGCATAGCCCTGCGCCTGCAAGGCTTGCAAGATGCGCACGGTGGAAGCGGGCGTATCCAGCCCCACGCCATTGGCCAGGCGCGCATCGTCGTTGGGGTAGTTGGCCAGAATCAGCGCCAGGCGCTGCTGCGCGACCGGCTTGTGGCGCAGCACGCACCAGCGGCGCGCCAGTTCGGCCACAAAGGCCATGCGCTCCGGCTCGGGCTGGTAGCGCACCACGTCCACCTGCGTTTTGTTGCAACGCCAGGCCATGCTTTTGAAGCTGATCGGGCGCGTGCACAGGCGGCCGTCCACCTCGGGCAGCACCACTTGCATGGCCAGGTCGCGCGGGGCCAGGCCGTGCGGGTCGGCCGCCCATTGTTCTTGCGTACAACCCACGGTGATGAGTTGCAGCACGGGCGCATCGCCCGCCAGTTGCGGCGCCTGGCCTTCTTCATCGGTATCCGCGCACAGCCTGCCCACGGCAAAGCTCGTGGCATTGAGCACCACGTCCACCCCATGCTGCTGCGCCAGCGCCTGCACTGCCTGCAAGCTGCTGGGCGATTTGAGCGAATCCACCGCCAGCGCCAGCGGGTTGATGCCGCGCGCGTGCAGCGCGGCCATCAAGGCATCGAATACCGCCGTGTTGCCCGACAAGGCATGCGCGCGATAAAACAGCAGCAAGGCAGCGGGCGCATCGGCCAACCAGGGCAGCGGCTGCGCGGGTTGATGCGGGGCCGCCAGCGGCATGGCCTGCGGTGGCGGTGGCAGTGCGCCGCGGCCCCACACGCGGTGCGCGATCAGTGCGAAAAAGGCTTGGGCATTGCCGCGCCCACCCTCACGCAAGCAGTGCCAAAGATAGCGGCAATCGGCCACGGCCGCGGTGCTGCGCCGCAGCAGCTGGGGGTCTTCGGTGTTGTCACCCGAGAACAGCGCCAGCCACTGGCCCCGCTGCTGGGCCAGGCCAGTCGCTTGCTCCACCACATAGGCCCAGTCGGCCGGGCTGCCCAGGTGGTCGATGATGACCACGCGCGCGTGCTTGAGCACATCGTCCACATACAAATCCATGGACGCCGGCTGGCGCAGCCACATCAGATTGGCCAGGCGCACGGACGGAAAATCATCCGGCAGGCTGGCGGCCGCTTCGGCCAGCAAAGACAGCACCGTATCGGCCGCGCTGAGCACGACGATGTCGCCCGGCGTTTGCTCGATGCGCACCAGGCCCTGACCGCCATCCTCCACATAGCCGCCGGGTTGGGTTGAAAGCAGGTGCATGAGACGGGCCTTGTTGGAAAGAAAAAAACGGATGGAGTGGCTGCGCGGCGTGCTGTACCTATGTGTGCCTATGTGCCTAACGATGCAACGGATGCCACGCCTGCTTAACGGCACATGCGCATGCCTTATTGCGACATGCCTTGCTGCAATTCACGCACCAGTTGATCGGCCGCCAGGTCTTTGCCGATCAGCACCAGGCGGCTGATGCGTTCTTCATCGGCGCGCCAGGGGCGGTCGAAATGGCTGTCAAACCGTTGGCCCACGCCCTGCACTACCAGGCGCATGGGCGTATCGGGCAGGGCCACAAAGCCTTTGACGCGATAGATTTCGTGCTTTTGCACCAGATCGGCCAGCGCGGCCAGCAGGCGCTGGCGGTCGTGCACTTGCAACGTGAGCGGCACGGAGTCGAAGCTATCGTGATCGTGGTCTTCTTCCTCGTCGTGGTGGGTGCGGCGGGCGTCCACCACATCTTCGACCGCGCAGCGCATGCCCAACAGCAGGTTCACGTCCAATTGATCGGGCTGCAAGCGCAGCAGCTGCACGCCAGGCTGGGTGTGGGCCTTGACGATGGCTTCCACCTCGCGCAACTGGGCGTCTGCCAGGGCATCGACCTTGCTCAGCAGCACCAGGTCGGCCATGAGGAGCTGGTCTTCAAACAACTCGGCCAGCGGCGATTCGTGGTCGAGGTTGTCGTCCGCACGGCGCTGCGCATCCACCGCCTGCGGGTCGTCGGCAAAGCGGCCATCGGCCACGGCGGGCGCGTCCACCACGGTCACCACCGCATCCACGGTGAAGGCGTTGCGCAGGCTCGGCCACTGGAAAGCCTGTACCAGCGGCTTGGGCAGGGCCAGACCCGATGTTTCAATCACCAGGTGGTCGATCTGCTCGCGCCGCGCGGCGAGCTGCTCCATCACCGGGGCGAACTCTTCTTGCACGGTGCAGCACAGGCAGCCGTTGGCCAGCTCGAACAGCTGGCCGTTGTCGGCGCCGCTTTCATCACAGCCCAGGCCGCAGCCGCGCAGCAATTCGCCGTCAATGCCCAGTTCGCCAAATTCGTTCACGATCACGGCGATGCGCCGGCCCTGGGCATGGCTCAGGATTTGGCGCAGCAGCGTGGTTTTGCCCGCGCCCAGAAAGCCGGTGACGATGGTGGTGGGGATTTTTTGCAGATTCATGTTCATGTCCTGTGGATCGGCCTTGACCAAGCTGAGATGGCAGGCCGCGTCAAACAAAGAAAGAGGGGATGAAGCCAAGAGCTGGCCAGCTTCGATGGGGATGCGCAAGGGCGGGTGCTGTGTTGACTGCCGCCTGACGGGACGACCCGCTTGTGCCGCCGCAAGCGGCAGCCAGGCCATGCGCCCCGTCAGCCGCCAAGGCCCTTGCCCTCCCTTTAATCCTCAATGCCGCGCTGGGCGGGTATGCCCGCGGCAAAGTGGTGCTTGATGAGCGTCATTTCCGTCACCGTATCGGCGCAGGCGATCAGCTCGTCTGGCGCATAGCGGCCGGTCAGCACCACGGTCACGTGCTCGGGCCGCGCCTGCAGGCAGGCCAGCACGTCGGCCAGGGCAATCCAGCCATAGCGCAGCGGGTACATGATTTCGTCGAGGACGACCATGAAGTGCTCGCCCGCGGCAATCGTGGCTGCCGCGCGCGCCCAGCCGTCTTGCGCGAGCTGGGCCGAGTGTTCCAGATCGCGGCTCTTCCAGCTGAAGCCATCGCCCAGGCCCTCGATCGGGATGCCCAACTGCTCGAACAGGCGGTGCTCGCCAAAGCGGGCCGAAGGCACTTTCATGAACTGATAGACCTTGACCGCTTTGCCCCGGCCGTGCGCACGTATCGCCAGGCCGAAAGCGGCCGTGCTTTTGCCCTTGCCTTTGCCGGTGTGCACCATGATGAGGCCGCGGCGCTTGCCTTGCGGGCGCGGGGTATCGCGGCTGGCGGGAGGGGTGACGATTTCCATCAAGCCCCCTTTCTCATGCGCCGCAAGCCGCTGCCAAGCAAACGGTCAACTCGGCCACCCCGGCCAGCGCCTGCCCCGTGTGCATGGCCGCACGGGTGATTGCGCTTCAGCCCCAGGCGGGCAACGGCCCGACTGCCTGCATCTGCCCAAGAACCCCGGCCAGCCAACAGACGCAGGGCATGGCCCGCGCCGATACGGCAGACCCCGGCAGGCCCGCCCTGCCGATGAAAAGAGAGAAAAGAAAACAGAGATGTATACATGGTGATGAGCCTTTACTGCCTTCCCCGACAGTTCTGCGAGCCTGTTCACGATCTCCCCGCAGGCGCTTGAAGATGGAAGCGGGCGGTCTGCTGCGTTGCACATCTCGTCCATGGCACGGGCTATGCCCTTCGCTCATGTACCTTGGTGTGCGCCTTGCAGCCCATCCCGCCCCCTGTCCAAATCGCCTCGCTTTGAGATCGTGAACAGGCTCTGTGCTAAACACGGCACGCAGCGCCTGGCTGGCGTGCCCCTTGTTGGCCGGTATCCGGGCTGGTGGAGGCCGCCTCTGCCGCCTTCCCGGGCGATGGTTTCACCCAGTGGCTATCGACAGAAGCCGAGATGCGGCGCGCGCACCTCATCCACTTACCGTTGCGGGGGCAGCGCAGGTTGGGGGCTGGGCACCGATTCAAACCGCCAGCACGCACGCAGCGATTCACGCCCGGCGCGCTAGCGCGGTTTGCGCTTGTTGATGTTTTTTTGTGCGTTTGGCGGCTTCAGGCACGGCGCAGAGAGCCCTTCTGCTTCCCGTTTAACTGCAAGACGAGGAACCATCTTGCGAGCACCAACCGGCGGATTTTAAGGGGCAGAAAAAACCCCGATGCTCATCCGACAAGATGCCCTTTGCCGGAAAAACGCCACTTCAGCCGCCACGCCAGCAAACCCCATATCTAGTGCAAAAACAGGATATTGACAATACTAATAGTGTTTATATAATCGTCCCCGGGCAGGATCAGATCCGGCCCGGATTCAAGCCGTTGGTTCCCCGCAAGGGGATGAAAAGGGAATGCGGTCACAGGCCCCGCCTGAATGCCGCAGCTGCCCCCGCAACTGTAGTTGGCAAGTTTTGCGCCCACCATGCCACTGGAGGCTTCTCCGGGAAGGCGGCGCCAAAACGATGAGCCAAGAGCCAGGAGACCTGCCGCGGCATTCTGCGTTTCGTGAGTAACTGGGCGGGGTGTCCCTGATGCGAAGTGGCTCTTTGGCAGCGTGCTGCCTCAATGACATTGCGTATGCGCCTGCATGTGCCGATCCGGCACGGTGCAGGCACCCCCGTGTGCCCATTGCTCACATGGCCACTACGAGGAGCCAACCATGCATCGCTCTCCCCCCTGCCTGAAGCAGGCACCCCTCCCCACGCCCGGCATCTGCACGATGCCAACCCGGCTCTGCCACCGCCAGCACAGCAACGAAGGGCTGAAGCCGCATTGGGGCCCATCAGTCGCCGCAGGCCAGGAGGTGCAGCCATGACGCCCGTTCTGAGCGCCCCCGCAACCGCACCCACTGCCCTGGCTGAGCCGCCCGCCCTGCCCCGGCGCATCAGCAAACGCGACGGCAGCGAAGCGCCTTTTGAACCCGCACGCATCACTTCTGCCCTGGCGCGTGCCGGTGCGGCCAGCGGCGAATTCGATGCCGACGAGGCCCGGCAGCTCACCGCGCGCGTGCTCAAGGTTCTGCGCCACCGGTACGCGGGCCGAATGCCCACGGTCGAGCAGGTGCAAGACGTGGTGGAGCAAGCCCTGCTCGACGCCAACCACCTGGGCACCTTTCGCGCCTACGTGGCCTATCGCGAGCAACACCACCGCCTGCGCGACACCCGCAAAACGCTGGTGGACGTGGCCGCCACCATCGACGAGTACGTGGGCCGCACCGACTGGCGCGTGCAGGCCAACGCCAACCAGGGTTATTCGCTGGGCGGGCTGATCCTCAACGTGGCGGGCAAGGTGGTGGCCAATTACTGGCTCTCGCACATCTACCCGCCCGAAATCGGCCAGGCTCACCGCGAGGCGGACATCCACATCCACGATCTGGACATGCTCTGCGGCTATTGCGCGGGCTGGTCGCTGCGCCAGCTGCTGCTCGAAGGCTTCAATGGCATACCGGGCAAGCCCGAGGCCAATCCGCCCAGGCACTTTTCCAGCGCGCTGGGGCAGATGGTGAATTTTCTGGGCACGCTGCAAAACGAATGGGCCGGCGCGCAGGCCTTCAGCTCGTTCGACACCTATCTGGCCCCCTTCGTGTGCCAAGACGGCCTGAGCTACGACGAAGTGCGCCAGGGCATGCAGGAGTTCATCTACAACCTCAACGTGCCCTCGCGCTGGGGCACGCAAACGCCCTTCACCAACCTGACCTTCGACTGGGTCTGCCCGCAAGACCTGCGCGACCAAGTCCCCGTGATCGGCGATGCGGCCATGCCCTTTACCTACGGCGACTTGCAGGCCGAAATGGACATGATCAATCGCGCCTACATCGAAGTGATGAGCGCGGGCGACCGGCGCGGGCGCGCCTTCACCTTTCCGATTCCGACCTACAACATCACCGAAGACTTTCCCTGGGAATCGGAAAACGCCGAGCGCCTGTTCGCCATGACGGCCAAGTACGGCCTGCCTTATTTCCAGAACTTCCTCAACTCCGACATGGAGCCCAACCAGATCCGCTCCATGTGCTGCCGCCTGCAGCTCGACCTGCGCGAGCTGCTCAAGCGCGGCAACGGCCTGTTCGGCTCGGCCGAGCAAACCGGCTCCATCGGCGTGGTCACCATCAACTGCGCGCGGCTGGGCCATCTGCACGCGGGGGACGAAGCCGCCCTGATGGAGCGCCTGGACCGCCTGGCCGACATGGCGCGCGACAGCCTGGAAATCAAGCGCAAAGTGGTGCAGCGGCTGATGGACGATGGCCTCTACCCCTACACCAAGCGTTATCTGGGCACGCTGGGCAACCATTTTTCAACCATCGGCGTCAACGGCATCAACGAAATGGTGCGCAACTTCACGGGTGACGCGGCCGACATCACCCACCCCGAAGGCCATGCCCTGGCCCTGCGCCTGCTCGACCGCCTGCGCCAGCGCATGGTTGACTACCAGCAGGAAACCGGCAACCTCTACAACCTGGAGGCCACCCCGGCCGAAGGCACCACCTACCGCTTCGCCAAAGAAGACAAGAAGCGCTGGCCCGGCATCCTGCAAGCCGGCACGCCAGACAAGCCCTACTACACCAACTCCTCGCAGCTGCCAGCGGGCTTCACCGACGACCCTTTCGAGGCCCTGATCCGGCAAGACGAACTGCAAACGCGCTACACCGGCGGCACCGTGCTGCACCTGTACATGCGCGAACGCATCTCTTCGCCCGCAGCTTGCCGCCAGCTGGTGCGCACGGCGCTGTCGCGCTTTCACTTGCCCTACATCACCATCACGCCCACCTTCTCGATTTGCCCCAAGCACGGCTATCTGGACGGCGAGCACGAGTTCTGCCCCAAATGCGATGCGGAATTGCTGGCGCGCCGCCAGGCGCAGGCAAACGCCAGCCAGCCGCTGGCGCATTGAGCACGGCCTTTGCCCTTCATCTTTTTCACCGCTTAACCCACCCGAGCCGCTGGCTCATCGACTACTTAGAAAGGAGTCATCATGCACACCCGCACCCCCTGCCAACAGGCCAACGCGATCCACCATGCCGCGGCCAACCCCGCTGCCCAGGCCACGGCCCAGGACGCCAGCACCCTGCCCGAGCACGAGCGCCAACGCTGCGAGGTCTGGACCCGCGTGATGGGCTACCACCGCCCCACGTCCGAATTCAACCCCGGCAAGCAAAGCGAGCACCGCGAGCGCCGCCACTTCGTCGAAGCGGCTATCAGCGGCACAGCACCCGGCAGCCAGCCCGGCCAAGCACACACCCGCGCATGAAGCCAAGGCCGCTTGCAGTGGGCGGGCTGGTGCCCTTCACCACCATCGACTTTCCGGGCCGGCTGGCCGCCGTGCTGTTTTGCCAGGGCTGCCCCTGGCGCTGCAGCTATTGCCACAACCAGCATCTGCAGCCACGCAGCGCCTGCGCCCCAAGCAGCGCGCTGCATTGGCCGCAGGTGCTGGACTGGCTGGCCGGTCGGCAGGGCCTGATCGATGGCGTCGTCTTCAGCGGCGGCGAGCCCCTGCTGCAAAGCGGCCTGCCCGATGCCATTGCTGCAGTGCGGGCCATGGGCTTTGCCACGGCCCTGCACACGGCAGGCATCTACCCTGAACGGCTGGCCGCCGTGCTGCCCTTGCTGGATTGGGTGGGCTTTGACGTCAAAGCCCCATTCGATGCTTACGCCCCCATCGTGGGCTGCGACGGCGGCCCTGCCGCCCGCGAATCGCTCCAGCTGCTGCTGGCCTCTGGCGTGGATTACGACATTCGCTGCACCGTGCCGCCCGAGCTCGATGCCGCCGCTCAGCAGCGCCTGCAAGCAGAAGTGATGGCGCTTGGCGGCAAGCCCCCCATCTGGCAAACCTGCCGCCTGCCCGAGCCAGCCGTGGTCCACGTTCACAAACGTTCCAACGCCAGCCAAGCACAGCTCCTCAAGGGCCATGTGGCCCAGCCATGAAGCGCCAGGCCACGCACAAGCCATGCGGCTGGCCCGCCAAACCCAAGGATGCCAACAACGCAGAAACCTGCTCGCCACATGGGTGGGCATTTTTGGGGATGCTTGGCGCTGCACAAGGCCATCACGGGCCAAGGCGTCTGGTTGCCAAGGCGTGATCCTCGGCCAGAACAGCTCGGCAGGCGGATGGCCTTGAAAAGCGCCATCTGAAAAAAGCCGTCCGCCCAGCCAATCGCAATCAGGCTTGGCTCAGTGCCTGGCCGATCATGTGCGAGGTGATGCCCACGATCTCGATCATGCGCTGGTAGGGCATGCGCGTGGGGCCGATCACGCCCAGCGTGCCCACCACCTGGCCATCAACGGCATAGGGCGCGCTCACGACCGAAAGCTCCTCCAGCGGCATGGCTTGGTTCTCGCCGCCGATGTAGATGCGGATGCCCGCAGCCTGGCTGGTTTCGTCCAGCAGGCGCATAAGCAGCGTTTTTTGCTCAAACAGATTGAAGGCGCGGCGCAACTGCGACATGTCTTGTGCAAAGTCGCTCACCTCCAGCAGATTGCGCTCGCCCGCGATGACGACTTCGTTCTGCTCGTCTTGCGCGGCCTCGGTACTGGCGGCAATCGCCGCTTGCATCAGCGCGGCGATTTCGCTGCGCAGGTTTTCCACTTCACTTTTCAGGCGCAGGGCCACTTGTTCCAGCGCCAGGCCGCCAAAGTGGGTGTTGAGGTAATTGCCCGCCTCCACCAGCTGGCTGGGCGTGAAATCGCTGTCGGTAAACAGCACGCGGTTTTGCACATGCCCTTCAGGCGAAACAAGGATGACCAGAATCCGCTTTTCAGACAGGCGCAAAAACTCGATGTGCCGAAAAGCCGAGCTGTGGCGCGGGCTCATCACCACGCCCACGAATTGCGACAGGCTCGAGAGCATGCGCGCGGCATTGGCGATCACTTTCTGCGGCTGATCGGGCGGCAGCGCCAGGCCGGGATCAATGGCATCGAGAGCACCGATGCGGCCCTGCAAATGGTCGGTCTCGGTGGTGATCAGGGTATCGACAAACAGACGATAGCCACGCGCCGTGGGCACGCGCCCGGCCGAGGTGTGCGGGCTGGCGACCAGGCCCAGCTCTTCCAGATCGGACATGACGTTGCGGATGGTGGCAGGCGAGAGCTCCAGCCCCGCCGCCTTGGACAGCGTGCGCGAGCCCACCGGCTGGCCGTCTGCGATGTAGCGGTCCACCAGGGTTTTGAGCAAGAACTTGGCGCGGTCGTCCAGCATGCGAATGATTTTAATGATCTAATTGCCGCCATCATGCATGCCCAAGCCTTCCAGCACCTTGCCCTGATTGGCAAATACCTGCCCCCGCCTGTTGCCGCTGGCGCCAACGTTGCAGCAACATCTTCAGGCGCAGCGCCAGCTCCTGCTTCTGCTCCTGCCCCTTCCGTCACGCTTTTGACCCATGCTTTGCAGCGTGTGGCGCAATGCATCGTGGCCGCGGGCAGCCGCCTTTCCATCGAAAAGCAAATCGCCCAATACACGGGGCTGGATCAGGACTATCCCACGCTCGCCATCGCCGACATGGCGCAGCAATGCGATGTGGCCGTGGTGGTGGGCGGCGACGGCACCATGCTGGGTGTGGCGCGCCAACTCGCGGGCAGCGGCTTGCCGCTCATCGGCATCAACCAGGGGCGGCTGGGCTTCATGACCGACATTGCGCTGGATCAAGTCGAGCACCTGCTGCCGCCCATGCTGCGCGGCGCATGCATTCAAGACCAGCGCCACCTGCTGCATGCCCAGGTGCTCAAACAGGGCGCGCAAGTGTTTGAATCGCTGGCGCTCAACGACGTGACCATCAACCGCGAAAGCACATCGGGCATGATCGAGTTGCGTGTGGAGGTGGACAACCATTTCGTCTGCAACCAGCGGGCCGACGGCCTGATTCTTTCCACTGCCACTGGCTCCACGGCCTATGCGCTTTCAGCCGGCGGGCCGCTGCTGCACCCGGAAGTGGGCGGCTGGGTGCTGGTGCCCATTGCGCCGCACACCTTGTCGAACCGGCCGATCGTGCTCAGCAAGCACAGCCAAGTGCACATCCAGATCGTCAACCCGCGCGCAGCCACGGCCAACTTCGATGCGCAAACGCATTACGCCCCCTTGCAGCAGGGCGACAGCGTGCTGATCCGGCGCGCCGAGCAGGCCGTGTGCTTTTTGCACCCCACGCACTGGAACTACTTCGACACCCTGCGCGAAAAACTGCACTGGAACAAAGGGAGCGCCTGACCGTGGCCTTGAAACGCATCACGCTGCGCGACTTCGTGCTGGTGGAGTCGCTTGAACTGGAGTTGCAAGCGGGCTTCAATGTGCTCACGGGCGAAACGGGCGCGGGCAAATCCATCCTGCTCGAAGCCCTGCAGCTGGTGATGGGCGCACGCGCCGACGCACAAGTAGTGCGCGAGGGCACGGCGCGCACCGACATCAGCGCTGCCTTTGACCTGCCCGATGCCGCCCGCGCCCTGCTCGACGACATGGGCATCGCCGCCGATGCAGACGAAGAACTGCTGCTGCGCCGCACGATTGACGCGCAAGGCAAAAGCCGCGGCTGGATCAACGGCACCCCTGCCACCGCCACCCAATTGCGCGCCATCGGCGCCGTGCTGGTGGACATTCATGGCCAGCACGCCTGGCAAAGCCTGCTGCAAGCCGCCAGCACCCGCCAATTGCTCGATGCCTACGGCCCAATCGACACAGCCCTGCTCGCCCAACACTGGCAAAGCTGGGCACAGGCCCGGCAGCAATTGCAGCAAGCCCAGCAAAGTCAGGCGCAAGCGCAAGAAGCCAGCGAGCGCCTGCAATGGCAACTGCAAGAAATCGAACGCCTGCACCCCGCCGCAGGCGAGTGGGAGCAATTGAACGAAGAACACCGCCGCCTCGCCCACGCCAAGGAATTGCTCGATGCGGCTGAAAGCAGCCGCCTGCTGCTCGAAAACGAGCACAGCGGCGTGCTGCCCGCCCTGCACCAGGCCCACGCCGCCCTGCAAGCGCAAAGCGCCATCGCGGCCGAATACGGCGAATGGGCCGAGGCGCTGGAAAGCGCGCACATCCAGATCAAGGAAGTGGCGCGCAATCTGCAAGGCTTTTTGGCCCGCACCGATCTGGACCCCGCCCGCCTGGCCGTGCTGGAACAGCGCTTGGCCGACTGGCTGGCCCTGGCGCGCCGCATGCAGCAGCAACCCGAACAGCTGCCCGCTTTTTGGGAAAGCTGCCAGCAACGCTGGCAGGCGCTGGAACAACAACAAGACCTGGCCGCGCTGGAACGTGCCTGCCAAACCGCCCAAGCGGCTTATCAGCAAGAGGCAGATCGCATCACGCAACTGCGCCAGCAAGCGGCGGCCCGCCTTTCGCAAGCCGTAACCGATGCCATGCAAGGGCTGGGCATGGCTGGCGGCGCCTTGCAAGTGGCCGTGCAGCCCGGCGCCCAGCCCGGCGCGCACGGGCAAGACCAGGTGGAGTTGCTGGTGGCCGGGCACGCGGGCGCCACCCCGCGCCCCATCGCCAAGGTGGCATCGGGCGGGGAACTGTCACGCATTGCGCTGGCGATTGCCGTGACCACCAGCCTGGTGGACCAGGCCCCCACCCTGGTGTTTGACGAGGTGGACGCAGGCGTGGGCGGCGCCGTGGCGCACGAAGTGGGCCGCCTGATGCGCCAACTGGGCCACAGCCGCCAGGTGCTGGCCGTCACGCATCTGGCGCAAGTGGCCGCCTGCGCCAACCACCATTACCAGGTCAGCAAAACGCCGGGCAGCGCCGGGCAAGCCGTGGCCAGCAGCGCCGTCACGCTGCTCACGCCTGAAACGCGCCTGCACGAAATCGCCCGCATGCTGGGCGGCAGCGCGCAATCGCCAGCCTCGCTGGAGCACGCGCGCGAAATGCTGACGCAGGCGCAGGGTTGATCGCAGCCGATTTTTCGGCCCGTTTTTCGACCTATTTGTCGATCCATATTTGTCGGCCCATTTCGTTCAACTCCGTTCAAACCAGTACCGGCGCACAAGCCGCCAAGCCGCTCTGGCGCTGCGCCTGAAACGCCGGTGCACTGGCGGCTGTGGGGCCTGCCGCATCGGCATGTGCTGCGCCCAAGGTGGCTTGAGATGACAGCCAAGCAGCCACAAGCTCGGAACAAAGCAGGGAGAACCGCTCTGCCCAGCCGCTCTTTCGTTCACCCCGGCGTTTTCACCCATACCTTTCATCCATCCTTTCAGGCACACTAGGGCCTGTTTTCCCTTGAAGTAATGGGCGATGCGATGGGGCGCAAGGCCGTCCGCCAAAGCCCCTGCCAGCCTCACCCACCCACGCACACCGCCTGCATCCAGGCTTGGCGCAAAAAGCGCCGGGCTTGTTCAAAGGTATTCAAGGGCTGCGCGCAGGCCCTGCTCCGCCCACCGATTGCACCGATTCCCACCGCCCGCCCGGCTGTTGCCATCCATTTCACCGCTGAAAGTTTCCGCCCATGTCCGCACCCGATCGCTCTTCCATCCCCTCCTCTCCCCTGCGCGATTTGCGCCTGGTCATGATCAGCGGCATGTCGGGCGCGGGCAAATCGGTGGCCCTGCACGCGCTGGAAGATGCCGGCTACTACTGCGTGGACAATCTGCCGCCCGCCCTGCTGCTGCCGCTGTTGCGCGATCTGGGCGAAAACCTGCCCAGCACGCGCATCGCCATTTCGATGGACGCACGCAGCAGCCCAGGCGCGCTCTCGCTCGTCCCGCAGCAGGTCGAACTGCTGCGGGAGCACGGGGTAGAAGTGATTCAGCTGTTTCTTGATGCGAGCAACGAAATCATCATGCGGCGCTATTCGGAAACGCGCCGCAAACACCCGCTCACGCGCATCACCAGCAACGACCAGGACAAAGACCTGCTGGCCGCCATCCAGCAGGAGCGCCTGCTGCTGGCCCCGCTGCGCGAGCACGCCCACGTGATCGACACCACCATGACGCGCGCCGCCCAGCTGCGCACGCAGGTCAAGGAGTTGCTCACCATCAGCAACCAGCGGCAGCTCACGCTGGTGCTGGAATCTTTCGCCTTCAAGCGCGGCGTGCCCACCGATGCCGACTACGTGTTTGACGTGCGCATGCTGCCCAACCCGCATTACGAGCAGCATCTGCGCCCGCTCACCGGCCGCGATCAGCCGGTGGCCAACTTCCTGCTGGAGCAGCCCAAGGTGATGCAGATGCAAGCGCACATCCGCGACTTTTTGCGCCACTGGCTGCCCGAGCTGGCCAACGACCACCGCAGCTACGTGACCGTGGCCATTGGCTGCACCGGCGGCCAGCACCGGTCGGTGTTTCTGGTCGAACAGCTCTACCGCGATTTCAATCAAGACTGGGTGTGCCTGAAGCGCCACCGCGAAATGGAATTGGCGCGGGTGTAGATGCAGATGCAGCAACGGGTATAGGAAAAGATGCAAGAAGCTGTTCAAAGCGCCAAGTGCAAGCGTTTATCCAAACACCTGCTGGATGTGCTTGCACGAAAACGGCTCGGCCTCTGCTTTTGCTCGGCTCCACGCCAGCTTGCAGGCTTGCCCCGAACCCTTGGCTGATGGAACGCAACGCCGCGCTTCGCTCCTCACCCACACTCCGCGCATTACCCCTGCACGCACTGCCCAAACGCTTTGATGCGAAGCTTCTGTTTTTGAGAATGGGAAGCGCGCTGGCATGGCCTTGCCGCCAAAGGCCCACCGCCTATGCGAGCAACTGATGCGGCAACCCATCGGCCAGATAGCACGAAATCGGTTCGGTTCGATGCCACACGGCCAGCTTTTGCCCATGTGAATGCCGCGTGGATGCAATGGCGGTATCAACCAACCGGAGGCCCTGCTCTCAATCCAATAATCCGCTTCAGCTACCTTTTAATCCCCACTCAAGGCAAAGGGCGCAAAGCTTGCATCCAGCCATTTGCGCACGGGGGCGGGCAATCCCAAGCCGGGCCATTCGGCCTGGGCATGCCAGGCGCCCGCCAACTCCTGCGGCAGGATTGCATCATCCGCCACTCGCACGACGATCGGGTGCAGCAGCAAATCCTTGTGCGTGAGCACATGCTTGATGGCCGGGTGCGCCACGCGGCTTTGCACGCCAGGCAGTTGCTGCAGCAATTGCTGCAAGGCCGCCTCGCTGGCGAAGACCGGCAGGCAATGCAGACCACCCCAGATGCCTTGCTGCGGGCGTTTTTGCAGCCAGAGCCGCAGTCGCCCTGCAGCCTTTGCCTGCAGGGCCGGTGCAGGCAGAACCGCCCCCGCAGCTTCACGCACCGCTGCTGGCTTGGCTTTTTTGCCTGCGCCGCTTTTCGTTGAACAGGTGATTGGGCCAGCCGCTGCAGTGGCTGCATCCAAGGCATTCTCGGCTCCACCCGCCAAGTTCACCTCGCGCACCAGGGCCAGCAGCCACCAGTTTTCACTCGTTCTTTTCAGCTTGCCGGTTTTGAAAGGATAGGCTTGCTGCCGCCCCTGGGCATGCGCCCGGCACAAATCAACGACCGGGCAACGCTGGCAGGCCGGCTGTCGCGGCAGACATACGGTAGCGCCCAAATCCATCAGGCCCTGGGTGTATGCGGCCATGCGATCGGGCAATGTGGCGGCAGGCTCGGCCGCAGGCAGCAACTGCTGCGCCGCCTGCCACAAGCTGCGCCGCCCGGCGCTGCGCGACACATCGGCATCGCTGGCCAGCAAGCGCGCCAGCACGCGCTGCACATTGCCGTCGAAGATGGAGACGCGCTCGCCAAAGCAGAAAGCAGCAATGGCTGCCGCAGTGGAGGGGCCAATGCCCGGCAGGCGCTCCAGCGTCGCCTGGCTGGCTGGAAAAACGCCTTGATGTTCATCGCGCACGATTTGCGCGCAGCGGTGCAGATTGCGCGCCCGGCTGTAGTAACCCAGCCCGCTCCACAGGGCCAGCACGGCATCTGCGCTGGCGTTGGCCAAGTCGATGAGGGTTGGGAATTGCGCCAAGAACCGCGCGTAGTAGGTCATGACGGTGCTCACCTGCGTTTGCTGCAGCATGATTTCCGAGAGCCACACGCGATACGGGTCGCGGGTGTTTTGCCAGGGCAGGCCGTGGCGGCCGTGCTGGCGTTGCCAGCCGATCAGCCGCCCGGCAAACGCAGCCGCCGTTTCGGTGGATGCGAACGATGCCGCCTTGGCAGCGGCTGCTGCGCCCTGGCCTGCGGCGTGCCTATCCAACGATCAGAACTCCAAAGATCGCAACAAACGCTCAGAAGGCCAGCAGCACCGGCGGCTCCTCTTTGGGCGTGGTGTCTTCCAGCAGGCGATCCATCTGCTTGCCAAAAGCCGCCAGTTCCTGCTTGATGCCGTAGAGCGATTCTTCAATCTCTTGAATGCGATCGTCCAGGCCCGAGGCCGCCGCTTCGGCCCGTTCGATGGCAGCCAGGCGGCGGCGCAGGCCGCGGCGGCGTTCGCGCAGTTGCGCGTCGATCTGGCCGGCCATTTTGCGGCTCCATTGCTCGATCTGATTGAGCGCCCGCTCGAACACGATGCGCAGGCGCGACACCAGCGCGCGCAGCAGGCGGTCGATGAATTCAGGCTGCGAGAGCTTGAGCAAATTGCCCACGCCCAGGTATTTGAGGTGCCCTTCTTCCACTTCTTCCAGTTCGCGGGCATAGGCGTCGAGCTTGGGCGGGGCATCGGCCTGCAAGGTAAAGCCGTATTCGCTGTTGAACTTCTTGAACATGCCGTTGAACAGTTCGTGGATTTCGTCGATTTTGACTTCGGCCTGCCCCAGCAGGTGCTTGAGCCGGTCGAAGGCTTCTTCGTACACCTTTTTCACGCCCACTTTCATGAAACCCGATTCGCGCAGGGCGCTGTCAAGCACCGTGACTTCCTTGCGCAGCTGGGTATTGCCCAGCAGGCCATACACCTGCTTGAGCGCCTTGTGGTGCACCATGCGGATGGCGTGCGTTTTGCTCACCGAATGCTCGAAGCTTTCCTGCTCTTTGGCCACGCGCATGCGCTGATGCCGCACCACCGAATCGCTTTTGCCCTGCAGGCCCTTGAGTTCGGCCAATTGCTCCAGCAATTCGGCCGAGCGCACGCCCAGGGTGCGCTGCACCTGCTGGCGCACGTCTTGCGCTTCGGCGGCCATATTGGCCAGCATGATGTCGTGACGGCGTTCCACGATGCGCTTGGCCAGCATGTCTTCAAACACATCCAGGCGACTGTTTTTGAGCAGCTCGGCATCGCCCCTGACCTTGGCCTGCAAGCCTTTCTGGGCCGATACGGCCATCACGCGGTCTTTGGCCACGCCCAGAATGCGCGCCGATTCGGCGCATTGGCGCTCGATCTGCTTTTCCACCTGTTGCGGGCTGCTGAGCGCATCCCAAAGGGTGTCGATTTTGTTGAGCACCACGAAGCGCGAAGCATCGTCACTGGCGCCGGCCAGCGATTCGCGCCAGATCGACAGGTCGGACGCCGTCACGCCCGTATCGGTGGCCAGCAAGAACACCACGGCCTGCGCCTGCGGAATCAGGCTCATGGTCAGCTCGGGCTCGGCACCGATGGCGTTCAGCCCCGGCGTATCGAGAATGATGAGGCCCTGCCGCAGCAGGGGGTGATCCATATTGATGCGCGCGTGGCGCCAGCGCGGCACCTCCACCAGGCCCTGTTCGTTGGGGATGGGGTTGTCGGCTGCGTCGTCGTGCCAAAAGCCCAGCGCGCGCGCCTGCTCTACAGTCACCTCGATCGTTTCGGCCACCTTGCTCATGGCTGCGGCCAGTTGGTCGGGGTCGTTGATGTTCAGTTCGACCTTGGACCACTGCTCGGGCACCAGGCGCCATTCAAGCAGCGATTGCGGCTCCAGCCGCGTTTCGATCGGCAGCAGGCGCAGGCAGGTGGAATCGCGCGCGTCATAGCCCAGCTCGGTGGGGCACATGGTGGTGCGCCCTGCGCTGGCAGGCATGATGCGCCGCCCGTAGCCGGCAAAGAAGATGGCATTGATCAGCTCGGATTTGCCGCGCGAGAACTCGGCCACGAAAGCCACCATGATTTTGTCGCTGCGGTTTTGCAACTGGATGCGCTCCAGCTGCAAGCGCACGTCGGGCGCCAGCAGTTCGCGTTCTTCCAGCCATTGCGACAGCTTCTTGAGCCGCGCATCCACTTCCTGACGCCAGATGCTGTGGTGGTAAATATTGTCGGTAAACATGGTCCTTGAATCAGCAATATTTATGCCAACTGCGCCCAAACCCGCGCAGGGCCGAACACCAATGTCTTACCTCACATCTATCGATATGTAAGTAATGTAAACACGCCATTATTGCCGTTTTATCGCCGCTTTTATCGTCGTTTCTGGCAACGGGCACAAAAGTAAGTGGCGCGCTGGCCCTGGCGCATCACCTGTATCGGCTGGCCGCAGACGCTGCACGGCTCGCCCTTGCGGCCATACACCGCCGCCTGCAATTGAAAGTGCCCGCTGTCACCCAGCGCATTGACGTAATCGCGCAGGGTGCTGCCGCCATGTTCAATGGCCTGGGCGATGACGGTGCGCACGGCTTGCCATAGCCGCTGAACTTGCGCCCGCGTCAAACGCGAGGCCGGCACGGCCGGGTGGATGCGCGCCATGTACAAAGCCTCGGACGCATAGATATTGCCCACGCCCACCACCACTTTGCCGCCCAGCAGCACTTGTTTGATGGCTGTCTGGCGGCGCTTGAGCCGCTCGGCAAACGCTTGCAAGGTAAACGCTTCCTCCAGCGGCTCCAACCCCAGGCCCGTCAGTAATTTGGCTGCGCGCGGATCGTTTTCGCCCTGCACCAGCAGCACCGCGCCAAAGCGGCGCGGGTCGTGCAGGCGCAAAACACCCTGGTTGGTTTGCAGATCGAAATGATCGTGCACGCCAGGTTGAGGCAACTCGGCCGCAAAGCGCAAGCTGCCAGACATGCCCAGGTGAATCATCAGCAAACCCGCATCCAGATCCAGCAGCAGATACTTGCCCCGGCGGCGCACGCCCAGCACCTGCCGCCCCTGCAATTGTTCGGGCGCAGCGCCCAAAGGCCAGCGCAAGGGCTTGCCCATGCGCGCCGCCACAATGCGCGCGCCAGCAATCTCGCGGGCAAAGCTGCGGCGGGTGACTTCAACTTCTGGCAATTCCGGCATATGCTCTCGATTCAGCAAACAACATCAGAAAACTGGCCCAAGCTGGCTGGATTCATCAAACTCTTGCAACGCGGCCTGACCTTGGCCAGCCATCGCCTCTTGAGCTGCCCAGAATTGCCCTGGCAAAAACGCTTGCCTTATTATGCGAGAGTGTTTGGGCCTGCGGTTTGCACAGTCTTTCGCGGCCTGTCTCGCGCCCTCCTCATCCCTGCCTGATTCGGAGCCTCCCATCTTGCAACGCCCTGCCCGCCGCCCCCTGCTCTCCAGCACACTCGCCCGCACATTGACCCGCCCCCCCCTGGCCGTGGGCGCCGCCTGCCTGGCCAGCGCCTTGCTGATCAGCCCGGCGCAAGCCAACACAGCTGGCACACAAGCCGCGCGCGACATCGGCGCGCCTGCGGCGCTGCCAGCCTCCGCGCCAGCAGGCAAGCGCGCCCGCAACAGTGCCAATACCAACAACAGCGATTTGCAGGCCGTGCTCAAGAAATCAGCCGGTCTGTATCACGCCTTGCTGGGCTATTTGTATCTGCAAGGCGGCAACACGGCGCAAGCCTATGCCAACCTGATGGGCGCAGCCCGGCAAGCTCCCGACGCGCAGCTGTACCAACTGGCCACCGAAATCGCCCTGCGCGAGCGCCTGCCCGGCTTTGCCCTGCGATCGCTCGAGCGCTGGAAGGCCGACTTCCCCAACGACACGCAGGCCAACCTCTTTCACCTGCAATTGCTGATCGCCTCGAACCGCCTGGCGCACACCACAGCCGTCCTGCAAACCGCGCTGGACGGCGCCCAGGGCGGCAAAAAGCAAACCTTCATCCACGCCATACCCGAGTTGTACGAAGCCACCAAAAAACCGCAAATTGCCCTGGCTGCCGCAGCCCCCGTGCTGGAGCAAGCCATGCAACAGCGCGAAACGACCTTCATCGCCGCCTCATCCCTGGCGCGCATGCAAATGGCGGCGCGCCAATATCCGCAGGCCCTGCAATCGCTGCAGCACGCGCTGGCCGCACCCGTACCGAGCGAAAAGCTCGGTGCCCTGCCCAACCGCGAACTGCCGGGCCTGATCGCCATGGACCTGATGCAAGCCAGCAAAGCATCCGCCCCCGAAACTTCGCGCGGGGCCGAAGCCATTGTGCGCAAAGAGATGGCGCAAAAACCCTCGCGTGATTTCGCGTTGGTCTACACCCGCTTTCTGATACAGGCCCGCAGGCTGACTGACGCGCAGCAAGTGCTTGATACCGTACTGAAACAAACGCCCGATTTCGCCGCAGGCTGGTTCTTCCAAGGCACGCTGCAAATGGAGTCCAAGCAATGGGCGGCTGCGCAAAACTCTTTGCAGCATTACCTCAAGCTGCGCCAGGCCGTGCTGTCCTCGCCCTCGGCCACGATGGAAATGCCCGGCATCGACGCCACAGACAACAGCAACGACTCGCAGCAAGACGCCCAGCAAATCACCGCACGCGATCTGCAGGTTTACCTCATGCTGGCACGCATTGCCGACGCGCACAACCAGCCGCAAGAGGCGCGGCAATGGATAGCGCGCATCAGCCACCCGCTCATCAGCAAACAGGCGCAGCTGCAACGCATCGAATGGCTGGTGCAAGAAGGCAAATTCGACTTGGCCCAGCAACTGCTGCCCCAGCTGCCCACCACCACGCCGCAAGAAAAAGCCGCCCTGGCGCTGCTGCATTCGCACATCCTTGAAAAACAGGAACGTTTCGCACAGGCCCTGAACGTGCTGAACCAGGCCCTGCGAGCCGACCCCGAACACGCCGAACTGCTCTACGCCCGCGGCAATCTCTACTGGCAGATGGAGCGCTTTGCCGAGCTGGAACAAGACATGCGCCAGGTCATGCGCCTGCAGCCGGAATCGCCCGCCGCCTACAACGCCTTGGGCTACCACCTGGCCGACCGCAATCTGCGACTGAATGAGGCCCGCGAGCTAATCGCCAAGGCAATCGAGTTGGCGCCCGATAGCGCCGCCATTCAAGACAGCATGGGCTGGGTGGAATACCGTCTGGGCAATCTGCCGCAAGCCATCAAATGGCTGAAACAGGCGTTTGAAAACGAGCCCGAAGCCGAAATCGCCGCCCACTATGGCGAGGCGCTTTGGCAAAACGGCCAAACCGAAGAAGCCCGCCAAGTCTGGGCCCAGGGTCTGAAGCTGGATGCCAAGCACAAGGTGCTGCTGGAAACCATGCAGCGCCTGACGGGAGCGAAGCCGGCCCCTGCCACGCAACCGCCTGCCGCCGCCCCGGCAGCAACGCCTGCTCCTGCTGCCCCCGTCACGCCCGCTTCAGCCCCTTGATACAGCAGAGTCCGGGGCTTGGCCGCGCATGGCGCATGGCGCATGGCGCACGCCGCCGCTGGCGCAGCCAAGCCATCAAACGGCCAGCCTGGGCGCTATCGGCCCAACGGTCTTTCAACAAGGCCCGGGCAAGACGTCAAATGGCAGCAGCCACCATGTGCGTTGCCATGTGCGTTGGACAGGCACGAGTTGAACAAGCACGACGTCCCATTTCGCCCTGTTTTTTTGAATGCTGCCCCATGAGCACTCAGCGCATGCATGCCACATCAGCCCAAGCCCGCAGGCCCTCCAGCAAGGCGCAGTTGCTACACAACTGCCGACATTCAGCGCGGCATGCCACGCCTCTGCGCCCCCAGCCACAACATCGATGCACAGCCCCCAGCGCCTGGCCCGCCGCAGCCCATCTGACAAAAGATCCGGCAAAAGTTCCGCTCAAACTCCTCTTGATACACATGTGCGCATTGCTACGCGTTGCGCGCGATTTGATTGCCATTGATTCTTCATGAAGCACTTTTTTCCACTCATTCGCACCACCCGCCGCCCCGCCCGCAACCTCGGCCCTGCCCTGCTCCTGGCAAGCAGCCTGCTGGCAGCTTGCGTCACGCCGCCCAAGCCGGTGACCACGCCCGACATGCCCTCCCCCGTCGTGCGCACTGGCCGTTTGTCTTTGCAAATCGAGGCCAGCGGGCAAGCGCCCCAGCCCCAATCCTTCATCGTGTCGTTTGAACTGGTGGGCAATGCCCAAAACGGTTCGCTGCGTATATTCGGGCCGCTCAACACCACCTTGGCCAACGCGCAATGGTCCGCCAGCAACGCTGTTTTGCAGCACGTTGGCAGCCCGCAACGCAGCTTCGCCTCGCTAGACGATTTGCTGCACGCCCTTACTGGCGCGCCATTGCCCGCCGCCGCGCTGTTCGACTGGATCAACGGCCGCAACACCCAGGCCGATGGCTGGCAAGCTGATCTGTCCCAGTACGCACAGGGCCGAATCCGCGCCCAACGCCATCAGCCGCCGCCTGCGGCCAAGTTGCAATTGATCCTGCAATAAATGGCTCGGCAACAAATCGGCGCCGCCAGCAATGCCCACCGCAATTGGCGCTGGCTGATGGCGCTTTGCCCCCCTTGTTCCAAACGGCCCAGCCATGAACGACCCCACTCAACTGCTGAACCTGCCTGCGCCCGCCAAACTCAATCTGTTTTTGCACGTGGTGGGGCAGCGCGCCGACGGCTACCACCTGCTGCAATCGGCTTTCATGCTCATCGATTGGCAAGACACGGTGGATTTGCACTGGCGCACCAACGGCCGCATCACCCGCACGCAAGAAGGCGAAGGTGCCAGCAAGCTGCCCGCCGACGATTTGTGCACGCGTGCCGCCCAGGCGCTGCAACAGGCCACAGGCTGCCGCCACGGCGCGCACATTCACTTGCGCAAGCACATTCCCATGCAAGCGGGCATGGGTGGCGGCTCATCCAACGCGGCCACGGTGCTGCTGGGCCTGAACCGCCTATGGAACACGGGCCTGAGCCGCGCGCAGCTGCAACGCATCGGCCTCGACCTGGGGGCCGATGTGCCCTTCTTCTTATTTGGGCGCAACGCCTGGGTGGAAGGCATTGGCGAAGCCCTGCAGCCCCTTGAGCTGCCGCCCGCGCGCTTTGTGATCGCACAACCGCCTGCCGGGCTGGCCACCGCAGCCATCTTTGCCGCGCCCGATTTGCCGCGCAACACACCAACCGTGTCAAAAAACGATTTCCAAAGCAGCGCCAGCCCCTGGGCCTTTGGCCGCAACGATTTGCAGATCCCCGCCCAGCGCCTGTGCCCGGCCATTGCTGATACCATCGCTTGGCTGGCCGAACGAGGCTTGCAGGCTCGCATGACGGGATCGGGCAGCGCCGTGTTTGCGCCGCTGCCCGAAACGATGGATGCAGACATTTTGCAACAACACGCACCAAAAAATTGCAAATGGCGCATCTGCCGCAATTTGGCGCTCCATCCTTTGCTACAATGCAGAGCTTGACAGATTTTCACCGCCTGCCATTCAACAGCAATTGCAAGCGGCGAGTAGGGGAGTCGCCAAGTTGGTTAAGGCATCGGATTTTGATTCCGACATGCGAGGGTTCGAATCCTTCCTCCCCTGCCAACACCCATCTCTGCCACAGCATCTGCATGGCGCCCATGCATCACAGACTGCCGGTACCTGAGCCATGCAATCACCTGCCTCATCCGATTTTCTGGTCTTCACCGGCAACGCCAATCCCAAGCTGGCAGAAGAAATCACCCAATGTTTGGGCTCCAAGCCCGGCAACATCCGCGTGGATCGCTTTTCCGACGGCGAAGTCACCGTCGAGATCCTGCAAAACGTCCGCGCCCGCGACGTTTTCATCGTTCAGCCCACCTGCGCCCCCACCAATGACAGCGTGATGGAACTGCTTATCATGGTCGATGCCTTCAAGCGCGCATCGGCCGAGCGCATCACCGCCGTCATTCCCTATTTCGGCTACGCCCGCCAGGATCGCCGCCCGCGCTCCACGCGCGTGCCCATTTCGGCCAAGGTGGTCGCCAATCTGCTGCAAACCGTGGGCGTGCACCGCGTGCTCACCATGGATTTGCACGCCGATCAGATCCAGGGCTTTTTCGACATTCCCGTTGACAACATCTATGCCTCGCCCATTTTGCTGACCGAATTGCAGCAACAAAAGTACGAGGATCTGATCGTTGTCTCGCCTGACGTTGGCGGCGTGGTGCGTGCCCGCGCTTTGGCCAAAGAGCTGGGCTGCGAGCTGGCCATCATCGACAAGCGCCGCCCCAAGCCCAATGTCAGCGAAGTGATGCACATCATCGGCGAAATCGAAGGCCGCAACTGCGTCATCATGGACGACATCATCGACACCGCCGGCACCCTCATCAAGGCGGCCGAAGTGCTCAAGCAGCGCGGCGCCAAAGGGGTGTATGCCTACTGTACGCACCCGGTGTTCAGCGGCCCGGCCATCGAGCGCATCAGCACCAGCGCCGATCTGGATGAAGTGGTGGTCACCAACACCATTCCGCTGTCGGCTGCGGCCAAACAATGCAAAAAAATCCGGCAGCTCTCGGTAGCACCGCTGTTTGCCGAAACCATCAACCGCATCGCCACCGGCGATTCGGTCATGAGCCTGTTTTCGGAAGGGGCCAAGCTCCTCTGAAAACACCCCCTGCGACTGGCAGCCGCTTGCCAAGCTGTGGCAAGCGCAGTCAGTCGCTTTTTTGAAACCAGGCGCTCGCTGGTCGCGGCAGCGCCCTTTTGGAGAATCCCATGAAAGTCGTCGCTTTTGAGCGCGCCAAGCAAGGTACGGGTGCGAGCCGCCGCCTGCGCAACGCTGGCAAAACCCCAGGCATCATCTACGGTGGCGAAGCCGCCCCGCAACTGATCGAGCTGGATCACAACAGCCTGTGGCACGCCCTGCAAAAAGAAGCCTTCCACGCCTCCATTCTGGAGCTGGACGTGGCTGGCAAATCCAGCAAAGTGCTGCTGCGCGACGTGCAATACCACCCCTACAAGCCGCTGGTGCTGCACGTTGATTTCCAGCGCGTATCGTCTAAAGAAAAAATCACCATCAAAGTGCCCGTGCACTTCACCGGCGCCGAACTGTCTGACGCCGTGAAGCTGGAGCGTTGCCTGGTCAACCACATCCTCAACGAAATCGAAGTGAGCTGCCTGCCAGCCGATCTGCCCGAATTCATCGAAGTGGATCTGAGCCAAGCCACACGCGGCCAAACCATTCACCTGAGCCAGATTGCACTGCCCAAGGGCGTGACGGCCGTGACGCACGGTGCAGAAGATCCCGTGGTCGTGACCGTTTCCGCACCCAAGGGCGGCGCGTCCGACAGCGATGCGGCTGAGGCAGGCGAAGCCCCGGCTGAAGGTGCAGCCGAAGAGAAAAAGGCCGAATAAGCTCTTTCTCTTTATTCAACACGGCAGAGTCGCACTACTTTGCCTTCAACAAAAAAGCCCACAGCCGTGGGCTTTTTTTATTGCCCTCCCAAAGTCCTTGCCGATGATTCAAGGAGCCATGAGCTGCCCTGCTTTGAACGACAAAAATCACAAACAAAAAACTGTTGCATACAAAAAATCAAGCACCGCGAGCTGCTCTCTGCGTCTTCAAGGCCCTCGTCCACCTTTGCCTTGCGAAAGGATGAGGCTTGAAACAACCCGATAGACAGCAAGCGCATCATCACACCAGCCACACACCGCGCAGCTGATGAGGCCCTAAGAACCTGTTCACGATCTTTTGCTGCGTGCATACTGAGGCCATGCGCCAAAGAACCTACCCCAGTGACATCAGCCGTGAGCAGTTCAAACAGATCCTTCCAATCCTGGAGCAGGCCCGCAAACGCACCAAGCCGCGCAGCGTGGATCTGTACGAGGTGTTTTGTGCCGTGCTGTACCTGCTGCGCACCGGCTGCCAGTGGAGAGCTTTACCCAGCGACTTTCCCAAATGGCCAACGGTACATGCATACTTTGCCAAATGGAGCGAAGTGAATGCTGAGGGGGTGAGCCTGCTGGAGCAGGCTTTAAAAAAATCAGCTTGGCGCGGCCCGAGACAGACAGGGGCGCAAC
>JAUMWT010000083.1 GCA_030529505.1 Allobrachymonas sp. | reverse complement strand
TCCACCCAATCGCGCGTGCGCTGCCATTGGGCGTAAAAGTGGTCGAGCACCCAGGCGATCATCGGGTGCGCCATGACCGGAAAGCCCGGAAAGAAATGCGCATGCCCCACCGAGAAGCCCGCAATGCGGTTGAAGGGGTTGGGGATGATTTGTGCACCGGCCGGGAACATGGCCATTTGCAGGCGCTGCACGTTGTCGGGGCGCTGCGGCTCAAAGGGCTCGCCCGCTTGCTGCGCCATTTCTTGCATGCGTTGTTCGATCAAGGCGCGCGCGGCGGGGTGCATGGTCAGTTCCACACCCGCTGCGGCAGCCGCGGCTTGGCGCGTGTGGTCATCAGGCGTGGCGCCAATGCCGCCGCAGCACATCACCACGTCGCCGCTGGCAAACACCTGTTGCAGCAGCTGGGTGAGGTGGGCGCGGTCGTCCCCCAGCATGTGTACGTAAGACAGGGCCAGGCCGCGCTCGCCCAGCATGTCGATCAGCTTGGGCACGTGGCCGTCTTGCCGGCGGCCAGAAAGGATTTCGTCGCCCACCACGATCAGGCCAAAGCGCGGCAAGTGGGCGTGCGCAGGTGGCAGGGCAATGCCCTGCGGGGTGTCGGGGTGGAAAAGGCGATCAGGGCTCATCGTGTGCGGCGTGGTTGGAAGGGGCGTTGCCATCATCGTGCGGCCGGGCGGTGGCTGTGCTGTTTGAAGCGGTCGCGGCATGGGGATTCCATGCGGTGGCGTGGGCATCCAGCACCGGGGCTTCTTCGCGCAACCGTTCCAGCGCGCGCAGGCAAAAGTGCCCAAACCACAGTGTGGAAAAAACGAAGATCAGGGTGTAGAGCCAAATCGCCAGCGGCGCCAGAATGACGAACAGTGCCGCGGCAATCACGCCCGAAGCAAACAGCAGGCTGGGGGCCGAGCCTAGCAGGCCGGTGATGATGCCCATGGCGAGCAGCTCCAGCCGGTGGCGTTTGAACAGGGTGCGGCGCTCGTCGGCACTGGCGTGGTCGGCCAGCACGTCGTACGGCAGCAGCTTGGCCACCAGCCAGCCCCAGATCAGCGGCGGAATCAGCAGGGCCAAAGGTGGCAGCAGCCACAGCGGCAGGCTGATCAGCAGGGCGGCCAAAGCCAACACGGTGTAGCCGATGGACCAGAAGGCACTGGCCAATATATTGCCGCCGTGCTTTTGGGCCAGATCAGGAAAGCGCCGATGCGCCAGCAGGCGCACCAGGGCGGGGGTGCTGAGCCAGGTCACGATCAGCAGGCTGCCCATCACCAGGGTGGGTATGGCCAGGCACAGCACCAGCAGGGCTGGCAAAAAGCGCGGCTGCTCGGCCAGGCCCAGCCAGTTCATCAGGCGCAACATGCCTGCTTCAAGCATGCCGCCCTGCAGCCAGCCTTGCATGGCATCCACCGCGGGTTGCCAGCCCCAATAGGCAAAGGCAAACACGACCAGCAGCACCACGATCAGCGGCGCAAGCGACAAGAGAATGACGGCGGGCTGCACGCAGTACAGCAGGGCGCGCCACAGGGCATCAAGGATGTTTCGCATCGGTTCAGTGTATCGGAATCGTTGTGCCAGCTGAGGTGCGCGGAGGCTGTTCAAAGAAAGGCCGGGCAGCCCTATCGGGGTGACTGCTTTGAGGCGGATCCGCTGAAGAGCAGCCCTATGCAAGGCAGGCAAAAAGGATTGACCGCATGCGCATCATGCCTTTGGTGTGCCGGGGGCGCTGGCACATAATGGCGCTCCATGCAACACGCGGATACGCCCCCTCGCCCCGATGAGCACGTGGCCAGCATCGTGCAGGCCACGGCCGACACCTTGCCGCATCAGCCCGATGTGTTGGCACAGGCGCGTGCCTTTGTGCAGCCCCTGCTGGCCAATATGACCCTGCCCAGTGGCGAAAACACTTTTGCCCATGCCGAAGGGGTGGCGCGCATTCTGGCGCACATCGGTAGCGCGGCCAATTTGCAGGCGGCGGCTTATCTGGTGTATGCGGTTGAGCATTTGAGCCGCCCGCAAGAACTGATTGATCAGGTGTTTGGCAAGGAGTTTGCCGATCTGGCGATCGAATCCATGCGTCTGATGCACCTGCAACGCAACCAGCGCATGCAACGGGTAGGGGCAGGGCAGGCCCAGCAGATCGAAGTGGTGCGCAAAATGCTGCTGGCCTTTTCGCGCGATTTGCGTGTGATTTTGCTGCGCCTGGCGTCGCGCCTGCAAACGCTGCGCTATTTCGCCGCCAGCAAAAAAGAGGTGCCGCAGGAACTGGCGGCTGAATCCCTGCACGTATTGGCCCCGCTGGCCAACCGCCTGGGCATTTGGCAGATCAAGTGGGAGTTGGAAGACCTGGCTTTTCGCTTTCTGGAGCCGCAAACCTATCGCCAAGTGGCGCAGTGGCTGCACGAAACGCGCGAGCAACGCGAGCAGCGCGCCGAGCAACTGCGCCAAAGCGTGCAGCAGGGCCTGGCCGAGCAGGGCATACAAGCCTTGGTGCAGGCGCGGCCCAAGCACATTTACAGCATCGTCAAAAAAATGCGCGGCAAGGCGCTGGATTTTTCGCAAATCTACGATGTGATGGCGCTGCGTGTGATCGTGCCCGACGTCAAGGCCTGCTACACGGCGTTGTCGTGGGTGCACAGCCTGTACGAGCCGGTGAGCAGCGAGTTTGACGACTACATCGCCCGCCCCAAGGCCAACGGCTACCAATCCCTGCACACCGTGGTGCAGCAGCCGCAGGCCGATGGCAGTTTGAGCCCGATTGAAATCCAGATTCGCACCCAGGCCATGCACACGCATGCCGAAACCGGCGTGGCCGCCCACTGGGCCTACAAAGAGGCGGGCGCCAAGGGCTATGCCGGGCACACGGCCAGCAGCGCCTACGAAAGCAAAATCGCCGTGCTGCGCCAACTGCTGGCTTGGGAGCGTGACTTGACGGGTGATGAAGGGCAGGCACAGGCCAAGGCGGGGGCAAAAGCCAAGGGTCAATCGGCGGCGCCTGCCGATGCTGCCGCAGGCGGCCTGCTGCAAGACCGCATCTATGTGCTCACGCCCAACGCCGCCATTGTGGAGCTGCCGCAGGGCGCCACGCCTGTGGACTTTGCCTATTCGGTGCACACCACGCTGGGCCACCGCTGCCGCGGCGCGCGCGTGGATGGCGTGATGGTGCC
>JAUMWT010000082.1 GCA_030529505.1 Allobrachymonas sp. | reverse complement strand
CTAAGCATTTTGTCAGCCTGGCGCGCTCATAATGGGCTTTCCATTGTTCTCAACATCCACAAGGAGGTGTGTCATGGCCGGTTGGTTTGAACTCAGCAAAAGCAAAGACGATCAATTCCGCTTCGTGCTCAAGACATGGGACGGCGGCATCGTGCTGGTGAGTGAGTTGTACACCACCAAAGCCGCTGCGCAAAATGGCATCGCCTCGGTGCAGAGCAACAGCCCGCAGGACGAGCGTTACGAGCGCAAAACGGCCGTCAACGGCAAGTTCTATTTCACGCTCAAGGCCGTCAATCACCAAGTGATCGGCACCAGCGAAATGTATGCCAGCGAAGAGCTGCGCGAGCAAGGCATCGCTGCCGTCAAGGCCAATGGCAGTGTGGATATGGTCAAAGACCTGACGGCTTGACGCTGCCCGCGCTTTGCCCGGCCGCAGGCGCACGCTGCAACAGCATGGCATCGCCGTAGCTGAAGAAGCGATAACGCTGCGCAATGGCGTGCCGGTACAGGGCCATGATGTGTTCGTAGCCAGCAAAGGCGCTGACCAGCATCAGCAAGGTGCTTTTGGGCAGGTGGAAGTTGGTGAGCAACACATCCACCATCTGGAACTGAAAGCCTGGGGTGATGAAAATGCGCGTTTCCCCAGCGGCCTGCCCGCTGGCGGCCCAGCTTTCCAAAGCGCGCACGCTGGTGGTGCCTACCGCCACCACGCGCCCGCCGCGCGCCCGGCAAGCCGCAATGGCTTGCACTGTTTCTGGCGGCACCTGATAACGTTCGGCATGCATTTCGTGCGCAGAGATGTCTTGCGTGCGCACGGGCTGGAAAGTACCAGCCCCTACGTGCAGGGTGACGCTGGCGGTGGCGATGCCCTGGCTTTGCAACTTTTCCAGCAAAGCCTCGTCAAAGTGCAAGGCTGCAGTGGGCGCGGCCACGGCGCCGGGGTGTTTGGCAAACACGGTTTGGTAGCGGCGCGCATCATTGGCACCGACTTGCTCGGCGCCTTCTGCCGCATGGTCGCGTGCGATATACGGCGGCAGCGGCACATGGCCGTGCTGTTCCATCAAGGCGTAGGGGGCGCTGCTGAATTGCAGGTGATACAGGGGGCCATCGGCCTGCGGCCAACGGCCCAGCACGGTGGCTGTGAAGCCGCCGTTCATTTGCAGCACCGTACCTGGCGCGGGCTTTTTGCTGGCCCTGAGGTGGGCGGCCACGGTGTTTGGCATGGTTTGTTCATGCAGCACCCGCTCCACCAGCAATTCGACTTGCCCGCCGCTGGGCTTGCGCCCAAACAGGCGCGCCTTGATGACTTGCGTGTCGTTAAAGATCAGCAGGTCGCCCGCTTGCAGCAAGCCGCACAGGTCGGGGAACAGGCGGTCAATCGCTTGGGGGCCTGCGCCATCCAGCAACCGTGCGCCCGTGCGCTGGGCCGCGGGCTGCTGCGCAATCAGCTCGGGCGGCAAATCAAAATCGAAGTCGTCAAGCGTGAAGTTGGCCATGAACTCAATGGATCAAAAAAGCAAGCCGCCCCAAGCGCCCACGGTCAATCGCTTCAGGGACATTGAAAAATGAATGGACATGAAGAAGACGAGCAGCACGGCAGCGTTGAATGAATGTTTCGCAGCTCTTCCCTTTCTGCTTTCCTTTCTGTTTGGCAGGCACTGCCGATGCAAAGAACGGCTTCGCGATTCAGGCGCCTCCTAGGCCCCCCGCGCCAGGGTGCACGTGCTGTATCGAAGCTGCTTGCGTTTCAGCAAGCCAAGCACGCCTTAAGCAGGCGGCAGGCATCATAGCTCGCCCAGCCAACAGAATGCGCCTGACATTCTCGCGATACCTATCGGCCTGCCCAAGGGTGTACGGCCAGCTGCTCCAGCAACTCCTGCATACAGGCTTGCACAGATTTGGCTGCGGTATCGATCACGATGCGTTCCACCGCCCATGCGTGGTACGTGCGCTGTTGCACTTGCTGCCAGGTGGGCAATTCCAGCCCGGCCACGCTTGATGCACGCGTTTCTATTCGCTGGCGGTGTTCGGCCTTGTTGGAGCAAATCACTTCGATGTGCACATAGGGCACGCTCGCATCCAGCGCCACCTGCTCCCACTCGCGGCGCGTGAGCGTGATGGGGTTGCAAGAATCCGCCACCACGCTCATGCCCAGACGCAAGTTGTCGGCAGCGATTCGATAAGCCAGACGGTACCCTTCGCCTTCTACTTGCAGTGCGCAGACATCACGCAAGGCCTGCTCGATCGTGTCTATGCGCACATAAGCGGCTCCCAAGTGTTGCGCTAACAACCGGGCCAGCGTGGATTTGCCGCTGCCTGGTAGCCCTGCAAAAAGATACAAGGTGGCGGGAGGCAGCTTGACGGCTGTTGGCATTGATGCATGGCTGGCTGGCATTTCTGACCTTTCCGATGACCCGAAACAGCCCCAAAAAACCGCGGTGCAGATCGTTTGCTGATCATCTGTGCATCCCGGCGACACTGAGCGCCAGGAAACAGAAGCAAGTGTAGAACCAGCGCAGTGAATCGACGCGCTGATTGCGGCCATCGACACAAGCCAGTGCCCGCCCTCGCCCCCCAGCCACGGCAGAGCCCCCACCACCCCGCGGGCAAATGGCTTGTGCGAGAATGCCGCGCAATCTGCATTTAGCATTTATTCCATCCGAAGAAGGAGTCGTCATGGAACACACACTCAAACCCCTGCCCTACCCGATTGACACGCTGGCCCCCTATTGCAGCCAGGAGACCATGGAATACCACCACGGCAAGCACTTGCAAGCCTATGTGAACAAACTCAACGAGCTGCAAAAAGGCACCGAGTTCGAATCCATGACGCTGGAAGAGATCGTCAAGAAATCCTCCGGCCCCATCTACAACAATGCGGCACAGATCATGAACCATGAGTTCTTCTGGCCCTGCATGAAAGCCAACGGTGGCGGCGAGCCCACAGGCGCGCTGGCCGAAGCCATCAACAAGAAGTGGGGCAGCCATGCGGGCTTTCGCGAAGCCTTCGTCAAATCGGCCGTAGCCAATTTCGGCTCGGGCTGGACATGGCTGGTCAAGACGCCTGATGGCGGCGTGGACATCGTCAACATGGGGCCAGCCGGCAACCCCATCACCACCGAAAACAAGGCCCTGTTGGGCATTGATGTGTGGGAGCACGCCTATTACATCGACTACCGCAACGCGCGCCAGAAGTATGTGGAGACCTTCCTCGACAAACTGGTGAACT
>JAUMWT010000029.1 GCA_030529505.1 Allobrachymonas sp. | reverse complement strand
TCAATCAATGATGTTGCTGCAGTTTAACAGCTTCTCGTGACGACATGATCTAGCGTGTAGTAAAGGGGGGTGCCATCGTCTCGCTCAAAGCTGTTGCGCTCACGCAGGTGCTTGGCTGCGGTGAAGACATCGGGTGTGACGATGGACTCCAGCAGGCGGGCGAATTCGCCATCGGTCAGCTTGACTTGGTTGAGCGCCTCGAAGTGTTGGCGAAAGTTCTGCTCCAGTGCAGCGCGGTCACGTATGTCGGGGCGGTGGGTGTACTTGAGATCTTGCAGTTTGGAGATCAAGTCTTGTTCGATTTGGTTCTCTGTTGTTTTCATGAGTTAGCCTCAGAATTGTGAGTTAGCACAGATGATCGCCCATAGCTAGGGCGCTAGGCACTTCGCTTGCGAAAATTTTTGATGCGCTGGTGAAGAAAGTACTGCTGGTCAAACTGGTTGAGCAGCGTAAAGCTGTGCTTGGACTGGGTGAGCTCTCGATATTGCTTCCAGCAAACGCAAGCAAATGAAGTGGAAGATACCAAGGTACATCTCGTTCAAGTTGAACTGTATGCCCAGCTCTGCCAATCGGTTGGAAATACGTGTAGTGAGTTCACGCGCTGCTTTTTCCGTGAAAGTCACAACTAGCAAGGATTCTGGCGTCACACCTTTGCGAGAGATGAGGTAGATAAGACGCTCGACCAAGGTGAACGTCTTGCCTGAGCCTGGCCCTGTAATGATGTGTACGGGGCCTTCCGTACTCAAGATGGCTTCCTGCTGCTGGGCATTGACTCCGGGTTGATAAGCAGAGGAATCGAGTGTTTTTGCAGTTGCATGGTTAGCGGCGAGAGCTTGGCTGGCGGTCTTTGTCATGGGGATACTTGCTGTTTTTGTAGTTTGTAAAAGCATTGCTTTGGGCACCATGCGCCATGAAGCAATATGTTACATGTGCAAGTATAGGCCACGACTTCATATGAAATGACATATGTGGTTTTGCTGCGTCACAAAGCGTCGCAGCAAATGAGATACTCTCTTTGTAACAGTTCGTTGTTTGTGGAGGTGGGATGAGCGCTGAAGAAAAGCAATGTGATGCTGCGGGAGAAACGTACCCAACGATCAAAAAGAGCCCCTTTGTCTGGATTCCTCCTCATCTGGAGGCAGATGGTGTGCGGCCTAAATTCCCGCCTAGAAAGCCGGAGCTGCGCAAGCCACTGTTGTGGATAGCGGTAACTAGCAATCAAGCCTGGCTAGTGAACTGTTGTAGCCAGGCTTTGCCTAGAGTGGTTGTTACAAGGGGAGGGGCAGGCGGAGGAGATGAGCAGGTTGCATATAACGCAAATGAAGACTGGATTTATCGAGATATCCCACCCGGATTCTGTGCTTTAGTGGATGAATGGGACGGGTTCTATGATCTTGACTTTTATCTTTCTTGTTATCTGGATGTTGAAGTGCCGGGCTATGGAAAGATGTCTTTTTGTGCCAGCGGGGCAAGCAAGGGACGTATAGATGAACAAGTGTTGCTTTGGGATAACGGGGATAGAGGCGGACGAAGCTGACCTCGAATTATTCGATGGCTTTTTGTGATACATGAAAGAGACATCTGATGTTGCACCCTTTGTATAAAAACCTGAAAAGTGAAATTTTTGATGATCAGGTATGCAGTGTAAGCTTTGCGCAAAAGATGCATCCTAATCCACTTTTTTACAAGTACCTATGGTGGATTTTTTGGAGGGAAAGCCCTTGTGAAGGAGAAGACTTCTTTCAAGAGAAAAATGCTTTGTGTACAGCGAAAGCAATGATCTTGATCAATAAGTTAAAAGAGAGAAAAGAGCGGCATTTTATCTATAACACCAGAAAGCCACGTTATGAAAAGGGTGTGACTCCTTTTGATCCTAATCATCCTCGTTGGGAGGGTGTGGAGTTTTATTCTTCTTGGTCAGAAGACACTGATCCTGAATACATGGGATACAGATAATTTTAAACAAAATTAAATTAAATTTTTCGGATTATTTTTTTATATGTTTTTTTTGAGTTGTTGATTATTTTTCTTTAAATCTAAATTGATATTTGGTTGTCAATAAAAATTACGCAAGAGTAAGCTATAGCCGATCTGTTTTTCGCCTATATTTTTATGTTGATTTGTCACATGCAGCAAATTTTGATCGACAATAAATCATATCAAAATTTCGCTGCACTTCTTCTTTATTTACTATTTACAGAGAAAGCAACTCTAGATCCAGAGCTTCCGAAGGATTTCTTTTGGTTCTATGTTTAAGCGTGTAGCTGATCCAGCCATCGTTCACCATGTGCTTGAAGTCATAGTTGACTTTATCAGCCCATGGCAAATCCAGCCATGTGCCTCTACAAGTAGCAAGCCAGTCATCTTTGTCCCATCCGTATGGAACGGGTATGACCAAGTGAGCGTGGAGTCCCACGCTTAAGTCGTATACTCCGCCTTCCCAAGCTGGCGCAAATTTTATGCAGCGTCCGCCCCGGCATGCTCTGGCTTTATTTCCATAAACTTTTCTAGAAAGTGAGTTTCTGTAGTGCTTGAGTGTCTTTTTTGCGGTTTTTTCGGTTAGTTGCTCCCCATTGAATTTTTTTTGAAAATTGACGGTTCCTGCAATGCAGGGATGCTCACTAAATTCATTAGATATCCATTTTACATATTCTTGAGTTAGGATTTTGTCACTGGTGTATGTCATCTATAAAAATCCTTTCTATTAAAAGATAGAGGTATTGATCCGAGTAATGACGGTTGCGATTTAGGCCTCCGCCTGCATCGCCTTCCCCTCCAGCCACACATCAATCGCATTGATATCAAGTAGCGTTACACGCTGCCCGGCTTTAATAGGCTTTGGAAAACCTTTTTGGGTTTTGATCCAATGCCACAAAGTGGATCTGCCAATTTTGAGATGTTGACAAACTTCCTTTGGGCGCGCGTATTGAGGTTGTTGGTTTACGTTGTGACCTCCGTTGTCTGCTAATTGCATGACTTGACTCCTTGAAAAAGTAAGTGGTTGTGCAATGTGTGCCGTTCATTGCGCAGCCACAGGTCTTGGCACAACTATATTATGGGCAATTAAATTATATTTTTCTATACATTATGCGGCGCATGATGGATAAACCATGCATCTTGCAGCGCATAGTGGATATTTATTGGAAGTTTTAACGTTGTATGTGGCTTTAATGGTTGTTTTTTTGCTACTTTGGAAGAGAGGTATTTATTAGTTCGGTTGGTGCCGTGCCGTATGAGCCTTACTCTCTTGTTGGCAAGAGGTATTTGAGGTACATCAATCAATCGCAATGCATAATTGGAGTGAGAAGGGTGTAAAAAGCATAGCGGCAAGAGGGGTATGGACAATCTAACTCGATTCAAGTTGGCGATGTACAAGTGGTGGGGAGATTCTCCAGCGTTCGGAGTGTGATTGGGGGCTAGACTTCTTTCGCCTGATAAAAATATAACCAGTTCACATATTTTGTTAGTAAGAGGTCTCTTGAGTTATGTTGGTGATTATGGGGGGTGAAAGGCTAGAAGGTTTTTTGAAAGAGACTTTTTTTTGCGATTTTTAGAAAAGGTCCCGAGGGATTGAATGCTTATGAGAATAAGCTGAGAGAAGGTGTTGTTTATAAGATTTTTAAATAAAAAGAAGATAAAAATTTAACGCAAGATGCTGAGAAATGGGGATGATCTTGGGTCTATACGGCTCTCTCATATGAAGGCTGTGAAAAAACTGTTTGAGTTGGAGTTCACGTTTGAAAAATTTCTTGAAGAAAAGGCCTATCAAAAGAGAGGACGTTTTGATTACAAAACCTTTTGTTGAGGATGTGATGAAAGTTCTTCAAGGGTGGTTGATGTATATGTATAGTTTGAGTTTTAACTGATGCGGATGAACCCCTTTGGGGGCGGGTGGTGTAAGTTCTCAGAAGGTCAATGCTCTGTATTCTCATTTTGGTTTTTTAATTCTTTTTTCCAATTGGTTTGCCATCCTTGTATGGTTTTTCGATTGGTGAGAATGTTGGGGAATTTTTCTACCATGTGTTCGGCAAAAGCTGTTGCGTTTCGATATTGACTCGGGTCTTCCTGCCAGGTTAGCCACATTTCTTTGACTTGTTGCTTGGCTTTGCCTTGAGGAGAGTTCTGATGGCGTGTTTGTGCTGCTTTCCGGGAGTTATCTCTTTTTTCTTTTTGTTGTTTTTGGATGCATTCACTCCAGGATGTTGCTATTGCGGCTATTAAAAATGATCTTTCTTCAATTGAGTAGCTTGAAAACAAATTTTCTATCGTTATGCAAAATGATGCAAACAGTTGTCTGATTTGTTCTTTGTAAATATTTGGTTGAATTGATTCAATTGCTATTAAATTTCCCCACTTTGTTTGAATAATCTCTGCCTCTTTGTTGATCGTATTGAATATTTCCCCGCATTTTTCTGAATTTATCTTTTTTAGATAAATTTTTGCCTTGTCTTTGGAGAGTGTAGGGTTATTTGATTTGTTCATGTGTTCTTCTTTGCATGGAGTGAGAGTGCTTTGGTCACTTTGTGGGGCGGCTTGCTTTGATGGGGTGGCGAGCGTTTAGGTGGTGCGAGGTGACGACACTATATTTGCCTGCGTGCCGGTCTCCAGTTGCTCTAAATAGTCTGCCCATTGCTGAGCCATCTTCATGCGCTGTTGCAGGTATTGGGTACGGTTATAGCTACGTCCGTTGGCATCTTTCACGGCATGGGCCAGATTGGCCTCAATCACCAGCGGATCCAGGTTCAGCTCATCGACCAGCATGGTGCGGGCGCTGGCTCTGAAGCCGTGCCAACTTTGCTCTTTGCCAAAGCCAAGGGAGTACAGGGCCGTCCTGACCGAGTTATCGCTGATGGGGCGGTCGTAACTACGTTCGTTGGTGAAGACGTATTGCCGGTGGCCAGTCAGCGGTTGGATGTCTTGTAACAGTGCAATGGCTTGGCGGGGCAGAGGCACAACATGATCTTCACCCTGTTCCTTTTCTTTGACAGTACGTTTCATCTTGGCACTCGGTATCGTCCAAAGCCCCCGCTTCAGATCAAGTTCGCTCCACTCCATCATGCGCAGATTGCCGGGACGTTGGTATAGCAGTGGGGCCAGCAGCAGGGCGGTTTTGACCACGATGCCCCCTCTGTATTGGCGCATGGCCCGCAGCAGCTCACCAAAGCGCACAGGTTCGGTAATGGCTGGAAATACCTTGCCTCGATAGGGCTGTAACCGTGCTTGCAGGCCTTCCGTGATGTTGCGTTGCGTAGATGGGGCCGTAGGCAGCCAGTATGTCCAGATTTGCCTCGCTACCTGTAATACCCGGTGGGCGGTCTCTATAGCCCCTCGTTGCTCAATGCGGTGTAGGGCGGTGAGCATGTCGGCTGAGGTAATGCTTTCCATAGGGCGGTTGCCGAGGAAAGGAAACAGATCGCGCTCCAGCCATGAGAGGGTTCGCGTTGTATGAATAGCGCTCCAACGTGGCTTTTGTTTTTTGTGCCACTCTAGTGCGACAGCTTTAAAGCTGCTATCTGCTGTCAGGGTCTGACGCATCTTTTCCTGCTGACGGGCAAGAACAGGATCAACGCCAGCGGCCTTTTCTGCTTTAGCGGCGTCTCTTGCGATACGCGCGGCTTTCAGGCTAATGGCTGGGTAGCTGCCGAGAGCCAGCCGTCTTTCCTTGGAATTCAGCCAGTATTTCCAAAACCAGCGTTTTGCACCATTAGGCGTTACTTCAAGGTATAAGTTGCCTGCGTCTGATAGGCGAACGCGTTTTTTGTCCGGTGGGCAGGATGCGTTTTTGCAGTCAGCGTCTGTCAGCATTGCGGCCTCACTTTAGGGCAAGAGTAGGAGGTAGGGGAACAGTTTCTTGAGAAATAGGAGGGAAGGGTGTTTATTCCCCTTTTTGTTCCCCTGTTTAGGGGTGGCTGCCATTGGATTGTATTAGATGAATAGAGACGGTAACTTGCCGTTTTCCCAAAGAAAAACGCCACCCGATAGACGTTATCGGATGGCGTTGGATTGATGTATGGTGGAGCTGGCGGGAATTGAACCCGCGTCCATAAGCCTTCTTCGTTCGGTTCTACATGCTTAGCCGGCTGATTGCGTCTCGCCTGCTATGCCGCGCAGCGGCACGCTGCACAACAGGCCAGCTCCCTTGAATCTCGCCACGCGCCAAGGAGCACGGCGCGCGACCAGTCAATGTGAATTCCCTTGCAGCCGGGACGGCTTGCGCCGCCCTTGCCCAGCCCATTGACGTGCTGTTGCAAGGCTCGCCGGATTAAGCGGCGAGTGCGAAACGTTCGTCGTTTGCAGTTACTTTTTTGAATCGAGATTAACGAGCGTGAATCAAGCTCGGCATGCTCCGCAACGCTTCCGAACCCATGTCGAAACCAGTGCAGCCCCATATGTGGGGGGGGATTGTACCGTCAGGCTGGTTTTTTTGCCAGTGGGCGCTTGGCTGGCTGAGACCGCAGGAGCGGTTGGCAGCACGGGGGCAATGCACAGCTTGGCTGCGCGTTGGCCGGCCACTCAATCAATTGCTTGGATCAGCCAATCATTTGGCCGCGGCCCGCGTGCGGCTGGCGGATTGGGGGCGCGTCGTTTTGGGCTTGTAGTCGCAACAGTCGGCCACCGAGCAGTGCCAGCATTCGGGCGTGCGGGCCTTGCAAACGTAGCGCCCGTGCAGGATGAGCCAATGGTGCGCGTGCAGCATGAACTCTTTGGGGATGCGCTTGAGCAATTTGAGTTCAACCTCCAGCGGGGTTTTGCCGGGTGCCAGGCCTGTGCGGTTGCCCACGCGAAAGATGTGCGTATCCACGGCCATGGTGGGTTGGCCAAAGGCCACGTTCAGCACCACGTTAGCGGTTTTGCGGCCCACGCCGGGCAGGCTTTCCAGGGCCGCTCGGTCTTGCGGCACTTGGCCCTGGTATTGGTCGAGCAGGATGCGGCAGGTTTGCAGGATGTGCTTGGCTTTGCTGCGAAACAGGCCAATGGTTTTGATGTGGCTTTCCAGCCCCTCTTGCCCCAGGTCCAGCAAGGCTTGCGGCGTGTTGGCGATGGGGTAGAGCTTGGCGGTGGCCTTGTTCACGCTGATGTCGGTGGCTTGCGCGCTCAGGAGGACGGCGATCAGCAACTCGAACGGGGTGCTGTATTCCAGTTCGCTGCGTGGCTCGGGGTTGGCCGCTTGCAGGGTCTGGAAGAAACGGACGATTTGTTCTTTTTTCATCGCTCGGCATTGTGCATCATCGCGCATGCGCGCGGCTTTGCATGCGGCACAAGGGCCTGCAAGGCGCTGTGGTTTGCTGGGCGTGTTGAGCGTGACTGAAGCAAAAAGCGCAGATGCTGACGATGCCCTGTGTTTGTGCGCAGCGCAGCAGGCACGTGGCTGCCAGCCTTCGTACAATCGCGCCGTTGGCACATGCGTGCCGCGCCATCCAGGTGCTGATGCTGGTACTTTGCGGTGGCACGATTTCGCCTTCAGAACATGTCCTCAAATGGACCATTGGCAAGACCGCCCCTTGTTGGGCCTGTGGAGAGCACAAGCATGAAAGCACTGGTAGCCGTCAAGCGCGTGGTGGATTACAACGTCAAGGTTCGGGTCAAGCCCGACAACAGCGGGCTGGACTTGGCCAATGCCAAGATGAGCATGAACCCCTTTGACGAAATCGCCGTGGAAGAAGCAGTGCGCCTGAAAGAAAAAGGCATCGTCACCGAGATCGTGGCCGTTTCGTGCGGCGTGGCGGCTTGCCAGGAGACTTTGCGCACCGCCTTGGCGATGGGGGCCGACCGGGCCATTCTGGTGGAAACCGATGAGGAACTGCAGCCGCTGGCCGTGGCCAAACTGCTCAAGGCCGTGGCCGATCAAGAGCAGCCGCAACTGGTGTTTTTGGGCAAGCAGGCCATTGACGACGATGCCAACCAAACCGGGCAAATGCTGGCGGCGCTGGCTGATTGGCCACAGGCCACTTTTGCCAGCAAGCTGGAAGTGGCCGGGGGCCAGGCCAGTGTGACGCGTGAAGTGGATGGCGGGCTGGAAACCGTGGCCGTGCAGCTGCCCGCCGTCATCACCTGCGATTTGCGCCTGAACGAGCCGCGCTACGTGACTCTGCCCAATATGATGAAGGCCAAGAAAAAAGAAATTGCCACTACCACGCCGGCCGCGCTGGGCGTGGATGTGGCTCCGCGCCTGAAAACCTTGAGCGTGGCCGAGCCGCCCCAGCGCAGCGCGGGCGTGAAGGTCGCCGATGTGGCCGAGTTGGTCGACAAGCTCAAGAATGTGGCCAAGGTGATTTGAAGCGGCATGTGTTGAAGTTGCCTGTGGCGTGCAGCACAGGCTGGGTGATAGGCCCGGCGCTGGCGTATGGCGCATGCCTGCTTTCTGCGCCTTGCTTGCAGCATGAGCATTCATGCATCAAAAGATGCAAATATCAAAAGATGCAGATGGAAGGGCATAAAAAACGGACTGCAGCAGCAGTCCGTTTTTGTTGGTCGTCACCAAAATCGGGCGCTTGAGGCGAAGCCGCTTGTCTGCTTGGATTGAAGCGGCACCTGCAGCGTTTACTTGCAATCGCGCGCAATGATTTCCTTGAGGCGTTTTTCCTCGGCCGCGCGGCCTTTGTCATCCATCACGACGGGTTCGCCTTTTTCATTCACCGTGCGCACGCGCAGGCCGGTCCTGAGCGTGGCCAGCGAAGTTTTGGCGCGTTGGCAGTTTTCCTGCTTGGCTTTGGCGACCTTTTCTTCTTCGGCTTTGCGCTTGGCGGCTTCGCGGGCCTCTTCTTCTTTCTTTTTCTTTTGTTGTTCGGGCGTCAGGGCGGGCTCGCTGGCCGCGGGCTGGGGTGCGCGCGCGGCGCTGGCGGCAGATGCCGGAGCCGATGCCTGATCGGCTTCGTTCACTACGCTCAAGGGCATGGAGACGATGCCACCGGGGCGCTTGAGGATGCTTTTTTCCGGAATGTCTGCCGGCGGGGGCTGGTCGCTGAACACTTTGCGGCCCGAGCGATCCACCCATTGCCATTGCGCCATGCTGCCGGTGGCAAAGCAAAGCAGGCCCAGGGCAATCAGGGTTTTGCTGCTGGGTATTTTCATCTTGAGGTTACCTTTCTTTTCCAATCAATCTGTCATCGAAATACAAGAGGGGTACTGCAAAACCTGTTGAGCGACTAAGTATTACTCAACAAAGGCGCAAAAGTTGCTGCCTGACCGCGGTGACGGCTTGAACCTCTGGGCGATGATGCATTTGTGCATCATCACGGACGGCCTGGCCGCCACTTTCAAACAAGATGGGCGGAGTGTAGCGCCAGAGCAGGGCCGGTTTGCCAGTGCGCGCCGCTGAGAACCCATTCACAATCGCCTCACTGGCGCTTGAATACGGAGTCAGGTGGTCTGCAGCGTTGCAAATCTCGTCATCCATTTTGCGGATGTCGCACGGGCCATGCCCTTCGTTCATGAACCTTGATGTGCACCTTGTAGCCCGTCCTGCCCTCTATCCAATCGCCTCGCGTTGAGATCGTGAACAGGCTCTGAGGGGCTGCCGCCGCTGGATGGATGTGCGCAATGGCCGATCCGCCAGGGCGAAAAGCGCGCGGGCGATACAATTTGCCTTTTGGAGATTCACCCATGCGCCTGCTCGGTAAAGCACTCACATTCGATGACGTTCTTCTCGTTCCCGCGTATTCCGAGGTTCTGCCCAAAGACACCTCCTTGCAAACCCGGCTGACGCGCAACATCACCCTGAATCTGCCCCTGGTCTCGGCCGCGATGGATACCGTGACCGAAGCGCGTCTGGCCATCGCCATGGCGCAAGAAGGCGGCATCGGCATCATCCACAAAAACCTCACGGCGCAAGAGCAGGCCGTGCAAGTCAACAAGGTCAAGCGGCACGAAAGCGGCATTTTGCGCGACCCAGTAGTAATCACGCCCGACACCACCGTGCTGCAAGTCAAGCAGTTGGCTGAAGAGCTGGGCGTATCGGGCTTTCCGGTGGTGGATGGCGGCAAGGTGGCCGGCATCGTCACGGGGCGCGACATCCGTTTTGAAACACGCTTGGACGTGCCTGTGCGTGACATCATGACGCAGCGCGAAAAGCTCATCACCGTGCCCGAAGGCACCTCGGTGCAAGAAGCCAAGGCCTTGCTGCACAAGCATCGTCTGGAGCGCCTGCTGGTGGTGAACGATGCGTTTGAGCTCAAGGGCCTGATCCTCGTCAAAGACATCAACAAGCAAACCACCTTTCCCAATGCGGCGCGTGACGAAGCCGGCAGCCTGCGCGTGGGCGCGGCCGTGGGCGTGGGCGCGGGCACCGAAGAGCGTGTGGAACTGCTCGTCAAAGCCGGTGTGGACGTGCTCGTGGTGGATACCGCGCACGGCCACAGCAAAGGCGTGCTCGATCGCGTGCGCTGGGTCAAGCAAAACTACCCGCAAGTGCAGGTAATCGGGGGCAATATCGCCACCGCGGCGGCAGCCAAAGCCCTGGTGGATGCGGGTGCGGATGGCGTGAAAGTGGGCATTGGCCCCGGCTCGATCTGTACCACGCGCATCGTGGCGGGTGTGGGGGTGCCGCAAATCATGGCCATTGATGCGGTGGCTACGGCCCTTAAAGGCACAGGCGTGCCCTTGATTGCCGACGGTGGCATCCGCTACAGCGGCGACATTGCCAAGGCCATTGCCGCTGGCGCCAGCAGCGTGATGATGGGCGGCGTGTTTGCCGGTACCGAAGAAGCGCCGGGCGAAGTCATCCTCTACCAGGGCCGCAGCTACAAGAGCTACCGCGGCATGGGCTCCATCGGTGCCATGCGCCAGGGCAGTGCGGACCGCTATTTCCAGGAAAGCAGCACCGGCAACCCCAATGCCGACAAGCTCGTGCCCGAAGGCATTGAAGGCCGCGTGCCCTACAAAGGCAGCGTCATCGCCATCATCTACCAAATGGCTGGCGGCTTGCGCGCCAGCATGGGCTATTGCGGCTGCCCCACCATTGCCGACATGCAAGAGCGGGCCGAGTTTGTCGAGATCACCTCGGCGGGCTTCCGCGAAAGCCATGTGCACGACGTGCAGATCACCAAAGAAGCGCCGAACTATCGGGCGGATTGATGCAAGAGCGAAGGGCGGCTGGTGGCTGCCCTTTGTTCTTCATGCGTGCTTGAAAGCCCCTGCACCTGGCCGCAAGCGATTGGCGTGATGGCGCAAAGCCCGTGGGTTGTCAGGCTGCTGCTATCAAGTGACTGGATCGACCAATCGCACAGCATCCAACCCATTTACGCCATCATCCAAGCGCACGAGCGCTTAAATGCAACACGGAGGTTTGAACATGAAACTGGCTGAAGCCCTTTTGATCCGCGCGGATCAGAAAAAGAAAATCCTCTCGCTGCGCGAGCGCATCGCCCAAAACGCCTTGGCGCAAGAAGGAGATGCCCCGCGTGAAGACGTTGCCAAACTCATTGCCGAGTGCTTTGCCGTGGTGGCCGAGCAGCAGGCGCTGGTGCTCAAAATCAATGCGGCCAATGCCACTGCCAAACTGCCCGATGGGCGCTTGCTGGCCGATGTGCTGGCTGCGCGCGATGTGCTGATGCAGCAGCATGCCATCCTGGCCCATGCGGTAGAGGCCACGCATCAAGAAACCGACCGCTACTCCATGCGCGAAATCAAATGGGTGCCGCAAATCGATGTGGCTGCCATGCAAAAGCAGATGGAGGATCTGGCCCGAAAAATCCGCGAGTTGAATGTACTGGTGCAAGCCACCAATTGGCAGGTGGAAATTTGAGGCAGATCGCACCCAACACATCCCCAATGGCCATGAATACGCGCAACAAGAAAATTGTTCTTGATTTTTATCGTCAAGTGGTCTCTGAAGGCAAACACGAACTGGCAGCGCAGTTTGTTTCGCCCGAATACCAAGATCACAATGCTGCGCCTGCAGTGGGTATTGCTGCCCTGTTGAATCATTTGGATGGCCTGCGCAAGACCTTTGCGGATTTCAGCATGCAGTGCCATGAAGCATTGCCGAAGGCGATTGGGTGGCTGTGCGCGTAACGGCACAAGGCACCCATACGGGCGAATGGATGGGCATTGCGCCCACGGGCAAGAAAATTGGCCTCAAAGGCATTAACCTGGATCGCGTGGTGGATGGCCTGATTGTGGAACACTACGGCGAGGCAGACACCCTCTCCATGCTGATGCAAATGGACGCAAATCCATTCAATTCATTGAGCAAGAAATAGGGATGGCCTGCACAAGCAAAGATTGCAGAAACAGCGGTTCAAACAGCGATCCGATTTGGAATGACCTATCATCTGACTTGAAGCGTACCGGGCGAGCGCAAGATCCCTGCTGGTCGGCGGGGGATTGAAAACATACTGGCGGCCCTGGCATCGGCGCGAGGGGCAGTGCCACACGATGACACCTCAGCCCGCCACACCGCACCCTGCACAGTGCACCCTTTACACTTTCACCACCATGCGCTGACGGTACGCTTCCCCTTTCTTGCCTCTTTCTTCTGCCGGATGCCCTGCCGCCATCGTGAGCAGTTGCTGTGCGCAGGGCAGGGGCTCATAGCCTGCTTGGCCCAGAGTCGATTGCAAACAAGGCAAGCCCCAAGCCCGCATGCCACAAACGCCATCTGCAGCCGCTCTTTCCATCACGCGCATTCATCACCCCGCCACAAACACCGAAGCGCTTGCTGCACTCAGCGCCTGTTCAAAATCGCATCGTGATGCGATGGGGTAGGGGGCGGAATGGGCTGCCAGGCCCCCATCAAATTGCATCGTGCAATGCATAGCCCGTGCGACATGAGCAAGATGGATGACAAAGTAGACAGCCTGCCTCCGTATCCGAGCGCCCGCGAGGGGATTTCGAACAGGCTCTCAGGGCCAGCCGCCCACCGGCGCAGGCGGGGCGCGGATAAAATGGCGCATCACAAGCCTGCCAGCGTCACGCCCTGATCTGGCGGGTTTTTTTACTTGGAACAAGAAAGGGGAATACCCATGGCCGAAGTCAAACCGCCCATCACCATGTCCAGCCTGGATTGGGATCGGCTGGATCAACTGCTGGACAACCCGAAATACAGCGATCTGCCCGGCATGGACGCCCTGCGCAGCGAGATGGATCGCGCCAACGTGGTAGAGCCGACCGAGGTGCCGCCCGATGTGGTCACCATGAATTCCACCGTGGCCTTTGTGGACGACAAAACCGGCAAAGAATTCCAGATGACGCTGGTCTATCCCGATGCCGTGAGCGGCACCGACACGGTGTCCATCTTCGCCCCGGTGGGCAGCGCCTTGCTGGGCCTGTCGGTGGGGCAAACCATCGTCTGGCAGATACCGGGCGGGCGCGAGCTGAACGTGCGCGTGCTCAAGGTCATCCGCCAGCCCGAGGCGATGGGCGAATTCCACCGTTGACTCCATCGCTGATTCAGCCGTTAACTTCGCGGCCCCACTTGGCTTTCACCGCTTTCGCTCAACCTGCCGCCGAGCCTTTTTCATCTGCTGATCGATTTGTAGCTTTCTCTTCCCGCCCAACCACCATGCAACACGACAAAATCCTCATCCTCGACTTCGGTTCGCAAGTCACGCAGCTCATCGCCCGCCGCATCCGCGAAGCGCATGTGTATTGCGAAGTGCATCCTTGCGACGTGAGCAGCGACTGGCTTCTCGACTACGCCGCCGACGGGCGGCTCAAGGGCATCATCCTCTCCGGCAGCCATGCCAGCGTGTACGAGGTGGATGACCGCGCGCCCGATGCCGCGTTTGAACTGGGCATCCCGGTGCTCGGCATCTGCTACGGCATGCAGACCATGGCGCAGCAGCTCGGCGGGCAGGTCGAGGGCAGCCACACCCGCGAATTCGGCTATGCCGAAGTGCGCGCCCACGGCCACACCGCGCTCTTGAAAGACATCCAGGACTTCCACACCCCCGAAGGCCACGGCATGCTGAAGGTGTGGATGAGCCATGGCGACAAGGTGACCGCCTTGCCCGAAGGCTTCAAGATCATGGCCAGCACGCCCAGCTGCCCGATCGCTGGCATGGCCGACGAGGCGCGTCGCTTTTACGGCGTGCAGTTCCACCCAGAAGTGACCCACACCGTGCAGGGCCGCGCCATGCTGGAGCGCTTCGTGCTCGACATCTGCGCCGCCAAACCCGACTGGATCATGCGCGACCACATCGAAGAAGCGGTGGAAAAAATCCGCGCGCAAGTGGGCGATGAAGAAGTCATCTTGGGCCTCTCCGGCGGCGTCGATTCCTCCGTAGCCGCGGCACTGATTCACCGCGCCATTGGCGACCAGCTCACCTGCGTGTTCGTCGATCATGGCCTCTTGCGCCTCAACGAAGGCGACATGGTGATGGACATGTTCGCTGGCAAACTGCACGCTCGCGTTGTGCGCGTCGATGCCAGCCAGCTGTTCCTCGATGCGCTGAAGGGCGTGTCCGACCCCGAACAAAAGCGCAAAATCATCGGCAAGCTGTTCGTCGATGTGTTCAAGGCCGAAGCGGAAAAACTCAAGGCCAGCGGGGCAGGCCACAAGGGTGCAACCTTCCTCGCCCAAGGCACCATCTACCCCGACGTGATCGAGTCCGGCGGCGCCAAGAGCAAGAAAGCCGTGGTCATCAAAAGCCACCACAACGTCGGCGGCCTGCCCGAACAACTGGGCCTGAAACTGCTGGAGCCGCTGCGCGACCTGTTCAAGGACGAAGTGCGCGAACTGGGCGTGGCGCTCGGCCTGCCGCACGACATGGTCTACCGCCACCCCTTCCCCGGCCCCGGACTTGGCGTGCGCATCTTGGGCGAAATCAAGAAGGAATACGCCGACTTGCTGCGCCAGACCGACGCCATCTTCATCGAAGAACTGCGCTCCACCATCGAACCGAACAGCGGCAAAAGCTGGTACGACCTCACATCCCAAGCCTTCGCCGTGTTCCTGCCAGTGAAATCCGTCGGCGTCATGGGCGACGGCCGCACCTACGACTACGTTGTGGCCCTGCGCGCCGTGCAAACCAGCGACTTCATGACCGCCGACTGGGCCGAACTGCCGTATGCGCTGCTGAAAAAGGTTTCTTCCCGAATCATCAACGAAGTGCGCGGTATCAATCGGGTGACGTATGACGTTTCCAGCAAACCACCTGCGACGATTGAGTGGGAGTAAGCAATGTCCATATCGTAGGAGAACGCTGCGGGTGGTAGCCTTAAGCTTTTAAACTGAAATTAGAGCGGCGACCTACTTGATTGAATGGTTTCAAAAGAGCAAGCTTTTAAATGGGAAGGCATTAAGTCCAACGGAGAAAACAATGGATATAGAAACCGCTGGGGCAATTAAGCTGTTTTTCCCAAACCCATCGTTGACCTTGGTGTATTTCGAGGCGCTAGCCAATGCGCTGGATGCGGGTGCGACTGATGTGTCCATTGAAATTGATGTGCAGGGATACGACAAGCCTGACACGCTGGAGATTACCATTACAGACAACGGCGATGGATTCAACGAAGAAAACTTTGATCGCTTCAAGACTTTGTTGAAGCCCAGGGACAAGTTCCACAAAGGAATTGGACGACTGGTATTTCTCAACTATTTTGATCGTGTTGAAGTTATCAGTACGCGAGGCAAGTGGCTGCGGAAGTTTGTTTTCAAAGAAGGCTTTGATGGCAATGCACCACTTCAACAGCTTGAGCAAGCACAGGATGCCAAAACGACGCTGACATTCACTGGGTTTTCCGGGGCTCGCGTAAAGTCCTATGACAATCTGAAGCCGGATACCATCAAGCCTCTCTTGATTGAGCAGTTCCTGCCAACACTGGATGCGCGCAAACGTGATGGCAAGGCCTTCAAGATTTGGATTAGCCTGAAAACCACGGAGAACAACCCGCAGAAAGAATTCTTTCCACATGAGGTGACAATCACACCCGATGATTTGCCTTCAATGGCCAAGATCACCATCCAAGATAACTCTCTGGATGCGTTCTCGACCATTAACATGCACTATCACGTCGAGCCAGTTTCTGGGAAAGGAAGCCTGCTAGTTGCCTTCAATATTGATGGCCGGACAATTCCCGTGAATTTGATACCAGCTTCGTCTTTTCCGACGGGATATATGGGTGTATTCCTATTCGAGTCGGAAATGTTTCACTCCAATGCCGACAGTTCGCGCCAAAAGCTGATATTTCCAGAAGGTATTCACGAAGCACGTCTTTATCGTGTCTTGCGCCGAGAGGTTGGCAAGATTCTGGCAGAAAAGATTCCGAATATTACAGAGAAGAACCAGCAAGTAAAGAAAAAGTTCGAGGAGCAATTCCCGCATCTCTTGGGCTACTTCGAAAACGATACCGTTGGCTTGATTGATCGTGATGATGCTCTGGAGATCGCGCAGCAGAAATTTTTTCGCGCCCAAAAGCAGGTGTTGCAATGCGAGACACTAACCGAAGCGATGTATGAGAAGTCGTTGGATCTTTCATCGCGCACCTTGACCGAATACATCTTGTACCGCGACAAGATTATCGGTCGCATGAAGGAAATGACGGCTGAAAATGCTGAATCAGAAATACATAACCTCATTGTTCCAAGGTTCAAGGAATTTTCGCAAGAAGCTATGCCTTCGGAGATTTACCAGAACAATGCCTGGTTGCTGGATGACAAATTCATGGTATTCCGTACCATCCTGAGCGAGCAGCGGATGGATACTGTCATCAATGCCATACGGCTTGATGAAGAAAGCGAGAAAGATGCGGGCAGGCCAGATATTGCCATGATTTTTTCCGCCGATCCCAAAGATGCCTGCGCAGTGGACGTGGTCGTCATCGAAATCAAGAAAAAAACGGACGATGAAAAAGAAAATCAATATGCCATCAATCAATTGCTTGATCGTGCGGTGAAACTGGCAGCGCATTGCCCCAACATCCAGAGAATCTGGTACTACGCCGTTATCCAGATCAGCGACACAATGGGAACTCGGCTGCGTCAGCAAAACTGGGCACCCTTGTTCTCTAGGGGTAAGCTTTACTATCAGGAATTCCGAACTGAACGACCGGATGGAACGGTGGTTCCGACTCCCACTTTCGTCGTGTCTTTTGATGCTATCGTAGCGGATGCTGAGTGCAGAAATCACACGTTTCTTGAGATTCTGCGTGATGGCATGAAGAAATATGCCGCACAACAGGCCACAGACCAGACAGGCCGCTAGTCAAATGGCCAAGGCAAGCGGCTTCGTCGTATTACTCGCGAAAGAACGAATGAACACATTCCTTGGATGTGTGGCTGAAGAGCAGACGTTTGCCGAGCCTGTCGCTGACTTTCAACACAGTCGAACAGCACCTTTGATCTGCTTCGTGGTCGATGCCGGGGAAGTTGACGCATATTGGCCTGGGACGTCGCGGCGCACGCGCCGGCACTGGTTTGATGCGACTGAACATCGACAAAGCTGAAAAACTATCGGAGCCAATATCAGTTCGGAAACTGCTCAATCTCCTGCCGAAACGCAACGCAGCATCTATCCGCAAGCGATTCCAATCAGGCGGTTTGTTGACCGAAAAAGGCTTCTCTGCTGTTATTGAAGCCCTCCGCCAGCTTGCCCCCCAAACCAGCACCTTGCTAGATCGGTTCAGTGAAACCAGAGCTGCCCGCATCCGGCGATTGTCTGATAAAGCAAAGAAAAACTTGGCACAGCAGAAAGAAGCTGTGCTGACGGCGCTGTCGATTGCCGGACTCAGACGCGACCCTGTTCAGGAATGGGCGCTATCGGACGAAACGCCGGTCTCCTTTCTGGACGGCTTGCCCAGCGTTCGGCTGCGCGAAGACCCGATGGTGATCAACGACCTGCAAAACCTGCCGGGCTTTGAAGTAGTCAAAGCCTACCCCTACGGTGCAGCGGTATTCGAGTCCGAGGAAACGTCAGAACGACTCACTGTCATCCTTGCCAATCGCCTTCCGCTCGAAAAACAAACTGGCACTGATCTCATTTATTTTAACGAAACCTACCAGAGCTTTGTCATGGTTCAGTACAAGGCAATGGAACATGAAAGCGGGCATAACAGGCCAGTCGAAGCCATCTATCGACTGCCCGACGCGCAGTTGAAGGAAGAAATCGACCGCATGGATGCTCTGCTTGGTACGCTAAAAGCGTGTACACCCAACACCGACATAGGCGGCTACCGGCTGACCGAAAACCCGTTCTTCCTCAAGTTTTGCCCCAGGCTCGTCTTCAACCCGGATGATGTGGGTTTGGTACCCGGCATGTACCTGCCTCTGGACTACTGGAAGTTGCTGGAGAACGACCCCGGCATTAAAGGGCCAAAAAATGGCTTACGGATCACCTATAAAAATGCAAAGCGTTATTTCGACAATACTTCATTTATTACTGTAGTGTCCAAGGCGTGGATTGGTACTACACCCAGTCAGTCGCAGTTGCTTCGAGATGTCATCCGGGCAACACTGGAAACGGGTAAGGCTGTGGCCATTGCGATTAAGCCAAAAATCCATGAACTATGAGAATGTTCACCAAAAGTCAATCGTAGCCCCTGCAAAACCCCACCTTCCTTTATTCTGCCTTGGTTTTCGCACCCGATCTGGCGTGTCGCAACTACCAGTTCCCGATAGCCTTCCCTCCGTTTTCTTGCAGTTTCGATCCATCCCACGCGCAAGTGCCCCGTTGCCTCCGATAACGGCGCAGCCCCCTCCACCTTGTTATTGAAGGTCACATAAGCGTTCTGCCCCGCGCCGCAGGTGCCGGTGATGACGCGGGCGAGGTGGGCACGGGTTTCGGGGTCGGGGTCGGGGTCTTGCAGGCGATTGAACGGGGCGTATTGCGCCTTGGTGTTGTCGGGTCGGGATGCCACTGAAATTGCTGCTTGGCTGCGTCGAGATTGGCTGTGGCGAGAAGCAATCCAGGGCGCAGCGATACGAAGCGGTTTTTCCGCACCGACGCGGTGAAACAGATCAGCGGTCTGGGCGGGGCTGGCGGCATCACCTCACGGCTTGGGCGATACGGCCTGCAAGGCCAGCGTCAAGCGTGCTCGGCTGGCGGCGCCCAGCTTTTGCAGGCCCAGTGCGTGCGCCATTGCGGTGTATCTCGATTCGCCTTGGGCGCCGCGTGCGATCACGGCGCGGGCCAGTGAAGCCAGTTCTTGCAGGCTGATCTCGTCGGCTGCGCGCACGCTGTCTTCTTCGGCGGGCGCTCGGAAAGGCGCTTCCGCTGCGGGGTCCAGATGGTCGGGCCAGTAGAAGGTGCCGACTTCTTCATCGCTCGTCCGGTGGCGGGCGCGCGCGATTTGGAAAACGCGCTCCCGGATGCGGCCGCCGGTGCGCAGCCAGCCGTGGGCGCGGGCGATGCGGCGAGCCAGCAGGGTGTCGAGCACCGGCCCTTCATGCTCGATGACGTGGGCGATCATGGCCGACAGGGTGTCGTTGTATTCACTGTCGAAAAAGCGTTCGGGATTGGCGCCAGCGACGGCTTCAGCGGGATGAGTGACCCGATAACGCGCGGTTTGCGCTGGCGTTATTGATTCGGCCTCGGCATTGGCTTCGGCTGCTGCTGCTGCGCCGATCTGGCGGGCAAAGACTTCCTCGGCCTGCGGTGCGGGCGCGGTGGCAGGGGCTTGCGCTGCGTTCGGGGTCGCCTCGGTTGGGAGCGGCGCTTTCTCGTCCGGTGTTGTCACCGGGGCCATCGCCTGTGCGATGGCCGCTTGCGCCAGGCGCTCGGCCTCGGCTTCGCGTTCGGCCTGTTGGGCGCGCCGCTCGCGCTGGGCCGCGAGCACGGCTTGCAGCCGGGCATCCAGCCTGTCGAGGGTGCCAGCGGGGTCGATCCACCAGTCGGTGGACCAGACGCGCAGGATTTCCCAGCCCAGGCCGCGCAGGACCTGCTCACGCAGTTTGTCGCGATCGCGCGCCGTGGCGCTGCGGTGGTAGGTGGCGCCGTCGCATTCCACGCCGGCCAGGTAACGGCCAGGTGCGTCGGGATCGACGATGCCCAGATCAATGCGGAACGAAGATGCGCCGATCTGCGGCTGGACTTGCCAGCCGCGCTGAGCCAGGGCCGTGGCTACGGCCTGTTCAAAGGGGCTGTCGAAGCTGCCAAGGCTGCCGCTGTTCGCGGTCGCCAGCGCACGAGCGCCGTATTCGGCGAATTCCAGGAAGTGCTTGAGATCGCGTACGCCGATGGCCTGGGTGCGGGCCAGGTCCATCTGCTCGGCGCGGAAGCTGGCGAACACGCGCAGCTCGTGCCGTGCACGGGTGATGGCGACGTTGAGCCGTCGCTCGCCGCCCTGGCGGTTGAGCGGGCCGAAGTGCATGGCCAGTTGGCCGGCGGGGTCCGGGCCATAGGTGATGGAGAAGTAGATGAGGTCGCGCTCATCGCCTTGCACGCTTTCCAGGTTCTTGACGAACAGGGGTTCCAGTTCGCTCTCGGCGAAGTAGGGCTCCAGTCGCGGGTCTTTCCGCCGGGCTTCGTCGAGCATGTCCTCGATCAGTTTCTGCTGTTCGGCGTTGAACGTGACCACCCCGATCGTGAGGCCGCTTTCACGGAATCCGGGCGCGGTCAGGCGGGCGACGATGTCCGCAACCAGCGCCTTGGCTTCGGCCGGGTTGGTTCGCGCGCCGCCTTTTTGGTAGGCGCCGGTGACCCGTTGCAGGCTGACAGCGCGATCATGGGTGACGGGGGAAGGAAAGGTGACCAGCTCTCCCCTGTAGTAGGCGTGGTTGGAGAACGCGATCAGGCTTTCATGGCGGCTGCGGTAGTGCCAGTTCAGGTCGCGGGTTGGCAGGTTGGCGCCGATGCACTCGTCGAGGATGCTCTCCAGATCCGCCTCGACGTCGCCGTCGTCAAGGCCGGATTCGGCGCGGTCGAAGAACGAGGTGGGCGGCAACTGTTTGGGGTCGCCGACCATCACTACCTGACGGCCGCGGGCGATGGCGCCGATCGCGTCCCAGACCGGGATCTGCGAGGCTTCGTCGAAGATCACCAGATCGAAGGCGTTGGCCCCCGCCTGGAGGTACTGGGCGATGGACAGCGGGCTCATCAGCAAGCAGGGCGTGAGTCTGGTCAGGGCCTCGGGAATCTGGGCCAGCAACTCCCGCAAAGGCAGATGCGCGCGTTTCTTGCCAATCTCGCGCCGCAAAACGCCCCATTCGGAGTTGCGGCTGACGTTGTCCGGCGAGGGCAGTTCGGCGCACAGGCGGGCGCGCAGCCAGTCCCGGGTCAGGGCGGTGAAGCGCTCGTCGAGCGCGCGGAAGTCGCGGATGCGCTGTTCGTGCTCGGCGCTGACGAACCCGCGGATGACCGGCTCGTGATCGACCACGGCGTTGAGCCACCAGCGGGCGTAGTTGGTTTCAAAGGTGCGGCGGGCCTGGCCGGGCTGGACATGGCCTTGTTCGATCCCCTGCACCAGCGCGGCCAGCCCCAATGCCAGTGCTTCACTGCGCGCCTGACGCCAGGCGCACCAGCTGCGCAGGCTGTGTTCTGCGCGCAGGATGGATTGGCTTTGCTCGATAAGTCCGTCGAGTGACAGGGCGTGCCAGCGCGTCTGGGCGGTCTCGGCAAGGCCGCCGATGGCCGCGAACGCCTCCTGCCGGGCAAGCAGCTGCGTCCGGCACTCCACATACCGCGCACCAGCCAGCGCGATGCGCCCGCCTGGCGTCAGCAAGGCATTGGCATCGCCCAACAGGGCATGCAGCGGCGCCTTGCAGGCGGCAATCTGTTCGGGCGTGGCGGCCAGGCGCGCCAGCGCGGCGGCCAGATCCTCGTGGAGCTTGCAGGCCTGTGCAAGCGCATCCAGATTTGTGCCCAGCCCTTTCCACAGGCCGGCGGTGGATTCACGCAAGTCGTCCAGGGCAGCCAGTGCCTGTTCGGTTTCGGCGCGTTGGCAAAGCGTCTGGTGATCGCGCGCGAGGGTGGGGCCGCAAGCGCCTTCTTCGACCCAGGCATGGGCTGCATCCAGAGGGCCTTGCTGGAGGTGTTTGCGCCGGTCGCTCAAGAAATCCAATGCGGCGCGCAGGTGATCGGTTTGCGTGGCGTGGCCGGCCCATAGGCCGTCGGTCGCCGTTTCCAGCGCGGCATGGGCGGCAATGGCCTGCTCCAATTGGCGCAGTCGGCGCGCCCGCTGCAAATCGGCTTGCAGGGCTGCCCCGCATTGGCCGTCCGCGATGGCGTCGAAGCCGTCGTCTTCCCACGCCCGGCCTTCGCGCACGGCGGCCAGGGCGATCTGCCAGCGCAGGGCCGTGCGCATCTTGTCTTGCTGGGTATCCAGTCCGGCCCAAACGCAGGCGCATTCCTGCGCGGGGGGCATGGCTTGCACCTGTTGGCGCAAGGCGCGGATGGCGTTCCAATGCTGTAGATCGTTGCGGACGTCGGGCTGCGCTTGCCCCTTGATGGCGCCAGACAGTTGCGCCGTGACCTTGCGTTTGCCCAGCCAGGACTTGGGCCAGAACGCCTGCTCGGCCTGTTCCCAGCGGCGCTGTAGCTCGGCGACGTCGAGCTGCTCGATCGATGCGTCATACGGAGCCGACAGCGCTGCGTGGTGTTGCGCGATCCGGGCCAGCAGCTCCAGCCCCTGCTTCAGTTGCACGACCGTGCGAGCCGCCCAAGGCTCGCCGAGCTGGGCATGGAGCTGCCGGTGCTCGGTAAGCGCTGCCAGGCCGTCGGTGCAGGCGGCCACGACGGAGGCGGGCCACAGCTCAGAGAGCTGTGCATTCAGTTCGGCATGGCGGCGCAGCAGTGCGGCGCCCTTTTGCAGACCTTGGCACAGCGCATGTGCATCGGGGCGCAGGACGAAGCGCCAGTCGTGCCCGGCTGCCGATGGCAGGCGTTGGGCCAGGATCAGCAGCGCTTCGCAGGTCTGGGCCGTCAGCGCTGGCGCAGGCAGCCCGATGGCCTGGACGAATGCCTCGGCGGATTCGATCGTCGCCTGGGCGGCGGGAAGAACCTCGCGCGCGGCGGTGAGCAGTTGTTGCTGCCAGGTGGGCGACCAGTCGCCCTGGCCGATGAGGGCCAAGGGGTGTTGCGCCAACGTGGCATGGCCGATGGCTTGCGCATTGACTTCCAGCCGGTCCACGGCGTGGCGCAACTGCTCGATGCCGGCATGATCGTGCTGATCGGCCGTGGGCCAGGCCATTTCGAGCGCCGGGACATCGTGTCCGGCGCTGACCGTGCCGATCGCGTCGAACAGGCTCAAACCGTTTCGGCGGCGCCGATGCAGGCATTCGACGTAGATGTTCAGTGTATCGCGCAACTGCTTGAGCTTGTCGGCTTCTGCGCGCCACTGTTCGGCGTCGGCCTGGCCGCTGCTGGACCAAGCCGATTGCAGCTGGGCCAACACGTCGCGCTTGCGGGCCTTGCTGGAATGCAGCTCCAGACAGAACTCGCCCAGGCCGATTTCGCGCAAGCGCCGGTAGACCACGTCCAGCGCCGCAATCTTTTCGGACACGAAGAGCACGCGCCGCCCCTGCGCCAGGGATTGGGCGATCAGGTTGGCGATGGTCTGGCTTTTGCCGGTGCCGGGCGGGCCGATCAGGACGAAGTCCTTGCCCTGCGAGGCCGCCAGTACGGCCGATAACTGCGAGGAATCGGCCGGCAAGGGGCAGAACACCTGCTTGGGGTCGAAGTGCCGGTCCAGTTCGCGCACCTGCGGGAACGGCGCGCCAGGCGGGTAAGGGTCGCGCGGCGTGTCCAGCAGGTGGCGCACGACCGGGTTTTCGCGCAACTGCTCGCTGCGCTCGGCCAGGTCTTTCCACATCAGGTACTTGGCAAACGAGAACATGGACAAGACCACGTCCTCGGTCACTTCCCAACCCTTGATGTCCTTGATGGCGTGGCCAACGGCCTTCCAGACCGCAGCGACATCCAGCCCGTTTTCGTCTCGCGGCAACTCGCCTTCGAGGCTGCTCAGGTTCAGTTCAAAGTCCTGGCGCAGCATCTCGATCAGGGTCGGATTGAAGCGGGGCTCATCGTCATGCAGGCTGAGCGTGAAGCCCGAGCGGGCGCTTTGGCGTTGCAGGCTGACCGGCACCAGGATCAAGGGGGCGCGATAGCGCTGACCGTCGCGGTCCTCGCGCGTCCAGGACAAAAAGCCCAGGGCGAGATAAAGCGTGTTGGCGCCGCCTTCCTGCAAATTCGTGCGGGCGCTGCGAAACAGCTCGGTCAGCCGTGTGTCGAGTTCGGCTTCGGCAACGCCGATGAAAACCTCGCGTTTTTGCAAGGCTTCCAGCGCATGCGCGCGGCGCAGGTTTTCGCGCTCGCGGGATTCGTAGATGGCCTGATCGCGCGGATCGGCGCCGTCCATCAGATCCGGGCGCGGCCGCAGCTTCAGCGGTTGGCCGCTGGCCAGCAGGTCTTCCAGCGCGCCGGGGTCTGGCGCCTCCAGCTTGAGCGCTTTCTTGCCGCCCTTGAAGTTCAGCAGATTGTTGCGAAGCGAAAGGTCCAGCAGCTTGCGTTGCCAGCGCAGCAGCCGGTCCTGCGGGTCGAGCAGGCTGGCATCTTCCGCATGGGCCGGCGCACTGTCGGGCAGCTCAGGCGCGTCTTCAAATGTTGGCAAGGCAGGCGTGGGCGAGGCTGACACTTCAGCGTCCGACGCTGCCGCTGCTTCCGCGCTGGCCAATGGCTTGATGCGCTGTAGCCGCGCCCGGCGAATGTCCACGGCCAGGCGAAACGCCGCATCCTGGGATTCGTCCACCTGCTGCGCGCCGCGTTCGGTGGCATAGCTGAAGGGGACAGCGGGGCGCTGCGTGATCAGGGTGGTTTCAAACAGCACCAGCTCCTTGAGCCTGAGGCGCTTGCGCAAGGCGGTCACGTCGTCAACGACGGTGGTGGAGAACTCCTCGGCTTGCAGCCAGACGCCGGCAAAGGCATGGCCTTCGGTGAAGACCAGCAGCGGGTTCAGTCCTGCCTGCTCAAGCGCAGCGCAGAACAGCAGCGCGAGGTCGAAACAGGTGCCAAGGCCGGAGCTTTCGATCTGGCTGGGGCTGCGCACCTTCTGGCCGGACTGCTCGAAACTGGCGGGCGGCAAGGCATAGTCCAACTGCATGCCAGCCGTGGCCCCCCAGAGGGCCGAAGCCAGCTCCCAGGCGCGCTTGGCGCCGCCGGCATAGCCGTCCAGCGCAGGGTTGCGGCCGTGCTGGCGCAGCACCTCGGCACTGCGCTTGAGCAGCCGATCCACCGCCGGGTCGTTGGGCTGCACAAACGCGGCAACCAGGTCAGGCAGATGCGAGAGGCCGCCCCATTGGTTGCGCGGCAGCAATTCCAGACGACTCTCGTGCCGTGCCAGGGCGGGGGCGGACGCTTGTGCGCCTGCGGCGCGCAGTGTCAGCGAAACCGTGGCCGTCTCCGCTTCCGTCAGCCGCGCCAGCAGTCCGCCGTCCAGGCTCAGGTCCAGATCGCGGATGGGATAGCGCGAATGCGCCGCCAGTGCATCGATCCGCCAACGACGTGGCTTCAAAAAGGGCGGCTCGGAAGTCAGGATCAGCTCGACTTGCTCATGCGTCTGATCGGTCTCGTTGATCAGCGCGAGATCCCGGATCAACGGGACCGCATTCTGAAAGTCCGCCAGATTCAACTTGGCGATCAGGGTCACGTCGATCTTCAACTTTGCCGCGATGCCCGAACCTTCCGGCTGTGTCTCGTCCATGGAATCCCCTTTAGCGCTTGCCGTAACATGAATTACGATATGTTACGTCATTGGTGGATATTGGCTCCCATTGCCAGAAATTTCGGCGCGTAAAACCCAAGCAGAAATCGGTAAGTCCACACAAGGCAGGAAAATGAAGCGCACGGATCGGCCGTTAAGCTGCCTCGGTGAAGCTTGACAGTGGGCGTTGGGGGCAGTGAGAGTCCTCTTAGAACCTGTTCACGATCTTTTGAGGACAAGAGCCAGAAAAGCGAGGTGGATGAACTGCAAGCTGGTGTTCAGCAGCCTCTCGCAGTTCTTCCACAACCTTCTGCTCTTCTCCAACCAGGCAAAGCTGCGCTCAACAATCCAGCGCTTGGGCATCACCTT
>JAUMWT010000004.1 GCA_030529505.1 Allobrachymonas sp. | reverse complement strand
CAAATCCGTTGTTTGATGTTGTGGCTCAATATCTCATGACGACGCTGTCTAGAAAAAGCATGGCTTTTGATATTTGTTGATAAAAAGATCATCTATGGCTGCGTATTTAACGTTTACCCCAACAAAGCAGTTGCTTTTGCGAGACAAAAAGCGGCTTGGTTGACGGCATCAAACCGTATCAATCCGCCTGAACCTGCCGCTGCCGCACGGCTTCGTACAAGCATACGCCGCTGGCAACAGATACGTTCAGGCTTTCAACCGCGCCGAGCATGGGGATGGAGATGAGCGCATCGCAGGTTTTGCGGGTGAGTTGGCGCAGTCCCGTGCCTTCAGCCCCCAGCACCAGGGCCAGCGGGCCTTGCAGATCGGCCTGGTAAAGCGTTTGCGGCGCATCGCCGCTGGTGCCGATGACCCAGATGTTGCGTTCTTTCAGTTCATTGAGGGTGCGCGCCAGATTGGTGACCATGAAGTACGGCACGGTTTCGGCCGCGCCACAGGCCACTTTGGCCACCACGGCGCTGATGCCCGCGGCGTGGTCTTTGGGCGCGATCACGGCGTGTACCCCGGCCCCATCGGCCACGCGCAGGCAGGCACCCAGGTTGTGCGGGTCGGTTACGCCATCCAACACCAGCAGAAAAGGCGGTGCTTGCAGGCCATCCAGTAAATCATCCAGCGAATGGCTGGCGGGCGCAGCCGCCACGCGTGCGACCACGCCCTGGTGATTGAAGCTGCCCGCCAGGCGGGCAAGCCGCGCAGCATCTGCCTCGATGAGTTGCAGCTCTGCCTCTTGCGCGCGCTGCAAAAACTGGCGCATGCGGGCATCACGCCGCGAGGGATCGAACCAGATTTCCTGCACGGTTTGCGGCGCGGTTTTGAGGTGCACGCCCACGGCATGAAAACCGTAGACCATGCGGGTTTTGGAAGGGGAAGATGTGTGCTTGTTGGACATGAGAGCATGCAAGAAAAGGCAGGATTACGCCGCAAGCATAAGCGATCAATTCGCTGTCATCACGCGCCTGGCCCAGCTTGCTGATGCAAGCCTTCATGCCTGTTGAAGTGTCAGCCAGAGGACGCCTTTTGGCGCAATGGCTTTCATCTTTTTCTTTTTGTACAGGCATACGGCCTGTGCTGCAGCCCGCGCATCAACTCGCATCTTGAGGATTGACTAGCGCAGCAGTGGGCCGGGTGACGCAAAGACGCTATCGGCACGCCGCGAGCCGCCCTCAAACAGCAAAAGCAGATCCATAGATAGCCGAGGACAAGCCGCAAGGGCGCGGCAACTTGGCGCCTGCTGCAAGAAACTGTTCAAAATCTCAACGCGAGGTGATTGGACAGAGTCCGGGGGGATGCAAGGCGCACATTTTTTGTATGTGGCGCAGTGCATCGCCTGTGCAACATGAGGCAGATAGGTTGACAAGATTGGCAACGCCGCAGACTGCCCGCCTCCGTATTCAAGCGCCCGTGAGGAGATTTTGAACAGGCTGTAAAAGACGGAACCTGTCGGATGATGGGGCCATATGCTTTTACAGATAATCAGCGACTTGAACGATTTTCTTTCGTGTCATCGGCAGGTTGGCTGGCTGCCGAACATCACCAACCCAAAGCCCATCCCCCAAGGGTATCCACGCATTTGCCAGCTCTTGTTTGTTCAGCCATGCCTGATTCCGACCTTTTTTCCAGCGCCGCAACCGCTGATGCTGATTCGGCCCCCACGCCCCAGCAGCTGGCCCGCGCCCAATGGTTGCGCGAGCAGCTGCACCACCACGCGCATTTGTATTACGTGCTGGATGAGCCCGAAATTCCCGATGCGGAGTATGACCGGCTGTTTGCCGAATTGCAGCAGCTCGAAGAAGCCTTCCCTGCTCTGCGCACGCCCGATTCGCCCACGCAACGCGTGATCGGCCAGGTGCTGGATGGCTTTACCCCCGTGCGCCATGCCGAGCCCATGCGCTCCATCCGCACCGAAACGGATGCCAGCAGTGGCGGCGCGCAGGCGTTTGATCAGCGCATGCGCAAGGAACTGGGCCTGGGCCCTGACGATGCCCCCCTGCCCTACGAAGCGGAGCTGAAATTTGACGGCCTGGCCGTGAACCTGCGCTACGAAAACGGCGTGCTGGTGCAAGCTGCCACGCGCGGCGACGGCGAAACAGGCGAGGACGTGACGCAAAACATTCGCACCATCGGCCAAATCCCTTTGCAGCTGCGCACGCCCCAGCCCCCGGCTGTGCTCGAAGTACGTGGTGAGGTGTATATGCGGCGTGATGACTTCGAGGCCCTGAACGAACAGCAACGCCAAAAAATCGCCCAGGGCAAAAAGAACGAAAAAACCTTCGTCAACCCCCGTAACGCCGCAGCCGGCGCCCTGCGCCAGCTGGATCCGGCCATTGCTGCCACGCGGCCGTTGAGCTTTTTTGCCTACGGCAAAGGCGAGGTGCAGCACTGGGCCAATCCGCCCAGCACGCAAAGCGAGATGCTTGATGCCTTTGAACGCATGGGCCTGCCCGTGTCGCCTCACCGCGAGGTGGCCTTGGGCGCGCAGGGGCTGGTGGCTTTTCATGAAAAAGTAGCCGCCCTGCGCGACGCCCTGCCTTTTGACATCGACGGCGTGGTCTACAAGGTCAACAGCTTTGCCTTGCAGCAGCAGCTGGGCTTTGTGAGCCGCGAGCCGCGTTGGGCCGTGGCCCACAAATACCCCGCGCAAGAGCAGATGACGACCGTGCAAGCCATTGATGTGCAAGTGGGGCGCACCGGCAAACTCACGCCCGTGGCCAAGCTCGCACCGGTGTTTGTGGGAGGCGTCACGGTTACCAACGCCACCTTGCACAACGAAGACGAAGCCCGCCGCAAAGACGTGCGCGTGGGTGACACGGTGATCGTGCGCCGTGCGGGCGATGTGATACCCGAAGTGGTGGCCGTGGTGGCCGACCGTCGCCCAGCCGGTACCCAGCCCTTTGCCATGCCCACGGCTTGCCCCGTATGCCACAGCGCGGTCGAGCGGCTGGAAGGCGAAGCCGATACCCGCTGCAAGGCGGGCCTGTTCTGCTCGGCCCAGCGCAAGCAGGCCATTCTGCATTTTTCGCAGCGCCGCGCGCTGGACATTGAAAACCTGGGCGAAAAACTCGTCGATCAACTCGTGAACAGCGGCCTGGTGCAGACCCTGCCCGATCTGTATCACCTGCAACTGCCGCAAGTGGCCGCGCTGGAACGCATGGCCGAAAAGTCCGCGCAAAACCTGCTTGATGCGCTGCACGCCAGCAAAAACACCACGCTGGCGCGCTTCATCTACGGCCTGGGCATTCGCCACGTGGGCGAAACCACGGCCAAAGACCTGGCCCGCCACTTCGGCAATCTGGATGCGCTGATGGCTGCCGATGAAGAAGCCCTACTGCAAGTGCCCGATGTGGGGCCGGTGGTGAGCCAAAGCATTCAGCACTTTTTTGCCGAGCCGCACAACCGCGACATCATCGCCCGCCTGCGCGCCGCGGGCCTGCACTGGCCCGAGCACGAAATGGCCCAACTGCACGACCCGGCCAACCTGCCTTTGGCCGGAAAAACCGTGGTGCTAACCGGTACCCTGCCCACCCTCGCGCGTGAGCAAGCCAAGGAACTGCTGGAAGCTGCAGGCGCCAAAGTGGCCGGCAGCGTGAGCAAAAAAACCGATTATGTGGTGGCCGGCGCTGAAGCGGGCAGCAAGCTCGACAAGGCCCAAGCCCTGGGCGTGGCCATTCTGGACGAAGCGGGCATGCTGGCTTTGTTGGGCGCCACGCAAGCGCAGGCGTAGCCATAGGCCAAGCGCCCATGCAGGCCGCAGGCATATGAGCAAGAGCAATGCAGCAGCCCTGCCCGCTCAGCCCAATCAAACCAGGTAATGCTTAGAGCCTTGGCAAGCGATTCGCAGCGCTGCCGTGCACGTGCTGAAAGTGCGTTTGGGATGCAATGGGGCGTACAGAGACAAGGCGCAAGCCGCCGTGCTGCTTGCCAGTGGCGCACTGTGCATTTGTCCCAAATCCACCCTCAAAACCAGATCGCATCAGACCATGCATGCATCTGAAGCACTCACACAAGCAAGCGTGCACGCGGTTCCTTGTCCTCTGCTCATGGCACCCGGCAAAAAAGCCGCGCTTGCGGCTTTTTTGTTCAATGAATTCGTGCGATTTGCGCGGCTGCCCTGTGCGCCTTTTCAAATCCCCCCGCACAAGGCAGGCACGCCCATGCATCAGCCAACGAATCAGCGCACGATCAGCACCGGCACTTTGGAAAGCGTCAGCACCTTGCTGGCCACGCTGCCCAGAATCAGCTTCTGGATGCCGCTGCGCCCGTGCGAACCCATCACCAGCAAATCACCACCTTGCTGCTCAGCCACCATCACGATGGCAGAGGCCACATCGTCGCCTTCGATCACGCTCTTTTCAAGCGTGACGCCTGCCTGACGCGCTTTCTCTTCCAGCTCCTGCGTGACCTTGGCCGAAGCCGCGTAAGCGGCATTCATGTAGGCCTGAAAGGCATCGCCCGTGCCCTCACCCAAGGACATGTAAGGATAGGGATCGATCACAAACGCCACGGTCAGCTTGGCGCCGTGCAAGCGGGCCAGCTCAATGGCCGTTTGGCTGGCTTTTGCCGCGCTGGGCGAACCATCGGTAGCGAAAACAATATGCTTGAACATGATCTCCACCTCCTTGCTTGATGAATGAAATTGAATTTGCGCTCCGCCCTTTTAAGATTCTTTAAGCTCCGCGCCCCCCCATTGTATGAAGGAGCGGGGGAAACACTCAAGCTTTGTAACATTCACGCATCATGCAGACCGAAATCGAATGGACCCTGTGCCTGCCTGACGATCAGCAGCCTGTTTTTATCAGGCAGGTGGCGCAACTGTTTCCTGCCGCTTCTGCCCCGCAAGTGCACGCCTTGCGCAGCATTTATTACGACACGCCCACGCTGGAACTGGCCCAGCGGCATATGGGCTTGCGCCTGCGCCAGCAAGGCGATGGCTGGGTGCAAACCTTGAAGTTCACCCCGACCGAAGCAATGGTATCTGCAAGGGCATCAGATGCATCTGATGCTGTCGCAGCCAACCCCGCCAGCCTGGGCCTGCATACCCGTGTTGAAATCGAACACGCCACCGCCACCCAAGCGCTGGAACTGCATCGCATCATCCACGCCCCCATGCGCGACTTTTTGAGCAGCCCCGGCATTGCCCCCCGCTTGCAGCCCGTGTTTGAAACGCGCATTGAGCGCACGCTGTGGCAATTGCCCTGCAACGGCAGCTTGCTGGAACTGGCGCTGGACGCAGGCAGCATAGAAGCCAATGGCCGCAGCCTGCCCGTGAGCGAAATTGAAATCGAACTCAAACACGGCCATGCTGATGCCTTGTTTGCCGCTGTGCAAACCTTGCAGCGCGCGTTTGCCCTTTCGCCCCAAAAACAGAACAAGGCCGAGCGCGGCTACCGCCTGCTGCTGGGCGAATCTGAGCCCTAGCTGCCTGATCTTGCGGCAACTGATGATTGATCGCGCAACTGTGTCGCGCCGCGCCTGGGCCACATGCAAAAGCACATGGCCGGCCTGCTGCAAAGGGCAAGCCGCCGCCATGACTTCGCTGAAAAACCGGGCCTGAAAGCAAGCGCCGACCGTACAATGCCCGCCATGCTCGAAAACACCCTGCCCTCCACCCACGACACCACCCGCATCGACGACCTTCGCATCCAGGCTGTGCGCCCCCTGATTTCGCCCGCCCTGTTGCAAGAACGCTTGCCGCTCGGCCCCGAACTGGCCCGGCAAATCCGGCAACAGCGCCAGGCGATTGCTGACGTGCTGCACGGCCGCGATGATCGGCTGCTGGTGGTGGTGGGCCCCTGCTCGATTCACGACCACGATCAGGCCCTGGAATACGCGCAGCAACTCAAAAGCATGGTGCAGCCGTTTGCCAAGGAATTGCTCATCATCATGCGCGTGTATTTTGAAAAGCCGCGCACCACCGTAGGCTGGAAAGGCTACATCAACGACCCCCATCTGGATGGCAGCTTTGCCATCAACAAAGGGTTGGAGCGCGCGCGCCGCCTGCTGCTGGACATCATCGAGCTGGGCCTGCCCACGGGTACTGAATTTCTGGATCTGCTCAGCCCGCAATTCATCAGCGACCTGATCGCCTGGGGCGCCATTGGCGCACGCACCACCGAAAGCCCCAGCCACCGCCAGCTGGCCAGCGGTTTGAGCTGCCCGGTGGGCTTCAAAAACGGCACCGATGGCAACGTCAAAATCGCCGTGGATGCCATCTTGGCCGCGCAAGCCGCGCATGCCTTCATGGGCGTGACCAAAATGGGCCAAGCCGCCATTTTCGAAACGCGCGGCAACAACGATTGCCACGTGATTCTGCGCGGTGGCAAAGCGCCCAATTACAGTGCCGAGCACGTGGCCGCCGCCTGCCAGCAACTGGCCGCCAGCGGCTTGCGCGAACAAGTCATGATCGACCTTTCGCACGCCAACAGCAGCAAGCAGCACCACAGGCAAATCGAAGTGGCGGCCGACGTGGCCCAGCAAATCGCCGCAGGTGAAACACGCATCACCGGCGTGATGATCGAAAGCCACTTGCAAGAAGGCCGGCAAGACCTGGGCGGCAGCGATTTGCAGCGCGGCGTTTCCATCACCGACGCCTGCATCAGCCTGGCGCAAACGGCCCCTGTATTGCAACAACTGGCCGATGCGGTGAAGCGGCGCCGTGCGTTGCGCGCAGCATAGTGAATGCTTCTTTCGGGCAAGACGCTTTCACAACGTGCAGTCAAAGTAAAGACAAGCTTGGCCAGAGCTTGGCTGATCGCCTTATGACCGTAAAAACGGTATCATGAAACCTCGCATGATCCAATCGGAGCTTCTCATGGCCACAGTCAAACAGCCAGAAAACAAGGTAGAACGCTATCGCCAGCGCATGCGTGCGGCAGGCTTTCGTCCTGTTCAGTTTTGGGTGCCTGATACGCGGTCAAGCAGCTTTGCTGAATGTGTGCGCCAGCAATGTCTGAAGCTGAAAAACGATCCGGAGGAGCTGGATATCTTGCGCTTTGCCGAAGAGGCCGCGCAAGAGATTGAAGGCTGGCAATGAAGCGGGGCGATATCGTCACGGTTGCACTGCAAGGTGCCTACGGCAAACCTCGCCCGGCGCTTGTCGTGCAATCGAATCTGCTGGCCGAATTGGAAAGCGTGGTGATTTGCCCGATTACAAGCGCCATGCGCGATGCATCGGCCTTCCGCATCACGGTTGAGCCGGATAAGGCCAACGGCTTGCGTGAACTTTCACAGGTGATGGTGGACAAACTATCAACCTTGCCACGATCGAGAATCAGTGAACCTTTTGGCCGATTAGACGACGAACGCATGAAAGCGGTGGATCGGGCCTTGCTGCTTGTCGTTGGGCTGATCTAGGCCATTCGCAAACACGCCGTGTTCCACAGCGATACCGCCCGTGTAGAATCCCGCCCTGCGTCCGGCGCAGGCTTGTTTTCACCAGATATTCACTTGGCCTCTGCCCTGCCTCGATGGTGAAATTGGTAGACACAGCGGACTTAAAATCCGCCGCCAACGAAAGACGGCGTACCGGTTCGATTCCGGTTCGAGGCACCACCTTTTCTTGCCCGTAACGGATACAAAAAAGCCCGCCTGTTTTTGCACAAGGCGGGCTTTTTGTTTCTCTGCTTCCGTCGGCAATATGGAACCCGCGTTCCGGCTGCTGCCACATGCAGCCGAAGGTTGCGCATAGCCTGCTTCAATTTCAATCAGGCAGCAAACAGCGGCTCGATTTCGCGCTCAATGGATTGGGCATGGGCCGTTTGCGCCACGCGCAGCTCGTACATGCTTTGCAGATTCATCCAGCTTTGCGCATCGCCGCCAAAGAAGCGGGCCAGACGCATGGCCGTGTCGGCCGTTACGCCTCGGCGCTCCAGCACGATGTCGTTGATGCGGCTGGCGGGCAAGTGCAAGCGCTTGGCCAAGGCATTGGCCGACATGCCCAGAGGCTCTAGATAGTCCAGGCGCAAGACTTCGCCAGGGTGCACGGGGCGCATTCCGTTTTTCAGCATCGTGTTTGCTCCTTTTCAGTGATAGTCAACAATTTCCACATCTTTGGGGCCTTGCAAGGTCCAGACAAAGCAAACGCGCCACTGCGCATTGATGCGGATGCTGTGCTGTCCTTGCGGTCGCCCGTCAAGCTTTCCAGACGATTGCCTGGCGGTGCGCGTAAAAACTCCAAGCTGGCCGCTGCTTCCAGTTGCGCAAGCTTTCGTTCTGCCACGGCCTGGATGGCGGCGAATCGCTTGCTCTTGCCCGAGGCGAAAAGCGCCTCGGTATCTGCGCACTTGAAAGAGACGATGGCCATGCGGTTGATTATATGCCGTTTACCGTTAAACGGTAAATGGTAAATGGCCTGCTTATTTACTGGCTTGCAGCTACATCGCTTTGTCATCAACCCGAATTAGGTGGCGTTGATCGAAATCTGCAAGCTGCCACCCCCATCAGAGGCGAATGGGATGCGGATGCAGCCAGTCGTGGCGAACTAGCGTTCAAGCTATTTGTTGGCGGCCACGAAGAAAAAGCGTCAAGAAACACCAAACACCACTTCACCCCGACTACGCCCCCAACCCTTCCCAGCGCTCCAGAGCCTGCATCAGCTCGTCTTCGATGGCTGCATCGCGTGTGTGCAGGGCCGCGGCACGTTGGGCATCGCGTTGGTAGATGCTGATGTCGGCCAGCTCGGCGCGCAGCGCAGCCTGTTCGGCTTCCAGCGCTTCAATATGGGCGGGCAAGCCTTCCAGCTCGCGCTGTTCTTTGTAGCTGAGTTTGCGCTTGGCTGGTGCCGATTGGGCATCGCTGGCAGGCTGCGGCTTGTCTGTGGCGCCTTGTTTTTTGTCGCCTGATTTTTTCTCGCTGCTGGCGCTGCCCTCGCTTTGGGCAGACGATGCTGCCTGCGCGGCTTGTGCAGCTTTGGCGCGCTGGCTTTGTTGCAGCCAGTCTTGCACGCCGCCTTCGTATTCGCGCCACAGGCCGGGGGGTTGCGGGCTGTCTTCACTCACGATCAGGCTGGTGACGACGTTGTCGAGAAAAGCCCGGTCGTGGCTGACGAGAAACACCGTGCCATCGTAGCTTTGCAGCAGATCTTCGAGCAGTTCCAGCGTGTCGATGTCCAGATCGTTGGTGGGTTCGTCCAGCACCAGCACGTTGGCCGGGCGTGCAAACAGGCGCGCCAGCAGCAGGCGGTTGCGTTCACCGCCCGAGAGGCTGTGCACGGGCGAGGCCGCCCGCGCGGGGCTGAACAGAAAGTCGCCCAAATAGCTTTTGACGTGCCGGCGCTGGCTGCCGATTTCAATCCATTCGCTGCCCGGGCTGATGAAGTCTTCGAGCGTGGCGTTCAGGTCCAGTGCATTGCGCATCTGGTCGAAGTAGGCCACTTGCACATTGCTGCCTTGGCGCACCTGGCCGCGGTCGGGCGCCAGTTCGCCCAACATCAGTTTGAGCAAAGTGGATTTGCCCGCGCCGTTGGGGCCGATGAGCCCGACCTTGTCGCCACGCAAGATGGTGGCCGAAAAATCGTTCACCACCACACGTTGGCCGAATGATTTGCTCACGTTTTGCAGTTCGGCCACGATTTTGCCGCTGGCTGCGCCGCGATCCACATCCATGCGCACGCGGCCCAAGGCTTCGCGCCGCTGCTGGCGCTGCTCGCGCAGCACTTGCAAGCGATTGATGCGGGCCACGGCGCGGGTGCGGCGCGCTTCCACACCTTTGCGGATCCAGGCTTCTTCTTGCGCGAGCAGCTTGTCGGCACGAGCGTTGAGCGTGGCTTCTTGCTCCAGCTGCTCTTGCTTGAGTTGCTGATACTGCTTGAAGTTGCCGGGGAAGCTGCGCAGCTTGCCTCGATCCAGTTCCACGATGCGGGTGCTGATGGCGTCCAGAAAAGCCCGATCGTGGCTGATGACGACCACCGCGCCTTTGAAGTCCAACAGCAGGTCTTGCAGCCAGAGGATGGCGTCCATGTCCAGGTGGTTGGTGGGCTCGTCAAGCAAGAGCACGTGGGGCTGCATCACCAAAGCCTGCGCCAGGGCCACGCGCTTGATGTTGCCGCCCGACAGCGTGCTGATGCGCGCGCTGCCATCCAGCCCGAGCTTTTGCAGGGCCATGTCCACACGCTGCTTCCACTGCCAGCCGTCGCAGGCTTCGATCTGCGTTTGCAGCGCGTCCAAGTCGCCCTGCCCGCTTTCGTATTGCGCGATCAGTTCCAGCGTGGGCGCCAGCCCGGCTTGCACCGCTTCAAACACGGTGGCTTGGCCGTCCAGCTCCGGTTCTTGCGGCACGTAAGTCGTGACCAAGCCTTGCTGGCGTTGCAGGGTGCCGTCGTCGGGGCTTTCCAGCCCTGCGAGGATTCTGAGCAGCGAGGATTTGCCCGTGCCATTGCGCCCGATCAGGCCCACGCGTTCGCCCAGATTCAGCGAAAAATCTGCCCCATCCAGCAAGGGCAAGTGGCCAAAGGCCAGATGGGCGTTGACGAGGGTCAGGCAACTCATGGGTTCAATCCGTTCGGGCAAAAGCACTTTGCCCGCTTAGGCAAAGCAAACAAATCAGCAAAAGAACATGCTGGGCATGAACTCAACAATCGCACAGCAGCGCCTTTGCGGCAGACAGATCGCTTGTGCATCATCGCCTGTCGCCAAGGGGTGATCGCGATGGCGCGTATCCCAACCGTCACGAAAGTGCGCGACCCGTTCAATCCGATAAAGCAGCGGGCTGGGCGCTTTGTCTGGAACAGTCCTGCTCCGGGCAGCATCAGCAGCTTGGGGCTTGCAGCAGCAAAAGCAACTTTTGGGCATGGCAAGCTGCCGTTGCTTGCTGCGTCTTCATGCATGTCATTCGAACCATGCGCCATGGCGGGCATTGGCTGCCAATTCCGCAATTCCGCGCTTAATCACGCCGCCCAGCCAAAAGCCAGCATGCCCTTAAAGAAGCCAAGCTGCCACCAGCAAGTGGCATGCAACGTTACTGGAACCGAGCAAGCCAGCCTGCTATTTCACGACCTTGAGGCCGCCGCCCTTGGGCGCAGAAGGGGGGGCAGGTGGTGGGGTTTCGTCGTCAGGCCCGTTGCTTGTTGGGCGCTTGGGCTTTTTCGGCGGCTCAGCCGAATCGCTTTTGTTCACCAGGCTCAGCCCCGTGTGGGCGCTGGAACGTTCGGCCGTGGCTGATGATGCACCTGCCTCCGGCCCTGCGCCTTCGCTGGCAGCGTCACCATCAAAATCGGCGTCTTCGGCCAGCAGGGCCTCGAACACCATGCCCTGCCCGTTTTCGCGGGCAAAGATGGAGGCCACCCGCTCGATCGGCACGACGATTTCGCGCACACGCCCGGCAAAGCGGGCCTGGAAGCGAATCTCGTCATTGCCCAGGTTCAGGCTGCCCGTGGCGTCGTGGCTGACGTTGAGCACCACCTCGTTGTTCTTCACGTATTCCCGCGGCACGGTCACGCTGCCATCCACCATCACGAGGATGTGCGGCGTGAGCCCGTTGTCGCTCATCCATTCGTGCCAGGCACGGATCAGATACGGCTTGGGAGAAGTCAGCGGGGGGGCAATGGCAGACATGGCGAGGCAGACGTATGGAAGAAAGCCGAAAGCATTCGGCTGGTGGATGGCGCGCTCAGCGTGCGGGTGTCATCAGCGGCGCATGACTTTTTCAGACGGCGTGAGCGCCTCGATATAAGCCGGGCGAGAGAAGATGCGCTCGGCGTATTTGAGCAGGGGCGCAGCGTTTTTGCTCAGTTCGATGCCGTAATAGTCCAGACGCCACAGCAAGGGGGCGATGGCCACGTCAAGCATCGAGAAGTTGTCGCCGAGCATGAATTTGTTTTTCAGAAACACGGGGGCCAGCTGCGTCAAGCGGTCGCGAATCTGGCTGCGGGCCTTCTCAAGCGTTTTTTCGTTGCTGCGCGCCATGCGGTTTTCGAGCACGGAAACGTGGGTGAACAGCTCTTTTTCAAAGTTCAGCAGGAACAGACGCACGCGCGCCCGGTCCACCGGATCGCTGGGCATGAGCTGCGGATGGGGAAAGCGCTCGTCGATGTATTCGTTGATGATGTTGGATTCGTACAGAATCAGGTCGCGTTCCACCAGAATGGGCACCTGGCCATAAGGATTCATCACGCTGATGTCTTCGGGCTTGTTGTACAGGTCCACATCGCGAATTTCAAAGTCCATGCCTTTTTCAAACAGCACGAAACGGCAGCGGTGCGAATAGGGGCAGGTGGTGCCCGAGTACAAAACCATCATTGTTATTTCTCCAAAGGTCGATCAAGCCAAAAAACGGATGCCCCATTATCCACCACTTGTCAAGCCCCCCGAATGGCGCTTGCCGGATGGGAGGCAGGCGCTGAAATTTTCATGTTTATCATATAGATATGAATTAAACTTCAAGTTATTTATTTAATAAACTGCTTGAAGTTGGGCGGCGCTTGAAAATACGTTACCAATCACTGCATCAAGTGATGTGATGGATTCGAATTGCAGACTAGTTGATTGAAATGATTGATTTTTTAAAGTAATTACTCTTCACTCAAGCGCAATCCCGGCCCTTCGTCCGCTCCCCTTGCATTGCCCAAGCTGAACGGTCTTCGGCTACTGGACTTCTTTCCAATAACTGGCGTGCAAGCGCCAAGCCGCAAAGGCAAAAGCGGCAAACAGCGCACAAACCAGCCAGCCCCATTTCTCGTGCGTTTGGCGATCCGGCTCGGCCATCCATTGCATGAAGAGGGTGATGTCGGCCAGGGCTTGTTCGTATTCGGCGGGCGAGAGCTGGCCGCCGCCCTGCCCGGCTTCGTCGCTGGCTGAGGCGGGGCCGGATGCAGCTGCAGCAGACGCAGACGCAGACGGCGTTGACTCTACCGATTGCATCTCTGCGCCATTGTTGTGAGCTTCGTCTGCCTGCAAGGCCGCCAGCACATGTGGCATGGCGGTGCCGGGTACGAGCGTGTTGTTCCAGCCGCTGCGCGTGCCGGGGTCGCGGTAAAAGCCGCGCAAATAGCTGTAAACGCGATCTGCGCCGCTGTAGCGCCAGTTGCCCTGCGTGCGTGTGGCCAAACTCAGATCGGGTGGCGCGGCGCCAAACCACTGCACGGCCTGCTCTGCCTGCAAGGGCGAGACAATGGCCGCCGAGCCTGATTGCGGCGGGTCCTCCGGCATCAGCGCCTGTACGTCGGCCAGCGTCATGCCCAGTGCCTGCAATTGACCATAAGTCACCTGCGCGGCAGAGTGGCAAGCCACGCACGATTGCAGATAGCGCCGCGCGCCGTTTTGCAGCGAGGCCAGCTCATCGCGGCTGGCGGGCAGGTGGTGCAAGGCGGTGGATGGGGCGCTGGCTGCCACCGCCGCTGGCGCAGCCTGACTTGTTGCCGTGGCGCCGCTCTTCCCTATGGCCGCAGCTGATGAAGGATTGGCTGCAGGCGCTGACGCTGTATTGCTCGGGGAACTGGCCAAAAAAGAACCGGCCGACGAGCAAGCAGGCCAGCCCAACAAGGCCAGGGCCAGGCTGGCGCTGACTCCAAGCCCTTGGACTGCGCAGGTCATCCAGGCTGGCGTGCGTCGCTTCATGATGAGGGCTCCTCTGGCTGAACCTTCGTTTTTTGAGAGGCTGGCGCTGCTTCGGCTGCGGCCCTTGCGCCACCCCGCCCCGTCAAGCGCAGGGGAACGGGGCGGAATGTGCCTTGGCGGCTCCACCACGGCATGAGCAGAAAGAAAGCAAAGTAACCCAACGTCGCCACTTGCCCCAGCAGCACGTTCAAGCCCGTGGCAGGCAAACCACCCACTGCGCCCAGCAGCACAAAGGCCGCTGCAAACAAGCCATACACCCAGCGATGCCAGCGCGGGCGGTAGCGAATGGAGGCCACCGGGCTGCGATCCAGCCAAGGCAAGGCGCAGAGCAAGGCGATGGCGGCCACCATCGCCGCCAGCCCCCAAAAGCTGGCATCAATGCCCATGCACAGCAGCCACCACAGGCGCCCCAGCACAGGCACGTTTTCAGGCCAGCGGGCGAATTGTTCCCAGGCTTGCAAAGCCGCGGCCGGGGCTTGCACCCAGGCCAGCCCAGTAGGCACCAGGCCCAGCAGCAAAGACAAGCCCAGTGCCAGCAGCACACCGCCCTGCCAGCGGCGGCCCTTGACACGTCCTGCCCGCAGCCCCCACAAGGCCAGCCAGGGCACGGCCAGCGCCAGCAGCTGCGTGGCGCCCGCCGTCATGCTGCGCAGAATCGCATAAAAGGGCCTGAAGTACCACACGGGCGTGATGTGTGGCGGGGTCTGCAAGGGGTTGGCAGGCATGAAATTGGCCGGCTCCAGAAAATGGCCGCCCATTTCGGGGGCGAAAAAGACGATGGCAAAAAAGACCGTGAGAAACACGCCCGCCGCCCAGGCATCGCGCACGGTGTAATAGGGATGAAACGGCACCGTATCGGCCGGTGCCGTGGCAGACCAGCGGTTGCAGTGCGGCCCTTGGGCCAAGTCCACCCCATCGGGGTTGGATGGCCCCACATCGTGCAGCGCCAGCACATGCAGCGCCACCAGGCCCAGCAGCAGCAAGGGGATGACGATGATGTGCAGCACAAAAAAGCGGCTCAAAGTGGCACTGCCCACCTCGGGCCCGCCGCGCAGCACATCCGCCAGCCACGGCCCCACGCCCGGTATGCTGCCCAGCAGCTGGGTGATGACTTGCGTGCCCCAATAAGACGTTTGCCCCCAAGGCAGCAGATGGCCCACAAAGGCTTCGGCCATCACCAACACGAACAAGGCGCAGCCCAACAGCCAGACCAACTCGCGCGGCTTGCGGTAACTGCCATACAGCAGGCCGCGGGCCATGTGCAGATACAGCAGGATGAAAATGGCCGATGCCCCGGTTGAATGCGCATAACGGATCAAGGCCCCGCCGCGCACATGGCGCATGATGTGTTGCAGCGAATCAAAGGCCTGCTGCGCATCGGCCTTGTAATGCACGGCCAGCGCCAGCCCGGTGAGCAGTTGCATACCCAGCACCAGCAGGGCCAAGGCGCCAAACACGTACCAGATGTTGAGGTTTTTGGGCACGAAATAGTTGCGCACATGGCGCTGGTACCAGCCCAGCAGCGAAGGCAGACGCTGCGCCAGCCAGGCTGGCAAGCCTGTGCCTATGCCTGTGTCTGTAGGTTCGGGTGCTGTTTGTTTTGAGGCTGCTTGTTCTTCGGTTTTTTGCGGCAGCCCCAATTCTTGCGCTGCCTGGGCGGGGGCTTGTGCTGGCCCTGCCCTGTGCAGGGCTGGAGGCAAGGCCGGGGCAGCTGGCGCCGTTTCTTGCACGGGCTGCGTCGATGCCTCTTCGGCAGCAGATGCCAAGTCGCCCTTGGGCAGATCCGCTGGCAGCGAGTGCAGGGGCTGGCTCGCCCCATGATTGTCAGGGGCTGGCGGCACATGGGCTTGAGCGGCCGAAGCAGCCTGAGCAAGGTTTTCGGCAGCAGCGGGCGGTTTGGAATCTGTTGACATGAATGGACGGCACGCAAAGCACGGGCGCAGGCAATCAAGTTGCAGCCCACCAGATGGCACCAGGCAGCGCCCGGTTCACGGGCTCAGGTTTTCGTTTCAGAACCGATCAACAACTGTGTATCCGAAAGAAACACGTATGGCGGAATTTCCAGATTATCCGTAGCCGTTTTGTTTTTGAAAACCCGCCCGGCCAAATCGAAGATGGAACCGTGGCAGGGGCAGACAAAGCCCCCCGGCCAATCGGCCGGCAAACCGGCCTGCGCCCCGGGTTGAAAACGGTCGATGGGTGCGCAACCTAGGTGCGAGCACAGCCCCACGCACACAAACACCTCAGGCCTGCGCGAGCGCCAGGCATTGCGCGCAAAAGCGGGCGTAGGCAAGCGGGTGCGGCGGGAATCGGGATCGGCCAGCTCGGCCGGATCCAGTCGCTGCAAGGCCGCCAGCATGGCCGGCGTGCGCCGCAAAACCCAGATGGGCTTGCCACGCCATTGCAGCACGCGCTTTTCGCCTGCAGGCAAATCGCCAATGTCCACGGTGATATCTGCGGCGGCTTGCGCTTCGCGCTCGGTGGGTTGCAAGCTGCCCACCAGCGTGCACGTCATCAAGGCCGCGCTTGACACACCCAGCCCGGTGGTGGCTTTGAGCCAGATGCGGCGGCGGCGATCAGGTGGCGGCGATGGTGTTTGCATGGCAGAAATTTTGGCAGAAGAGCGTGTTCGGTTTTTACCAAAAAGGCCAAGCATTGCAGAAAGCAAGTTACCAATGGATACCATCATTTTCAGGAGCACGGCCGGATGCCGTTAATATCCCGCCCGCGTCAGGAGATGGCTGATGCGTGTGCTGCACCCAAGGCAGTGGCATCAGGCCGATCAGCCATTCATCGGCACACAATTTTGGAAAGGAAAATCTATGGGAATGATGCAGGAGTTCAAGGAGTTTGCCGTTAAAGGCAATGTCATGGATTTGGCCGTGGGTGTCATCATCGGCGGGGCTTTCGGCAAGATTGTCGATTCCGCCGTCAAGGATTTGATCATGCCCTTGATCGGCATGATTGTCGGAAAAATCGATTTTTCCAATATGTACATCAAGCTGGCCACTCCGCCCGAAGGCGTGCCCGATACGCTGGATGCCTTGCAAAAAGCCGGCGTGCCCGTATTTGCCTACGGCAATTTCATCACCATCGTGGTGAACTTCGTCATTCTGGCCTTTGTGATTTTCATGATGGTCAAGCAATTCAACCGCATGAAAAAGGAAACGCCGGCCGAGCCGCCTGCCACGCCTGAAGAAGTGGTGCTGCTGCGCGAAATTCGCGACAGCCTGAAAAAATAAGCCGCCCGCGATTGAATGAAAAATCCGCCCTGCGCAATGCCGGGCGGATTTTTCATGGCGACTTTTAAGCGATGCCCAAACGCTGGATCGTCGAGCGCAGCTTTATCTGACCGGAGAAGGAAGCGAAGGCTGCGGAAGTGCGGCGAGAGGCTGCCACGCACCAGTTTGCCGATCTCCGCCTTGCTTCTCTGGCACTCCTCATTAAAAGTAAAAGAGTTTGAACGGGTTCTTGGTTGGCAGGCTGAGCATGACTTTGCACAGGCCCTAAGCATTTCAGCCGTGGGCCGTCAAAGCCAGGTCTGGCCTTGCCGTTGCAGCAGGCCGCCTTCCATTCAGTCAACCGCCCCGCACTGCAGCGCCGTGAACAGGCTGCAGCAAACGGGCCGCTGCTGCTTGCTGCTCCTGCCGGCCCTGGGCCGTGAGCTTGAGCAAACCTTCTTCGTTGCAGATGCTGCCCTTGGCCTGCAAGGCTTGGATGATGGCAGCGAGCTTCTTCTCTTCCCAGCGCAAGTGAAAGGCAATGCTGGCTCGGGAGTTTTCCTCTTTTTCCTGGGGCGTGTTTTCGTGATTCAGCAGATGCGTCAGCAAGGTCAGCTCGGCAAACGTCTGGCGCTGCTGTTTTTTGCGCAGCAGCCCAAGGATCAGTCCCCGGCGGGGCGAAAAAACGAAGACGGCGGCAAAAACCAGACCGCTGCTTGCCGCCATGCTGCCGGCGATTGATGCATCCAGCCACATGGCCAGGGGGTAGCCCAGCACGCCGCTCAATGCCCCCAAGGCGGCGCTGATCCAGAGCATGTGCTTGAGTTCATGGGTGAGCAGATAGGCCGCAAGCGGCGGGCCGACCATGAAGACCACCACCAGCACCGAGCCGACCGCTTCGAAAGCGCCCACGGCCGTGACGGAAACCAGGCTCATCAGCCCGTAATGCAGCAAGGCCGGAGAAAAGCCCAGCACGGCTGCCAGCATGGGATCGAAGGCGGCGATCTTCAATTCCTTGAAGAAAAGCGTGATCAGGCCCACGTTGAGCAGCAGCAAGATCCCCGTGGTGTAAAGGGCTTTGGCGCCCATGTCCCGCCCGTTCACGAGCCAGCGGTCAAAAGGTGTGAAGGCCAGTTCGCCCATCAAAACGGCGTCCGTGTCCAGATGGATGGAGCTGGCATGGCGGCTGATCAGGATGATGGCAATGGAAAACAGCAGGGGAAAGACGATGCCGATGGCCGAGTCTTCGGAGACCAGGCGGGTGCGGCTGAGCATTTCGGTCAGCCAGACGGTCAGCACCCCCATGAGCGCGGCCCCGACGATGAGCAGGGGCGACTTCAAATCGTGCGTCATGAAAAAGGCCAGCACGATGCCCAGCAGGATGGTGTGCGTGATGGAATCGGCCATCATGGCCATTTTGCGCAGCACGAGAAAACACCCCGGCAAGGCGCAAGCCACCGCCACGAAAACGGCAATGAGTTGGATTTCCATGCCTGGCGTCATTTCAGGCCCCCTGCCTTTTTTGCGCATGCATGGGCTGGAACTGTTGCACTTGATAGGCGCCCGCAACCCCTTGCATGCGCTGCTGCCTGCGGCGATACAGGCGGTGCAGCATGCCGCGCCCCGGCGCAAACAACAGGCTGAAAACGGTTGCGCTGCTGGCACACACCACGATGGCCGGCCCGGTGGGCATGCCGGGCACGGCCGAGCTCCACAGCGTGCCCAATACGCCCGATGCCGCACCCAGCAGCGCCGCCAGAATCACCATGCGGCCCAGGCGGTTGGTCCATTGCCGCGCTGCGGTGGCCGGTGCGATCAGCATGGCGCTCATCAAGACCACGCCCACGGTTTGCAGGCCGACGATGATGGCCAACACCACCAGCAGCGAGAGCAAAAGGCCCAGCGGGCCGGGGCGAAAGCCCAGGGTTTGCGCAAAGTCCGGATCGAAGGAGAGAAGCTTGAACTCTTTCCAGAGCAAGCTCACCACCACGAGCAAAACCAGCGCGCACATGGCCATCAGCCACAGATCGCGCTCCAGCAGGGTCGAGGCCTGCCCGTAAATGAATCGCTTGAGCCCCGCCTGATTGGCATTGGGCAGTTTTTGCGAATAGGTGAGCAGCACCAGCCCCAGGCCGAAAAAAACCGACATCACCAGCGCCAGCGCGCTGTCGAACTGGATACGCGCGTGCTGCACGATCTTGAGCATGAGGAAGGTGGCCAGCAAGCCGCTGAGCAAGGCGCCCAGCAGCAGCATTTCGGTCTTTTTGCTGCCGCTGAGCAAAAAGGCCATGACCACGCCCGGCAGGGCCGCGTGCGACACCCCGTCGCCCAGCAGGCTTTGCTTGCGCAGCACGGCAAAGCTGCCCAGCACGCCGCTGATGGCGCCCAGCAAGGCAGCGCCCAGCGCCACGGTTTGAAAGGTGTAGTCCTGCAACAGGGCTGACAGGGGCGCCATCAAACCGCCCCTTTCAGCTGCATGGGCGGGCAGCCGTAGAGCAGGCCCAGGTTTTGGGCGGTAAAGGCTTCTTGCACCGGGCCATTGGCCACCACGCGCAGATTGATGAGCGTGACCCAATCGAAATAATCGGCCACCGTTTGCAAATCGTGGTGCACCACGACAAGGGTTTTGCCCTGCGCCCGCAAGTCTTTGAGCAGGCCCACGATGGTTTTTTCGGTTTGGGCATCCACACCCTTGAAGGGCTCGTCCAGAAAGTAGATGTCGGCCTGCTGCACCAGTGCCCGCGCCAGAAACACCCGCTGCTGCTGCCCGCCCGAGAGCTGGCTGATCTGCCGCCGGGCGTAATCGGCCATGCCGACTCGCTGCAAGGCATCCAGCGCCAGCGCCTCTTGCGCCCTGCCCGGCCGCTTGAACCAGCCCAAGTGCCCGTAGCGGCCCATCATCACCACATCGAGCACGGTGGCGGGGAAGTCCCAATCCACGCTCTCGCTTTGCGGCACATAGGCCACCCGGTTTTTGGGCCAGCCCCGGGCTTGCCCCTCAAAGCGCACCGCGCCCGATACGGGTTTGATCAGGCCCAGCATGGCCTTGATGAGCGTGGTTTTGCCCGCTCCGTTGGGGCCGACGATGGCCACCAGCTGTCCCCTGGGAATGATCAGGTCGATATCCCAGAGCACCGGCTTGTGATCGTAGGCCACGGTCAGGTCATGCACCTTCACTGCGGCGGACTCATTTGCATGGCTGTCCAGATTGGTGCCCATACGGCTTTCTGCTTCCTTTGCCTGCTTTTATTTCAAAGCATCCACCAGGGTGTCGATATTGGCCTTGAGGGTCGAAAGATAGGTGTTATGGCCCGATGCAGCATCGCCCAAAGCGTCTGAATACAGCTCACCGCCAATGGCCACTTCAAAGCCCCTGGCCTTGACGGCCGCCTGCAAAGCCTCGACGTTTTTGTGCGGCACCGACGATTCCACGAATATCGCCTTGATGCGGCGATCGGCGATGAAAGCCGCCAGCTTGCTTACGTCGGCCGTGCCGGCTTCCGCTTCGGTGCTGATGCCCTGCAGGCCCATCACTTCAAAGCCATAGGCCCGGCCAAAGTAGCGGAAGGCGTCGTGCGCGGTGACCAGCACCCTTTGCCCCGCGGGCACTTCCTGCACGCGCTGCTTCATGTATTGATCCAGCTCGTCGAGCTGGAGCAGATAGGTTTTCAGATTGGCCGAGTATGCGGCTGCGTGCTGCGGGTCGATGCTGGCCAAGCGATCAGCCATGTACTGGGCGGCTTCTTTCCAGATGGCCACGTCAAACCAGATGTGCGGATCGTGCAGCTGGGGATTGTCTTCGTCGGCCAGCAGTTTGGCTTTGTCCAGCCCCTCCCCAAGGTGGATGACCGGCCGGCCCTGCTTGGCCAGTGAGGCAAAGACTTCATCCATCTTGCCTTCGAGATGCAGGCCATGATAGGCGACCACGTCGGCACCCTGCATGGTTTTCACGTCGCCCGCGCTGGCCTGATACAGGTGCGGGTCAATGCCCGGGCCCATCAGAGCCGTGGCCTGCACCCGCTCGCCGCCAATGGCAGCGGCCAAATCCTGCAGCATGGTCGTGGTGGCAAGAACGTGCAGTTTTTTGACAACGGCTGCTTCGCTGGCTGCTGCCTGGGCTTTGGAGGCCTGGGGCGCTTGCTGCGTGCAAGCTGCCAACATCAGCGCAAATGTTGCGATGAACGCCGTCAGCCACGGCGATAGCACTTTGCCGATGCCTGCTGAAAACCGGTGTGTGCATGAAATGCTGCTTGTCATGATTTCCTCTTTCTTGGACTTGCGCCGCTGCGGCGCTCTACAAAAATCTGTGTGGCCGCCTTGTAGCTGAGACTGATCGTTTGATCGCCCTGCTCAAAGCTGATGGGGCCTTCGTAATCTTCAACCGCAAGAACCCGTATGGGCTGGTGCACCTCAACCCCACTGCGTTCCAGATAGTCGAGCAGCGCGCCGTCTTCCACCACCCGCCGCACGATGGCGTGATCGCCCACAGCCAGATCCGACAGGCGCTGCAAACTGGCCTGGCGCAAGGCCTCGCCCTCGCGCGGAATCAGCGAACCGTGCGGGCAGGTTTGCGGGTAGTTCAAAAAGGCGTCCAGCCGCTCCAGCATCCGGGGCGATGCCGCATGCTCCAGCAAATGCGCGTCTTCATGCGATTCGCGCCAGCTGTAGCCCAGGTGGCGAATCAAAAAAACCTCCCACAAGCGGTGACTGCGCACCACGTCCATGCAGGCGGCCAACCCGTCTGGCGTGAGCCGAGAGCCTTTGTAAGCCTGGTAATCAATCAGCCCCTGGCTGCTGAGCTTGGTCAGCATTTCGGAAACCGAAGCAGCCGTCAGGCCGAGCTTTTCGGCAATCATCTTGTTGGAGACGATGCTTTCCAGCCCGCCCTCTTCATAGATGATCCTGAGATAGTCTTCTTTTGTTGGCATTTTCTTGATCTATTTTTAGGTTTGCCGAAATTCTATATCAAGACAGCAGAACTTTCGTGTCTGGCGATTTTTTCTGCCTTGCTTGAACCGAAAAGCTGACGCTCCCAGCCACCAAGAAGAAAACAGCAAACGCCACTCAAAACCGCTTCGCCAATTCGCCAGTCGCCCAGCCTGCCCCGGTGCGCTTTGGCACAGCCAAAATCGGGGAGGATGCTGGCGCCAGGTCAGAGTGGATGTTCTTCTTTTGTCGCTTGACCGACGCGGTTGGCAGCCTTGCTTTGCACAGCAACTGTTTCCCTTCGGGTTGTGCCCCAAAGCCATTGAGCCATTCTGCTCGCCCGCCTGGCCAAACGTCGCATGGCGACAACTGCCACCCCTTGAGCAATGATTTTTTGAAGGACAACGCTTTCAAGGAAGCTTGAACAGATCCCAGCGGAGTCCACTGAGGCCAATCCGCTTTCTTCCACGGCAGGCTGTAGCAAGCCCCGGGCCGCACGCTCCACCGCCGGCGCATGTTGTTTGTCTGATGCGACTTCTGCCAGGGTTGGGGCCAAGAAAAAAGGCTTCCAGATTCTGGAAGCCTTTGGTGATTGCGGCAGCGCCGTTATCCTGAAAGGAGTGAAGCTGTTTGGAGGCGCGGGCCGGAGTCGAACCGACCTACTCGGATTTGCAATCCGGTGCATAACCGCTTTGCTACCGCGCCTTGAGTTCGGAGAGAAGCGCCACTTCCTTTGCCAGCGGCGCTTTTTGAGAAGCTGGAGCGGGAAACGAGTCTCGAACTCGCGACCTCAACCTTGGCAAGGTTGCGCTCTACCAACTGAGCTATTCCCGCGTTGAAGCTCGGCATTATAGCTTCAATTTTCCTCGTCTGTCTCCGGGCTTGCTCGCTCTTCATGAGCAAGGTTTGCCCAGCAGCATTCGATGTGGCGTTCAGTCTTCACAACATGCGTGCTGAACCCGGAGCGCCTTCAATGCTTGATGGCCTGCCGCTTGCTGCGGGTGGTTTTGCGCGCTTTATCGGCCGCACTTGGCGCCAAGGCGGCGACTTCCCCAAACTCGTCAGGCGCAGCCTCTGATGAAGCGGGCAAAGGCTGCGGTTGCGCTTCCAGCGCAATGGCCAGCACCTCATCGATCCAGCGCACGGGGATGATTTCAAGCCCCTGCTTCACGTTTTCGGGGATTTCCTGCAAATCCTTCACGTTCTCTTGCGGAATGATGACTTTGCGGATGCCGCCGCGCAGCGCCGCCAGCAGTTTTTCTTTCAAGCCACCGATGATGGTCACCTCACCGCGCAGGGTGATCTCGCCAGTCATGGCCACGTCCGCGCGCACGGCAATGCCGGTGAGCGCAGACACCAGCGCCGTCGTCATGGTCGCGCCGGCGCTGGGACCGTCTTTGGGCGTGGCGCCATCGGGCACGTGGATGTGGATGTCGCGCTTCTCGAAAGCATCGTCGGCAATGCCCAATTGGGCGGCACGGCTGCGCACCACGGTGCGCGCGGCTTCTACCGACTCTTTCATCACCTCGCCCAGCGAACCTGTACGCGTGATATTGCCTTTGCCCGGCATGGTGGCCGCTTCGATGGTGAGCAGATCGCCGCCCACCTCCGTCCAAGCCAGGCCCACCACCTGGCCCACGGTGTTTTTCTCCTCCGCACGGCCATAGGTGTAACGGCGCACGCCCAGGTAATCGGACAGATTGTCGGGCGTTACCACTTGCTGGCCTTTGGCCTGCCCCAATTGCACGGCCTTGATGACCTTGCGGCAAATCTTCGACAGTTCGCGCTCCAGCGAGCGCACGCCCGCTTCGCGGGTGTAGTAACGCACGATGTCTCGAATGGCGGCTTCGCTTACCTCCAATTCGCCGTCTTTGACGCCGTTGTTCTTGATCTGCTTGGGCAGCAGGTATTGCTGGGCGATATTGATTTTTTCGTCTTCGGTATAGCCCGAGAGGCGAATCACCTCCATCCGATCCAGCAAGGCCGGCGGAATGTTCATGGAGTTGGACGTGGCCACGAACATGACTTCGCTCAAGTCAAAATCTTGCTCCACGTAGTGGTCGCTGAAAGTGTGGTTCTGCTCGGGGTCAAGCACCTCCAGCAAGGCGCTGGAGGGGTCGCCACGAAAATCCGCGCCGAGCTTGTCGATTTCATCCAGCAGAAAGAGCGGATTGCGCGTACCGACCTTGCTCAGGTTCTGCAAAATCTTGCCGGGCAAGGCACCGATGTAGGTGCGGCGGTGGCCGCGGATTTCAGCCTCGTCACGCATGCCGCCCAGCGCCATGCGCACGTATTTGCGGCCCGTGGCCTTGGCAATGGATTGCCCCAGCGAGGTTTTGCCCACGCCAGGCGGCCCCACCAGGCACAAGATGGGGGCCTTGACCTTGTCCACGCGCTGTTGCACGGCCAAATATTCCAGAATGCGGTCTTTCACGCGCTCCAGCCCGTAGTGATCGGCATTGAGCACGGTTTCGGCCTCGGCCAGATTCTTTTTGACCTTGGTGCGCTTGCTCCAGGGAAGGCCAGCCAATACTTCGATGTAGTTGCGCACCACGCCTGCTTCGGCCGACATGGGCGACATGAGCTTGAGCTTTTTGAGTTCGGACTGCGCTTTGGCCAAGGCCTCTTTGGGCATTTTGGCTTGCCGGATTTTCTTTTCCAGCTCTTCGATGTCCACGCCGTCTTCGCCCTCGCCCAGTTCTTTCTGGATGGCTTTGACCTGCTCGTTGAGGTAGAAGTCGCGCTGGTTCTTCTCCATCTGGCGCTTGACGCGGCCGCGAATGCGCTTGTCCACGTTCAGGATGTCCACCTCCTGCTCCAGCTTGGCGAAGAGCAGCTCCAGGCGCTTGTGCACATTGTGCTCATCCAGAATCTGCTGCTTGTAATTCAGCTCCAGCGGCAGATGCGCCGAAATGGTGTCGGCCAGGCGACCGGGCGCTTCGATGTTGCCGATCGACAGCAGCACTTCAGACGGAATTTTCTTGTTGAGCTTGACGTATTGCTCGAACGACTGCATCACCGCGCGGCGCAGCGCCTCCAGCTCGCTCTGCTCTTGCGCCGACAAATCATCTGTTGCCGCCTGGGGCAAAACGGTGGCAGAAAAATACTTCTCCTGCTCCACTACGGCCTGCACGCTGGCGCGCTGGCGGCCCTCCACCAGCACTTTCACCGTGTTGTCGGGCAGCTTGAGCAATTGCAGGATCGAAGCGATGCAGCCCGTGTCATGCATGTCGGAAACGGCGGGCTCCTCTTGCGCGGCAGACTTTTGCGCCACCAGCATGATGGCCCTGTTGCCTTCCATAGCCGCTTCCAGCGCGTGGATGCTCTTGCTGCGCCCCACGAACAGGGGAATGACCATGTGCGGGAAAACCACCACATCGCGCAACGGCAGCAGCGGCAGGTCAATGGGTTGGGCAGGGAAATTGGTGAATTCAGACATATCTTGTTCCAGAAAAACGGGCTTTCACTTTCGATGGCTGGGGCCTTAGAACCTGTTCAAAATCTCAACGCAAGGCGATTGGACAGAGTGCGGAATCAGATGCAAGGCGCACATCTTCGTATGTGGCGCAGTGCATCGCCCGTGCGACATGAGCCCAATGTGCCAAATGATTGACAAGATTTGCAACGCAGCAGACTGCCCGCTTCCGTTTTCAAACGCCCGTGAGCAGATTCTGAAGAGATTCTCAAGTCTTTCAGCCCGATCGTTGGCATTGTCTCAGCATGTTGGGGGTGTGCTGGATATTTCAATGCGTTGTTGGCGCTTCCTGGCTCGCGCGGCATGCGTGCAAAACCGCTCGCCTCTGCCGCCCGCTGCCTTGGCACTGGCCTGTGCCCCAAAAGAAAACGCGGCTGTCACGCCGCGTATTTCTTGCCTCTTTTACCGTTTGCTCCGAGTCGGCCAAGCCCTCAGGCCTGCTTTTCTTGAGAGCGGTACACCAGCATGGGCGGCTTGTCCTCTTCCACTGTGGATTCGTCCACCACCACTTTTTCAACATTGCGCATGGCGGGCAGCTCGAACATGGTGTCCAGCAGCATGCGCTCCATGATCGAACGCAGGCCGCGGGCACCCGTTTTGCGCTCCAACGCCTTTTTGGCCACGGCCTGCAGCGCCTTGGGCTTGATTTCGAGCTGCACGCCTTCCATCTCGAACAGCTTTTGATACTGCTTGACCAAGGCGTTTTTCGGCTCGGTCAGGATCTTGACCAGCGCCGTTTCGTCCAGCTCAGCCAGCGCCGTGATCACGGGCATGCGCCCGATCAGTTCGGGGATCAGGCCGAATTTGATCAGGTCTTGCGGTTCGATGTGCTGGAAAACTTCGCTGAGCGACAGCTCTTTCTTGCTGCGCACTTCTGCGCCAAAGCCCATGCCCGAACCGCTTGTGCGGCGTTCGATGACTTTTTCCAGCCCATCGAATGCCCCGCCGCAGATGAAGAGCATATTGCTGGTGTCGATCTGCAAGAAGTCCTGATTCGGGTGCTTGCGTCCGCCTTGAGGCGGAATGCTGGCCTTGGTGCCCTCGATGAGCTTGAGCAGAGCCTGCTGCACGCCCTCGCCCGACACGTCGCGCGTAATGGAAGGGTTTTCAGACTTGCGGGCAATCTTGTCGATTTCGTCGATATAGATGATGCCGCGCTGGGCCTTTTCGGCATCGTAATCGCAGCTTTGCAGCAGCTTGCTGATGATGTTTTCAACGTCTTCGCCCACATAGCCCGCTTCGGTGAGCGTAGTGGCATCGGCAATCACGAACGGCACTTGCAGCATGCGCGCCAGGGTTTGCGCCAGCAACGTTTTGCCCGAGCCGGTGGGGCCAATCAACAGGATGTTGCTCTTGGCCAGTTCCACATCGGGGCTGTTGTTTTTGCTTTCTGTTTTGCCGTCTGTCTCGGCGCCCTCTTGGCCTGCCGCCACGTCTTTGTGCAGCAAGCGTTTGTAGTGGTTGTAAACGGCCACGGCCAAGGTGCGTTTGGCCAGATCTTGCCCGATGACGTATTGATCCAGCTTCTCCTTGATCTGCACAGGTGTGGGCAGGCTTTGCAGCGCCGCCGGGGTAGCGGCCTGCTGCTGAGCCTGGCTTTCTTCGCGCAAGATCTGCGTGCATTGCGTGATGCACTCATCGCAGATGAATACGCTTTTCCCGTCGTAGCTGCCGGAAACCAGCTTGTCGACCTCGTCTTGCGATTTGCCGCAAAACGAACAATGGTGAACGGTTTTGCTACCAGCGTCTTTTCGGGATGTCATGAGCCTATGCAATCAAAAAGCAATCAATACAACAGCACAACAGCACGCCATGCGCCACATGCCCAGCGTGTAGCGTGTGCCCCATGCCAGCATCCAGGCACGAATCAGGCCGTCTCGCCACGCTTGGTGATCACCTGATCGACCAGGCCGTAGCCTTTGGCTTCGTCAGCCGTCATGAAATAGTCGCGCTCGGTGTCGTGCACCACTTTGTCGTAGGGTTGGCCCGTGCGCTCGGCCAGAATGCGGTTGAGCTGTTCTTTGGTGCGCAAAATATCGCGCGCGTGAATTTCGATGTCGGTGGCCTGGCCACGCGCACCGCCCAGCACCTGGTGGATCATGATCTTGCTGTTGGGCAGGCTGTAACGCTTGCCCTTGGCGCCAGCAGCCAGCAGGAAAGCGCCCATGCTCGCGGCAAAACCCAGGCACATGGTGGACACGTCGGGCTTGATGAACTGCATGGTGTCATAAATCGACATGCCGGCGGTGACGCTGCCGCCAGGCGAGTTGATGTAGAGCGAAATGTCTTTGTCGGGATTTTCGCTTTCCAGAAACAGCAACTGCGCGACCACCAGATTGGCCGTTTGATCATTCACTTCGCCCACCAGGAACACCACACGCTCCTTGAGCAAGCGCGAATAAATGTCAAACGAACGCTCGCCACGGCCCGATTGCTCGATCACGATGGGCACATAGCCCAAACCGCGGGTTTCTTCACGTGGCTCTTGGCTGCCCAGGTGCAAAGAGTGAGGATGGATGATGTTTTGCATGAATGCGACTCCGTGGCTGAACCTAAGCAAAGCGCTTGCTGGCCTGTTGTGAGGTTTTATTCATTCCTGTGCAAGCTGCACGAGATCAGAAAGCCCAGTGATTTCAATGAGATTGCCCGATATTCTGACAAATATTCAGACAAAAAATCGGGGGCTGCATCGCAAAACACAAGTTGCGCTGGCAGCACCCCCGTTCGTGTTTTCAGCCTTGATGTTTCAAATGCCATCGCGCCTTGGATGGCATTTGCACACGGCCTTGGCTGATAAAGCTGGTTGAATGGCCCAGCCAAGCGCCCATCAAGCGCGGGCCATCAACTCGTCAAAGCCCACTTTCTTTTCAGTGACTTTGGCTTTTTCCAGCACGAAGTTGGTCACATTGTCTTCGGTCACGATGGCTTCGATTTCCCTCATGCGACGGGGATCGGCCTGATACCAGCGAATGACTTCTTCGGGCTTCTCGTAGCTGGCAGCCAAATCTTCGATGTGCGCCTTGACCTGTTCGGGCGTGGCATGCAGCTTGTTTTGCTGCACCAGCGAAGAAACAATCAACGCCAAACGCACGCGGCGCTCGGCCAGATTGCGGAACATGTCGGCCGGCAATTGCACGCTGTTCACATCCTTCACGCCACGGCGCTGCATATCGGCACGGGCGTTGTCCATCATGGAAGCGATTTCGTCTTCAACAGTGATCTTGGGCAGATCCAGCTCGGCAATTTTGATCAGCGCGTCCATCACGGCGTTTTTGTTGCGTGATTTCAGGCGGTTTTTGACTTCGCGGCTCAGGTTCTTGCGAATGTCGGCGCGCAGTGTTTCTACCGTGCCGTCTTGCACGCCCAGCTGCTTGGCCAAAGTGCCATCCACTTCGGGCAATTGGCCAGCTTCGACTTTTTTGAGCGTAACGAGGAAGTCAGCCGTTTTGCCAGCCACTTCCTTGCCGTGGTAATCCTCGGGGAACGTGAGGGGGAAAGTTTTGCTCTCGCCCACTTTCATGCCGCGCACGGCGTCTTCAAATTCCTTGAGCATTTGGCCTTCGCCCACCATGAAGGCAAAGTCTTCGGCCTTGCCGCCTTCGAACACTTCGCCATCGAGCTTGCCTTCGAAATCAACCGTCACGCGGTCGCCGTCTTGCGCGGCCTGATCAGCCGGGCGCTGGGCGAAAGTGCGGCGCTGCTTGCGCAGAATGTCCAGCGTGCGGTCAATGGCGGAGTCGTCCACCTCCGTGTCGAGTTTTTCGACTTCGGCTTGCGCCAGTTCACCAAACTTGACTTCAGGGAACACTTCAAACAGCGCCTCAAACTGCCACTCGTTGGCCGAAGTCACGGGCAGCTGGTTGATGGTGGGGCGGCCAGCCACATTCAGGCCCGCTTCAGTCACGGCATCGTAAAAAGCGCGGCCCACCTTGTCGTTCATCACCTCTTGCTGCACGGCACCGTGGTACTGCTTGGCCACCACATTCATCGGCACCTTGCCGGGGCGGAAGCCATCCATCTTCACCGTACGCGCCAGCTTTTGCAAACGCTTGTTGATCTCGAACTTGATGCTTTCGGCAGGCACCGTCAAGACCAGCTTGCGTTCGAGCTTGTCCAGAGTTTCAACGTTTACGCTCATCACAAAATCCTTTTTCTTTGTTGAAAGATTGCAGCTCGCCATGCAGGCAAAGACGGGCTGTGCAGGTTCGATTCCAATGACCTGGTGCGCGGAGCCGGACTCGAACCGGCACGCCATTGCTGGCGTCAGGACCTAAACCTGGTGCGTCTACCAATTTCGCCACCCGCGCGGAAAAGGGCACGTTTTACTGGCCGCCGGCTCGCTGAAGCGATGGCCTGTGGCTGAAAACGAGTAACATCGGATTCTAAACGAGAACAACCGACAAACCGGCCCTGCCCAAGCGGCCTTGCGCTTGTCCGCCCCTGATGACCACCCCCTATTGCAAAGGCGCAAAGGCGCAAAGGCAAAACGGCAAAGCGCCACGGAGCAAAACTGATGGCAAGGCCCGGCCAAGTCATTTCAAACGGCTTGCCCTTGACCTGCCTCGCACTCACATCGCTGCTGCGGATTCACCAAGCCTGCCTTTCATCCCGCATCGTTCGTATGTCAACTCCTCCATCGCCGGGCCGGCTGCCTGCTGCCGAGCCAGACAACCACCCCGACACGCACTACGAAAACTTTCCCGTTGCCAGCTGGCTGTGCCCGGCGCCTATTCGCCCGGCCGTGGTGGCTATTTACCGCTTTGCCCGCACGGCCGATGATTTGGCCGACGAAGGCAACGCCACGCCCCAGCAGCGCCTGGCCGATCTGGCCGCCTATCGCCAGGCCCTGCAAGCCAGTTGCGGCGATGGCGGCAACGAAACATCCGCCGCCCAGCTCCGCTGGCCCCATGTGATGCAGCCCCTGCAAGCGGCCGTGCGCCAGCACAGCTTGCCACTGCAAGCCTTGCACGACTTGATCAGCGCGTTTGAGCGCGACGTGCACCACACCGCCACAGGCCATGTGTATGCCGACTGGGCGGAACTGGCCGATTACGCCCGCCTGTCGGCCAACCCCGTGGGCCGCCTGATGCTGCACCTGTACGGCATGGCGGATGCCCAAAGCCTGGCGCAAAGCGATGCCATTTGCACCGCCTTGCAGTACTACAACTTCTGGCAAGACATTTCGGTCGATACCGCCCGCCGCCGCTATTACCTGCCGAGCCTGCTGTGCGCGCCTTTGGGCATTGATCCCACGCAGCCGCAATTGGCCAGCGCCGAACAGCAATCGGCACTGATGCAAAGTCTGCTGGACCATACCGATGCCCTGATGCAGCAAGGCCAGCCATTGCCCCAGCGTTTGGCCGCCCAGCCCGGGCGCGGCAACAAACTCTCGGCGCTGGAACTGCAGCTGGTGTGGCAAGGCGGCTGGCGCATCGGGCAAAAAACGCGCCGTCTGGGTGCTGCGGCCATCACCCAGCGGCCCAAGCTGCACGCAGGGGATTGGGGCCTGATCGCCCTGCGCAGCCTGCGCCGCTGCGTGCTGTCTTGACTTCTGGCTGGCTCTTTTTATTTCTTGAGCGGCCCAATCGACTTCCAAAAACGGGCCAGACAACAAGGACAAAGCCCCAGCAGCCTTCCCTTTCTCATCCTGCTGCGCTTGCGGCATGGGCGCGGCCAGTCCCGTTCCCGCAAAATAGCCGCTGATCCCAGTCACAGCCGCTGCGGGCCCAGGCCACACCTTGCCCCCGCCCCATCTGTAGATACCTTGACCAAGCCCCGCCCTCGGGCACAATGCGCCCTTTTCATCGTTTCGTTTTCTGGCAAGCCCCATGTCGTCGCCCACCCCCACTGTTTCGCCGCAAACATACGTTCAAGAAAAAACCGTTGCGGCGGGCAGCAGCTTTTATTACGCGTTTTTGTTTCTGCCCGCGCAAGAGCGTGCCGCCATCACGGCGTTTTACGCCTTTTGCCGCGAGGTGGATGATGTGGTGGACGAAGTCTCCGAGCCCGAAGTGGCCGCCGCCAAGCTTGGCTGGTGGGCGCACGAAGTGCAGCAAGCCTTTGCCGACCAGCCCAGCCACCCTGTGATGCAGGCGCTGATGCCGCATGCCGCGCACTTTGGCATTGAGGCCCGCCATCTGCTGGCCATCATCGAAGGCTGCCACATGGATGTGCACCAGCACCGCTATGCCAACCGCGAACAGCTGCAGCATTACTGCCATCTGGTAGCCGGTGTGGTGGGCGAGGTATCGGCCCGCATCTTTGGCCAAACCCAGGCGCAAACCACCGAATACGCCCACCGTTTGGGGCGCGCCCTGCAACTCACCAACATCATCCGCGACGTGGGCGAAGACGCCCTGCGCGGCCGCATCTACCTGCCGGCCGACGAGCTGCGCCAATTCGGCGTGAGCGAAACCAGCCTGCTGCAAGGCCAGCACACGCCCGAATTTGTGCACCTGATGCAATTTCAGGCGCAGCAGGCGCACCAGTGCTACGACGAAGCCTTGGCCCTGCTGCCCGCCGCTGACCGGCGCGCGCAAAAGCCGGGCCTGATGATGGCAGCCATCTACCGCGACTTGCTGCGCGAAATCGAAAAAGACAATTTCCTCGTGCTGGATCGGCGCACCCAACTCACCCCGCTGCGCAAATTCTGGCTGGCCTGGAAAGTGCAAGCCCTGGGCCATATGCCTGTTTGAAAACACCCGTTTGAATACGTCCGCCTGATATGCCCGTTGAGATACCGGCTTGATCGGCACGGATACACCATGCACCCTTCTGCTGCTCCACACATCGCCATCATCGGCGCAGGCTGGGCCGGTTGCGCCGCAGCCGTGCGCGCCATGCAAATGGGCGCACAAGTCAGCGTGTTCGAGGCCAGCCGCACCCCCGGCGGGCGGGCGCGCAGCGTGCCCTGCGCGGAGGCAGACGGCGGCATGCTCGACAACGGCCAGCACATTCTGATCGGCGCCTACAGCCAAACGCTGGCCCTGATGCGCACCGTGGGCGCATCGCCCGAAGAGCTGTTGCTGCGCCTGCCGCTGGACTTGCGCACGCCCGATGGCCACGGCCTGCGTCTGCGCCCAGCGACCTTTGCACCTGCTTCTGCCCAGCTGGCGGCGCTGCGCGCCATCTGGCAAGCCAAGGGCTGGGCCTGGGGCGAAAAATGGCGGCTGTTGCGTGCGGCTGTGCAATGGCAACAACAAGGCTTCAAGTGCCCGGCCCACATCAGCGTGGCCGATCTGTGCCAAGGGCTGGGGCCGGTGGTGCTGCGCAGCCTGATTGAGCCGCTGTGCGTGGCCGCCTTCAACAGCGCCCCGCACGAAACTAGCGGCGCCGTGTTTTTGCGCGTGCTGCAAGACGCCTTGTTTGCCAGCCCAGGCGCTTCTGACGCGCTGGTTGCCCGCCAGCCCTTTGGCCGACTGCTGCCCGAGCCCGCTCTGGCCTGGCTGCAAGCGCGCGCGGGGCGCATCCACCTGGGCCAGCGCGTGATGGCCTTGCACCCAACTCATTCGAGTCCGACAGCTGCTGCCTGGCAAGTGCAATGCGGCCAAGCTTTTGATGCGAGTGCAGAGACGAATACGCCAAGATCTGCTTTTGATCAAGTCATTCTGGCCTGCCCCGCCTGGGAAGCGGCCCGTCTGGTACAAGACTTGGCGCAGGGTTTGGAACAGTATTGGGCTCATGGTTTGGTACAAGATCAGCCAACTCGGTCCCTGCCCCTGGGCAACAAGCAGCAAATGTCCACTCGTCATTTGCAACATCACTTGCAACAATGGGCCCGGCAGGCCAGCGCCTTGCAGCACGTGCCCATCGCCACTCTTTACGCCTGGTGCCCCAGCCCCGCTTGCGCCCATTTGCCGCCGATGCAGGCACTGCGCTGCCAATCCCCAAGCGAAGCGCAATTCGCCTTTTACCACGCCCAGCGGCAACGCAGCAACACGCAAGGCAAATCAGAAACCCTGCTTAGCTTCGTGGCCAGCCACTGTACGGACAATCGCCAGGCGCTGGAAAACGCCATCACGGCCCAGGCGCGCACGCAACTGGGCTTGCCGCAACTGCACATCATCCGCACCACTGTAGAAAAGCGTGCAACTTTCGTTTGCAGCCCCGCCTTGCAACGCCCTCCCATGCAGGTTGCCAACGGGCTGCTGGCCTGTGGCGACTACGTGCAAGGCCCCTACCCCGCCACCCTGGAAGGCGCGGTGCGCAGCGGCCTGCAAGCGGCGGAAGCTTGCTGCACGCCAGCCACAAACGAAAATGCCCCTTGAACGAGCAAGGGGCATTGAATCGCTCAATGGGCGATCACCACAAACGGCTGTTGAAGCCCATCAGGGGCATGACGTAATGCGTCCACGCAATCAATAGCAGCCAAATCGCCACCAACTGGATCATGCCGTATTTGAACGAATCCCAGGTGGAATACTGATCCGTCAGATAACTGATATTGGCCGGCTTGGAATTGAAATACAGCACGTACACCTGGTTGATCATGAAAGCCATGGGCAAGCAAAAGCCCACCAAATCCCAGCCATAACGCTGCGCAATGGCGATGATGATGGGAAACAGAATCAAGGTGCGCGCCGTTTTGCTTTCGCTCACCAAAGTGGTAAAGCCAAACACCGCACTCAGCACGGCAAATATGATCAGCTTGCCCATGCCGTTGGGGTCAACCTCCAAGCCGTCAAACAGTTTGTGGATGTACATGCCCACGATATCCGTTTGCTCCATCATGCCGCCCAGCACGTAGGCGCCGAAGCTGAAAATCAGCATGTGCCAGGGGATATCGGCATCATTCCATTTCATCACACCCAAGGCCGGCAGCTTGGAAAAAGATGGCAACAGCACCACAATGGCGCCAATCAAGGCCACCACTTCGGCGCGCACGCCGGTGATTTTGGAAGTGGCCCAGAAAAACAGCACCAGCAAAAAGACGATGCCTGCCTTGATCTCATTGGCTGAAATGGCCCCCAGCTTGTCGTACTCTTGCTGCAAGCGCTCCATGCCGCCCGAAAGTTTGGGCGTGGCGTCTTCCTGGCTGATCGGGAAAATGAATTTCGTGCCACTCCACCAGGCAAACAGACATTGAATCACCGCCAGCGGAAACAAGGCGATGAACCAGTCCTGATACGTCACCAGAGCACCGGCTTTTTCAAGCATGGCAACCGACAGCAGGTTGGCAGCCGACCCCGTTAAAAACGCACTGGCCGACACATTATTGGCCAGCAAGTTCAGCAACACCATATTGCGCCCGACGTTGTTGCGCTTGGCGCCGCCGGTGGCGCCATAAATGGCCGAAATCACCATGAACAAAGGCAGCAACAGCGCCGTTTTGGCCGATGTGGCGCTGATGAAAGCGCCAAACAGCAAATTGAGCGCAACAAAACACAAAAACAGCATGGTGAGGTGGTTTTTGGTGCGCAACACCAGCATCAGCGAAATGCGTTTGGCCAAACCGGTTGTAACCAAGGCGCTGGCCAGAATGAAGCTGGCGATGTTCAAAATCATGACCGGCTCGCCCAGCATGGCAAAGGCGGGGCGCATTTTCATGATTTTGGTGAGAATGACCGCAACGATCACGATCAGCGAGGTGAGGTAATTCGGAATGGCCTCGGTGATCCACAGTACCAGCGAGGCCAGAAAGATGCCCAGCGCGCTGTAGCAAGCTGCTGGCGGCACCTTGGTCTGCGCCTCGAACATGTCGATTTTTCCGCACCACTGGAAATGGAAAAACATGAACAGGAATATTGCCAGCGGCACACCAATCAGCTTCATGTAATGCATGATCTTGCCGGATTTGATCTCCTTGAACTTCTCCAAAGAGTAGTTGTTCATATCCAGCGGATCGAAGGCTTGAGCCTTTTGATGATCCATTTTTTGATCCATCAGCCACCTCTCCAATTCAAAAGTCATGCTCCGGGCAGCCGCTTGAAACAGCGGCTGCCTGCTTCACTTCATCTACCCAATCATCTAAAACCCCACGACCTGTTTGATCGCCTGAATATAGCTCGTGTTTTTCATGCCGGCCAAGCCAAGCGATTCAATAACAGATTGGATTTTGGCGCAATCCTCGCCTTCGCAACAGGCGGTTTCCATTTTTGCGCCATTGATCAACACCTCGGCATATTCGCAAATCACGCCATCCACCGAAAAGCCATAGCGTTTTTTGGAAACTTTCGCTGCACGCAAATCGGGATGATTTTTTGCCATCGACAAAAAATCAGAAAAACTGCATGCCGATTGATGACACGGCAACTCCACAGCCAATTGCATCATGACCTGTTCAAAATCTGCAGCTTTCAAGGGAAAAGCAAACTTGCCACAGGGCTGAAAAATCTCAAAGCCTTCTGCCGTTTCGCCGGTTTTGAACTTGATGTCCAGCAGTTCATCGCGCACCTTGATGTTGGCCTCATTCGCTTTTCGAGAAACGAAATAGGTTTCAACAGGCATGTCGCGAATGGCATAAAGGCTGGCCCTGGCCGACCAGATGGCTTCTTCCAACTGGGCAATGATGCCCTGCCCAAACACCCTGAATTCTGCTCTGGGCGTGATTTTCTGTGCGTCTGCCTGTGTCAGCTCTTGGTTTTTTTGCATTGCCGTTTCCATGCTGTTCATCGCTTGCTCCATCTCGTGTAGGGGTGTGCCACCAGGTTGTTGTTGAAATAACGCGGGTCGGACGAAACCTCTTCTCCAATCCAGCTCGGCAAATTCAATGCCTGATGCTCGTCTTTCAGCTCGACCTCTGCAACAACCAGGCCCTCGTTATCGCCCAGAAACTCATCAATCTCCCACAGCAAACCGTCTTGCTCGATCTTGTACCTTCTCTTTTCGATGATGGGCTTTTCCACCAGCTCATCAAGCATGTGCTTGGCATCGGCAAACGGTATCTCGTATTCAAACTCCAGCCGGGATACGCCCGAGGTAATACCCTTGATGGTAATGAAGGCTTTTTCGGCAATGGTGCGCACCCGCACCACTCGCTCTTTGGCGCTGTTCAAATACCCTTGCCGATAAAGCACGCCTTCGGCTTGATCTTTCCATGCCCTACCTTTCACCAGAAATTTGCGTTCGATTTCTTTGCTCACTTCTCCTCCTTGGAAAAATTAGATTCCGCCCATATTTTAATTCATTTCAACAAACACACTTGAAAATCAAGGCAGATAAATCAAAAAATAAACAACCCTTTATTTCAAATCTCCTCAGTTGCCGCGTTATAATTCACTTTTAACAAAAAGTTTACTTGCCCTTTTTGGCGCCAAGAAACATTCATCACCACCCCTCATGCAAGCTCTTTGGATGGCGCTGGGCGCGCTGTTTTTTTCCATCATGGGCGTGTGCATCAAGCTCGCCTCGCCGCATTACGGCACGATGGAGATCCTGTTCTATCGCGGCCTCACGGGCATCGTCATCTTTGCCGTGCTGCTGCAGCTGCAAAAAGTGACCTGCGCCACGCCCGTGCTGGGCCTGCACGCCAAACGCAGCTTTTTCGGCGTCACGGCCATGGCGCTGTGGTTTTACGGCATTGCCCATCTGCCTTTCGCCACAGCCATGGTGCTCAACACCATGAGCAGCGTGTGGCTAGGCACCATCATCATCGGGCGGGGTTGGTGGCACAGCCGCAGCATTCTTTACCCCAAGCTGATGGGCGCCGTGCTGCTGGGCTTTGCGGGCGTGGTGCTGTTGCTGAACCCGTCTTTCTCGACTGCGCAGCACATGCCTGTTTTGCCCGGTTTGCTCACCCTGCTGGCGGGTTTTCTGGCGGCCCTGGCTTATATGCAGGTGCAATCGCTGGCGCAGGCGGGCGAGCCGGAACAGCGCACGGTGTTTTACGTTTCGCTTGGCACGGCCTTGCTCGGCCTGCTGGGCACCCTGGCGCTGCATGGTGGCTTTACCTGGCCAAGCTGGCGCACGGTGTGGCTGCTGCCTGCCGTGGGGCTGTTTGCCTCGCTCGGGCAATGGTGCCTCACGCGCGCCTACACACGCGGCGCAGCACTGGTAGTAGCCAGCCTGCAATATCTGGGCCTGGCGTTTTCTTCGCTGTTTGGCGTTTTTCTGTTTCACGAGCGCTTGGCATGGACGGGGTGGCTGGGCATGGCCCTCATCATCGTGGCGGGCATTGCCGCCACCGCCTGGCGGCCCAAGGGCATCAAGCCCGCACAGACACCATCGCCCTCTTCATCTTCTGAACCATGCCGTACCGCACCCTGATCTCTGCCAAGCAGCTGCACGCCTTGCAACACAGCGGCCAAGCTGTGATGGTTTTTGATTGCAGCTACAACCTGGCCGACCCCGCCGCCGGGCGGCAGCAGTTTGCGCAGGCGCACATTCCCGGCGCACGCCATGCCGACCTGCACGATCACCTGAGCAGCCATACGCCCCAGCGCGCGGCCAGCCAGGGGCGGCACCCCCTGCCCTTGCCAGAAGACTTTGCCGCCACCCTGCGCCAATGGGGCTTTGGCCGCGATATGCAGGCCGTGGTTTACGACCGCAACGGCTGCAATTTTTGCGGCCGCCTGTGGTGGATGCTGAAATGGCTGGGGCACGATGCCGTGGCCATACTCGACGGTGGCCTGCCAGCCTGGCAAGCTGCGGGCTATGCCACCGAAAGCGGCGCAGATGAAAGCGCAACCCCGCTTGACGCATCGGCTGCGCTGGGCGACTTTGCCGTGCAAGCGCCTTTGGCCGATCTGGTGGATACCGCCACCGTGCACCGCAGCTTGCACGACGGCAGCCTGCTGCTGATCGACGCCCGTGGCGCAGCGCGCTACCACGGCAAGTGCGAGCCGCTGGATCCCATCGCCGGGCACATTCCCGGCGCCATCAACCGCCCGTTCAGTGACAATTTGCAGGCCGATGGCCACTTCAAGCCCGCGGCCGTTTTGCGGCAGGAGCTGGCCGCCCTGCTGCCTGCCAGCTTGACGCCCGCTGCATCTGCCCCCACCGCTGCGCAAGCCGCCTCATCGCCTGATGCGCTGCCTGCCACTCCGGCCACATCTGCGGCAAACCTACCACCGGCCAACCGCACCCAAGCTGGCAACAGCGTTTCGGCACACACCACTTCCAACGCAGCGCCCAGCCCCACGCCCCAAGCAATGCCCCAAACCGTGGTGTACTGCGGCAGCGGCGTGAGCGCCATCGCCACCTTGTTGGCGCTGGAACTGGCGGGCTACCCGCGTCCGGCCCTGTATGCGGGCAGCTGGAGCGCCTGGAGCAACACCCCCGGCCTGCCTGTTGAGCGCAGTTGATCTGCACAGCGCCCAAGCAGCCACAGCCGCACACCTGCCAACAGCAAGCAACTGATGCTCGGCCCAGATTCCATTCCCGATCGCGACAGCGCCCCCAGCGCAGACGCGGCCATGCACGGCTCCATGCAAGCGCTGTGGCAGCAAGTGCAGCAGGTGTTTGCGCCCGGCGGCGTGCTGGCGCAAGGCAATGCGGGCTACCGCCCCCGCGCCGACCAATTGCGCATGGCCCAGGCCGTGACCCGCGCCATTTGCAGCAACGGCGTGGCCGTCATCGAAGCGGGCACGGGCGTGGGCAAAACCTTTGCCTACCTGATTCCCACCCTGCTCAGCGGCGAGCGGGCGCTGGTTTCCACCGCCACCAAAACTTTGCAAGACCAGCTGTTTGCGCGCGACCTGCCCTACCTCTGCCAGCTGCTGGGCTTGCCCGTGCGCGTGGCTCTGCTCAAGGGGCGAAGTAGCTATTTGTGCCCCCATCGGCTGGATCAGGCCCGCGCCCACCCGGCCATGCACGGCGCAGCCATGTTGCATACGCTCGCGCGCATCGAGCGTTTTGCCCAAACCACCACCAGCGGCGACCTGGCGGAATTGAGCGGCCTGGACGAGCGCTCGCCCGTCATCCCCATCGTCACTTCCACGCGCGAAAACTGCCTGGGCAACCAGTGCCCGGCCTTCAAGCGCTGCCACGTGCACCACGCACGCCGCCAAGCGCTGGCCGCCGACATCGTCGTCATCAACCACCACCTGTTTTTTGCCGACCTGGCCGTGCGCGAATCGGGCATGGCCGAACTGCTGCCCAGCGTGCACACCGTCGTCTTTGACGAGGCGCATCAACTCAACGCCATTGGCGTGCAGTTTTTAGGCAAGCAGCTCAGCACCGGGCACTTTTTCGAATTCAGCCGCGACCTGCTGGCCGGTGGCCTGGAGCATGCCCGCGGCCTGGCCGAATGGCCGCAAATCAGCCAGCAGATCGAGCAAGGCGCACGCAACTGGCGGCTGGTGGCGGCCGAGCTGGCGCATGGCAAATGGGGCTGGCACGGCGATGTGCCCGATGGCATCAGCAACGCCGCCCAGTGGCAGGCCGCGCTGCAAGCCCTGACGGCCGCTGTGGCCGCTGCCAGTGAAGCGCTGGATACCGTAACCGAACTCGCCCCCGATCTGCAACGCCTGCACGAGCGCGCCTTGGCCCTGCTGGATCGCATCACCCTGTTCGAGCAGCCCCGCCCGCCCGAAACCGTGCGCTGGATGGACGTGGGCAACAGCCTGCGCTTGGCCCAATCACCGCTGGACATTGCCGACACCGTGCGCCACACCCTGCTACGCCTGCCGGACAATGCCGCTGTGCCTGATGCGGCAGGCGCGTCCGATCCTGCGGCCAGCCGTATGCATCCATGCGATGCCGATCACGATGCTGCTTATGAAGCGGAAGAGCAGCACGGCACCGAAGACGACTCCGAAGCAAACACCGAGCAACAGCCCCCGCCGCGGCGCGCCTGGATCTTTACCTCGGCCACGCTGGGGGATGAGCCACAGCTGCGCTGGTTCACCGAGCCTTGCGGTCTGCTTGGCATGCCCACCCTGCAAGTCGCCAGCCCCTTTGCCTACGCCAAGCACGCCAGCCTGTTTGTGCCCGATTTGCCGCCACCCAACGACCCTGCCCACCCCAGCCAGATCGCGCAACTCGCAGCCGAGGGCGCCCAGCTGCTGGGCGGGCGCACCCTGGTGCTGACCACCACCTTGCGCAGCCTGCGCCTGATTGGCGATCAATTGCGCGAGCAGTTTGGCGATGAAGGCGAGCTGGAAATACTGGTGCAAGGCGAATCCACCAAGCGGCGGCTGACCGAGCGCTTTCGCCAAGGCAGCGCCCACAGCAGCCAGCGCGGCTGCGTGCTGGTGGCCTCGGCCTCGTTTTGGGAAGGAGTGGACATTCCCGGCGATGCCCTGCAACTGGTGGTGATTGACAAGCTGCCTTTCCCACCGCCCAACGATCCCGTGGTGCAAGCCCGGGCCGAGCGCTTGAAAAGCCAGGGGCGCAACCCTTTCATGCACTACCACCTGCCCGAAGCGGCCGTGGCCCTCAAGCAAGGCGCCGGGCGGCTGATTCGCCACGAAAACGACCGAGGCATTCTCGTCATTGGCGACAGCCGCCTGCTCCGCATGGGCTATGGCGCGCGCCTGCTCGCCGCCCTGCCGCCCATGCAACGGCTGGGCAACTACGCCGACTTTGTGCGCCAACTGCAAACGCTCAATGCTCTGCGGGTGGCTGCATCAGACGCATCCGGCGCATCAGATGCATCAAGCGCAGACGGAGCTGGGGCCAAGCCTCTGCCTGAATCCGAATCGGAATAGCAGCAAAAATCACGCAATACAGGCGCATCCACATCAAGCCCCAAGCGCGTGGCTTATTGGGGGCATCATCGCCCACAGCCCGCAGCAACCCTTGCAATACCGATGCACCTTGCTGATACAGCAAGCTGTGTGAAGCAGCCAGCCCACGAGCAATTCACTGATCAAGTCTTCGGAACAAGAGTTTGAACAGCAACAAGCCCACCGCCAGATAAAACACCTTTGCGCGCATGCCCTGTATCTGCAACGCCCAGGCCAGACGCCAAATGGCCAGGCATCTCTCGCCAATCCCAACAAGCACAGCGTCATCATCCGCAGCGGGCTTGGCAACATCTGGGCGCAGTGATTGATACGCAGGCCCTTGCATCAAAAGGCAGCACAAGAAGCCACGCCCACTCTGTCGCATCAGCCATCAGCCCAGAACAAGCAAGCAGACCAGCCAACCATAAAAAAGCGGCCCTGTCGGGGGCCGCTTTGCTTGCTATGGCCTAGCTGGCTGCTTCAGTGCAAGCAAGGCACTCACCACAACTGCCACCACGACTTGGGCTTGCCCTTATAGGGCTTGCTCAGATAGGGGCTTTCGGGAAAGTTGGTTTTGAGCACGCGCAAAGCGTCGTCACGCGGTTGGGTCAGTCCCAAGGCATCGTACGATTGGGCCAGAATCGCCAACGCCTTTTCTTGCGAGGGTGTGCCGTCGTAGTTGCTGACCGTATCTTGCGCACGGTTGATGGCCGCCACATAAGCGCCCTGCTTGTAGTAGTAAGCGGCAATGGCCAGTTCTGACTCGGCCACCGCATTGGCGATGTAGTTCATGCGGCGGCGAGCGTCAGAGGCGTAGCGCGACTGCGGAAAGCGCGTCACCACCTGCTTGAAGGCATCGAACGATTCCTTGGCCGCTTGCTGGTCGCGCTCGGTCAGGCCCTGGTTGGTCAGGAAAGACAGCCAGCCGCCCGTGGAACCGTTGAAATTGACCACGCCCTTCAAGTAATAGGCGTAATCCAGCGCCGGGCTGGCCGGGTTCAAGCGGATGAAGCGATCCAGCGTGGCGTTGGCTTCGTCAAACTCGGTGTTCTGGTACTGGGCGTAAGCTTTTTCCAGCTGCGCCTGCTGCGCCAGCGTGGTGCCTGCGGCACGGCCTTCGAGCACGTTGTACAACTCCACGGCACGGTCGTAGCTGCCCGAATTGCGCTCATCACGCGCCTCGCTGTAAATGCGGTTGGCACTCCAGCCTGCGGTTTTTTCCTGCGTCGTGCGCGGCGCAGAGCACCCGGCCAAACCTGCGGCCAACACGGCAGCCGCCACAGAAGCCACCCAGGCGGAGGATGGACGACGCGCACCTTTGGATGTGTTCATGAATCGTTCCTGCTCGGCAAAAAACCGCTTCATTATAGTGATGCGCCTTTTCTCCCGTATCGCCCATATGCGCCGTGCAACCCTTCAACTACTGCCCTTTTACCCAGCGCACAATAATGCCCGCGAGCTGCCTGCTTGCCCCCAGAACCTGCTCGAAGTCTCGACGCGAGGTGATGGTGTACGGGTCGGAATGGGATGCAAGGCACTCATCTTTCTTTATATGTGGCAGAGTGCATCGGCCCGCTCCAGACAAGACAAGATCGGCAACGCAGCGGCCCACTGCCATTTGCTTCAAGAATCAAACCACGGCCCAAGAGCCTGTTCAAAATCTCCTCACGGGCGCTTGAAAATGGAAGCGGACGGTCTGCTGCGTTGCAAATCTTGTCGATCATCTTGCACATGTCGCACGAGCCATGCACTGCAATTTGCGCCTTGCATCCCGTCCCGCTCCAGATCCAATTACCTCACGATGAGATCGTGAACAGCTTCTCAAGTCCAAGCAAAACACACTGCTGAATCCATGCATCCATTTCATCTGTCCGATATCTGCGCCAGCACCGAAGAAGCCCTGGCCGAAACCGAAGTGCGCGAACTGAGCGTCGGCCTTGCCGACCACGGCCAGCGGCTGGATCGTTTTCTGGCGCAGCAGCTTGGCGAGTTTTCGCGCAGCCATTTGCAGCAGCTGATTGCCGACGGCCTGCTGCTGCGCAACGGCCAGCCCTGCACCAAGGCCGCCACACGCCTGCAAGTGGGCGACCGGCTGGCGCTCACGCTGCGCGATACCGCACAATCCAACGCCTTTGTGCCGCAAGACATTGCCATCGATGTGGTGCATGCAGACGCGCACTTGCTCGTCATCAACAAACCGGCCGGGTTGGTGGTACACCCCGCCCCCGGCAACTGGAGCGGCACCCTGCTCAATGCCTTGCTGCACCACTACCCCGATTCGGCCCAACTGCCGCGCGGCGGCATCGTGCACCGGCTGGATAAAGACACCAGCGGCCTGATGGTAGTGGGCCGCACCCGATCAGCCTGCGATGCCCTGGTGCAGCAGATCGCCGCGCGCAGCGTACAGCGCGAATACTGGGCGCTGGCGCATGGACACTGGAAGCACCCAAGCGGGCAGCCCGTGCGGGTAGAGGCAGCCATTGGCCGCGATCCGCGCAACCGCCTGCGCATGGCCGTGGTCGATTTGCAGCGCCAGCCCGGCAAAGAGGCACGCACCGATTTCACCCTGCTGGGCAACAGCACGGCCGCTGGCGCACCCGCCTGCTGGGTGCACGGCAAGCTGCACACGGGGCGCACGCACCAGATCCGCGTGCACATGCAACATCTGGGCCACCCCCTGCTGGCCGATGCCACCTACGGCGGCGCGCCCGCCTGGGGCATGCAACGGCAGGCGCTGCACGCTTTTCGATTGAGTTTGCAGCACCCCGCAACGGGCCAAACGCTACAATGCGAGGCCGCTTTGCCCCCCGATATGCAAAGCGCCATCACGGCCATGGGCTTGGCGGCACCGCCCGCCAGCATCCGCCCTTGACTGGCCCTTTTCAAGATCAGCAGATCCGCCACCTGCCCGCACGGCACGGCCCCTGGTTCAAGCCATGCCCGCTGCTGATGGGCAGCCTTGATGCATGAAACAGATGTGCATGGAAACGCGCATGGAACACACCCCCGCCACGGAATCAACGGACTTCTCGCAAGTCAAGCGCATTCTCGAAGCCGCCATTCTGTGCGCACCGCAGCCCTTGCCCATGCACGATTTGCGCACCCTGTTGCAAGACACGCTCGAAGCCAGCATCATCGAACAGTTGCTGCACGAAATCGCGCAAGAGTGGGAAGCCAAAGGCCTGGAGCTGGTTTCGGTCGCCAGCGGTTGGCGCTTTCAAACCCGGCCCGAGATGCGCGATCACCTCGATCAACTCTACCCCGAAAAGCCGCCCAAATACAGCCGCGCCATTCTCGAAACGCTGGCCATCATCGCCTACCGGCAACCGGTTACGCGCGGCGATATCGAAGACATTCGCGGCGTCACGGTCAATTCCGCCCTCATCAAGCAGCTCGAAGAGCGCGGCTGGGTCGAAACCGTGGGCCACCGCCCCACCGTGGGCCGCCCCGAGCTGCTGGCCACTACCCGCCAATTTCTGGACGACATGGGGCTGGCCTCGCTCTCGCAGCTGCCGCAAATCGCCCCCGGCGAAGCCGCTGCCTTGCTTGAAGAGCTGGCCGAATCCCAGGCCGTTGCGCTGGCCCCCGAGCACGACCCGCGCCAAGCCGTGCTGGAGCTGCCCACCCAGCCCGATGCCGAACCCGGCGAAAGCGCAACGCAAGCAACACGCAGCGACGATGCGGCCCGGCAGCCATCGACCGAAGCGCCTGCCGATGCCATCACCGGCGAAGTGGCCGATGCGGCGAATCCGGCAGAAGCAAGGGCTGATGCCGCCTCAGCGCCTGCTGCCGACCAAGCATCTGGCGCAGCAGAGCCCGCGCATGTGCCAAACAGCCCTACCACTGCCACCGACTCGGCAAACAATCAGCCCAGCCAAACAGGCCAAGCGATGGAAGCTGTGCCCCAACACAGCAGCGACACGTTCCCTGCCAGTGCTGACGAAGCTGCGCCAGCACCCGCCATCGCGGCACGCGAAGAAGCCGTCCAAGCCACTGGCGAGCCCACGCCGCAGCCCCAGCCAGAATCCAGCGCCGACTACAACCCCGCCCCATCGGCCCCAGCCAAGGAAACGGACAACGACCATGCAGCCTGACCTTTTTGATCATTCCGACAAGCCAGCCGACAAAAAACCGGCTGACGCCGCTGCAAAGGCTAAAAAGCCGCGTTCCAGAAAAGAAACGCCTGTTGCCACATCCAAGGCAGCAGGCAAGCCAACAGGCCGAAAAGCCGCCGCTGGCAAAGCAGCTCCTCCTGAAAAAACAAAAGCCACCCAGGCTGCGCCCAAACCACGGCGCGCGGCCCAAGCACTGCCATATGAGGCCGATGCGCAGACCGATGCTGGCACAGCGCCCAACGATCTGTTTGCCGCCGTGCAATCGGGCGCATTCGATGCGGGCATGGATACAAGCACGGCTACAGATACTGGCCTGGCCACAGATGAGCACGTTGCACCAACAACGCCCGACAAGCGCGTGCTGCTGCCCGATGCCGATGCGCCCAAACTGCACAAGGTACTGGCGCAGGCCGGGCTGGGCTCGCGCCTGGAAATGGAACGCCTCATCGCCCAAGGCCGCATCACCGTCAACCACGAGGCGGCCCACGTGGGCCAGCGCATTCGCCTCGGCGACAGCATCCGCATCGACGGCAAGCCCGTGCGCGTGCGCATCGAAGCACCCGCGCCGCGCGTGCTGGCCTATCACAAGCCCGTGGGCGAACTCGTCACGCATGACGACCCCAACAACCGCCCCACCGTCTTCCGTACCCTGCCGCGCCTGGCGCAAGGCAAATGGCAGGCCGTGGGCCGGCTGGATTTGAATACCGAGGGCCTGCTGCTCATCACCAACTCGGGCGAGCTGGCCAACCAGCTCATGCACCCGCGCTTTGGCCTGCAACGCGAATACGCCGCGCGCGTGCTGGGCGCGCTGACTGAAGAAGAAAAGCAGCGCCTACTCGCCGGCATTGAGCTGGAAGACGGCCCCGCGCAATTCGGCCAGATCGAAGAAGGCGGCGGCGAAGGCGCCAATGTGTGGTACCGCGTCACCATCGGCGAAGGGCGCAACCGCGAAGTGCGCCGCATGTTCGAATCGCTGGGCCATGCCGTGAGCCGCCTCATCCGCATCCGCTACGGCGCCCTGCACCTGCCGCGCGGCCTGCGCCGTGGGCAGTGGGTGGAACTGGGCCCGCGTGACACCCAGGCCCTGCTGGACTTGATGGGCATGAAAGCCCCCGGCCGCCAACGCAAGGCCGCCGCCCAGGAGCGCCAGCAACAGCAAGCGCGCCGCCGCAACCCCGACCGCAGCCGCGGCCCGGGCAAAAAGCGCCCGGCCGCCCCTGCCAGTGATCGTTTCAGCCGTTCTAATCGCTTCGGCCATGCCAGTGACTTTGGCGATTTCGGCCAGCGCAGTGATCGCATGAATCGGCGCAGTGGCCCGCGCACGAATCAAGGTGCTGCTGCCTATGCCAGTGATTACAACGACAAGCGCAGCAGCCAACGCGCCGCCCCCAGCCGTGGCGGACGCAACACTGCTCGCGTCGGTGGCGGCAGCGACTACGCCAACCCACGTTTGGGCGGGCCCAGCCGTGAGCGCCGCGGCCAAGATTTTGGCAACCCGCGCCGCGCTACTGCCCCCACGCCAAGCCCTACACGCTTTGGCTACACCGACAGCCCCGTACGCCCCCAACGCGGCACACCGGCCCGCGGCAATCGATCAGGCAGCGCACGCGGCACGGGCAACAAACGCTCGGGCGGCAAGCCAGCAGGCTTTGGCCGCCGCCGGCGTTAAAACGTCCGCCCCAATCAGGGCAATCACTGGCGGGGCCAATGCTCAGCCAGCGAGTTGAAGCGCAGAAAGTGGCATCTTTCTTGCTGCAAAGGGCCTGAAACGGTGCATGCCTCATCCGGCCCATGCTGCGTTTGCCCTTGAGGCTGCCCTTGCCCAGTCCACCCCCGCTTTGCATTTTGTTCAAACCCTGTATTGCCGGGCCTTGAGGCAGGCCAAGGACGTCTGTCAAGGGCTGGCGGGCAAACATTTTTGTTTAGAATGAACGGCCTTTCACGCGCCCTGCCCTGCGCCTGTGTTGGCGCACGGTAAAATTCGTGAAAATTCATAGAGTTGAGTCGATTTTTTAAACTTTTTTCAGGATTTTTTCATGGCTATCGAACGCACCCTTTCCATCATCAAGCCCGACGCTGTTGCCAAGAACGTGATCGGCCAAATCTATTCCCGCTTCGAAGGCGCGGGCCTGAAAATCGTGGCCGCCAAAATGGCCCACCTCTCGCGCCGCGAAGCCGAGGCTTTCTACGCCGTGCACAAGGAGCGCCCTTTCTTCAAGGATCTGGTGGACTTCATGGTTTCCGGCCCGGTGATGATTCAGGTGCTCGAAGGTGAAGGCGCCATTGCCAAGAACCGCGAGCTGATGGGCACCACCGATCCCAAGAAAGCCGACAAGGGCACCATCCGCGCCGACTTTGCCGACAGCATCGACGCCAACGCCGTGCACGGCTCCGACGCACCCGAAACCGCTGCCGTGGAAGTGGCCTTCTTCTTCCCCGGCATGCAAGTGTTTTCGCGCTAAGCCCAAGCCATTCATTGGATTGCTTTGCCTGAACGCATGACGACACCCACGCGCACCCATCTGCTCGGCCTGGATCTGGAAGGGCTGGTGCAGTGGTGCGCGCAACTGGGTGAAAAGCGCTTTCGCGCCACCCAGTTGTTCCGCTGGATTCACCAAAAAGGCGTGGCCGATTTCGAGCAGATGAGCGACTTGGCCAAGTCGCTGCGCGAAAAACTGGCCCACCACGCCGTCGTACAGGCCCTGCCGGTCATCAAGCAGCACATTTCGGCCGATGGCACCATCAAGTGGCTGTTTGACGTGGGCGAAGGCAATGCCGTTGAAACCGTTTTCATCCCCGAAACCGATCGCGGCACGCTGTGCATCTCGTCGCAAGCGGGTTGTGCCGTGGGCTGCCGCTTTTGCTCCACGGGCCACCAGGGCTTCAGCCGCAATCTGCACACGCACGAAATCGTGGCGCAGCTGTGGTTTGCCGAACATTTTCTGCGTCGCCATTTGCAAACCGAGGAGCGCGTCATCTCCAACGTGGTGATGATGGGCATGGGCGAGCCGCTGCAAAACTACGGCGAGTTGATTCCTGCGCTCAAAACCATGCTCGACGATCACGCCTACGGCCTGTCGCGCCGGCGTCTCACCGTTTCCACCTCGGGCGTGGTCTCGCGCATCGACCGCCTGGCGCAAGATTGCCCCGTGGCCTTGGCCGTATCGCTGCACGCCAGCAACGATGCCTTGCGCGACAAGCTCGTGCCCCTGAACAAGAAATACCCGCTGGCCGAACTGATGGACGCTTGCCAGCGCTATTTGCAATACGCCCCGCGCGACTTCATTACCTTCGAGTATGTGATGCTCGACGGCATCAACGATCAGCCGCAGCACGCCAGGGAATTGATCGAACTGGTGCGCAACCACGGCAAGGGCGGCTGGTGCAAGTTCAATCTGATCCCGTTCAACCCCTTCCCCAATTCCGACTTGCGCCGCTCCCCGCCGCAAGTGGTGGATGCCTTTGCGCGCCAGCTCAGCGAGGCGGGCATCGTCACCACCGTGCGCAAAACGCGCGGCGACGACATCGACGCCGCCTGCGGCCAACTGGCCGGTGAAGTCAAAGACCGCACCCGCGTGGAAAAACGCATTGTTCTGCAGCGCCAGCAGGCCTTTGACCGGCCAAGGGCAGAACGAAAGGAAAACCAACATGCCTGATCGTGTCCAACGGCTGCGCCGCTTCCGGCCCGCTGCCTTGTCGGCTGCCCTGTTGCTGGGTCTGGCCGTTCTGCAAGCCGGCTGCGCCAGCAAGGCCAGCAGCTACACCGCCTCGCCGGGCGAGATCATGACTTCGTCGGACATCACCGAAACGCGCCGCCGCGCCATCATCCGCCTGCAACTGGCTGCGGGTTATTTGGGCCGTGGCCAGCTCGAAGTGGCGCTGGACGAAGTCAAACGCGCCCTGGTGGCCGACCCTAGCTATCACGCTGCTTTTGACATGCGCGGCCTGATCTATGCCCAGCTGGGCGACAAAGCACTGGCCGAAGAAAGCTTCCGCCGCGCCCTGTCGCTCAACAGCCGCGACGGCAGCGCCCAGCACAATCTGGCCTACGTGCTGTGCGAGCAGAAAAAATTCAGCCAGGCCCGCCAACACTTTGAAGCCGCCATGGCCAATCCCTTGTATCGAGACAAGGAAAAAACCCGCGTGGCCCAGGCCATTTGCGAAATTCAAAGCGGCCAGGTCGCTGCGGGCGAGGCCCTGCTACTCAACGCTTATGAAGAAGGCACGCGCAGCCCCATCATCGCCAATGCACTGGCCAAGGTCTATTACGACCGGCAAGATTACCGCCGCGCCGCCTTGTACGCCAGCCAGGCCAATGTGCGCAACAGCGGCAACGCCGCCTCGCTGTGGCTGGCCATGAAAATCGAACACAAGCTGGGCAACCAAAGCAGCGTGCTGCGCTATGCGCAGCAATTGCGCGAACGCTTCCCCGATTCGCGTGAAATGCGCCTGTACGAGCGCGGCGCCTGGAACAACTGAAGCGCCCCGCCGCAACAGGGCCCGGAACCATTGAATGCAAGAGGATTCCTTCATGGACGTTGATAGCCGCTCTCCATCTTCCGAGGCACAAGAGGCGCTGGCCCTTTCCGCTGCACCGGCCAGCCCCGGCGCCAGCAGCGCGGGGGCATTGCTCCAAGCCTACCGGGAAGAAGCCGGCATGGAACAGGAAACGCTGGCTGCAGCGCTCAAGGTCAGCCCGCAGAAGCTGCAGGCGCTCGAATCGGACGACTACAGCGCCCTGCCAGCTCTCTACTTTGCGCGTGGTCTGGCCGCCAACATCTGCCGCCATCTGGAACGCGATCCCGCGCCCGTGCTGGCACTGATGCCCGATGAAAAACCGCGTATTCCCGCCGCTGAAAAAACCGATACCCATGCACGTACGCCAGCCATGACGCCCGTGAGCATCGACCCGGGCTCCAGCAGTGGCTGGCTCAAATGGCTCGTGGCTGCTGCCGTGTTGCTGGCCTTGGCAGCGGCAGCTGTCTGGCTCATTCCACAGTTGCGCGCCCGCATGGCTGCGCCCGCAAACGCCAGCAGCGCAGCCGGTGATGCCGCTGCGCCTGCGGTGCTGTCCACTTCAGTGCCTGCCGCCACCTTGGCTTCGGCACCGGCTTCCGCCTCGCCGACCCCCTTGACCTTGCAGCCCGCCACCCTGCAACCGGCCACAGTCGGCGCCGCAGCTGCCAGCGCCGCTGCCGGGGCCGCCGACAACACATTGCTCATTCAGGCCAGCGGCAACACCTGGGTCAAGGTCAGCACCGTCAAAGGCAAGAAAGTGTTCGAAGGCAACCTCAAGGCAGGCGACGAACAAACGATTGCCATTGCGCAATACCCGGTTCGCGTCATCATCGGCAAGGCCGAAAACGTGCAGGTGCTTGACCGTGGCCAGCCCTTCGATCTGAGCAGCGTAGCCACCCGCGGCATGGCACGCTTCGAGCTCAAGCCCTGAATAGCTGCTGCCGCGCCCTGATCGATCACCAGCAGCCCATAGAAAGCCCCCGCGCATGCCTTCAGAACCCGCAGCGCCGATTCCCGTTTCCGCCCCGCGCAAACACAGCACCCTTCAGGCCGTGGTTCGGCATGGCGAGCATCGCGTCACCATCGGTGGCGACAGCCCCGTGCGCGTGCAATCCATGACCAATACCGACACGGCCGATGCCATTGGCACGGCCATTCAGGTCAAGGAGCTGGCGCAGGCCGGTTCCGAGCTGGTGCGCATCACCGTCAACAACCCCGAAGCGGCGCAGGCCGTGCCCTACATCCGCGAGCAGCTCGATCGCATGGGCATCAACGTGCCGCTGATTGGCGACTTTCACTACAACGGCCACCGCTTGCTCACCGAACATCCGGACTGCGCCCAGGCCCTGTCCAAATACCGCATCAACCCCGGCAATGTGGGCAAGGGGGACAAAAAAGACAAGCAGTTCGCCCAGATGATCGAAGCCGCCCTGCGCTGGGACAAACCCATTCGCATCGGCGTGAACTGGGGCAGCCTGGATCAGGAGCTGCTGGCCCGGATGATGGACGCCAACAGCGCCCGCAGCGAGCCGTGGAGCGGCCAGCAAGTGATGTACGAGGCGCTGATCACCTCGGCCATCAGCTCGGCCAACCGCGCCGTGGAGCTGGGCATGCCGCCCGGCCAGATACTGCTCTCGTGCAAGGTCAGTGGCGTGCAAGACCTGATCGCCGTTTACCGCGAACTGGCCCGCCGCTGCAATTACCCGCTGCACCTGGGGCTGACCGAAGCCGGCATGGGTGCCAAGGGCACGGTGGCCTCGGCGGCGGCCCTGTCGGTGCTGCTGCAAGAAGGCATTGGCGACACCATTCGCGTCTCGCTCACGCCGCAGCCGGGCGAATCGCGCACGCAAGAGGTGGTGGTCGCGTCCGAAATCCTGCAGGCGCTGGGCCTGCGTGCTTTTGTGCCCAGCGTCACGGCCTGCCCGGGCTGCGGGCGCACCACCAGCAGCACGTTTCAAGAGCTGGCCAAGCAGATCGACGATTTTTTGCGCACGCAAATGCCCACCTGGCGCAAGCAGTATCCGGGGGTGGAGGGGCTCAAAATCGCCGTCATGGGTTGCATCGTCAACGGCCCGGGCGAAAGCAAGCACGCCGACATCGGCATCAGCCTGCCCGGCACGGGCGAATCGCCTGCGGCCCCCGTTTTCATCGACGGCGAAAAGGCCATGACCCTGCGCGGCGAGAATATCGCGCAAGACTTTCAAACGCTGGTGACCGACTACATCCACAAGCGTTTTTCGTCTGCGCCGCATTGATGCGCATTGCTGAATTGATGCGGAATCGGCTCAGGGGGTGAAGCAGCTTGATGCGGCCCCTGCCATCATCCAATTCAATGCATTCTCCCCATCGGCCAGGCAGGCGCGCGCACCGCAGCAAGGCAGCACTTGGCCCCACACTTTTTCTTTTTCTGTTGAAAGCAAGACCCAGCATGGCTGAAAAAATCCTGGCCGTCAAAGGCATGAACGACATCCTGCCGCCCCACTCCGCCCAGTGGGAGTGGCTCGAAGCCCAAGTCCGCACCATCATGGCGCGCTTTGCCTATCGCAATCTGCGCACGCCCGTGCTGGAGCCCACCGCGCTGTTCGTGCGCGGCATCGGCGAAGTCACCGACATCGTCGAAAAAGAGATGTATTCCTTCGAAGATCGGCTCAACGGCGAACACCTGAGTCTGCGCCCCGAAGGCACGGCTGGCGTGGTGCGCGCAACGGTCGAGCACAACCTGCTGTACGAAGGCGGCAAGCGTGTGTATTACATGGGCCCCATGTTCCGCCACGAGCGCCCGCAACGCGGCCGCTACCGGCAATTCCACCAGATCGGCGCCGAGGCTTTGGGCTTTGCCGGTGCCCATGTGGATGCCGAACTGATTCTGCTGGCGCAGGCTTTGTGGCAAGAACTGGGCATTCAGAACGTGCGGCTGGAACTCAATTGCCTGGGCCAGCCCGAAGAGCGCAAGCAGCATCGCGCCGCCCTCATCGCCTATCTGGAGCAACACGCCGAGCAGCTGGATGAAGACGCCAAGCGCCGCCTGCACAGCAACCCCTTGCGCATTCTCGATACCAAAAACCCCGCCATGCAGGCGCTGGTAGAAGCCGCGCCACGCCTGATCGACTACCTGGGCGATGAATCGCGCGCGCATTTCGAGGCGGTGCAAGCCATTCTGGATGCCAATGGCGTGGCCTACACCATCAACCCACGGCTGGTGCGCGGGCTGGATTACTACAACCTCACAGTGTTCGAATTCATCACCGAAAGCCTGGGCGCGCAAGGCACCATCTGCGCCGGCGGGCGTTACGACTACCTCGTCGATCAAATCGGCGGCAAGCCCGCGCCCTGCGTGGGCTGGGCCTGTGGCATGGAGCGTTTGCTGGAACTGCTCAAGGAGCAAAACCTGCTGCCCGCTGAAGAGGCGCCTGACGCTTACGCCATCGTGCCCGATGCAGCAGCCATGCCGCAAGTGCTCAAGGCCCTGCAGGCGCTGCGCGCCACGGGCCTGCGGGTGCAGATGCACGCCAGCGCCACGGCCGAGCCCGGCAGCATGAGGTCGCAATTCAAAAAGGCCGATGCCAGCGGCGCACGCTACGCCCTGATTTTTGGCGCCGACGAATTGGCGCAAAACAGCGTCACGGTCAAGCAGCTGCGCGACGGCAGCGGCCAGCAAGCCCTGCACGCCCTGGCAGACATTGCCCAATGGGCCAAGGGCCTACAATCGGTGCCCAGCCAGGGGTGAGGCACAGGCGTCTGTTGACGCTGGATGTTGCGGCAGGGCTCATGTCATGCCGTCGCTCCAAGAGGTCCTCCGGGCTCCTGCTGGGTCTGCTTGCCCCCACCTAACTTTTTCTATCCGGTTTCCGTGCCAATTCGGCGCACCGCATTACCCATTACCCACGTTTTTATGGTCATCAATACCAACAAACTCAATCTCGAAGAACAGGAAAAAATCGCCGCCGTTGGCCATTTCTGGAAAGCCTGGGGCAGCAAACTGGTCGGGCTCACCATCGTGGCCTCGCTCACCGTGGGCGCGGTATACGGCTACCACTGGTATCAAGGCCAACAATCCATCAAGGCCATGAACCTGTACAACCAGGTGCTGGCCGATGCCCGCGTGGCCGATACCGACAAGCTCACGGCCAGCCTCAAGGCCTTGCAAGACGGCTACCCGCGCAGCCTGCCCGCGCAGCAGGCCCAGCTGCTGGCCGCGCGCGTGTTTTACGAAAAAGGCCAGGTAGACAACAGCCGCGCCGCCCTGCTCACAGCCAGCCAAGGGCAAGACAAGGGCCTGCAAAGCACGGCCAAGCTGCAACTGGCTGCCTTGCTGATCGAGCAGCAGCAATACGACGAGGCGATCAAACAGCTTTCCGGCCCATTGGATCCAAACTACACCGCACTGGCCGCTGACCGCATGGGCGACGCCTATGCCTTGCAAAACCAGCGCGAAGAAACCATCAAGGCCTACACCCAAGCCTTCAACGGCATGGACGCCGCCCAACCCTACCGCCAGATGGTGGCCGCCAAGCTCAGCGGCTTGGGCGTGGATGTGGCCAGCCTCGCAGCCGCAGCAGCCAACACCAACGGCACAACAGATGCAGCCAAGGCCCAATCTGCTCCGGCAAGCACCGGTACCAGCAGCGCCGCGCCTGCTTCGGCCAGCGCTGCCACTGCCACAACGTCTGCTGCTTCTGTAACACCCGCTGCCAGCAACACGCAATAAGCTCGCAGCCAAACCTCTTTTTCGTCGAGCCAATCTGTTTTTTTGATTGCTCTTTCTGTACCAACCCATTTGAAAACATCGCCGCCATGTCGCCACGCTTTCACACCCGATTGACCGCCGCTGCCATGCTGGCCAGCACGCTTGCTTTGACTGCCTGCTCCTGGGGCTATACGCCACCAGCCCCCTCGCCCCTGCAAGCCAACCCGGCCGAGGTCGCTGCCCAGGTAGCATGGCGCGCCTCCGTTGGCAACGGAGCGACTCTGCCCATGCAAGTCGCCGTGCAAGGCGACCAGGTGCTGATCGCCACCACGCGCGGGCGAGTTGAAGCCTTTGCCGCCAGCAACGGGGCATCGGCCTGGTCTTTTGACGTGGGCCAGCCCTTGGCCGCAGGCATTGGCTTTGATGGCACAACGGCTGCGGTCGTAACGGCACAGGCCGAACTGCTGGCCATTCGCGGCGGCCAGGTGCTGTGGCGCGTGCCGCTGCAAAACCAGTCGGCCACCGCGCCCCTGGTGGCAGGCGGGCGCGTGTTCGTGCTGGGGGCTGACCACAGCGTAAGCGCCTACGACGGCAGCAACGGCTTCTTGCTCTGGAACCAGAAAAGCAGCATTCCCGCTAACCGCCTGGTGCTGAGCCAACCTGCCTTGCTGATGCCGGCCTACGGCGCCCTGTTTGCCGGTGTGGCTGGCAATGTGGTGGGCTTCAACCCCGACACAGGCGAGGCATTGGGCGACATCCCCTTGGCCAGCCCCCGTGGCGTGACCGATCTGGCGCAAGTGGTGGATGTGCTCACGCCCGCATCGCGCGAGGGAGAGAGCCTGTGCGCCCGCGCCTACCAATCCACCGTGGGCTGCATCAATCTGCCCGTGGGCAAGCTGGAATGGGTGCAACCCCATGTGGGCACAACCGGCCTTGGCGGCAATGCCCAACTGGTGGTGGGTGGCGATAACAGCGATGTACTCACGGCTTGGGCGCGCCAGAACGGCCAGCCGCTGTGGAAGAACGAATCCTTCAAGCACCGCCGCCTGTCTGCCCCGCTGGTGGCAGGCAGCTACGTAGTGGTAGGCGATGCTCAGGGCTATGTGCATGTGCTCTCGGCCAGCACCGGTGAATTGCGCAACCGCATCCGCGTGGACGACAGCGCCATCCAGATCGCCCCCGTGCTGGTGGGCCACACGGTGATCGCCGTGAGCAGCAAAGGCACGGTGGCGGGCCTGCACTTGCAATAAGCAAGTCGCCTGAATGGAGCCACCGCCTCGCCCGCACACCGCACGCAACACATTACCAATCACGCTCACATGAAACCGGTCATTGCCCTCGTTGGGCGTCCCAATGTCGGCAAATCGACGCTGTTCAACCGCCTCACCAAAACGCGCGATGCCATCGTGGCCGACTACGCGGGGCTGACGCGCGATCGCCACTACGGCAGCGGCCGCCTGGGACGGCGCGAATTCATCGTGATCGATACCGGCGGCTTCGAGCCGGATGCAGGCGAAGGCAGCATCTACCGCGAAATGGCGCGCCAAACCCGCCAGGCCGTGGCCGAGGCCGATCTGGTGGTCTTCGTGGTGGATGCGCGCAGCGGCCTTTCGGCACAAGACCACGACATCGCCAACTACCTGCGCCGCCTGGGCAAGCCCTGCATCCTGATCGCCAACAAGGCCGAGGGCATGAGCGATGGGCAAAAGCTCGCCGAGTTTTACGAGCTGGGCCTGGGCGACGTGCACGGCGTATCGGCCGCGCATGGCCAGGGCATTCACGCTCTGCTGGAGTTGGCGCTCGACACCATCGACGTGCCCGAGCCCGATGAAGCCGAAGACGATGTGGCCGCTCAAAACACCATCCGCCTGGCCGTGGTGGGGCGGCCCAATGCGGGCAAATCCACCCTGATTAATACCTGGCTGGGCGAAGAACGCCTGGTGGCTTTCGACCTGCCCGGCACCACGCGCGATGCCATCAGCGTGCCCTTCGTGCGCAAAGGGCAGCAGTTCGAACTGATCGACACCGCCGGCCTGCGCCGCAAAGGCAAGGTGTTCGAGTCGATTGAAAAATTCAGCGTCGTCAAAACCCTGCAAGCCATCGAATCAGCCAACGTCGTGCTGCTGTTGATCGATGCCACCCAAGGCGTAACCGATCAGGACGCACACATCGCCGGCTTCATCCTCGAATCGGGCCGCGCGGTGGTGATCGCCATCAACAAATGGGATGCGGTCGATAGCTACCAGCGTGAGATGCTCTTGCGTTCGGCCGAGGCTCGGCTGGGCTTTTTGAAGTTCGCCACGCAACATCACATCTCGGCCAAAAAGCGCCAAGGCCTTACGCCGCTGTGGGATTCGATCATCCAAGCCCACAAGGCCGCCAACTGCAAAATGCCCACGCCGGTGCTCACCCGCCTGGTGCATGAAGCGGTGCAGGCGCAGGCCCCCAAGCGCAGTGGCATGTACCGCCCCAAGCTGCGCTACGCCCACCAGGGCGGCATGAACCCGCCCGTGGTGGTGGTGCATGGCAACTCGCTCGAAGGCGTGACCGACAGCTACAAGCGCTACCTCGAAGGCCGCATTCGCCAACATTTCAAACTGGTGGGCACCCCCCTGCGCGTGGAGATGAAAACCTCGCACAATCCCTACGTCAAAGGGGATTGATGGCAAGCAGTCGATGAGTTGATGTTGACGCACGCCTGTGAAAAAAGCGCGTGCCGCACACATCGTTCCCCCAATCACTGTTCGGATACAAGGGCGCTCTCTCAAGCACCCTTTGTTTTTGTGCGCTGCTTTGTGCATCGATGTGCGGCTGGTGTGCTTGCGCTTCGGCCCACGGCTCGCATCAGACTGTACTTGGCCAATCCGCCGCTTGGCGTCATCCAGCAATTGATGAAGCGCCCAGGGTCTGTTCACGCTCCTTTGATCAGGCGAAGCTGCCTGCCAGAGTGCCAATCGAGGCGTAGAACAATGTATGCAGCAATAGCAGTGCAGAACGGGTGTGTCGCGCAAGAAGCACAACAAAGAGGGGCGCTCCGGCAAGCCGCTTGCCTTTTGGTTGCGCGCAAAAGGCCATCGCCTGTGCGTTGCCAGCCTGGGCAAGCGTCGCATGGCGATGGGGCTGGCGCTTTGGCCAGTGAGCTTTTGAAGCGCAAAGCATCGTTCAAAGGAGGGTGAACAGACCCTGGTTCGATAGGCTGGCAAGGCCATTCATTCATTGCTTCGGGCCAACTGATTGCGCTTGTCACACCCCAATACCCTGGGGACATGGCAAGCACACAGTGCCCCCGTCAAAAAGTCAGCACCTTGTCGACCTGCAAAGTGGCTGCAGCCAACTCATCCAAAGTGCCGATGCGGCAACCCTTGATCAAAGGCAAATCCGCCAGGCCGCGTGCCAGCGCGCAGGTGCGGCACAGCAGCACGGGCACCTGCAAGTCCGCCAGCTCTTGCACCATGATTTGCAAAGGTTTGCCCGAAGCGTCTTGCTGATTGGGCAGGCCCAGCACCACGGCATCAGACATCAAGAACACCTGCACGCGCGGCGCGTTTTCCGTATTTGGCGCTGGCCCTGCCAGGGCCAAGGCCAGCCGCAGGGCCGAGAGGCAACGCTCGCTGCCATAAGGCGGCGAGTGGATGACGATCAAAATGCTTTGCGAAGACTTTGCTGCACGCATGGCAAACCCGCTTTCTTTCTGCTGAAAAATCGACGGGCACTATAGCAGCGTCCTGCCCTGCCAAAGGCCTGAGCCATGCATGAATGAACCCGTGCAGCATTTGAAAATGCTGCGCCATTGAAGCAGCACTGCGCATGCCTGATAAACCTTGCTTTCCTGAACCAGATGCAGATACCGAGCGCATCGTCCGATGCGGTCAATAGGCGGTCGATACAATTTCCCGCCAACAGCCAATCAGCCCCCGAGCAAGTGATGCAGCCAAAGAGCAAGCCCAACAGAAGCACGCAGGTGCTTTCTTGTTTGCAGCGACCAGCAGCGGGTATGCGCCGCTCTTGATGCGTTCTTGCCTTGAACCGCTGGCAGAACGTTGGAAGCAAGGCCCTGCCAGCCACCAAGCGCCCGAAAGCTGTTTACTGCTGCCAACGCAAACTGGCCAGGTCGTTGACGAACACGGGCATGTCTTGCGCTACGCCTTGCAACTGGCTATTGGCCACCGTGATCCATTGCGGCTGGTAGAGATAAACGGCTACCGCATCTTCGGCCACCAGGGTTTGCGCCTGGGCCAGCAGCTGCAGGCGCTCGGCCTCGTTGCTGGCAGCCAGCGCGCGTGCATACAGGGCATTGAAGGCGGGCGAGTGGTAATTCCAGTAATAGCCCGGCTTGGCGAAATTGCCAAAGTCAAAAGGTTCGACGTGGCTGATGATGGTCAGGTCGTAATCTTTTTCGCCGTACACATTGCTCAGCCACTGCGCCCATTCCACGTTTTCGAGCTTGACGCTGATACCCACTTGGGCCAAAAGGGCGGCAACGACCTCCCCGCCCTGCCGGGCGTAGGGCGTAGGCGGCAGCTTCATGCTCAACTTCAAATCGGTCACGCCGGCCTCTTGCAGCAAAGCCTTGGCCTTGGCGGGGTCGTAAGGGTTGATGCCCGTGGTGTCGATGTAGCCAGGGGTCTGCGGCACGTAAAAGCTGCCTATGGGCACGCCAAACCCTTCAGCCGCCCCCTGGATGACGGCCTGCCGATCCACCGCCAAACTGATGGCGCGGCGCACGCGCACATCATTCAAGGGCTTGCGGCCATTGTTCATGGCCAAAATGGTCTTGGCACGCGAAGCGCCCACCCGCACCTGAAAGCGGCCATCGCCCTTGAACTGCGCCAGATTGCGGGCCACTTGCACACGCGCGAACAGATCAATGTCACCAGCCAGCAAGGCAGCCGATTGCGCCGCCGTATCCGAAATGAAGCGGAAGGTGGCGCTTTGCAGGGCGACGTCTGCCGCAGCACGGTAGCCATCCCATTTCTTCAGCGTGAGTGAAGCGCCCTTTTGCCAATTCGCCAACTGGTAAGGCCCTGTGCCGACAGGCGCGGTGTTGTTGCTGGCAGCTGTTTTGGGCTCCACGATGATGGCTGTGGCCTGCCCCAGCAAAAAGGGCAAATTCGGGTTGGGCACATCGCTGTGCAGCACCACGGTGTGCGCATCGGGCGTTTCGATGCGCTGGATGCTGGCAAACAGCCATTTGTCTTTATTACTGCTGTCTGCGGCTGCAGCGCGTTCAAACGCGTATTTCACGGTGGCGGCGTTGAACGGCTCGCCATTCTGGAAGCGCACATCTTCGCGCAGTTGAAAGGTCCAGATCTTGTGCTCAGGCGACGATTCCCAACGCTTGGCCAGCAGGGGCTGCACCGAGCCGTCTGGCTGGATTTTGCTCAGAGTCTCGAACACGTTGTACAGCACCACTTCGCCAATGGCCGAAGCCGCGCCAACCGTGGGATCCAGGCCTGGCGGCTCCAGCACCATGCCCAGCGTGATCGTGTCAGTCGGCTTTGAATGAACGGCTGCAGACTCCTTCTGCCCACATCCCGGCAAGGCCACCCATGTGAGAACGACCATCAGACAAGCGCATGCGCGCATAAGCAAACCTCTGAACGACATCAATACTCCTTTTTGCTTGCCGGGCCCGCTCGACGGCATCCGGCTGATTGATCCCATGGCTTTCCGGCCAGTCTCATCCTTACTGAATCATTGAACAGGCGTTACATTCGCTGAGCAATCTGTCACAATAAGGAAGAATTTGCTAATTTTTATTTGTGAAATCGCGACAAATCTCGCAGATAACTAGGCCAGAACACTTACATGCAGACCGCTTAAAGCTAGACTGTAACCCGTGAAGCTCGGCACAGGGTGCGCCGCTTCACCGTTTTTATGAAGCAGCGATTGGCTGCATCGTGTAACAAACAGCCAGCAGTATCCCCCTGATTTTCGTTTCCAGCGCCCTCAAGATGTCCGCACCAGAGTCCGTACTGAAAGACCCCTCTTCCGCCAGCACCCTGCCCGCCGTGGCCCAGGTGCTGATCCAACATGGCAAACTGACGGAAGCTGTTGCCTCCGAATTGCTGCATCGAGCCCGCCAAAACAAAAGCAAGAGCAGCTTCGTTGTCGAAGTGCTCAATGCGGGGCACATCAATGCGGCCGACATGGCCTACACCCTGGCGCAAACATTCACCCTGCCCCTGCTGGACATCACCGCAGTTGACAAGAACAAAATCCGCCAAGACTTGCTGGACATCAAACTGATCGCAGAGTGCAAGTTGCTGCCCCTGGCCAAGAAAGGCGGCCGCCTCATCATCGCCACGGCCGACCCCGGCGACCAGTCCGCCATCCAAAAAGTCAAGTTCGCTACCCAATTGCCCGTTGACTGGGTGGTGGTGGAGTATCCCAAGCTTGCCAATGTGATTGCGGAGGTTGCAACGAGCTTGGGCGAAAGCCTTGACAAGTTCACGGCTGATGCCGAATTCAACTTCGACGACATCGCTGCCGCCGAAAATGCCGATGCCACCGACCTGGAAGACGCCGACAGCGTTGACGCCGAAGACGCGCCAGTTGTGCGCTTCTTCCACAAAATGCTGGTCGATGCCGTGAACATGCGCGCATCGGACTTGCACTTCGAGCCCTACGAATTCAATTACCGGGTGCGCTTTCGCATTGACGGTGAATTGCGCGAGGTGGCCTCTACACCGCCCGCCATCAAAGACCGCCTGGCCTCCCGCATCAAGGTCTTGTCCAGACTGGACATTTCCGAAAAACGCGTGCCGCAAGACGGCCGCATGAAGCTGCGGCTCGGCCCGGAGCGCGTGATTGACTTCCGTGTCAGCACCCTGCCCACCCTGTTTGGCGAAAAGGTCGTGATCCGTATTCTGGATCCCAGCAGCGCCAAGATGGGCATCGATGCCCTGGGTTATGACCCCGTCGAAAAAGAACGCCTGCTCGAAGCCATTCACCGCCCCTACGGCATGATTCTGGTGACCGGCCCCACGGGCTCGGGTAAAACCGTGTCGCTTTACAGCTGCCTGAACCTGCTCAACAAGCCCGGCATCAATATTTCCACGGCCGAAGACCCTTCGGAAATCAATATGCCAGGGGTCAATCAGGTCAACGTCAATGAAAAGGCGGGTCTCACCTTCGCCGTCGCGCTCAAGGCCTTTCTGCGCCAGGATCCGGACATCATCATGGTGGGCGAGATTCGCGACCTGGAAACCGCCGACATCGCCATCAAGGCCGCTCAGACTGGGCACTTGGTGCTTTCCACCCTGCACACCAATGATGCGCCAACCACATTGACGCGCTTGCGCAATATGGGCGTGGCTCCGTTCAATATTGCTTCCAGTGTCATCCTGATCACGGCACAGCGTCTGGCGCGACGCCTCTGCGTCAAATGCAAGGCGCCTGCCGATATTCCACGCAAAAACCTGCTGGAAGCCGGCTTCACCGAAGCGCAGCTCGACGGCAGTTGGCAAGCCTACAAGCCCGTGGGCTGCGATGCCTGCAACAACGGTTACAAAGGCCGGGTGGGCATTTACCAGGTCATGCCGATTTCCGAAGCCATTCAGGAAATCATTCTGGCCGACGGCAGCGCCGTGGACATCGCCAAACAGGCCGAACGCGAAGGCGTGCTGTCGCTGCGCCAGTCCGGTCTGCAAAAGGTCATCCAGGGCATCACTTCTTTGGAAGAAGTGCTGGGTGTGACCAACGAATAAGCTTTCGTTTTCATTCGACTTTCAATCACTCTTACAGGAATCGCAAACATGGCAACAGCTTCTGGCTCCTCATCCAGCCGCCGTCCGACCCGAAGCGCCAGCCGGGCCGCGTCGTCTCGCAGGCCCGAAAAAGAAGTCAAAACCTTCATGTTTGTCTGGCAAGGTGTCGACAGAAACAACCGGCCCGCCCAAGGCGAAATGCGTGCCGCTTCCGAGGCCGTTGTGCGCAGCACCTTGCAGCGCCAGGGCATCCGCGTGCTCAAGATGAAAAAACGCCGGGCCAAGGCCGGCAAGGCCATCAAGCCCAAGGACATCACGCTGTTCACGCGCCAGCTCTCCACCATGATCAAGGCGGGCGTGCCACTGCTGCAATCTTTCGACATCGTGGCACGCGGCAGCGAGAACCCGAAGATGACCAAGCTGCTGCTGGCCATCAAGAGCGACATCGAAACCGGTACCGCGCTGAACCAGGCCTTCCGCAAATACCCCATGCACTTCGATACCCTGTATTGCAATCTGGTGGAAGCGGGTGAGCAGGCCGGTATTCTGGAAAGCTTGCTGGATCGCCTGGCCACTTACATGGAAAAAACGGAGGCCATCAAACGCAAGATCAAATCGGCCTTGATGTATCCGATTGCGGTGATTGTGGTGGCCTTTGTAGTAGTCACGATCATCATGATTTTCGTGATTCCTTCATTCAAACAGGTCTTCAGTTCCTTTGGTGCCGATTTGCCCGCGCCAACCGAATTCGTGATCGGCATGAGCGAGCTATTCGTCAAGTATTGGTACATCGTGCTGCTGGTGCCGCCTGCTGCTGTTTACTTCTTCCTGCAAGCCTGGAAGCGCAATGAAAAGGTCCAGCATTTCATGGATCGCCTGCTGCTGAAAATCCCGATCTTCGGCCCATTGGTCGAAAAATCCGTCATCGCCCGCTGGACGCGCACCATGTCCACCATGTTTGCCGCAGGCGTGCCCTTGGTCGAATCGCTCGATTCGGTCGGCGGCGCAGCTGGCAACAGCGTCTTTGCCCAAGCCACCAAGCGCATTCAACAAGACGTGGCGCAAGGCACGAGCCTCTCCATGGCCATGACCATGCAACGCCTTTTCCCCGTGATGGTGCTGCAAATGACCACCATCGGCGAAGAGTCAGGCTCTGTCGATCACATGCTGGGCAAGGCGGCTGACTTCTACGAAGCAGAGGTCGACGACATGGTCGCTGGCATTTCCAGCCTGATGGAACCCATCATCATCGTGGTCTTGGGCGTGGTGATTGGCGGCATTGTGGTATCGATGTATCTGCCAATCTTCAAGCTGGGTCAGGTCGTCTGATGCCGGAAACCACTCTCTATATCGCACTGGCCGCCCTGCTGGGGCTGCTGGTTGGCAGCTTCTTGAACGTAGTGATTTACCGCCTGCCGCGCATGATGGAGCGTGGCTGGGCGGCAGAGCACGCCGCCTACGCCGCCCAGCAAGCCGGGCAAGAACCTCCTCTTGCCTGCTCCGATCAACGTTTCAACTTGCTCACGCCGCCATCGCGCTGCCGCCAATGCGGAAACCGTGTGCGCTGGTACGAAAACATTCCAGTCATCAGTTTCCTCGCCTTGCGCGGCAAGTGTTCGTCCTGCAAAACGCCCATCGGCATCCGCTATCCCCTGGTTGAACTGGTCACCGCACTGGTTGCGGGTTGGTGCGTGCACCGTTACGGTTGGGAATGGCAGGCACTGGCCTGGTTCTTTTTCGGTGCCATGCTGCTTTGCCTCACGCTGATCGACTGGGACACCACCTACCTGCCTGACAGCCTTACCCTGCCCCTGCTCTGGGCTGGCTTGCTGCTGGCCACAGTCAATGCCACAGGCATCAGACTGGATAGCGCAGTATGGGGGGCCGCCATCGGCTATCTGTCACTCTGGTCGATTTACTGGGGCTTCAAGCTGCTCACAGGCAAAGAAGGCATGGGTTTTGGCGACTTCAAACTGTTTGCCGCCCTGGGTGCCTGGTTCGGCGTTGCCGCGCTGATCCCCATCATCCTGATGGCAGCCGTCATTGGTTCCATCATCGGCATTGCGATGAAGTTTGGCGGCCAGTTGCGTGAAGGCGGCTACGTGCCTTTTGGCCCCTTTTTGGCATTGGGTGGTGCGGCCGTTTGGCTGGGTGGCGCAGACAATCTGATGCGAATGATTGGCCTGCACTGAGAATGCATCGAAGCCATTCGCCTCAGGCCACTCGTGCAGAAAACAACCGTTTTTGAACTGCTTTCGGTGTGGCCTGATTGATTCGGAACAGGGGCATAACAGGCACACGCTGCAACTGTCCCGCTTGCGCTTTGCGCATTCTTTCAAGCGTGTATCTGCACGCAAGCTTCGTGGCTTTCAATGCATCCACCATGCATGCCGCACGTTTTACAGTCCATATCTGAGGCCCTTCCATGCACCCCAGCTGGCACATTGGCATCACCGGCGGCATCGGCAGTGGCAAAAGCACCGTCACCGCCATGCTGCAAGCCGCAGGCGCCTGGGTGATCGATAGCGACCAACTGGCCCGTGCCAGCACAGGCCCCAAGGGCCAGGCCATTGAGCAGATTCGCTCTGTATTCGGGCACGACATGATCGGCGCAGACGGCGCCATGCGGCGCGATGCAATGCGCCGATTGATCTTCAGCCAGCCCGAAGCCAAACGCCGGCTCGAAGCCATCATCCACCCCATCGTTTTGCAACAGGCGCAGGCCCTGGCTGCAAAGGCCGAGCAGCAAGGCTGCCCCCTGATCGCCTACGACATTCCCCTGCTCACCGAATCGGCCCATTGGCGCAAGCGACTGCACCGCGTCATCGTGGTGGATTGCGACGAATCCACACAGATCCGGCGCGTGATGCAGCGCAATGGTCTCGACCAGACAGCCGCCGCAGCCATCATCGCCAGCCAGGCCAGCCGACGGCAGCGCCTCAGCACTGCCGATGCCGTGATCTACAACGGCGCCCCGGTCACGCAAGCACAGTTGCAAAAGCAGGTAGAGGCCTTGGCCTGCCGTTTCGGCCTTATGATTGGCGCCAAAGGAAGCGCCCAGTGATTCTGTACGAATACCCTTTCAATGAACGCATCCGCACCTGGCTGAGGCTGGAGCGGCTGTTTGACCGCTTCACGCAACTGCAGCAGCGCGACGAGGCCATCGACAGCCATTTCGCCTTGGTCACGCTGTTCGAGATTCTGGACGTCGTCAGCCGCCCCGATCTCAAGTCCGAAATCATGCGCGACCTGGATCGGCAAAAGCAGCGCTTGCAAAGCTATCAGGGCAACCCTGCCATTGACGAAGCCCCGCTGATGCAAACGCTGGACAGCGCACGAAACTGCTTCGTTCAGCTTGAACAAATGGAAGGCAAGATCGGCCAAGCCCTCACCGACAACGAGTGGCTCACCGCCATTCGCAGCCGCATCAGCATTCCCGGCGGCACTTGCGAATTCGACCTGCCTGCCTACCATGCCTGGCAACACCGCCCGGCACCCGCGCGGCAAGCCGACTTGCAGGGCTGGATGGCGCATTTGCAGCCCCTGGGCAACAGCATCAAGCTCCTGCTGCTGCTCTTGCGCAGCACCGGCCAGGCCAAGAAGATGACGGCGCAAGGCGGCCAGTTTCAGCAAAACCTGCCACAAAACCGCAGCTTCCAGCTCTTGCGCCTGCATATGGATCCCGAGACGGCGCTGGTGCCCGAAATCAGCGCCAACCGCCTGATCGTGACGGTGCGGATGATGCAGCAAGATGAGCACGGCCACCTCGTCACCGCCCAGCAAAGCGTCGATTTCCAGCTCACGCTGTGCATTTGATAGATATCCTTCATGCCCTCAACATGGGAAAGTGATTCTGGCGCGGAATGGGATGCAGGGCGCACATCGAATCGCATCGCGCGAAATACACAGTAAAGTGCATCGCCCACGCTATAAGCAAGATTGGCCACGGAGCAGAGCGCCTGCGTCCGTGATTCAAGCGTCCGTCACAAGATCGTGAACGGGTTTCAAGGCCCGCCCTGCCGCAACCAGCCTTTTGCGGCTGCTGGCTCTTCATTTTCATTTGCGCCATGTCTTCCAGCCCAACGTTTTCTTCACGCAAGCCACGCACCGTGCCCTGCCCGCAATGCGGCGCAGACAGTGTGTTTGACGCCACCCTCAACCCCCACCGCCCTTTTTGCAGCCAGCGCTGCAAACAGATTGACCTGGGGGCCTGGTCCAGCGAAAGCTACCGCATGCCCCAGCCGCTCGAAAACCCCATGAGCGACGACGCCCCCTTGCCCTTGCCCAGCGAGCCCCAACATGACGACTGATGCGGCAAACCGGGCGCCAGACACCGCCAGCAACAAGGCCCGCAGCAACGCGGCTTTGCCCGTCGTCATCGTCGGCATCGGGCTGGCGGGCCTGACCACGGCCCTGCATCTGGCCGACCACATGCCCGTGGTGATGCTGGCCAAGCGCGAGCTGGAAGAATCCGCCACGGCCCGTGCGCAAGGCGGCATCGTGGGCGTGCTGGCGCAGAACGACAGCATCGACGAGCACGTGCACGACACCCAGATGGCCGGAGCCGGCCTGGTGGAACCCGCCACCGCACGCCATGTGGCCGAGCACAGTGCCGCCGCCATCGAATGGCTCTTGCAGCAAGGCGTGCCGTTTACGGCTGACCCCGCCGGCCCGCTGGGCCTGCACCTCACACGCGAGGGCGGGCATGGCATCCGGCGCATCGCCCACGCGGCCGATGCCACAGGTCAGGCCATCCACAGCACCTTGCTGGCAGCCGCACGCCGCCACTCCAACATCACGCTGCACGAGCGTTGGATGGCGCTGGACCTGATCACCGACAAGCATCTGGACAACCCGCCCGAAGCGCCAATCAAAAACTGTTATGGCCTGTACGTGCTCGATATCGACAGCGGCAAGGTCCAAACCCTGCCCGCCCGCGCCGTGGTGCTGGCCACCGGCGGCGTGGGCAAGGTTTATCGCTACACCACCAATCCCGACACCTCCACTGGCGACGGCATTGCCATGGCCTGGCGCGCAGGCTGCCGCGTGGGCAATATGGAATTCATCCAATTCCACCCCACCTGCCTGTATCACCCGCAGGAGCGCAGCTTCTTGATCACCGAAGCCCTGCGCGGCGAGGGCGGCCTGCTCAAGCTGCCGCTCAAAGACGCCAAGGGCCAAATTCACGCCGTGCGCTTCATGCCCGAGCACGACCCGCGCGCCGAGCTGGCCCCGCGCGACATCGTGGCGCGCGCCATCGACTTCGAAATCAAAAAACACGGCCTGGATTACGTCTGGCTGGACGCCACCCACCTGGGCGCAGACTTCCTCAAAGCGCACTTCCCCACCATCTACCAGCGTTGCCTGGAATTGGGCATCGACATCGCGCAAGAACCCATTCCCGTCGTGCCTGCCGCGCACTACACCTGCGGTGGCATCGTGACTGATCTGGACGGGCGCTGCGACCTGCACAATCTCTACGCCGTGGGCGAAACCACCTACACCGGCCTGCATGGCGCCAACCGGCTGGCCAGCAACTCGCTGCTCGAATGCGTGGTATTTGGCAAAAGCTGCGCCCAGGCCATTCTGGCCACAGCCCCCGCGCCCTGCCCTGCCCTGCCGGAATGGGACGAAAGCCAGGTCGAGAACCCCGACGAACAGGTCGTGATTGCCCACAACTGGGACGAACTGCGCCTGGTGATGTGGAACTACGTGGGCATTGTGCGCACCCAGCGCCGGCTGGAACGCGCGCAAAACCGCATCACCTTGCTCAAGGCCGAGGTGGACGACTATTACGCCAACTTCAAGGTCAACCGCGATTTGCTCGAACTGCGCAACCTGCTGGACTGCGCCGATCTGATCGTGCGCAGCGCGCTCAGCCGGCACGAAAGCCGCGGCCTGCACTACATCCGCGACTACCCCGAACCGCTGCCCGCAAGTTTTCCGACCATTCTGTTCAAGAAAATGGGGCGCAAAACCGGCAAAAAGTCCGCCCGCAAAAACGGCAAGTGACTCAGCCTAACGATAGCAATTCCATCTTGTACCACTGCGATGGTTCGTTGCGGCTCTGGCAACATACAGCAAGAGGAAGAATGAAGCGCTGGCCCCAACGTTCAGGCATTTTTTCCTCACATGCCTTGAAGCGTGCATGCGTTGCAGCAATTGGCCACTACATCAATCGTTTCGCCATGGGGCTTGCTCTCATGCACCTGTTCACGAAAAAAGGAGCGCCATGTCCCTTTTTTCTTCCGCTGCCAGGGTCTGAAACGACCGACAGCGCGCTCATTGGCATGCGTTTTTGCCCGCCCCAACTGCAGCAAAGCCACCTCACATCAATGATCAGCATGCGTGCTCGCTGCGCTGTTTTCTTCGGTCTCAGCAATCAGGGCGTTTTCTTTTTCCAGGCGGGCGCGTTTCATCATGAAGTAGCCCACGGTCAAGGCCAGGATGATGGCGGCGATACCGATCAGGCTCAGGCTATCGACCTTTTTCACATCCAGAATGATCACCTTGCGCGCAATGGCGATGATGGCCACCGACAGCACCGTTTCGTAGTGCGGCGGGCCTTGTGTGATGTAGGTTTTCATGATGGTTTCGAGCAGCTCAATACCGATCAGCACCAGCATGAACATGCCAAACACATCCAGCAGCAAGTTCACGTCAAACAGCACATAGGGCGGCGTGATGATGTCGCGAATGACGAACCAGGCCAAGTCCAGCGTGCCCAGCACCAGCACGATCATCATCAGGCCCATCAGTAGCTGGATCAGGGACTTTTCGAATTTCTTGAGAATTTCAAGCAGCATGATTTTTCCGTAGGTGCATGTATTTCAACAGGCCTGGCCGCGCCAAGCGAATGGGCCACAACAACCTTGGCGCATAGTGTAGAAGATGCTTGCGGGCGCTCCATGGCACTTCAGTTCTAATCTTTTGCCCCAAGCATCATCCATCGATCAACGGCTCTCAAAACGGCAAGGCTTCGGTCTCAGTACGCGGCTGGCCGGTGCGCGGGTCGATGGATTGCAGGGCCAGCGGCGGCATCTCTCGGCCGTAGATGCGCGCAATGCGATCGCCCAGGGGCGGATGGCTATCGAGCCAGCCGCTGGCGCTGTGTTCGTCGATCAGCATCATGTGCGCGAAGATGCCGTGCCAGCCACTCAGCACCGTGTGGATGCCCGCCTCTTGCTGCGCCAGCACCTTGCGCAATACGCCGCCCAGGCTGTTGCGGCTGCGCGTCCATTGCACGGCACGGGCATCGGCCAACCATTCGCGTTCGCGCGAAACGGCGGCTTGCAGCAGGCGCCCGGCCATCCAGCCCAGCCAGCCTACCCCCATGATGATGTGTGCGGGCAGCCAGAGCAATGCGCTCCAGAACGGCACATCCCCCGCCCGGCCCGACTGACCCCAATCCAGCAGAGCCTGGCCGTAGTTGTGCAGCATTTCCAAACCGGCCACCATGCCCGCCAGCTGCATGTTGATGCGCGTATCGCCTTCGTGCAAATGGCTCAGCTCGTGCGCGACCAGGCCTTGCAGTTCTTCGCGCGTGAGCCAATCGAGCGCGCCTTCGGTCACGACGATGACGGCATCGGCCTGCGTCCAGCCCGCAGCAAAGGCGTTGATGGCCACCACGCGCGGCTGCACCATGATTTGCGGGCAAGGCATGGGGGCCAGCAGCGCCATCTCGTGCACGATGTTTTGCAAACGCTGCTCGGCAAAGGCTGTGTCGGGGCGCAGCTCGCGCGCGCCCAGTTGGCGCGCCACCCATTCGCCCGATTGGAGGCTGCTGCGCTCCAGCCACCAGCCACCCAGCACCATCAGCAAACCGATGCCGATGGTGACGGGCGTGAAGAAGCGTGGCAGCGGCCAATTCGTTAACCAGAAAATGGCGCGCATGCCCGCATACAGGCCCAGCACGGTGGCTGCTGCCGCCAGCAAAAAAGCCATGATCAATTGGCGCGAGCGGCTGCGCGCATCGGCTTGGTGATCGAAAAATTGCATGGGCGTTAACGAAATTGGCTGAAGCCTGGGGCTGTTGTTGCCTTGACGTTATGGCGGCGCTCTTTTGCGGCTGTGCCAGTTTGTCCGCCACCGACACAAAGCCGCCACTGCACAGCCGTCACAAGCGGCATGAGCCCTGAAGCCTGAAGCTCCTTGGCCTGAACTTAGAACTGCACGCGCGGGGCCTGGCGCTCGGCCTCGCTGGCAGTGGCTTGCAGCATGGCCCCGGGCTGGAAGTTGCACAGCTTCGCCACGATCAGCGCCGGAAAAGCCTGCGCGGCGTTGTTGAACTCCAGCACGGCATCGTTGTACGCCTGGCGGGCAAAGCCCACGCGGTTTTCGGTGCTGGTCAGCTCCTCGCTCAACTCGCGCATGCGGGCATCGGCTTTCAGCTCCGGGTAGGCTTCGGCCACAGCCAGCAGGCGGCCCAGGCTGCCCATCAAGCCTTGTTCGGCCACGGCCAGGGCAGCGATGTTTTGCGCATCGTTGGGCTGCTGGCGCGCGGCCTGCATGGCATCTTGCGCCTGGCTACGCGCAGCAATCACGGCCTGCAAGGTTTGCGCTTCGTGCGCCATGTAACGCTTGGCTACTTCCACCAGATTGGGCACCAGATCGTGCCGACGCTTGAGCTGCACATCAATCTGCGCAAAGGCATTGGCGATGCGGTTGCGCAATTCAACCAAGCGGTTGTAAAAACTCACGCCGGCCAGCACCAGCAACACCGCCACGGCGACAAAAATCCAGAGCATCACATTCATGTCATCCCCTTGCGAAAGCCTTGAAAGACAAAGCAATAAATTGTAGTTTCAAGCTGGAATGCAGCCCCTTCTTTCAGCGCTCATTCACGGCCGCTTGTCTTCTTCAATGCGCACATGTTGCACAAATTGCACAAATGCGCCAATGCCCTGGATCAGGGTCGCACAACACAGTGCCGCTGAACTGTCCAGCTCATTCACCGGCAGACTGGAGCAGACTTGGCAGCTTCGTACAATCGCCCAGCCGCTTGCAGGCCACGCACCGGCCATGTTCGCCGCTGCGAATGCCGGATGCAACCCTTGATCTGCCGCCAGTTCTCCTCCAACCCCCAACCGAAAGCCCACCATGCTGCCCTTTGCCCAACGCCTGCAAAACGTCGAAACCTCAGCCATTCGCGAACTGTTCAAGCTGCTGGGCAAGCCGGGCATCATCAGTTTTGCGGGCGGCTTTCCAGACCCCGAGTTGTTTGATGTCGAAGGCTTCGAGGCCGCCACCCACACGGCGCTGTCCAACTGGCCAAGCGAAGCTCTGCAATACGGCGCGACCGAAGGCTTCGTGCCACTCAAAGAACAAATCAGCGGCTTGTATGCGGCCAAAGGCACGGCCTTGCCAACCGATCAATTCATCGTCACCACCGGCAGCCAGCAAGCGCTGGATCTGATCGGCAAATGCATGGTCTCGCCCGGCGACAAGGTGATCGTGGAGGCACCCACCTTCCTGGCTGCCATCCAGTGCTTTCGGCTGTATGGCGCGCAAACGCTGTCTGCCCCCACCGATGCCCACGGCGTGCTGCCCGATCAATTGGAAGCACTGATCGCCGCGCACCGCCCCAAGCTGATCTACCTGATGCCCACTTTTGCCAACCCCAGCGGCGCCACGCTCACGCTGGAACGGCGCAAGCGCGTTCTGCAACTGGCCGCCCAATACCAGACCCTGGTGGTGGAAGATGACCCTTACGGCGAGCTCTACTTTCACGCCGCGCCGCCGCCCAGCCTGCTGGCGCTGGCCCCGCAAGTGCCCGGCAGCATCGACTACCTGGCGCACTGCGGCAGCCTGAGCAAAACCCTGTCGCCCGGCCTGCGCCTGGGTTGGCTGGCCGCGCCCCCTGCCCTGCTGGCGCAAGCCACCATGTGCAAACAATTCAGCGACGCCAACACCAGCATGCTGGCGCAAGCCACGGCAGCGGCCTATCTGCAATCGGGCCGCTTGCCCGATGCGCTGGAACGGGTGCGCAAGGTTTACGCCGCACGCGCACGCCAGATGGCAAAGAGCCTGCACAGCGAGCTGGGCGAAGCGGTAGCTTTTACCGCACCGCAAGGCGGCATGTTTTTTTGGGTGCGCTTGACCGGCGCCCAAGGCCGCCCACGCGACGCAGCCGCCTACGCCCAGGCCGCCATCCGCCAAGGCGTGGCCTTTGTGCCGGGCGCGGCGTTTTTTGCCGAGCAACCCGATGCCTCTTTCTTGCGCATGAGCTTTGCCACGGCCAATGAAGAGCGCATTGCCGAAGGCATTGCCCGCATGGCGCGTGCCTTGCAAGAGTAGTCGGCCTCTTCAGCCCGCCCGGCCCATCTGTGCAGTGCCAAGTGCGGAACGCGCGGCACGCAAGCATCACGGTTATGGGCAGGCGGCCGTCTCACCTGCCGCGCACCTTGTTCGGTACAGCGATCAATGCCTGATCCATTCGCTGCCCTTTCTCGCCTGGTCCTTTTGCACAGCCGGCTTGCCATTCCGGTTCAAGCACGGCCCATAAAAAACGCCTTCCAATCGGAAGGCGTTTTGCTGGATGGTCAGCTGAGCTGATTACTGTGCAGCAGAAGCCGCGGATGCCGCTTGCGGCGCGGTGCCGGCAGCTTGCTCGCCCCAGGAAGCGGGGTATTTGTAGCCGGCAAAACGCTGCTTGGCATAGGCCTTGAAGGCGTCGGAGTTGTAAGCCTCGTTCACATCCTTGAGCCATTGGCTGTCTTTGTCGGCGGTTTTCACGGCCGACCAGTTCACATAGGCAAAGCTCGGCTCCTGAAACAGGGTTTCGGTCAGCTTCATGCCGCTGCTCATGGCGTAGTTGCCATTCACCACGGCAAAGTCCACATCAGCGCGGCTGCGCGGCAGCTGGGCCGCTTCCAGTTCGACGATCTTGATGTTTTTCAGGTTCTCGGCGATGTCGTTTTTGGAGGCTGTGAGCGGATTCACGCCATCCTTCAGCTTGATCCAGCCCAGCTCATCAAGCATGACCAGCGCACGGGCGAAGTTGGAAGGATCGTTGGGCGCAGAAACGGTGCTGCCGTCTTTGACCTCATCCAGCGATTTCAGCTTGCCGGGGTACAGGCCCAGGGGTGCTGTCGGCACTTGAAACGACTCAACAATGTCCAATTTGTGCTCGGCCTTGAAATTGTCCAGATACGGCTTGTGCTGGAAGACGTTGATATCCAGCTCGCCCTCGGCCAGCGCCAGATTGGGACGCACGTAGTCAGTGAACTCCAGCAGCTTGACGGTATAGCCTTTTTTCTCGAGTTCGGGCTTGATCTGCTCTTTGACCATGTCGCCAAAATCGCCTACCGTGGTGCCGAAAACGATTTCTTTTTTCTCGGTGCTCGCAGCAGCGGCACTGCTGGCCGAAGCAGTATCAGCCGCAGCCGATGCCGCAGCGGGTGCAGCATTTTGCTGCCCGCCGCCGCAGGCCGCCAGCGTCAAGGCCAGCGTACCGGCAGAAAAGAATTTGAACAAAGCAGATTCTTGCATGAATCAACACTCCTCAAGGATGGATGAAAAAGCCGCCTGATTGATGGCTCATTGATTGTCAGACGGTGCACGAAAAAACTTATCGCTTATCCAGTTTGTGGGCAATCAAAGTCCCCACGCTTTGAATCAGCACCACCAGCAGCACCAGCATCGCCACGATGAAGACGATGATTTCCGTCTGGTAGCGGTAGTAGCCGTAGCGAATGGCCAGGTCACCCAAGCCGCCGCCGCCAATCATGCCGGCCGCCGCGCTGTAAGACAGCAGGCCAATGGCCAGCACGGTGATGCTCGAAACCATGCCCGCGCGCGCTTCGTTGAGCAGCACTTTGCGCACGATGGTGAATGGCGTAGCGCCCATGCTGCTGGCGGCTTCGATCACGCCGCGCGGCACTTCACGCAGGTTTTGCTCCACCAAACGGGCGAAATAGAACAGGCCCGACACGCTCAACACCAGCGAAGCGGCCACTGGGCCGATGGTGCTGCCCACAATGGCGCGGGTTGCGGGAATCATCGCGATCATCAAGATCACGAAAGGGAAAGCGCGCATGAGGTTGACCAGGTTGTCCAGCACCAGGTTCACGGGCCGGTTGTAGTGCAGTTGGCGGTTGGCCGTCACGAACAGCAGCACGCCCAGCACGGTGCCGAACAAGGTGGCAAAGGTGGTGGACAGGCCCACCATGATGAAGGTCTCCCACAGCGCCTGAACGATCTCGCCGCGCATGGCCACGATGGTTTGAAGGGCAGAAGCAGTCAGCATCTCAATCCTCCTGCACCAGTTCGCGCCCGATTTCGGATTGCGCATGGATCTGGTTGTTCACCACCGGCACCACTTCGAGCAACTGGCCGTGGTGCAGCAGCGCGGTGCGGTCGCACAGGCGGCGAATCACGCTCATTTCATGCGTCACGATCACGATGGTGACGTTGAAACGCTGGTTGATCTCTTCCAGGCACTGCAAGACGCTGCGCGTGGTGGCAGGGTCAAGCGCCGAGGTGGGCTCGTCCGCCAGAATCACCTGCGGGTTGGAGGCCAGCGCCCGGGCAATGCCCACGCGCTGCTTTTGCCCGCCCGAAAGCTGCGCGGGGTAATGCGCACTGCGATTGGCCAGGCCCACAATTTCCAGGCATTCGGCCACCCGCTGATGGATTTTTTCGCGCGACCAGCCGGCAATCTCAAGCGGAAAGGCCACGTTGTCGGCCACGCTGCGGTTGCTGAGCAGATTGAACTGCTGAAACACCATGCCGATGTTTTGCCGTGCCTGGCGCAGTTGGGCGGCGCTCAAGGCGGTCAACTCCTGCCCGGCAACCGTGACCGTGCCGCCGTCAGGCCGCTCCAGCAGATTGATCAGGCGCAGCAGGGTGGATTTGCCCGCGCCCGAATAGCCCATCAGGCCAAAGATTTCGCCCGCTTCAATCTGCAGCGAGGTAGGCTCCACGGCGGTGAACCACGTTTTGTCGCGGTGCTGATAGCGTTTGGAAACCTTGTCCAGAGTAATCATGCGTGTTCCAGAAACAACAAAGCCCGATGTGGGCGACACAGCGGGCTTTGCAGATGGAATGGCTGCCTGCTGGGGCAACCACACGCTTTAGCTGTTTAGGCGCCCGCAAGCTGTGTCAAATCGGCGCAATAACGAGAGCGGGATGCTACTACAGACGGAAGATGTCGGTCAAGATCACGACAGAAAAACCCTTTTCAGAAAATACCCTTGATCTTTGTCGGCTCGAGAGCTGGCACCGTGTTTTCAATTCCACGGCACTGGCTCTGTGCTTGGCTTATTCGTTTGCCAATTCCAGTCAGGTCAACACCATCAGTGGCTTGAGCACAAACTCAGCTCGCCATGTCGGCAGCCTGACAAGCATCCTGCACTTGCAGATCGTTTTCGCGCGCAAACTGCTCCACATAAGCCCAGGCTTGCGGAAAACGCTCGCGCAGTTCGACATCGACCACCAGGCAACGCGCGCCGCCATCCGCTCCGGGCATGCACCAGGGCGAGTAGCTGATGTGATCGCCGGGGCGCATGGCCTGCGGGCGATAGGGGCTCATCACGCCAGCCAGGCGCTCGGCCCAATTACTGGGGCGGAAAGTGCGCCCGTCGCTTGTGATGCCGCGGATGACTATTTTTCTGTCCAAGCATGTTGTCATGTTTATGGCTTCCTGTTTTATAGATTTATGGCTGTTTTTTATCGGCGACACGCCAGGTCCTGATTCGGGCCAGCGCGTATTATGCGGCATCCTCACCGCCCTGTTGGGCGGCCCGTCGGGCCATTGGACCAATGGGTGCAAGCCGCCTAATGCCTCCGATCAAAAGGGCGGAAGCGGCTTTTTAAACGGCTGATTGTCAAACGAGATTTGCACCGGCAAAAGGCTCACAAAACGCCATGCGCCGTTTGTACCGTTCGTACCGTTCAATCGCTTGAGCCGCCATACCGATTGGAGAAGCACCGCTCAAACCGCCTGGCTGCTGCAGCCCTTGGCGGGCAGCTCACTTCAACCAGCCCCGGTGCCGGAAATACCACATGGGCAGCAAGGCGCTGGCAACCATCAGGGCAATGGCCCAGGCGTAGCCGTATTTCCATTGCAGCTCGGGCATGAAGCGAAAGTTCATGCCGTACAGACTGGCTACCAGGGTCGGTGGCAGCAAGGCCACGCTGGCAACTGAAAACAGTTTGATGATCTTGTTCTGGTTGATGTTGATGAAACCGACCGTGGCGTCCATCAGGAAGTTGATCTTGTCGAACAAGAAAGTGGTGTGGCTATCAAGCGAATCGATATCACGCATGAGCTGACGCGCTTCGCCAAACTGATCGTCATTGAGCATGCGGCTGCGCATCATGAAACTGACAGCACGGCGCGTATCGGTGGCGTTGCGGCGAATGCGCCCGTTCATGTCTTCTTGGCGGGCAATGGTGGCCAGCACTTCGCTGGCCACGTCGTCGGTCACGTCGCCTTTGAGCACTTGCGCGCTCACGCGCTCCAGCTCGACGTGAATTTCCTCCAGCGTGTCGGCACTGTATTCCACATCGGCATCAAACAGTTTGATCAGCAGCTCTTTGGCATCCGAAATCAGGCCCGGCATGCGGCGCGCGCGCATGCGGATCAGGCGGAACACCGGCACGGTCTCGTCGTGGATCGAAAACAGGATGTTGTGGCTTTTGAGTGCGGGCTGCTTCTGGTTGAGGATGAAGGCCACCCGCTCCATGCCCGGTTCGTCAAAGTCGGCCACCAGAAAGTCGGAACGGATGTGCAGCTCGCCGTCGTCGCCCTCATAAAAACGGGCGGACTCCTCAATGTCTTCGTCGATCGCGTCGTGCGGGATCGAAACGCCGTAGTGCTGTTCAATCCAACGCATTTCCTCGGCCGAGGGATTTTCCAAGTCCACCCAGATGGGCTTGAACTGTGCCAGCTCTTCGAGCGACTCGATTTCTTCCTGAAACAGCCGGCCATTGGCCAAGGTGAAAATATTGAGCATGGCGCTGCATCCCTTGTAGGTGGCATCGGGGCAAGGCGAGGGCCGCACGCAGCCGGATCGCCATCAACTGGAATCGACCCGCGAACCGTGCAGACCAGAAGCGCACCGCCTGTCCACCACGCACGGCTACCCGTCGCTTGCCGCACTTCATTCTTCGAATGGCGCAGTGCGAAAGACGCCGCCCCCAGGCCAGCCAAGCCCCAAGCTACCGGGCCGAGTGTCTGCAATTCGCTGCCTAACGACGGCTGTTCGTGCCGCATATCAAGCCGCGCGCGGATCGCATCAGCCCCTCCCGAAAAAACGGAGGCAATTATCTCACCGCCCAAGCGGGCTGGCGCAGCAGACACATGATTTAACACCTGCACCCACGGCACTCAACACATGCTGCGAATCGTGCACGGATGCCCGGTTGCGCTGCGCTCGTGCCAGTCATGGCGACAAGCCCGCATGCCCCAAATCGGCCGCACCCGAAATGCTCATCAGGTTTTGTTCCAGGCTGGCAAAGCGCAAATCGTTGCGGGCAAAAACAAAGCCGTCGATGGGGCTGCTCACTGTTACGCTACAGGGCTGCAGGGGGTCTACCACTTCGGCCAGGGGCTGGCCCCGCTTCACCCAATCGCCCGCCTGCACCTGATACACCACAATGCCGGCCATCGGCGCGGGCACGTACACCATGCCCGACAGCGGATGCGGCGCGCACAGCAGCGGCGGACAAGGCCGCACGGCCGGCTCGGGCAGGCGCACATCGCCCAGATGATGCAGGTATTGCAAGATGGCATCGGCATCTTGCTGCGCCCAGGGCATGCACACGTCGTATTCGCCGCGCAGCTCCACCGTGACGGCATGGCAGGCCAAGGGAATGGCCGCATCCGGCAGCGCGCGCTGCAATTTCAGCCACGGGGTAGAGAGCATTTCGTCAAACGAGTGGGCCTGCGAATCTTCGCTCACGATCTGGCATTGCGAACCCAGCCAGCGCGCCAGCGGCTCCACATCCGGCCAGATTTGCGGCAGGGTGTACAGGTGCACCGCAGCGTTCTTGTCGCAATGCAGATCCAGCACCACATCGGCATCACAGGCCAATTGCAGCAAGCAACGGTGCAAGGCTTCGAGCGCATGGCGGGGCTGGCACGCCGTCAAGGCTGCCTGCATGGCCGCACGGATGCTGGCCCGGTTGTGCGCGGCATCGGCCCCCAGAACCGGCGCACCATCACTTTGCAAGCGCGCCCAGGTCTGCTCGTAGAAAGGAATCGTGTGCAGCCGGTTGTAGTTCTGCCCCGTGGCCAAATCGAAGCGCCCGATCTGCTTGTACAGTACGGCCTGGCGCAAACCCAGGGGGTTGCACAGCGGCACCACCACCACGCGCGCTTGCAAACGCTGCTCGGCCTCAAGCGCCTGCAAGTGCTGGCACAGCTGCCAGGCCACGAGCGCGCCGGGCAGCTCGTCAGCGTGCAAGCTGGCCTGGATATAAACCTTGCGCACCGCTTGCGGCGGCCCGTATTCAAAGACCGTGAGCACCGTTTCGGTACCGGGAATGCTGCAGGGCAAAGGGATCTGGCGTTTTTCCATGTCCATTCCTTCTTGTCTTGGGCCGAGCACATGAGGCGCAGCTATATATATGCAGGCGCCATTGTCTCCCTTTGCCACAAGGAGATGGGGCAATGCCTTGAATGAAAGAGGGGAAGCTGGGTGCTTCTGTCTTTGTTGATCCCCTGCTGCCTATGAGGCGATGCATCAAGCCAGCACAGCGAACAAGCAAGCCCTGTTTTTTTCTGCTGCCTGATCGCGGATTCAATCACCACTGATTTGAAAAGCCATCACTCTTTCGGGCGATGCGTGCAGGGCTTGGCATGCACCGCGCCAAGCCGCCAATGCCTTACTGGACAACTGCCCTGCTCTGGCAAAACGATAGCAATGGACGCAAACGATGCCCGATAAGGCTCTGTTTTTTCTCAGTCCGATCTCGGCAGGCATCGCCAGGGGCATTTCACCCCCTGAAAAGCCCGCCTCAATAATCGCTTTCCGCCCGCACATCACGCCCCATGAGCTGCTGCGCGGCTTGGATGGCGTTCAGTTGCCCATCCAGCAAGGCCACCACGCAGCGCGTGATGGGCATGTCGATGCGCAGCGCCTCGGCCCGGGCCAGCACGGTGCGGGCGCAATACACACCCTCGGCCACGTGGCCCAGGGTGTCCACAGCCTGCTGCGCTGTCAGACCTTGTGCCAGCAGCAGACCCACCCGACGATTGCGGCTCAAGTCGCCCGTGGCGGTGAGCACCAGATCGCCCATGCCACTCAGGCCCATGAAGGTTTTTTCTTCGGCCCCCAGCGCCCGGCCAAAGCGGGTCATCTCGGCCAGGCCGCGGGTCAACAAGGCGGCGCGTGCGTTCAGGCCAGGGCTGGCATCGGCCGCTTCACCTGCGCCCCCTTTCGATGCCGCTGCGGCTGCACGCTCGGCCAAGCCATCCAGCACACCTGCGGCAATGGCCATGACGTTTTTCACGGCCCCGCCCACTTCCACGCCCACCCAGTCGCTGCCGGTATACAGGCGCACCATGCCGCCATGCACGGCTTGCACCGTGGCCTGGCAAACCGATTCGTGCGGGCTGGCCACCACCATGGCGGTGGGTTGGTTGCGGGCCACTTCTTGCGCAAAGCTCGGGCCGCTGAGCACACCAGCTTGCAGCTCCGGGGCCACTTGCGCCATCACCTCGTGCGGCAGCAAGCCATAAGCCGCGCCGGGCTGCACGGCTTCAAAACCTTTGCACAGCCAAACCACGGGGCGCTGCACATGCCGCAGGGCTGCAAGCTGATGACGCAGCCCCGCCACGGGGCAGGCCAGCAGCAGCAAATCGCAGTCGGCCACATCGGCAGCCTGGGCCGTGCCCGCATGCACATGAACGCTATCGGGCAAGCGCAAGCCGGGCAGATAGCGTTCGTTCACGCGATGTTGCTGCATGGCAGCGGCCACTTCCGGCTCGCGCGCCCACAGGTGCACGGCATGGCGCCGCGCCAATTGCAGGGCCATGCCCGTGCCCCAGGCGCCTGCGCCCAAAACGGCAATCTTCATGGTCTCAGGTGCTGGGTGGGTCATGGCAAAGGGCTGGTCAAATGAATGGATGACTGGACGAAGCCGGCGGGAAAAGTCGCTTGCGCCGGAATTGAGAGCACAAGCGGCTCCAGGCCTTGATTTGCGCCGCGTTTTTGAAGGGTTGAACATGCTGAAAACAGCAAACCGAACAAGCGCAGCAGCCCATGTGGCAAGCTTGCGACTTTGTTCTGCAAGCGGCGCTGCAGGCACGGCGCCATGCGGCAAACGGATGAGATGTTTGAAAGCGCCTGCCGCCGTCGCCATGCCAACAACGAATCGACTGCGGCGGTTTGTGTTGAGTGTTTGGGGCGATGCGGCCGATAGCTGAGATGCGCCGCTTACGCCCGCCCTCGCTTGATGGCATGGGCGGGCGGCGCCAGAAAAGAAGAGAGGTTACTGAACGGTTGGCTCGCCTTCGGCCTGGGCAGGCGGGCGCTGCTCGTACATGGACTGGAAGTTGATTTCGCCCAGATGCACGGGCGGGAAGCCGGCACGCTGAATCAGATCGGCCACATTGCCGCGCAGGTAGGGATAGACGATTTGCGGGCAAACAATGCCCATGACACGATCCATCTGTTCGGCCGGCAGGTTGCGCACCTCGAAAATGCCGCCCTGGCGCGCTTCAACCAGAAACAGGGTGCGATCCTTGATTTTGGTTTGCACCGTGGCCATGACCGTGACTTCGTAAACGCCTTCCACGATTTGCGAGGCTTCCACGCCGATCTGGATTTCAACGGTAGGGGTTTCCTGCTCCAGCAAAATGGCCGGAGAGTTGGGTTGCTCCAGCGAGGCTTCTTTCAGATACACGCGCTGGATATTGAACACCGCCTCTTGCTGGGCATTGTCTGCGGCTGTCTTGTCTTGCTGGTCTTTTTTTGCGTCGTCGGTTTTTGCGTTGTCGGCCATGATTTCACTTTCAGAAAAATTTTGAAACACGTATTATGACAGGGCACCATGCGGATGCTGACTTCATGTGCAGGTGCTGGCCTCACTCTTCCCCGACCCAAAGCCAGACCGACAAGGTCGTGCCCATGATCCCGCCAGCAGCCCAAACAACAAGACCCAAGGGCCGAAGCGCCTTGGGTCTTGCTTTGTTTCAACTCTTGCTTTGTACTGCTGCGCAGTGCAAAGCACCGCGCATCAATTGCCCTGCAGCAGCGGCATCAGGCCACCGGCCTGATCCAGCGCCACCAAATCATCGTGGCCGCCCACATGGTGCTCGCCGATGAAGATTTGCGGCACGGTGCGGCGGCCAGTGCGCTCCATCATCGCGGTGCGCGCGTCGGGGTCTTGGTCGATGCGGATTTCGTTGAACGAAGTCACGCCACGCGCTTGCAGCAGTTGCTTGGCGCGTGTGCAGTAAGGGCAAACGCCGGTGGAGTAGATGGTGACGGGTGTCATCGTGTGCTTCCCTCAAAAATGAAACGGCAGCCGCTGCGTGCCCTGCTGCCTGATTGCCAACAACTTGCTCGAAAAGACAAGGGCCTCATGCTGCCATGACCGGCATATTGGCTTTCTTCCAGGCCTCCATGCCCCCTGCAACCGCGTGGGCATTTTCATAGCCCAACTCTTGAGCCAGCTTCACGGCCTTGATCGATTGCGCGCCTGAATTGCAGATGAACAGCACGGGCAGCTTCTTGTTCTTGATGGATGTGGGCAGTTTTTCCTTCAACTCGGCCAGTGGAATGTTCTTGGCTTGCACGGCACGGCCATCAGCAAATTCTTGCGATGCACGCACATCCACCAACACGGCCTTTTCGCGGTTCATCTGGCGCACGGCCTCGTTCAAGTCCAGGCCCTGGCTGCTCACATCGCCCAGCAGCTGCGGAAAAGCCAGCAGCACGCCAGAACCCATGGCCAAGAGCACCCAGTACCAGTTGTTCATTACAAAAGTCACGTTTTTCCTTTCAAGAGCTTTCAAGAGGCAAGCCAAGACAAATGGGCGCCATTCTAGAATATGGCCCTTATCCGTTTTCCTCATCCGTTTTGTTTTTTGCCTGTACTGATTCCGCTATGCCTCAACTCGTACTGATCCGCCACGGCGAATCGACCTGGAACCTCGACAACCGCTTCACCGGCTGGAGCGATGTGGACCTCACGCCCACCGGCGTGCAGCAAGCCGTGGATGCCGGCCGCCTGCTGGCGCAAGAAGGTTTTGCCTTCGACGTGGCCTATACCAGCGTGCTCAAGCGCGCCATTCATACGCTGTGGCACACGCTGGATGCGATGGACACCCCCTGGCTGCCCGTGCACTGCCATTGGCGCCTCAACGAACGCCACTACGGCGCGCTGCAAGGGTTGAACAAAAGCGAAACGGCGCAGAAGTACGGCGACGAGCAGGTGCTGATCTGGCGCCGCAGCTACGACACGCCCCCGCCCGCCTTGCAGGCCGACGACCCGCGCAGCGAGCGCGGCGACCGCCGCTACGCCGACCTGGCCCCCGAACAAGTGCCGCTGACCGAATGCTTGAAAGACACAGTGGCGCGCGTCATGCCCGTGTGGAACGATGCCATTGCCCCCGATCTGCAAGCGGGCAAGCGCGTGCTGCTGGTGGCGCACGGCAACTCCATTCGCGCGCTGGTCAAGTATCTGGATGGCATTTCCGAGCAGGACATCGTGGGCCTGAACATTCCCAACGGCATTCCGCTGGTGTACGAGCTGGATGAGCAGCTCAAGCCCATCAGCCGCCGCTACCTGGGCGATGCCGCTGCCATCGAAGCTGCGGCCCAGGCCGTGGCCAACCAGGGCAAAAAGTAAAAACCAAGGTAAAAAACACAAGCAGGGCTGCCGCCCGGCAGCCCCATCGCCAACAAGCACAACCGCACGTTCCCGCCTCATCTGCATGGATAGAGGCTGGCCGAGCGGTTTTTGCAATGAAAGTGTATAGTGTGCGGCGCTGTATGCAATCACACGGTTCATCACGGGGTTGCACGCACGATCAGGCGCCGATCAAGCGCCATCAGGCACAGAAAGGTCAATCATCAATGGGTTCGAAATGGAAAACGGCCGGCTGGATCGGCGCAGGCCTTGTGGCAGGCGCACTGGCCACCGTATCGGTGCAAACGCTGGCGCGCGGCAATGCCACGCCCCTGCCCCTGCAAGAGTTGCAGCAGTTTGCCGCCGTTTACGGCATGATCAAAAGCAGCTATGTGGAGTCAACCGACGACAAGAAGCTGATCACCGATGCCATCTCGGGCATGGTGTCGGGCCTGGATCCGCACTCGCAGTATTACGACAAGAAAGCCTTCAAGGAATTCAAGGAAGAAACCAGCGGCAAATTCGTGGGCGTGGGCATCGAAATCAGCCAGGAAGACGGCCTGATCAAAATCGTTTCGCCCATTGAAGGCTCGCCGGCCGACAAGGCGGGCCTCAAAGCCGGCGACATGATCACCCGCATCGACGACAAGGCCGTGCGCGGCATGTCGGTGAGCGATGCCGTCAAGCGCATGCGCGGCAAGGCCGATACGCAAGTGGTGCTCACCATCTGGCGCAAGGATGAAAGCCGCACCTTCCCCGTCACCATCACCCGGGCCGAAATCCGCACCCAATCGGTGCGCGTGAAAATGGTCGAGCCCGATTACGCTTGGGTGCGCATCACCCAGTTCCAGGAACGCACGGTTGAAGACTTCGCCAAGAAAGTGGGCGATTTGCTGCGCGCCAACCCCAATACCAAGGGCATGGTGCTGGATCTGCGCAACGACCCCGGCGGCCTGCTGGATGCGGCCATCGCCATCTCGGCGGCCTTTTTGCCCGAGAACGTGACCGTCGTCTCGACCAAGGGCCAGATCGACAACAGCAACGCCGTATACAAGGCCCGCCCCGAAGACTATCTGCGCGGCCTGCTCGCCAAAGACCCCATGAAGGGCCTGCCGCCACAGATCAAAAACATGCCGCTGGTGGTGCTGGTGAACGAAGGATCGGCCTCGGCCAGCGAAATCGTGGCCGGCGCCCTGCAAGACCACAAGCGCGCCATCATCATGGGCCGGCAAACATTCGGCAAGGGCTCGGTGCAATCGGTGCGCCCGCTCGGCCCCGAAACCGGGCTGAAGATCACCATCGCCCGCTACTACACGCCCAATGGCAAATCGATTCAGGCCACCGGCATCGTGCCCGACGTGATGCTGGATGAAACCGAAGGCGGCAACCTCTATTCGGCCCTGCGCGAACGCGAAGCCGACCTGGAGCAGCACATCACCAACGGCCAGCAAGACGAGAAGCCCGACCCCGAGCGCGAAAAGCAGCGCGAAGAGGCGCTGAAAAAGCTCGAAGAAGCCAGCAAGGCCGACCCCAAGAGCGTGCGCCTGCCCGAATTTGGCAGCGAAAAAGACTTTCCGCTGATTCAGGCGCTGAACCAACTCAAGGGCTTGCCGGTGCTTGCCAGCAAAACCCAGAAGGTGCGCAAGGCCGAAAAAGACGAGAAAGCCGAAACCGCCGCTGAAGACAAAGACGCCAACTCAGACAAAGGGAAAAACAAAGGCAAAGTGAAGCCGCCAGCCAAACCTGCCTCGCAACCGCAAAAACGCTGACGCACGGCAAGAGCTGTAGGAGCTGCCAAGCTGGCGGGCTGAGAAGGCCAGGCCCTCAATAGCCCCACTCAGCCCAACGCAGGCGGCACCCATGTGGCGCTGGCACGCTATCGGCATACTGGGTGCTGCCCGTGTTCGGGATGGTTGGCATGGCCTGTTTGGGCTGGGGGCTGGAATTGCTTGTGCAAAGCCGCCCAGCCCTGCCTGATGGCCATGCGCAGCGACCACAAAACGACCAAGCTCAGCATTGAGCCAATGATTGAGCGAAGCTGCCCAAGCTCTGCCCACATGGGCGTGTTGCAAGCCCGCTGATTCGGCCCATACAAGGCTTGGCCGCCAGCTAACCAGCCAAGCGGCTTTTTCCGAACACGGCAGAATCCGGTCTTTCAGACCACGCAGGTGTCGGCCCGAGGCTTTTGCCTTGATCTTGATCCGACACGGCTGATCTGCCGATCCTGCTTCGTTTGATCTTTTTTTATATGCTCGTATCCATCAGGTACGGCTTGGCCCCGGCAGGCATGCCCTGCCCTCAATGTTCAACTTTTCTTTCAACCCGCATTACAGGAAGACTTTCATGGAAGCCGAACGCATCAACTCCATTGGCAACACACTCGACGATCTGCGCACGCGCACCGAAGACTTACGGAGGTATCTTTGACTACCCTGGCAAAGCCGATCGTTTAAGAACCGTCAACGCCGCACTCGAAGACCCCGCCGTCTGGAACGACCCGAAAAAAGCCCAGGAACTGGGCAAGGAGAAAAAGTCGCTCGATGGCGTGGTGGTGGTGCTTGATGAATTGGCACGCGAAATTGCCGACAACGCCGAGCTGTACGAGATGAGCCGCGAAGAAGGCGACGAGGCCACGCTCGAAGCCATTGAAGCTGAAATTGCCCCGCTGACCGAACGCATCGAAACGCTGGAGTTTCGCCGCATGTTCAACCAGCCGGCCGACCCCAACAACTGCTTCATCGACATTCAGGCCGGCGCTGGTGGCACCGAAGCCTGCGACTGGGCCAGCATGCTGCTGCGCCAGTACGTGAAGTACGCCGAGCGCAAAGACTTCAAGGTCGAAATCCAGGAAGAAACCCCCGGCGACGTGGCCGGCATCAAAAGCGCCAGCCTCAAGATCGAAGGCGAATACGCCTACGGCCTGCTGCGCACCGAAACCGGCGTGCACCGCCTGGTGCGCAAAAGCCCCTTCGATTCGTCCGGCGGGCGGCACACCAGCTTTGCCAGCATCTTCGTCTATCCGGAAATTGATGATTCGATCGAAATCGACATCAATCCGGCCGACGTGCGCACCGACACCTACCGCGCCAGCGGTGCGGGCGGCCAGCACATCAACAAGACCGATTCGGCCGTGCGCCTCACGCACATTCCCAGCGGCATCGTGGTGCAGTGCCAGGACAGCCGCAGCCAGCACAGCAACCGCGACGTGGCCTGGCAGCGCCTGCGCGCCCGCCTGTACGACTTTGAAATGCGCAAACGCATGGAGGCCCAGCAGCAGCTCGAAGCCAGCAAAAGCGATGTGGGCTGGGGCCACCAGATCCGCAGCTACGTGCTCGACAACAGCCGCATCAAGGATTTGCGCACCAACGTCGAAATCAACAACACGCAAAAAGTGCTCGACGGCGACCTGGACGCCTTCATCGAAGCCAGCTTGAAGCAAGGCGTTTGATCGCCCAGCCGGGCTTGCTCTGCCGCGTGCAGCAGCAAGCCCTTTTCTTTGCATCTAATATTCAGCCACCTATCCGGCAACGGCATCTGGCCCACGTTCAATCACAACTGATCGGCCAAGCATTCAACGTGCCTGCCCCGCCCTTGCCTGAAACCGACTACACCCCAAAAAGGAAACCGCCATGCCTGCCCTGCGTGACGACATCACCTCTGCCCCCATCATCAAACGTGCGGATTACACGCCGCCCGCCTTCTGGATCGATACGGTTGAACTCACCTTCGATCTGGAGCCCGGCAAAACGCGCGTGCTCAACCAGATGCGCCTGCGCCGCAACCCCGATGTGGCGCCGCAGCCGCTGCGCCTGGACGGCGACAGCAAGGCATTGACGCTGTCGCGCGTGCTGGTCAACGGGCAAGGCAGCTCGTTCAAGTTCGAAGACGACAAACTGGTGCTGGAAAACCTGCCCGAAGGCCACGAGCCGTTTCAGCTCGAAATCTTCACCACCTGCGCGCCCGACAAGAACACGCAGTTGATGGGCCTGTACGTGAGCCAGGGCACTTTCTTCACGCAATGCGAAGCCGAGGGCTTTCGCCGCATCACCTATTTTCTGGACCGGCCGGACGTGATGGCCAGCTACACCGTCACCCTGCGTGCCGACAAACGGCTCTACCCCGTGCTGCTGTCCAACGGCAATCTGCTCAAGCAAGGCGATTTGGAAGATGGCCGCCACTACGCCATCTGGCACGACCCCTTCAAAAAACCCAGCTATCTGTTCGCGTTGGTAGCGGGCAACTTGGTCGCGCGCGAGCAGCGCATCGTCACCGGCAGCGGCAAAGAGCGCCTGCTGCAAATCTACGTGCGCCCGGGCGATCTGGATCAGACCGAGCACGCCCTGCAATCGCTCATCCGCAGCATCGTGTGGGACGAGGTCCGCTTTGGCCTGGAGCTGGACTTGGAACGCTTCATGATCGTGGCCACCAGCGACTTCAACATGGGCGCGATGGAAAACAAGGGCTTGAACATCTTCAACACCAAATACGTGCTGGCCAAGCCCTTTACCGCCACCGATCTGGATTACGACAACGTGGAAAGCGTGATCGCGCACGAATACTTCCACAACTGGACGGGTAACCGCATCACCTGCCGTGACTGGTTCCAGCTGAGCCTGAAAGAGGGGCTGACCGTTTTCCGCGATCAGGAATTCAGCGAAGACATGGCCGCCACGCCCAGCGCGCGCGCCGTGCGCCGCATCGGCACCGTGCGCAATCTGCGCAGCCGCCAGTTCAGCGAAGACAGCGGCCCCATGGCCCACCCTGTGCGGCCTGACGAATACCAGGAAATCAACAACTTCTACACCAGCACCGTGTACGAAAAAGGCGCCGAAGTGGTGCGCATGTACCAAACACTGGCAGGGCGCGAAGGCTTCCGCAAAGGCATGGATTTGTACTTTGCCCGCCACGACGGCCAGGCCGTGACTTGCGACGACTTTGCGCAATGCATGGCCGATGCCAATCCCGACACGCCATTGGCCCAACATCTGGATGTTTTCAAGCGCTGGTACAGCCAATCCGGCACGCCGCGCGTCACAGCCACGGGGCATTACAACGCCAGCGAACGCAGCTACACCCTCACCCTGCGCCAAAGCTGCCCACCCACGCCCGGCCAAGCTGAAAAGCAGCCTTTCCTCATCCCCATTCGCATGGGCCTGCTCGACCCGCAAGGCCAACCCCTGCCGCTGCATCTGGCTGGCGAAACGGACGCCAGCACAACTACCACCACCGAACGCGTATTGGTGCTGACCGAAGCTGAGCAGACCTTCACCTTCACGCAGATCGATGCGCCGCCCGTGCCCTCGCTGCTACGCCAGTTCTCGGCCCCGGTGTGGATCACCGTAAACGATGGCCAGGCCGACGAACTGCTGCACCTGCTCGCGCACGACAGCGACCCTTTCAACCGTTGGGAAGCCGCTCAATTCCTCATCATGCAGCAGGCGCTGGCCGCACTGGCCCAGCCCAATCTGCCCATGCAGGTCTTGAACGAAGCCACCTTGGCCGCCCTGCGCAACGTGCTGCGCCACCCCACGCTGGATGCCGCTTTCAAGCAACAAACGCTGAGCCTGCCCAGAGAAGACGAAGTGGCCGAAAAGCTCGATGGCGAAGTCGATCCGCAGCGCATCAAGCAATTGCTTGATGCCATGCAGCTGCAACTGGCCACCGCCCTGTTCGACGATTGGGTGCAAGCCTATGAGGCCAACCGCCACACCGGCGCCTACCGGCCCGACCCGCACAGCACCGGTCAGCGTGCACTGGCCAATCTGGCGCTGGCCAATTTGTGCCGTGCCGCCAGCCACAACAACGATGCCGTTTGGCCCGGCAAGGCCTACCAACGCTTCAAAGACGCAGGCAATATGAGCGACCGCATGGGTGCCATCGAAGCGCTCATCAGCAGCCGCAGCCCGCTGGCCACGCAGGCGCTGGAACAGTTCTACGCCCTGTTCAAGAACGAGGCCCTGGTGCTGGACAAATGGTTCCGCCTGCAAGCCTGTGCGCCCGATGCACAGGGCGAGGTGCTGGGCCAGGTCAAGCGCCTGATGCAGCACCCCGACTTCGTCATCAGCAACCCCAACCGCATGCGCAGCCTGATCTTTGCCTTCTGCCACGCCAACCCGGGCGCTTTCCACCGCAAGGATGCGGCAGGCTACGTCTTCTGGGCCGATCAGGTGCTGGCGCTCGATGCCATCAATGCGCACATGGCCGCAGACCTGGCGCGTGCGCTCGACCACTGGAAGCGCCTGGCCGAGCCCTACCGCAGCGCCGCGGCCGAAGCCATTCGCCGCGTGGCCGCCAAGCCCGATTTGAGCGCCGACGTGCGCGAAGTCGTCAGCCGCGCGCTGGCGGATTGAATCTTTTCCTCCCAGCCACAGTGCCCACGCTGCGACTGCATGCCATCCAAACTTTGGCCTGGTCGTGCGCCGGGCCAATTTTTAGGCGTCAGATAGGCGAGTGCCGCTAAGAGTCTGTTCAAAGCCTTTCCATGTGTGCGGCAAGTGCAACAAATGGCCAGGATCGCAGCGCACGCCGCAGCCACGACTGCCCGTCTTGGCAAGGGGTGCAACAAAGAGCCCAGTCATTTGCTGCCTTGCCCGAAGGGTTGCCTGCCAAAGGCACAAAATGCGAAGACTTTGAACGGGCTCTAAAGGCTGATGCGCAAATGCTGCCGATGAATGGATGCGCGCAACGGAGAAGGCCCTTGTCCAGCTTCTGCCCCCAACCCTTGCGCTCCAATCCTCGCCAGAAATCGGCCCGCCACGGCTTGGCCGCTTTTTACCCACCTGCAAGCTTGATTGCACCTCTCCCCTCATGCTGATCTTTGGCACCCAAACCGTTTACCGCAAGCTGGGTTATGTGGCCGACTTTTGCCCGATTTGCCGTTCGCAGCAGGCCTTTGTGCTGCGGCGCATCGGTTCGGCCGGGCACCTCTATTTCATCAGCCTGGGCCAAGGCAAACTAATCGGTCACAACCGCACCTGCCAAAACTGCCACACCACTTTCGAGGCTGACACCATCCTTTATCACCACATCGCCAGTCGCCAGCCCTTCTCACTAGCCCAACTGGCGCAGCAAACCTTTCCTGATTTCCAGTCAGTCTATGCCGAACGTCTGGAGCTGGAGCAAGCCATCCGCTTCAGCCCCTTTGGCCTGAGCGAAGCCGATCGCCACCGCCTGCTGCGCGAGCCCTTCCTGCTGCTTTCACCCAAGCTGGAGCAACGCGCCGATTTTTTCCGCCTGGATTGGATCAACGCGCTCACCTTGCTGGCCTTGGTGTTGGGCCCCATCCTACTGCTGCAGCTGGCCGAAAAGTTGCAAGTGCCAGAAGCGGCCACCACCTGGCTGCTGCTGGCAGCCGTTGGCGGCATCTTGATCGCCTGGTATCACTTCGCCCGCAGCGCCCGCTTTGTGCAGCGCCATCTGCTGCCGCAACTGGCGCGCGCCCTGCTGCCTTTGCGCCCCAGCCAGCATGAAATCGAAACCGTGCTGCATGAACTGAGGCAACACGGCCTGCGCATTGGCAAAAAAATCAAAGCGCCAGCGCTGATGCAAGCACTGCACGATGCCCCACCTCATCCTGCCAAGGCCTATACGCCTTAACGCTGCCAACTGGCCGCAAGCGGCGCTTCGATAGAATCATTCGGATTTTTCTTTGCTGTCCGTCTTCACTGGCATCTCCCATTAGACCCTGACTTTTTTGGAGTCACACCATGCCCACTGCACACACTACCACCCTGCACCACTACCTCGTTGAGCAAGAACGCAGCCAACAGCTGCCCGCCGAACTGCGTGCGCTGATCGAAACGGTGGCCGACACCTGCAAGCGCATCAGCGTTGCCGTGAACAAAGGTGCGCTGGCCGAGGTGCTGGGCAGCGCCGGCAGCGAAAACGTGCAGGGCGAGGTGCAGAAAAAGCTCGACATCATCGCCAACGACATGCTGCTGCAAGCCAATGAATGGGGCGGCTGCCTGGCAGCCATGGCATCCGAAGAGCTGGACGACATCAGCCCCATTCCCGCCCATTACCCGCAGGGCGACTATCTGCTGCTGTTCGATCCGCTCGATGGCTCCAGCAACATCGACGTGAACGTGAGCATCGGCACCATCTTCAGCGTGCTGAAAAAACCGGCTGGCGCCAGCGCCGTGCAAGCGCAAGACTTTTTGCAGCCCGGCCATCAGCAAGTGGCCGCAGGCTATTGCATCTACGGGCCGCAAACCACGCTGGCGCTCACGCTGGGCCAGGGGGTCGTCATGTTCACGCTCGATCGCGAGCATGGCAACTTCGTGCTCACGCAAGAAAACGTGCGCATCCCCGAAGACACCAAGGAATTCGCCATCAACATGAGCAATATGCGCCATTGGGCCGCGCCCATGCGCCGCTACATCGACGAATGCCTGCAAGGGCAGGAAGGCCCGCGCGGCAAAGACTTCAACATGCGCTGGATTGCCAGCATGGTGGCCGATGTGCACCGCATCCTCACGCGCGGCGGCATCTTCATGTACCCCTGGGACAAGCGCGAGCCCAACAAACCCGGCAAGCTGCGCCTGCTGTACGAGGCCAACCCCATGAGCTGGCTTGTGGAGCAAGCCGGTGGCGCCGCGCACAACGGCCAGCAGCGCATTCTCGACATCCAGCCCCAAGGCTTGCACGAGCGCGTAAGCGTGATTCTGGGCAGCAAAAACGAAGTGGAGCGCGTGCTGCAATACCACCAGCAGAACCAAAGCGCTGCGTGATGGCTGGGAATGTGCCCATGCTGATCACGATGCTTGATTCAACAGGGCACAAACCGCATCCATTGAACTTCTCCGACTGAACATTGCGAGTTGATGGAGCGGTTCGAGCCGTTCGCCACGAACAAAAACGCCTCTAAACGAGGCGTTTTTTCATGAAACTGCAATGTGGAATTTGCGATTGCTGCTTGATCCACAAAGAGCCAATACACAAGCAAGAAAAATCATTGGCTCTGTTCACAGGATCTGTCTGCGCACGCTTTTTGCCTAATGGCAGAGAATTGCCAACTCATTCAGCACCCAGCGCAGTGGGCTCGCTCTGAAACAATCGTCAAACACTCAAAGCTCAACCACTTCCACTTCAGCCCTGACGCCCAGCCACTGCTGCGCAGCCTTTTGCAGACGCTGCGGGTTGGAAGTAGCCAGCAGAGTCAAACGGCCTGGCATGGGCTGTTCAGGCAGGCCAAGCATTTGAGCGGACAGCGCAGTGTCTGCTGGCTCATCCACCGCTTGCTCTGACAAAGCGACGGATGAAGCCGCTCTTGCTTGCGCAGCTATCTGCTGACCCACCACCTGCTGGACTTGCCCTGCCTGCTGCCCGACACCAGACATGCCCCGCAACAGACCATGCTGTTGCAGCAGGCGCTGCGTTTGCCGGGCTACGGGGCCGCCCGGTTCGATCAGTTGCACGGCCTCGCCCGCCAGGACTTGCAACACATCAGCGGCAAAGGGGTAGTGCGTGCAGCCCAGCACCAGCGCGTCAATCGTCCCCGAAGCGGCATCGTCTGGAGCGCCTGCTGCAGCGGCTTGGCTGGCCGCCGTTTGCAAGGCCCGCCAATAACGCTGGCACAGGCTCTGCACGGTTTGCCCATCGGGATTGCTTTGGCCATCCAGCGCATTTTCAATGGCCAGCGCCAGGCCATCACAGGCTTGCACGTGAATGTGGCTTTGGCCGCCCCAATCCTGCACTAGGCGGGCGAATTTGGCGCTTTGCACCGTGGCCCGCGTGGCCATGATGCCGATATGCCCTGTTTTTGAAAGCGCCACTGCGGGTTTGATGGCCGGCTCGATCCCGATCAGCAGCAACTGCGGATGCTGCTCGCGCAACAGCTGCACCGCCTGGCTGGTGGCCGTGTTGCACGCCACCACCAGGGCCTTGATGCGATGGCGCTGCTGCAAATAGCCGGCAATCTGCAAGCTGCGCAAAGCTATCTGTTCGGGGCTGCGCTCGCCATAGGGCGACCAGGCACTGTCAGCCAGATACACCTTGTTTTCTTGCGGCAGGTGCTGCAGCAGCTGGCGCAGCACGCTCAAGCCGCCCACGCCACTGTCGAATACGCCGATGGGGCAATGGATGGATAAAGGCTCTGCAACAGATGACATGGCAAGACGGATAAAGACGAATGACTAGGGGCTGTTCACGCTATTTTGAAAGATGCGTTGCGCTTCAAAAGGTCATTCGCCCATGCACCAGTGCCGCCAAGGTGCGACCCTTGGCCAAGCTGACAACGCAGGCGATGGCCTTTTGAGCGCAACCCAAAGGGAAGCAGTCTGCCAGAGCCTCACTCATCGTTGTGTTTCTTGCGCAGACACCCAGTCTGCGCTTCGGCACACGTCTCAATTGAGGCTCTTGCAAATCGCTTCGCATCATTGAAATAGCGTGAATAGACCAGACCCTAGGCTGTGCCGCAGGCCCCCTCAGGCTCACGCTCCTGCCCTGCTCCAGCCAGATGCAGGCCTGCAATGCAATGCCTGCTTGCCGGTGCAGGACATAGCATGGCGCATGCAGACATGCAGTGGCAGCGTATCAACGGCGCATGTAAAAAACAGAAGGAGAAAGAGCCGCTGACCGCACGCGACACCGTTTCACCGTTTGCAAGCTTGGGGGCTGGCGCGCCACTCCATCAGAAGCTGCCCTTCCACAATGGGGCAGGGCCAAGCTGCGCAGATCGCCCTGCCCTCGCACGCCTTACACGGCTACAGCTTTGAGAGCTTGCTCACGATTTCCTCACAGGCGCTTGAAAACGGAAGCGGGTGGTTTGCTGCGCGTTGCAAATCTTGCCAACCTTTTGTCTATGTTGCACGAGCTATGCGCTTCGCTCATGCACTTTGATGTGCGCCTTGCATCCCATCCCGCACTCTGTCCAATCGCCTCGCGTTGAGATCGTGAACAGGCTCTGAGAGGAATTACGACTGCCCCGGCTCCGATTGATCAGCGCCCGATCGACGCCAAAATTCACCCAGTATGCTCGTCGCCAAAAAGACCAGCCCGCTGGTGGCCAGCACGCGCACTTCCTGCCCCAAAACCGTGCCCACCATCTGGCGCGACTGCCGCCACTTCAAGGGATTTAGCAGCACGAAAGCCGCGCCGACCGCAGCGGCACCCGCCAGCCAGGGAATGGGGCGGCGGCGAATTTCAGCCTCCAGCAGGGGCTCGCCCACTTGCAAGGCCCAGTTGAGCGGATGCCTGCGCCAGCGGGATTTCACCACCTTGCCTGCCAAGCTGCCCATGCGATCGAACACGCTGCTGACGGCCTGCTGCAAATTGCTGCTGGCCGATGCCTTGCCGGATACAGCCTGCACCACGCCCTTGCCTTCTTCTTGCCGTTTGCGCTGCGCCAGCAGGCGGGGAGCCGCGTCGTCTGCCATTGCCGGTTGGGCCGCGGCGGCAGGCATGGTGGCAGGCTGGCTGGTCTTGGTCTCTTTGCGCCCGCTGGGCCAGAGCTTGCGCAAGGAGCCAATCACACCTGGCTTTTTGGGCTTGGGTGGTGGGAACAAGGCCGTTTGCAGGGCCTGGCGCGAAAGCGCCAGCTTTTCCGCAGCCCTCAAAGGCTCAGGCATGCCATGCGCGGAATGAGAGCTGGAAGGGGAGAAAGTGTTGTGTTCAGTGCTCATGATTTTTGCCTGCTGGGCCATTCAAAGCCTGTATATCAGCTGCCAATTGCTGTTTGATGTTGTGCACGCCGCTCCCTGCCGTTCTGCGCAAGGCAATGAGCAGAGCGACCAAGGCCAGCCCCAAGGGCAGTGCTGGCACGGCCAGCAGGACCCAATGGTATTGGCCCTGCATCACGCCGATCATGGCGGCCACGCCGCCCAGGATCAGGAACGCCAGCATACCGATGCCAAATACGGCAAATGCCACGGCCTTGACGGCCCATTGCCGCGCCGTGCCGTGCATTTCGCTGCGGATGAATTCGCCATAGTTGTGCAGATGCGCTGCCAGCAGGCGGGGCTTGAAAACAGCGGCCTTGAGCAAGGCGTAAATCATGGTGCGGCCTTCGTGAAAGTTGTTTGCGCAATGGGGGCAGGCCTGCCTCGCAGGGCTGCCAGCCCATTGGGCATGGGGTGAAACATCGGCCCCGCGCAATGCACTGCGGCCAACGGCATGGCTGGAATTATGGATGGGAAAAGCGCCCTTTGCAACAAGCGCAACGAGGTCTTACATCATATCCAAAGCCCTGCCTGCGCCTGCATGCAAACGGAGCTTGCCAGCACAGCAGAGCAAAGCGCAACAAGGGCGGGCTGCAAGCTGTGGCACCAGCGTTCAAGCAGAATCTTTCAGGGCAATCAAGGATAAAAACTCCCGGCGCAGATCGCTGTTGCGCAAGAAAGCGCCACGCATGATGGAGTTGGTCATGCGGCTGTCCATGTCCTTGACGCCACGCCAGGCCATGCAATAGTGCGTGGCGTGCATGACCAGCGCCAGCCCGTCGGGCCGTGTTTTTTGCTGGATCAGATCGGCCAGTTGCACCACGGCTTCTTCCTGGATTTGCGGACGGCCCATGACCCATTCGGCCAGGCGCGCGTACTTCGACAAGCCGATCACATTGGTTTGCTTGTTGGGCAAGATGCCGATCCACAGCTTGCCGATGACAGGGCACAGGTGATGCGAGCAGGCGCTGCGCACAGTGATGGGGCCCACCAGCATCAGTTCATTGAGCGCCTCGGCGTTGGGAAATTCGGTGACTTGCGGCTGCTGCGTGTAGCGGCCCGCAAACACTTCCTTGATGTACATCTTGGCGGCACGCCGCGCCGTATCCTGCGTGTTGTGGTCGTTGGCCGTATCGATGACCAGGCTGTCGAGCACGCCCTGCATCTTGCCGGTGACTTCGTCCAGCAAGGCTTCCAGCTCGCCGGGCTGCAAAAAGTCGGCGATGTTGTCGTTGGCGTGAAAGCGCTTGCGCGCGGCCAGCAAGCGTTCGCGGATCTTGACGGAGACTGGCAGGCTGGCCTGCTCATGCGATGGCTGGGATGTGGCTTGTTGCGGTTGCTCGTTGTTCATAAGGCTCGTCAGGCGTGGGCTTCATGGGCATCATGCCCGCCAAGTGCGCGCCACTCATACAGAGAAAGCGGCGCAAGACCTGATGGCATCCAATCGCCAATCAGGACAGGGAAAACTCTGCCACCAAGGGCAAATGATCGGACAGGCGCGCCCAATTGCGCACGCCCATATGCCCGGCCAGGTGTTCTTTTTGCGGCACGAATTGGCGCACCCGCTCCAGCCCGCGCGCATAGACGTGATCGAGTTGCGTCAAGGGCAGGCGCGCCGGGTAGGTCAGGCAGCCGGGCACGCCAGCGGCATTGTGCAGGCCGTGTTCGGCCATCATGCCTTGCAGCTTCTGGCTCCAGTCGTTAAAATCGCCCGCCACCAAAAGCGGCGCATCGGCGGGCACTTCGCGATCGATGAAGTGCCGCAAGCTTTGCACCTGGCGCACGCGACTCGCGGCGATCAGGCCCAGATGCACGACGATGACGTGCACGTGCCGCCCGCGCACATCGATCACGGAATGCAGCAAGCCGCGCTGCTCGAAGCGGTGATCGGAAATGTCCTGATGCTGATGCTGCACCACCGGCCAGCGCGAAAGCAGCGCATTGCCGTGCTCGCCATGCGCGGTGATGGCATTGCTGATGTAAACGGACTGGTAGCCCGGCGGCGCCAGGTATTCCGCCTGCGGCTGGCGCGGCCAGTTGGCAAATTGCTGCTCGGCCTTGCGGTTGAGTTTGCGCACCTCTTGCAGGCAGACCACATCTGCCTGCAACTGGGCGATGGCTTGTTGCAGATTGTGGATTTCGAGCCGATGCGTGGGCCACACGCCTTGCACGCCCTTGTGGATGTTGTAGGTCACCACCCGCAAGGTATCTGCACGCGGCTTGGCGGGCCATTGCTCGCCCGCATCAAGAGACTGCAGCTGCCCCTGATCCGGCTGAACTGGCAGCCCGCGCGCATCAGCCATGCTCATGCACTGGCCGCTTTGTCCACCGGCTTTTCGGCCGGCAGCGGGTTGCGCAGGCGGATGTGCAGCTCGCGCAACTGCTTCTCGTCCACCGTGCTGGGCGCTTGCGTGAGCAGGCACTGCGCGCGCTGCGTTTTGGGGAAGGCGATCACGTCGCGGATGGATTCGGCCTTGGTCATGAGCGTGACCAGGCGGTCCAGCCCGAAGGCCAGGCCGCCGTGCGGGGGCGCGCCGTATTGCAGCGCATCGAGCAGGAAGCCGAACTTCTCGCGCTGCTCCTCGGGGCCGATCTTGAGCGCGGCGAACACCTTGGCCTGCACTTCGGCGCGGTGGATACGCACCGAGCCGCCGCCCAGCTCCCAGCCGTTGAGCACCATGTCGTAGGCCTTGGCCACGCACTGGCCGGGGTCGCTGTCCATGCGGTCTTCGTGGCCGTCCTTCGGGCTGGTGAAGGGGTGGTGCATGGCGTTCCAGCGGTTCTCGTCCTCGTCGTACTCGAACATGGGAAAGTCCACCACCCACAGCGGCGCCCAGCGATCTTCAAACAAGCCGTGCTGCTTGCCGAACTCGCTGTGCCCGATCTTCAGGCGCAGCGCGCCGATGGCGTCGTTCACCACCTTGGCCTTGTCGGCGCCGAAGAAGAGGATGTCGCCGTTTTGCGCGCCGCTGCGCTTGAGGATTTCGGCCAGAGCCGTATCGTGCAGGTTCTTGACGATGGGCGACTGCAGGCCTTCGCGGCCGGCGGCCACGTCGTTGACCTTGATCCAGGCCAGGCCCTTGGCGCCGTAGATCTTGACGAACTCGGTGTACTGGTCGATCTCGCCACGGCTGATTTCGCCGCCGCCGGGCACGCGCAGGGCCACCACGCGCCCGCCCGGCGTGGTGGCCGGGCCGCTGAAGACCTTGAAGTCCACGTCCTTCATCACGTCGGTCAGCTCGGTGAATTCGAGCTTGACGCGCAGGTCGGGCTTGTCCGAGCCAAAGCGCGCCATCGCCTCGGCATAAGGCATGACCGGGAACTCGCCAAAATCCACACCCAGCGTTTGCTGGAAGACGTGCGCAATCATGCGCTGGAAGAGGTCACGGATTTCCTGCTCGCCCAGGAACGAGGTTTCAATGTCGATCTGCGTGAATTCGGGCTGGCGGTCGGCGCGCAAGTCTTCGTCGCGGAAGCATTTGGTGATCTGGTAGTAGCGATCAAACCCCGCCACCATCAACAGCTGCTTGAAGAGCTGCGGCGACTGCGGCAGCGCGAAGAAGTGGCCGTCGTGCACGCGGCTAGGCACCAGGTAGTCACGCGCGCCCTCGGGCGTGCTCTTGGTGAGCATGGGCGTTTCAATGTCGATGAAGCCCTGCTCGTCCAGAAACTTGCGCACGGCCATCGCCACCTTGTAGCGCAGCATGAGGTTGCGCTGCATCTGCGGGCGGCGCAGGTCGAGCACGCGGTGCGTGAGACGCGTGGTTTCGGAGAGGTTGTCGTCATCCAGCTGAAAGGCCGGCGTGATCGAGGGATTGAGCACATTCAACTCGTGGCACAGCACCTCGATCTTGCCGGTGGCAATGGCGTCATTGGTGGTGCCTTCGGGCCGCGCGCGCACCAGGCCGGTGACTTGCACGCAGAACTCGTTGCGCAGATCCTCGGCGGTCTTGAACATCTCGGGGCGGTCGGGGTCGCAGACCACTTGCACGTAGCCTTCGCGGTCGCGCAGGTCAACGAAGATCACGCCGCCGTGGTCGCGCCGGCGGTTGACCCAGCCGCACAGGGTGACGGTTTGGCCCAGCAGGGCCTCGGTGACCTGACCACAATACAAAGATCGCATAGACATCTTGAATCGTTCTTTCTGCGCAATGCAGCGCATGACACAAGCAATAAAAAAAGAAAAAACCAAGCCACCGCCATTCCGGCTGCAAGCATTCAGGCGGCTGGCGGTGGCAAGGTGCCCTGCTCCCGGGCCTGCTCGGCCGCTTCGCCGGGCACCACCACGCCCATCGAAATGATGTATTTCAGGGCCTCATCCACCGTCATGCGCAATTCCACCACCTCGGTGCGCGGCAAGATCAGGATGAAGCCCGAGATGGGGTTGGGCGTTGTGGGAATGAATACGCTGATGTGCTCGCCCTGCAAGTGCTCGGTGAATTCACCGGTGGCCGAGCCCGTGAGCAAACCGATCGACCAGCAGCCGCGGCGCGGGTATTCCACCAGCAGGGCTTTGGAAAAAGCCTTGCCATTATCGGCAAACAGGGTGTCGGACACCTGCCGCACGCTGCTGTAAATGCTGCGAAAAACCGGAATGCGGTCGAACACGCGATCAAGCTGCCGCACCCACCACTGGCCCACGATATGGGTCACCAGCAGGCCGGTGAGCAGAATGATGGTGCCCAGCGTGAGCACGCCGATGCCGGGGATGCCCTGCACCCAGTTGCTGAAGGTTTCAATGGGCGGCACCACGCGCGCCAACTGCTTCACGATGTGGGCAAACACGCTGTCGATCAGGCGCATCAGCCAGATCAGCACCCACACGGTGATCACCAGCGGCAGCCAAGTGAGCACACCGGTGAGAAAGTAGCGTTGGAAGCGGTTCTTGAGCATGATGCCGATTCGAAGCCGGGTTCAGAGCCTGGATTGATTGTCAGAGCGCAATGGGATGTCTGCCAGCCCGCTTCAAGCCTGGGCTGCCGGGCAGCCCGAGCAGGTTTCGGGCTTGCTGGCTGCTGCCTTGTTGCCCGCCGCGCAGGCCGGGCCGTTTTTGAAATCCGTTTCGTACCAGCCCGAGCCCTTGAGCTGAAAGCCTGCCGCAGTCACCTGCTTGCCGAAATTTTCCGTTTCGCAGGCCGGGCACCGGGTCAAAGGCGTGTCGCTGAGTTTTTGCAGTACGTCTTGCGTATGGCCGCAAGCAGCGCATTGGTAGGCGTAAATAGGCATGAACAAACCCGAAGAGCGAAAAAGGAAAAACCCAAGAAAAAAGCCGGACGGGATCTGCTTTTGCCTTGCGGCAAGCACCCAGCACCAGCGAGCCGCACATTATATGAGGGCGTTTGCCCGCGTGCTGCCCAAGGGTTGGGCTGCCAAGCCGCCCAATACCTGTGCCTGCTCAGGCTCTCCTCATGCGCGCTTGGATCGTGGTTTGACTCCTGGAGGAGCCGGCCTGCAGCCTTGCCAATCATCCATGGCACGGGCCATGCATTGCTGGCCTTCCGTGTACTTGGCCATGTCTGGCATCGCATTCCTCGCGCTGCCCAATGGGAAACCACTTATGGAAAAAAAGAGCCACCCACAGGCCCCAGCGCCCGTATTCCTCTCATCTACATCTGCAAACAGATGGTGACCGGGCCATCGTTGAGCAGTTCGATCTGCATGTCTGCTCCGAAAATGCCTGATGCCACCGGCGCATGCACGGCGCGCGCCCGCTCCAGCAAATGATTGAACAAGGCTTCACCTTGCGCAGCCGGAGCAGCGCCGGTGAAGCTGGGCCGGTTGCCACCGCTGCAATCGGCCGCCAGCGTGAACTGGCTCACCAGCAGCAGGCCCCCGGCCTGGCCCTGTCCGTCTACATCCTGCAAGCTGCGGTTCATCTTGCCCTGCTCGTCGCTGAAGATGCGCAGCTTGAGCATTTTGGCCAGCAGCTTGTCGGCCACCTCGGGCGTGTCCTGCGGCTCGGCACACACCAAGGCCAGCAGGCCCTGCCCGATGGCCCCCACCTGCTGCCCTTCAACAGCCACACGGGCCCAGCGCACGCGCTGCAATACGGCTTTCATTCGAGCTCCTTTGCTGTTTCCCGCCCTTTTCTTTCAAGCGTTTGCACCCGACGCATCAACGGCAAAACCTTGCCGGGCACGTACTGCCTCGCGCAGCAAGGGCAAGCCCTCCACCCCGGCAAAAACCTGTGGCGACTCGCGGCTTGCATCATCTGGCAGCAGCACGCAACTGGGCACGGCCCATGCACTTTGTTGCCATGCGCCCTGTTGCCGCGCGGCCTGCGCGATGTCGGCCAGTTCTTCAACCAACGCTTGCGCCACGGCAGGCTGATGCCAATCGCGCACCGATGGCAACAGCGCCGTCGCTTCCTGCCAGGCTCGTTGCTGCACGGTGGGATCGTCCGGGTCTTGCCCGCTCTGCCAAATGGCATTGAGCAGGGTTTCGCACACTTGCCGGCTGGGCTGCCCATGCACGCTGCTGGCCAGTGCCATGCGCAGCCAGGGCCCAGATTGAAAAGCCAGATTCACCGGCCAGCGAAAAGGCAAGCCCGCACGCATCGCCAAGGCTTGTGCATCATCAGGCGGCTTTGCTGGCTGATGAATCGCTGCCGCCAGCCCGGCAGCGCCCTGCCCTTGTTCGGCAACCCGCAGGGCCGCTTGCAACACGGGTCGGTAATGCAACTGCCAAGCCAAGCCCGCCAGCACATGCGGCAGGCGATGAAACATCACGTAGGCGATGGGCGAAGCAAAGTCGAAGTAGAAAAAGATGGTAGGCATGGGCGACCTTTGCTGGCAGAGTCGTTGATGCGGCCAAGAACCTGTTCAAAACTCAATATGAGGCGATGGGATAGTGAGCGGGCTGGGCTGCAAAGCTCCCATCCAAGTAGATGGCGCAGTGCACAGCACGTGCCACGGACAAGGTTTGCAACGCAGCAGACAGCCCGCGTCCATTTTCAAGCGCCCATGAGGCGATTGTGAACAGCGTCTATGGCGCTGGTGAGGGCATCACCCATCAGAACCTGGCCCGACACCCCGGCTTGACGACTGGCATCAAGAACAGATTGGCACGCTCTCCAAGCAAGCACCAACCCGCCAGTCCCCCGCGCAAGCTAAATGCCTCAAGCCACAGACGGCACCTGCTGTGCAATCTGCTCGGCCCAGTGCTGGGATTGCTTTGCATCGCGCGCTTCAACCATCACGCGCAGCACGGGCTCGGTACCGCTGGGGCGAATCAGCACGCGGCCGTCTGCGCCCAGGGCTTGCTCGGCCGCTGCAATGGCGGCTTGCAGCCCAGGCAGGGCCTGCCAATCAGTGCCTGCGGGCAGGCGCACATTGATCATGGTTTGCGGGTACAGCTCGGCGCCAGCCAGCATCTTGGCCATGCTTTGGCCGCTGCGCACCACGGCTTGCAGCACTTGCAGGGCGCTGATGATGCCGTCGCCCGTGGAGTGTTTATCGAGCACCAGAATGTGGCCCGAGCTTTCGCCACCGATCTGCCAACCACGCTGTTGCAGGGCTTCGAGCACGTGGCGATCACCCACCTTGGCGCGCACCAGTTCGATGTTTTGCCGCGCCAGCGCCGCTTCGATGCCCATATTGCTCATCAGGGTGCCGGCTACGCCGGGCACGGTCTGCCCTTGGGCCAAACGGTCTTGCGCGAGCAGGTACACCAGTTCATCGCCGTTGAAGATGCGACCCTGCCCATCCACCATCAACAGACGGTCGGCATCGCCATCGAGTGCAATGCCGTAATCAGCATCATGCACTTTCACCGCAGCCACCAGCGCCTGCGGGTGGGTGGCCCCCACGCCTTGATTGATGTTGAGCCCATCGGGATCGCAGCCCAGCGCTACCATTTCGGCGCCCAGCTCATGAAACACCGCGGGCGCGATCTGGTAAGCCGCGCCGTGGGCGGCGTCCACCACGATCTTGCAGCCATGCAGGCTCATGCTGGAGCTGAAGGTGCTTTTGCAAAATTCGATGTAGCGCCCATCGGCATCGTGCAAGCGGGTGGTTTTGCCCAACTGCTCGGAAGGCACGCATACCAGCGGCTCTTGCAAGGCGGCTTCCACGGCCAGCTCCCAGGCATCGGGCAGCTTGTTGCCCTGTGCGCTGAAGAACTTGATGCCGTTGTCGCCAAACGGGTTGTGGCTGGCGCTGATGACCACACCCAGCGCGGCCCGCTGCGCCCGCGTGAGGTAGGCCACCGCAGGCGTGGGCACGGGGCCGAGCAGCACCACGTCCACCCCAGCTGCGTTGAAGCCCGATTCCAGCGCGCTTTCAAACATATAGCCCGAAATACGCGTGTCTTTGCCGATGAGCACAGCCGGTCGCTTGCCATCTTGCTGGCAGTCTTTTTTAAGCACCCGCCCAACGGCATTGGCCAGTTGCAGAACGAAATCGGGCGTGAGCGGCGGCTGGCCCACGGTGCCGCGAATGCCATCGGTGCCAAAGTACTGTTGCTTCATGATGTGCGTGATGAATAAAACCGGGGGCTGGCTTCAACTTGAAGGCTTGCCTCAATGGCTGGCGCTGTGGTGATGAACAACCTTGACAGCAAGGCCACTGCGCGTTTCACAAGCAGTGCGAAAAAACAGAAAACTGTGCCAATCCTAAGAGTCAGTCCCCAAATCAGTCAAAAAAACGTGGCGGCATTATGCCGCCAGCCCATTGAGCCAAGCCAGCAGAAAACGTGACTGAATGCCAGAGCCTGTACATATTTCTTTGGGGGCTTAGAGCCTGTTCACGATCTTTTGAGGACAAGAGCCAGGAAAGCGAGGTGGATGAACTGCAAGCTGGTGTTCACAAGCCTCTCGCAGTTCTTCCACAGCCTTCTGTTCTTCTCCAGCCAGGCAAAGCTGCGCTCAACAATCCAGCGCTTGGGCATCACCTTGAACCTGTGCAACTCACTGCGCTTGGCTATCTGCACCTTGACGTGCTCTCCAAGGATGGTTTGTACGCCCTGTGCAAAGGGCTTGCCCACATAGCCACTGTCACACAACAACGCTTTGACTTGGCTCAAGCTCTTTGCACTGTGCCACAAAGCTTGCAATGCCCCTTGACGATCGCTCACATTGGCTGTTGTCACCGCGATGGCATGCGGTAAGCCCTGAGTATCCACCGCGATGTGACGCTTGATGCCAGAAACTTTCTTGCCTGCGTCATAGCCTTTTTGAGACGCCGTGTCCGTGTTCTTCACGCTCTGCGCGTCCCGATCAAGAAGGTGCTGCATGCGTTGCGCCCCTGTTTGTCTCGGGTCGCGCCAAGCTGATTTTTTTAAAGCCTGCTCCAGCAGGCTCACCCCCTCATCATCCACTTCGCTCCATTTGGCAAAGCAGGTGGCAAAACCATCGTCTTTGGCCTGCTCAAGCGCGGTGACTGTGTTTACACCGAGATCGTCCCCGATGCCTCCAAAGCCACGCTGCAAGCCATCATCCGCGGCAAAGTGGACCCCAGCAGCAGCATCCACACCGACGGCTGGCGAGGTTACGATGGGCTGGTTGATTGGGGCTTGGACAAGCACTTTCGGGTCAATCACGGCAACAACGAGTTCGTCAAAGGCTGCAGGCACGTCAACGGCATCGAGTCTTTCTGGAGCTATGCCAAACATCGACTGGCGCAGTTTCATGGCGTGCGACGTGACAAGTTCGAGCTGCATCTCAAGGAGAGCGAGTTTCGCTTCAACCAACGCCACCTTGATCTCTACAAGACATTGCTTGAACTGCTCAGAGATGACCATCTTTGATGCGTTTGCTTCCTAGATCATGCCGTCACGAAAGGTGGTTAAACTGCAGCAACATCATTGATTGAAG
>JAUMWT010000081.1 GCA_030529505.1 Allobrachymonas sp. | reverse complement strand
GCCCCATCACCCCCGGCTGCCCCCAGCGCTGCATTTGCAAGCGCACCGGCCGCCGCCACCCGGTCGGCCAGCCTCTTGTCCGCCAACGTCTCGTCCGCCAGCATTCAAACAGCCGCCCCGGCACTCCAAAGCCGCGCATCCGCTGAACGCGCAACCGCGCGTGAGGCCGAACACGCTGCAGAACGCGCCGCAGGCATCGTGGCCGCGCTGCTAATGGGCGATCAGCGCGCCATTGTTCAGTCGGATTGGCTCATCTTCAGGCGCACGGGCGTTTCGCATTTGCTGAGCATTTCAGGACTGCACATCACGCTGTTTGCCTGGCTGGCGGCTGGGCTCATCGGCGCGTTGTGGCGGCAAAGCGCGCGCTGGGGTTGGGCTGCGCCATGTTTGTGGCTGCCCGCGCCCACGGCAGCCCTGTGGGGCGGCGTGGCCCTGGCAGCGGCCTATGCCTGGTTCAGCGGCTGGGGCGTGCCCGCGCAGCGCACCTGCCTCATGCTGCTGTGCGTGGCTGCGCTGCGCGCCCGTGGCTTCACGTGGCCGTGGTGGCAAGTGTTGGCCGCAGCCGCCGCAGCGGTGCTGCTGCTCGCCCCCTGGGCGCTGTTGCAGCCGGGCTTTTGGCTCAGCTTCGTGGCCGTGGGCGTGCTGTTTGCCACCGCAGCACCCCAAGCAACCGCACGGCACACACCGCAACATCTCGCGCAAAAAGCCAGGCGCGCCCTGACCGACTTCTTGCGGGCGCAAGGAGCCATCATGCTGGCGCTCACGCCGCTCACGCTTTTGCTGTTCGGGCAGGTCTCGCTCATCGGCTTCATCGCCAATGCGGTGGCGGTGCCGCTCATCACCTTCGTCGTCACGCCGCTGGCGCTGCTGGGCACGCTCTGGCCGCCGCTGTGGCAAGGGGCTTCCATCCTGTTGCAAGGGCTGATGGCGCTGTTGCAATATCTGGCCGCCATACCCTGGGCCAGCTACCAGGTGGCGATTGCGCCCGCTTGGGCAGGAGCGGCCGGCATGGCTGCGGGCTGGCTGCTGATGTTGCGCCTGCCCTGGGCCTGGCGCTGCACAGCGGCGTTGGGCCTGCTGCCTGTGCTGCTGTGGCAGGCCCCACGCCCGGCGCACGGCCACTTCGATCTGCTGGCGGCCGATGTGGGCCAAGGCAGCGCCATTCTGGTGCGCACCCGCAGGCACAGCCTGTTGTTTGATACCGGCCCGCAATACAGCGCCCGCAGCGACGCAGGCGAGCGCGTGCTGGTGCCGCTGCTGGATGCCCTGAACGAACACCCCGATTGGCTGCTGCTGAGCCACCAGGATGGCGACCACATCGGCGGCACGCCCAGCCTGCTGGCCGCCCGGCCGCAAATGCAGGTGCTGGGCAGCATCAGCGCCGACCACCCCTTGCAGCAACTGCGCCCAGTCATGCCCTGCACGGCCGGACAAGCCTGGCAATGGGACGGCGTAACGTTTACCGTGCTGCACCCGTCTGACGAAGAGCTGGCCCGCCCGGCCCCATCGAACAATGCCATGAGCTGCGTGCTGCACATCGGCAACGGCCAGCGCAGCGCCCTGCTGGCGGGCGACATCGGCACCGCGCAAGAGCGGGCCATCATCGCCCGGCAAGCGGCAGAGCCCGCCTCTCTGCGGGCCGATGTGCTGCTGGTGGGCCACCACGGCAGCAAAACTTCGAGCAGCGACGCCTGGCTGGATGCGGTGCAGCCACACTGGGCGGTGATCCAGCAGGGCTACCTCAACCCCTACCGCCACCCGCACCCCACGGTGATGCAACGGCTGCAAGCGCGCGGCATTGCCACTTACCTCAGCGAAAGCTGCGGCGCAGCCCAGTGGGATTCAGCCAGCGGCCATCTGCAATGCGAGCGTGCGCGCAATCGCCGTTACTGGCAGCACCCGGTGGCCGCAAGCGATGCATCGCTCTCGGAACCTGTTCTGGATCTCAAGGCGAAGCGATGATGGGGGCGGGATGGGATGCAAGGCACAAATCGAAGCACATAGCCCGTGCTATGGACAGGATTTGCAACGCAACAGACAGCTTTCTTCCATGCTCAAGCATCCGTGAGGAAATCGTGAACATGCTCTAACGCCCATAGTGGCTGATTTGGCAAGCACACAGTGACTGTGCCCGCACTCCTATCCCCCAGGGCTGGCGGAGTGCGTCGATCAAAAACGGGAACAAACTGCACGCCTGGGCGCTGCCCCAGCCGCCCAACAGCATGTGGCCATGTGGCCGCGTGCATCATGAATAGGCAGGCAGGAGCCAAGGGCAACGTCTGCCTCGCAGCGCATGCAGCGCCCAGGCGCTAGCGATAAGGCGCATATGACGAAGCCGGTGCGCCTTGCAAGCGCAGGCGAATGCGCTGCACGCCCAGGCCTTGTTGCTGCAGGCGGCTCACCCACAGGGGCAGCAGGTGCCGCACCTTGCTGGCGGCGGCATTGCTTTGCACCAGCACGCACCATTCGCCCTCTTCCACACTGCCATAGGCCAAGCTGGGCCGCAGCGGCGCGGGCACCAAATCGGCAATGCTTCGCGCGCACTGCTGCGAAAGCCGTGTTTTCTGCATCAACTGGCTCAGAACCGGCGCTTCTTCGGCCGCTTGCTCCAGCGAAATGGGGTGGTGATGGCGCTGCATGCCGCGATTATCGGCCAGCCCGGCAGCAGCACAGTGATCAGAGGCGCAATCAACCGGTCGCACGGCCATCGGCCAGACATACAGCCGTTAAAATGTGCCGCCATGCCAGCGGGGCACCGGGTTTGCCTGTTTTTGCAGCAGCCTGAATGCACCGCTGGCCCGGCTTTTCTGCTGCGCCAGCCGCTGTTTCAGGGCGAATTCAGGGTGAAAGATGGAGCTTGCACAACAAGCGCCCCGTTTCGCCTTGCGCTCGCCCCCCAACTCGCCCCGCCCGCAACAGATTTTCCCTCGTTCTTCCTCTCTACCGGACCGTACCTGCACCGGCACCCAGCCAGGGCCGCAGGCGGAAAATGCATGGCCTCATTCCTGACAAAAATTTTCGGCAGCCGCAACGATCGCCTGCTGGCGCGTTACCGCAAAACCGTGGCCCAGATCAACAGTCTGGAAAAAGAGTACGAACAACTGGCCGATGCCGACTTTGGCGCCAAAACCGAGGCCCTGCGCCAGCGCATTGCCCAGGGCGCCACGCTCGACAGCCTGCTGCCCGAAGCCTTTGCCCTGGTGCGCGAAGCCAGCAAGCGCGTGATGAAGATGCGCCATTTCGACGTGCAGATGATCGGCGCGCAGGCCCTGCACGAAGGCAAGATCGCCGAAATGCGCACGGGCG
>JAUMWT010000001.1:210950-220458 GCA_030529505.1 Allobrachymonas sp. | reverse complement strand
TTCAATCAATGATGTTGCTGCAGTTTAACAGCTTCTCGTGACGACATGATCTAAGCCCCTTTCAAAATATGAGGTGTTTGAGTGCCTGCCCATGCCGGGCCGCCGATAAGCGAGGCTGTGTTTGAACGGCGCTTGGCGCATCACACGCATAGGCGTTTGCCCAGCTTCACCTCCAATCTGAACCTTTTTCCACGACTTGCAATGAGCCGCATCGCCAGCACTTTTTCCCGTTTGCAGCAAGAGGGGCGCAAAGCCCTCATTCCGTATTTGATGACGGGCTTTCCGCATGCCCACAGCACCGTGGGCCTGATGCAGGCGGCCGTGGCCGCAGGTGCCGACTTGATTGAACTTGGCGTGCCATTCAGCGACCCCATGGCTGACGGCCCCGTGATTCAAGCCGCTGGCGAGCGCGCCATTGCCAACGGCATCGGCATGGCCGACGTGCTGGAGGCCGTGCGCGCCTTTCGCCAGTACGATGCACAAACGCCCGTGGTGTTGATGGGCTATGCCAACTCGGTTGAAAGCCACGACTTGCAGCATGGCCCCCAGGCTTTCGTGCGCGATGCGGCTGCCGCAGGTGTGGATGGCGTGCTCATCGTGGACTATCCGCCTGAAGAAAGCGCGGATTTTTCTGCCAGTTTGCGCGCTCATGGCATGGACCAGATTTTTCTGCTGGCTCCCTCTTCCAGCGAGACACGCATGCAGCAAGTGGCGCAGCTGGCCAGCGGCTATGTGTATTACGTGTCGCTCAAAGGCGTCACGGGCTCGGCCGCGCTGGATACCCAGGCCGTGGCGCAAGCTCTGGCGCGCATCCGCCAGCACGTGCGCATTCCGGTGGGCGTGGGCTTTGGCATTCGCGATGCCGCCAGCGCACAAGCCGTGGCACGGCATGCCGATGCGGTGGTGATTGGCAGCAAGCTGTTGCAGTTGATGGACGAGGCAGAAAAATCCGCAGCAGCTGAGGCGGGCCCGGCCGCCCAGGAGCGTGTGGCTGATTTCTTGCGTGGCATACGGGCGGCTTTGGATGCTTGACGGCATGCGTGCGTGTTTGCAAAAAAGCCGCTTGTGTTTTCATGGGCTTGATGGCATGGGGCGCATGGCAGCAGCGGGTGGCAGAACGGGCTGCTTGCCTTTTGTCTCTCTTGCTGCCAAGGCCCCAGTTCGCGGCATGCAAGATGCACGTATGCAAGTTTGCGTTCAGCCCAAGGTGCAAGAGCCGGGCTTGCCAGCAGGGGCAAAGCAGCCGGTGCGGGGCATTTGTGCTACGCTTCGTGACCAAATGTTTTTTTGCCTGGCCTGTGCGTTTGGGTGCCAGGGGCGGGCAAGCGGTCAAAGACAAAACAGCGGGCGCATCCCATGACATGCGCCTGCCGCTGGCTGCGGGGCATCAAGCACCTGGGCCGGATTGATGTGATTGGAGTTTCTTCATGAGTTGGCTTGAAAAATTGCTTCCACCCAAAACGAGCAAGACGGCGGAATCTGCCGAGCGGCGCTCGGCCATGCCCGAAGGCCTGTGGATCAAATGCCCGAGTTGCGACGGGGTGCTGTACCGCAGCGATTTGGAGCAGAACCAGAATGTGTGCCCGCAATGCAGCCACCACCATCGCATTGGCGCGCGCGCGCGGCTGGATGCTTTTCTCGATGCCGAAGGCCGCTACGAGCTGGGCCAGGAAGTGCTGCCCGTAGATGCCCTCAAGTTCAAAGACAGTCGCAAATACCCCGAGCGCCTGAAAGAAGCGCTGGAAAACACCGGCGAAACCGATGCGCTGATCGTCATGGGCGGCAGTGTCTGCGGCATCAGCCTGGCGGCAGCCTGCTTTGAGTTCGATTTCATGGGCGGCAGCATGGGCAGCGTGGTGGGCGAGCGTTTCGTGCGCGGTGTGGAGCATGCCATTGCCCAGAAAGTGCCTTTTGTGTGCTTCACCGCCACGGGCGGCGCGCGCATGCAGGAAGGGTTGCTTTCGCTCATGCAAATGGCCAAAACCAATGCGGCGCTCACGCGCCTGGCCAAAAAGGGCTTGCCCTACATCAGCGTGCTGACTGACCCGACCATGGGCGGCGTAAGCGCAGGCTTTGCCTTCGTGAGCGATGTGGTGATTGCCGAACCCAAGGCGCTGATCGGCTTTGCCGGCCCGCGCGTGATTGAAAACACCGTGCGCGTGAAGCTGCCGCCGGGCTTTCAGCGGGCGGAGTTTTTGCTGGAAAAAGGCGCGGTGGACATGATCTGCGACCGGCGCGACCTGCGCCAGACCGTGGCGCGCACCCTCAGCATGCTGCAGCGCATGCCCGAAGACAGCGTGGCTGCCGAATAAGGCGGCAGAGCAGGCTGTTTTTGGTTGCGGCTGCTCTTGAAAGCTTCGGGGCTGTGTTTATCAGGGCCCAATAAAGTCGAATAACCAAACAAGGGCTTGCGGCCTATCGGCGCGCAAGTTTCTGGTGCCGATGGGCGCGGGCGACAAGCCCTAAACACCGTGTGCTGTCTGCTCTATGCAGCACACGGTTTTTTGTGCCCGTTCAATGGCGAATGCTGCCGCCATGCCTCGAATCGCCCGATGGCTATCGGCAAAGGCGCATGGGGCCGCTTAAAATTGCGCGTTTTGCTGGCTGCTGGCCAGTCAGGCAAGCAGCCTCAAGGTCAAACACTTAACGCGCTTTTCTCATTCTTTCAGTCCTGCGGATCACGAGAGGCATGCCCAAGCCAAAGCGATGGGCGGCCAAAACGGCTTTTCAAGCGATCAGCCAGTCTGTTTTTGTTGATCGATGATCCAGCGATTCATCGCTTTTCAATTCCATGTCCGAACAAACACCAACTGCTTCTGATGCGCAGCCAGTGCCTGCTGCCGATGACAATCAATTGATCGCCGAGCGCCGCGAAAAGCTCAAGGCTTTGCGCGCCGAGCAGGCGCAGGGCAAAGGCGTGGCCTTTCCCAACGATTGCAAGCCCACGCATCGCGCCGCCGATTTGCTGGCCGCGCATGGCGACAAGAGCAAAGAAGAGTTGGAGGCGGACATTGCGGCCGGTCAGCCAATTCGCGTGGATATTGCCGGGCGCATGATGCTCAAACGCGTGATGGGCAAGGCCAGCTTCGCCACCCTGCAAGACGCCACTGGCCGCTTTCAGGTCTACATCACGCGCGATGATGTGGGCGAAGAAGCCTACAACGCCTTCAAACACTGGGATTTGGGCGACATCGTGGCCGCCGAAGGCCACCTGTTCAAAACCCGCACGGGCGAGCTTTCCATCCATGCCACGGGCATCCGCCTGCTCACCAAGAGCCTGCGCCCGCTGCCCGACAAATTCCACGGCATGCAAGACCAGGAGTTGAAATACCGCCAGCGCTATGTCGACTTGATGGTGGATGAAGAAGCGCGCCAGCGTTTCGTTGCCCGCAGCAAGGCCATTGGCGGCATGCGCGATTTCATGGTGCAAAACGGCTTTCTCGAAGTGGAAACGCCCATGCTGCACCCCATTCCGGGCGGTGCCAATGCCAAGCCTTTCGTCACGCATCACAATGCGCTCGATCAAGACATGTTCTTGCGCATCGCGCCCGAGCTGTACCTCAAGCGCCTGATCGTGGGCGGCTTCGAGCGCGTGTTTGAAATCAACCGCAGCTTTCGCAACGAAGGCATCAGCGTGCGGCATAACCCCGAATTCACCATGATGGAGTTCTACGCCGCCTACTGGAACTACCGCGACCTGATGGACTTTACCGAGCAACTGCTGCGCCACGTGGCCCAGCAGGCGCGCGGCAGCTTGCAGTTGCAATACCAGGGCAGGGCGGTGGATTTGGCGCAACCCTTTGCGCGCATGACGATTCGCGAAGCTATCCAGACACACACTGATATCGGTGCGCAGGTCGATGATGCTGCCGAACTCATCAGCCGCCTGAAAAAACTGGGTCTGAGCGAAGCCAAAGACCGCCTGAGCACGCGCAGCCTGCCCGCGCTGCAAGTGCTCTATTTCGAGGAGGCCGTGGAAGGCCAGCTCTGGCAGCCCGCCTTCATCATGGAGCACCCCACCGAAATCAGCCCGCTGGCGCGTGCCAACGACGAGCGTCCGGAAGTGACCGAGCGCTTCGAGCTCTACATCACCGGCCGCGAAATGGCCAACGGCTTTTCCGAACTGAACGATGCCGAAGACCAGGCCACACGCTTTCAGGCGCAGGCGGCTGCCAAAGACAGCGGCGACGACGAAGCCATGTTCTACGACGCCGACTTCATCCGCGCGCTGGAATACGGCATGCCCCCCACCGGCGGCTGCGGCGTCGGCATCGATCGCCTCATGATGCTGCTCACCGACAGCGCCAGCATCCGCGACGTGATCCTGTTCCCGGCTTTGCGTAAAGAAGCTTGAGGATTGGAAGTCGCTGAATAGCGGTGCCCGCTTGGCTTCGTAAAAGGAGGATGAGGCGCTGGGCTTTTTCCTCGTTGTAGCCAGCCTGTTGTTGGCGCCTGTATGCGCTTACCTGTTTTGGAGGCGTTTGGAGAAAACGGGAAAAACATCAGGAAGTATTGGCGCTATGGCCCGGTGATAGCAGCCTTGATCAGCTTGATCGCTTTGATGGGCTTGGGCTACGGGGGCTTTGACTATCTGGATGACAAAGTCAAATATGGGTGCCGTGGTACTTCTTGTGCTGCTTGGCAGCCGTGAGCTTTCGAGCGATTTCACGCAGCAAGGTCCGTATTTTTGCACTGCTGCTCGCGGGGCTTTCCGTTCTTTTTGTCACCGTCGTGACGGTTTTGGCGTGCTTTTTCTGGATGGTGCTTGAGGGGCTTGAGCGGGCACAGCCCCCATTTCACACCCTGCGCATGTCGGCAGACATCGAATGCCGGGTCTGGTATTTCGGTTGGGCTGGCAACGATTCGGGGCATCACCTGAAGCTGTTTCGGCAATCGCCCAAAAGAGGCCCTGAGCGTGAAATGGCACACAGCAGCTACATCACTTCAAACGCCAGCCAAAACGATCCGGGCACGCCATCTGGCTGTGATGAGTTGTATGCGCAGTATCTGCGCCAACAGCAAACCCAATCCAAGTCCAGATAAGCAAAAGCCGGCAAATGCACGGTGCTGCCAGGCCGATTCGCCTTCCTTGGTTTGCCCCGGTTTCTGCGCGCCCTGCTTTTGTGCTTCTGAATGGAGCAAGCGCAGCAAGCATTTCGTTTCGCCTCATCACAAAATCAAGCAATCCAACAAGCTTGGATACAGCTCATTTTTTCAAACAATGTCACACTTCCACACGTCCATTGTCAGGTTAGAGAAGCCGGGAGCGACATGAGTGCCTGTTGGGGTGCAGAATGCTGCCCCATTTTGTTTGGGCCTTAGAGCCTGTTCTTCGCATCGTGTGCGTTGCCTGGCAAAGGCAGTAGCTGCAAGGCGCAAAGCACGAAACACAGAACACGAACGGGCTAGCCGCCCGGCGAGCCTTCGCAACGCAGCAGATGCTGTCTTTGCCAGGCAACCCTTCGGGCAAGGCAACAAATGACCAGACTCTTTGTTGCACACCTTGCCAAGACAGCGAGTCTTGGCTGCGGCGTGTGCCGCGATCTTGGGCATTTGTTGCGCTTGCGCACACATGGAAAGACTTTTAACAGGCTCTTATTGCAGGCCTCTTGCATGCACTTGCTGAAAATCAACACGATGCAGGAAAGGGCCGGTAAACGGGGCCAGGCCGCACAGGAAAGAAGGCGGGTTTTTTTCGCCAGATTTGAGAAAAGATGGAGTCGGATAGCTTGAGTTGGGTGTGGAGCGGCGTACGCGCCATTCTGGGGGGAATTGTGGTGTTGCTGGCCTTGTACACCCTGCGCCACATGTGGTTCACTTTGCAGCGCCTGTTTGGCACGCAGCGAACCTTGTATGAGCCGGTGGTTTTGGGCGAGTGGCCGCGCGTGGCGGTGTTCATCGCCGCGCACAATGAAGAGGCCGTGATTGCCGATTGCCTAGACTCTTTGCTGGCCATCGATTACCCGCTGGACAAACTCACCCTGATCCCGGTCAACGACCGATCCAGCGATGGCACCTACGACATCATCGAAGACTATGTGCGCCGTTACCCGGGGCGCATCCAGCCTTTTCACCGCAGCGAGGGCAAGCCCGGCAAGGCGGCTGCCCTGAAAGACGCCACCCAAATTGTTCAAGAACGCGGTCTGGCCGATGTGATCGTGGTGTTTGACGCCGATTACATCCCCAATCGCGGCTTGCTCAAGCAAATCCTGGCGCCTTTTTTCGATCCGGAAACGGGGGCGGTGATGGGGCGCGTGGTGCCGCAAAACGCCAGCTTCAATCTGCTCACGCGCATTCTGGATCTGGAGCGGGCCGGGGGTTATCAGGTCGATCAGCAGGCGCGCGAAAACATCGGCGGCGTGCCGCAATACGGCGGCACCGTGGGCGGCATACGCTTGCGTGCCCTGGCCGATTCCGGCGGCTGGCACGACGATGTGCTGGCTGAAGACACCGATCTGACCTATCGCCTGCTGCTCAATGGCTGGCGCACGGTTTACCTCAACCACGCCGAGTGCTACGAAGAGGTGCCGCAGAGCTGGGCGGTGCGTGCGCGCCAGATCGGGCGCTGGGCCAAGGGGCACAACCAGGCGCTGGGGCGTCATGTGTTTTCCACATTGGGCAAGCGCACGGGCAGCTTCATCGGCAAGCTCGACGCGATGGCCTTGTTGGGCGTTTATGCCATGGGGCCCTTGCTGCTCTTGGGCTGGGTGCTGGCCATTCTGGTGTTTTATGCGCGCCCCGATGGCTGGGCGCTGATGTGCTATGTCTGCGCCTTTTCGGTGATGATTTTTGCCTGCTTCGGCAACTTTGCAGCGTTTTTTGAAGTGGCGGCTGCCTGCCATCTGGATGGGCACCGCCGCCGCCTGCGCTTGCTGCCCTTGTTGGGGGTGAGCTTTCTGGTGAGTTTGTTCAGCATCACCAAGGCGACGCTGGATTTGATGCTGCTCGACAAACTGTTCAAGCGCCAGTTCAAGTGGGACAAAACCGTGCGCTATCGCAGCAAGTCGGTGGCAGAGCCTGCAGCCCCGGCCCCCGCGCAGCTTGCTGCCGATGCAGCCGCGTTGACGCCGGCCATGCAGGCGGCGCCAGGCGTTGCCCCGTGTGTGACCGAAGGCAAAAGGCAGGGCTGAACGATGGGTGCAACGATGTGGTGGAGCCTGGCGCTCATCGGCGTGGTCATCGTGCTGTTTGGCGTGCCGTTGATCCCGGCCTTGCTGGAGTTGCGGGGCGGCAGCAAGGCCGATCCGATTTTCATCGATGCCGCTGGCAGCGCGCTGATTCCGCGTACGGGAGAGCATCTGGATGAAACAGGCGGCCCGTGGCCGGTGCGCGTGAAGGCAGGCGGCGCGTTTCATCGCATTCAGGGCTCTTACATCCATTTTGGCGCTGCACCGCCTTCGCTTGCAGCCGTGCTTTCTGGGCAAACGCCGGTTAAGCCTTATGTGGCTTTTGACGAAACGCCCACGCACAGCAAAGACGTGCGCCTGACGAAAGGCGAAATGCTTTATGGCAATCAGGTGGTGCACGGCAATTTGGTGATGCATGCGGGCAGCCGCATCGTGGGCAACGTCAAGGTACATGGCGAAGCCCGCATCGGCGAGGACTGCCTGATCAGTGGTTCCTTGTTTTGCTTGCGCAATGTGCGCGCCAAAGAACGGGTGCAGTTGCTCGGGCCTGTGGCCGTGAATGGTTATTTGCGCCTAGGTACGCACAGTGTATTGGGCAGCCCCGAGTATCCGATCAGCGTTTCGGCGCGCCTGATCCAGTTGGGTGACGGCAGCCGCGCGCACGGAGTGGTCAGGGCTTTGGAAAGAGGCAGGGTGGTACCGGCACGATGGAAGCAGACTTCAAAACCCGATTCGTCGCGCTGATGGCGTGTGTCAGCAGCAGCCTGGGCATGGCTCATGCCGCATCATCTTCGGCCCAGGCGTCGAAGGCGGCCGCTCCGGCTGCGGCAAGCCCTGCACCAGCACGGGCGCATCAGGCGCATTTGCAGCCTTTCATCTATCCGGACGGCGCCATCTCCATCTTGCCGATTGCTGCAGGCGCGTCGGGGGCTGTGGGGCAGGACGATTCCAAACAGCCCAAGGTGGATCCCTACTTTGCCAATCAGGCCTTGATCACGGCGTGGCAAGGCGGCTTGGATGTGAGGCGCGAAACGGTCAATTGGTTGCGCTGGCTGCTGCCACGGCAACGCAGCGATGGCAGTTTTGACCGCTATTGCCGCCAGGGCACGCAATGGCGCGCTTGCGCCCGGGCCGATGCGGACGATTCCACTGCCGCCACCACCATTCAGCTCATCGCCTTGTCCAAGGCCAAGTTGCCAGCCGATGTACGTGCGCAGGCGGCAAAAGCCAGCGAGAAGGCCAACGTTCTGCTGCAGCGCCTGCGCCTGCCCACTGGAACCTACAAAACGCATGTGGACGCCACGGCCCCGGTGGTGGAATACCTCATGGACAACGCAGAGGTCTATGCCGCATTCAGAGACAGCGGCCAAACCCAGCGGGCTGCCGAACTGAAAGCGGCGATCGAAAAACGCTTCAGAACCGGCCCTGACACCTGGGAGCCGGCCTACCCCCTGTATGCCAAATTCGCTTTCTATCCGCACGCCCTGGCCTACACCTACCGTTGGCACAACGGCTTGGTGGATGCCTCCAAGCTGACCGCCGAAGCGGCCAACTGGATGGCGATTTACGGCAAGACTTGGCTGGCACGCAGCGCCGACCCCTTCCCCTGGGGGCTGACGGCCTGGGGCATGCACAAGGGCGCGCCCATCGGGGCAAGGTGCTGGCGGGCGCATGCGGCTGCCGTCAAGCTCAGCAACCGCTGGACGGTGCTGGACCAAGCCGCAGATGATGCGCTGGCCGCCGCGGGCATACAGCCGCAAATCGTGCCATCGGTCTGCCCGATTGAAGGGGAGGCAGGGCGCGCACATTGAGCCGCGCGCTCATTGGGGCGGGGACTTTGACATCAGGTGCAATCACGATGCGAGTGGCAGATTGGATGCGTAAAGAAGGCTTGTTGAGCAAAAGCCTGTGGCTGGCCCTGGTACTGGGGGCCTTGGTTTTTTTCGCGCGCATGGATTTGCGCGTGCCCGAAGTGCAGCCAGGCGCCGTGGCCCTGCTGGTACCCGATGAGGCGGATGAGCATGCAGCCGTGTCTCGCATGTGGCGCGATGCGGCCTCGGAAGAGGGCATCCGCCTTCAGGTGCTGCCTGTGAGCAGCTGGGTGCGGGCCGTGAGCCGGCACGGGCGGCATTGGCCGGCCCTGATCGTGCCCGATACCTTCCACCGCAGCATGGATTCAACCGTGGTGCACCTGCTGCACAACGAAGTCAAACGCGGCATGCGCTTCATGCTGGTTTACGACGGTGGCTTGCTCGATCCGCAAGGCCGCTATGCGCCTGGGCAATCGCGCTTTTCCGAACTGGCGGGCGTGCGCTATGGGCTGTACGACACCTTGGGCGAAGGCATGATCGGCCAGACGCAATTGTTCGGCACGGCGGCCA
>JAUMWT010000001.1:0-210850 GCA_030529505.1 Allobrachymonas sp. | reverse complement strand
GACACCTTGGGCGAAGGCATGATCGGCCAGACGCAATTGTTCGGCACGGCGGCCATGATGGATCGCCTGCAAATTCCCCCCGGCCGCTATTTGAACGAGCACGCCGATTTGCTGAACGACCATGTCATGTTCAGCGGCCAGCCGCCGCAGCGCAAGGTGGCCATCAACCTGTACGGACATGAGGCAGGCGCCCAGAAATTTTCCGTCTTCGTGACTGAAGGGCAGCCCAAGGGGGCCGTGTTGATGCAAACCGATGCAGGGCGGCCGATTGTTTCACGCCAAGCTACGGGCAAGGGCGAAACGCTGTTCGTCAACCTGCCGCTGACTTATCTCAAACAACGCACCGATGGTCTTTTCATGGCCAGCATGCTGCGCTACTTCGTGCAAGACATGCTGCAGTGGCCGCGCCTGGCCAACACGCCAGATGCCGTGGGCGGCATCGTGCTGAATTGGCACAACGATGCGCAGCCTGCCTTGCCGTCTTTGGAGGTGCTGGAAGAGGCGGGCATCTTCAAAGAAGGGCCTTTTTCCTTTCACTTCACCGCCGGGCCGGATGTGGACGCCCCCGGCGACGGCAAAGGCATGAACCTGCCGGGCAATCCGCAGGCGCAGGCCATGATCCGCCAGTTCCAGGCGCAGGGCCACGCCGTGGGCGATCACGGCGGCTGGATTCACAACTACTTCGGCCGCAACATCAACGAAAACAACCAGGCCGATTACGAGCATTACCTTGACCTCAACCGCGAGGCGACTTCTTCCGTGCTGGGCCAGGCCACGCGCGAATACTCCGCGCCAGACGGCAACACCACCGCCTGGACGCTGCGCTGGCTGGAGCGCAACCAGTACCTGGGGCTTTACCTCACGGGCGACATCGGCATGGGGCCCACGCGCACCTGGCTGAACGACGACCGCTTGAGCCCTTCGCTCTGGTTCTTTCCGGTGTTGACGATGGGCGAGATTGCCACCGCCGAAGAAGTGACGATGCAAAAAGTTCCCATCGAGTTGTATACCGATTGGCTGCTGGCCGTAGGGCAGTTCGTGGAGCGCCATCAAACCGTGCGCCTGGTTTACTTTCATCCGCCGGGCGCCGAGATGGTGCTGCCAGCCGTCACGGCCTTCGTCGAGCAAGTGGCGGCTTGCCGCCAGGCCGGGCGCTGCCGCTGGTTCACCATGACGCAAATGGCCGAATACCTCAACCGCCGCGATGCCGTGCAATGGCAGTGGCAGCCAGGCTCGCAGGCCGACGTGCTGCAAGCCAGCGATGCCAAGGATCTGGCGCAAATGGCCTGGTGGGTGCCGGCGCAACGTTACGGCAAGCCGCAAGTGCTGGCCGGGCAGGCCGAGGTGGATGGCTATGGCAGCAACTGGCGCGTGCGGGCCACAGGCGGCAAAACGCTGGAAGTGCGTTTGCCGCATTTGAACCCGGCAGGGCACACGCCATCCAAGCGATGACCGTAATCAAGGAACAATCAAGAAGGAGTATGGCAATGAGCAACGCATCTTCATCCCCCGTCATCCTGGCCATGGGCACGCGCCCCGAAATCATCAAGATGGCGCCCGTGGCGCTGGCCTTGCAGCAGGCCGGTGTGCCCTGCGAGGTGCTGCACACCGGCCAGCATGGCGATCAAACGTCTTTGCCGCTGTACCAGTTTTTCGGCTTGCAGCCCAGCCTGCGTTTGCAATTGGCACGCAGCAAGCCGGGTCTGGGGGCCTTGTCGGCCGAATTGCTTGAGCAGATATCGGATCAGCTCGAAAAGCTGCAACCCCGCGCCGTGCTGGTGCATGGCGACACCAGCAGCGCCCTCATGGCGGCGCTGGCGGCGTTTTACCTGCACATTCCGGTGGGCCATGTGGAAGCGGGGCTGCGATCGGGCAATCTGCGCGAGCCTTTCCCCGAAGAGATGAACCGCAGCGTCATCGGCCGCCTGGCGCGCTGGCACTTCGCGCCCACGGCACGGGCGGCGGCCAATTTGCGCCGCGAAGGCATCGAACAAGGCGTGGAGCAAGTGGGCAACACTGTGGTGGATGCCGTGCAGTGGGCCGCCATGCACCTGCACCAATTGCAGACGGCCGGGCAAGCGCCTGATGTGCCGGCCTTGCGCTGGCTGGCCGATAGCGGCTGCGCCAGCCTGGTGCTGGTGACGGCGCACCGGCGCGAAAATTGGGAACAGATGGTGCCCATTGCCCAATCCGTGCAAGAGATACTGGCTGCGCGCCAAGACCTGGCCGTGATCTGGCCCCTGCACCCCAATCCGGCAGTGCAACACAGCGTGCGCAGCGTGTACGAGGCGGCCCCGCCCGACGTGCGCCGCCGCTGGCTGCTGACCGACCCGCAGGAATACGCCCCGATGGTGGCGCTGATGGTGCAGGCCGACGTGCTGCTGACCGATTCCGGCGGCATTCAGGAAGAAGGCGTTTCCCTGCACAAGCCCGTGCTGGTGCTGCGCAATGTGACCGAGCGGCCCGAACTCATCCAGTGCGGGGCGGGCAAGTTGGTGGGCACCGATCGCGGTGTCGTCGTGAATGCAACCTTGAACTTGCTGCAAAATGCCACCGAACGCCATGCCATGCAACAGGCCGTCAATCCGTTTGGTGATGGCCATGCCGCCCAGCGCATTGCCGAACGCTTGTGCCAAGACCTGGCGGGCGAGGCGGCAGAGCCTGAGCCAACGCCCACCGCGCAGGAGGCCTGCCTGGCTTGATATGCGGTGTGATGGCGCCAGTCCTGGGCCATTGCCATCGCTTCGTCGCCCCATCGTGTTGGCAAAAACGTTTTTTCGCACCGTTTTTGCCTTAGCGTTTGGGCCGAACGCTTGCTCTGGTCCTTGCTGGCCCATTGGCTGCCCGCTTGTTGGGCCATTCGCTCATTCATCTGTTTTTCTTGGAGCCTGTTCAAAATCTCCTCGCGGGCGCTTGAAAATGGAAGCAGGCGGCCTGCGGCCTTGCAAATCTTGGCCTATGTTGCACGGGCTATGCCCTGCGCCATATACAAAGATGGGCGCCTTGCATCCCATCCCGCACTTTGTCCAATCACTTCACGATGAGATTTTGAACAGCTTCTTATCCTCTGCCAGCCAGTTGAATGAATCAAATGCTGGCGGGCTTTTCAGATTCATTCGTTTTTTTGACTTTTTGTTTTTGACTCCCTTGCCGATCATGACGACTGCTCGCATCCCTCAATCCCACCCCTCCCGTCTTTCGCGCCGCCTGCTCGGCACTTTCTGTTCTGCGGGCGTTTGGGCGCTGGCCAGCCTGGCAGGCACAGCCCAGGCGCAAACGGCTGCTGCCGAAGCCGGTGGCTCTTTGGCCGCAGCCTCTGCCCAGGCGGCTGCGGCGCCTGCCGCCGCCAGCACGCGCCACACCCTCGAAGCAGGCGGCTCCACTGCCGATATCAGCGACAACAGTCCCAACTGGCGCGATGGCTACCTCAAGGGCACGCACCATTTCGGCGAGCAGGGCGTTGTGCAATGGCAGGTCGATTCGCAAAAACACTATGGCGAGCGCGGCACATCGGGCGCTGTTTCTTACACGCGCGACATCAACCCCGACTGGTATTTCTCGGTAGGCGCCAGCGCCGGTTCGGCCAGCTTCATGCCCAAGGCGCGGGCAGACGTGGGCCTGTACCACAAATGGCTGGCCAGCCGCCAGCTGGTCACGGGCATCACGGGCATGTGGTCCAAAAGCGGGGACAACATCCACAGCGATCGCGCCCTGGGCCTGAACGCCTCTTACTATTTTTCGGATTTGCCCCTGGTGCTGCAAGGCGGCATTGCCTTCAACCAGTCCAACCCGGGTGCGGTCAACACCCGCCGCGGCTATGCGGCCGTGACTTACGGGCGCGACAAGGCCTACTACCTCACCCTGCGCCACGAAGCCGGGCGCGAAGGCTATCTGCCCGCCGGTGCGCAAGCAGGCTCTGCCGTGGACTTTTCCAGCCGCGCCACCAGCGCCAGTTGGCGGCACTGGATCACCCAGCGCTTTGGCTACGTAGTCGGCGGCGAGCACTACTCCAACCCCTACTACAAGCGCAACGCGGTCAATGCCGGCGTGTTCTACAGCTTCTGATCCACGGGGCGCGCTTGGCATGACAGAACCTGCTGCATCCCCCTTCAGCCGCCCGCCCGCGCACCGGGCCACGCGGCGCTACCAGATCACGCCGATGGAAATCGCCATCGACGTGGCGCTGACCGCACTGATGCTGGCTGGGGTGTATGCCGCTTGGCCTTTCGTGCTGGCGTTTTGGCACGGCGCGCTGCAATTCTGGCTGGAGCGCGTGCAGGTGCTGGGCCATGAGGTGACTCTGCACGAAGTGAAGCTGCCCTGGGTCGGCCCGGCCATCAGCCTCATGGCAGACGACGTGCTGCCCAGCGCCCTGCAATGGTGGGGCGGGGTGGCCGTCATGCTGGGGGCGCTGGGGCTGTCTTTCATCATCTCGCGCGAGCGATTGCCGCTGGTGTATCTGCTGCGCACCCTGGCCTTCATCCAGGCCACGGCTCTGGTGTACTTCTACCTGTGGCCCGCGCGCCTGCCCGTCACGCTGGCCAAATTCGGCGCCGACCTGATCCAGATGGTGGGCACCATGCTCTTCATCGTGCCGCTGCTGCACGGCTTCACGCTCTACATCTTTCGCATGAGCCTGTGGCGCAAGCTGCTCACCACGCTGGTCTCGGTCATCTACGTGGCGCTGTGCCTGCCGCCCCACCTGAGCCTGCTGATCTGGCTCATGCAAAAAGGCTCGGTGCTGATGCTGCCCATGACTTATTTCGTGCTCATGCTGCTGCCCTACATCATGGTGCTGATCGCGATCTATGGCTATGCCTTGTCGCTTACGCCTTCAGATGCAGAGAAAACTGAATAACTGATCTGAAAAATCGCCAGCTGCTACAAGAAAAAGCCTACCCCTTTCAGAAAAGACATTTCCTGTTCTGCCAATTCATCCATTCATCCGGCCACCGTATTCACGGTATTCAAATTTCGCACTGGTCGGGCACAACATGAGATGGCAAAAAGCAAAAAAGCCCATCTTCGAAAAGATGGGCTTTTTCATGCGCATCATTCAGCCGCGCTTGGTTCGCTGCTTGTTTTCCAGCACCAGCATGCGGCGCTCCACATCATCCAGCACCGTGGTGGCGCGCACGTCCAGGGCTTGGCAAAGCCGCAGCAGCATGCGCACGCTGGGGCTGTTGCGTCCCAGCTCAATCAGTGAAAGATAGTTGCGATCCATCTCCGCACGCAGGGCCAGATCGGACTGGCTCCAGCCCCGCTCTGTGCGCAGTTTGCGCAGCGCCTGCCCCAGCGCCTGGTCAACCACATCCTCCACCATGCGCACGAGTTTGCGACAGCGGCTGTCGTTGATTCCGCATATATGCAGCAAAATGATATAATACAAAAAATCACAAATATGGGAATTTTTTACATATCATTCAAGCCTCTTCTATGAAAACTGCGACACAAGCTGTCACATCTGCTGACTAAAGTGCTCGCATCACTTCCATACATGGCCCGTGCAGGGTCGATTTGCAGATTTGAAAATGAGAGCCCAGCAAGCCGCAAACACCAAAGGCGAAAAGCTCGCACAGCGCCTGTCTTGCATCCTGGCGCTGCTGCACCAAGGCAGCCCACTGAACAAACACCAGCTGGCCGAACGCTTTGGCGTGGATGTTCGCACCATTGAACGCGATCTGCACTAGCGCCTGCAAGGCATTGCAGAGCGTGCCCCCGAAGGTGGCTGGCAGCTCTGCCACTCCGCGCGCGGCACCGTGCCCGCCCACTATCTGTATGACTATGCCCGGCTGGCAGGTACTACCGACCTGTTTCCTGATGCCAGCACGCCTTACCTCATCACCCAGCTTGAAACGGCGCCCGCAGCCCGCGGCCTGCACGTGCAAGCCATGCCCGAAGAAGACTTGCGCCCCCAATCCCAGGCCTTTGCCCAATTGCAGCAAGCCGTGCAGCAGCGCCGCCCTTGCCACTTCACTTACAAGGGCAAGCTGCGCCATGTGCACCCCTATCGGCTCACGCATAAAAACGGCATTTGGTATCTGGCTGCGGCCGAAGTTGAAGGCGATTGGCTCAAAACCTTCAGCGTTGCCTGCATTGAAGATTTGCGCGTGCAAGAAAACGAACGTTTCACCCACAACCCCGCGCACATCAAATACATCGATCAACAGCAAGACGTTTGGTTCACGCCCCAGGCCACCGAAGTCACCCTGCGCGTATCTGCGGAAATGGCGCATTACTTCACCCGGCGTGATCAACTGCCTCACCAAAACACCCGGTTGGATAGCGACGGCAGCCTGCTGCTGAGCACGCGCATTCACCACCCCCAGCAATTGCTGCCCATCGTGCGGTATTGGATGCCGCACGTACGCATCCTTGCCCCCGTTGAATGGGAAGAGATGCTGATAGACAGCGTGCAGCAAGCGATTGCTCAGTGGCGGCCTGACGCTGCGGCCAGAGAAGAAGCGATGTGTGATTAGCAGTTATGGCCTTGGGCTTGAAAATAAATTTGTAGATCAAATGAGATTGAGAAAAATATATAAACAGATACCACTACAGGATCTGAAAACAGGCGCGTGGTATGTAGGGCGTGGTCGCAATGGAAATATTGGACAGTGGAATGGGGATTGTTTTTTGGTTTTAGGGAGAGTCGGTGTTCCTGTTTTTAACAGCACGCATCGATGGTCTTTGGTAGATAGTGTCAAGCAAGAGTTGTATTACTCTGATTTTGAGGGATCTTTTCAGCCTTTCAAGCAAATTGATGAAGGCGAAATGTTAAAGCCTTTTGGTGAATTTGGCTGGGATCTGCATTATGGCAGCCTGATGAAGTTTGATGCTGCGAAGAAAATAAATAGAAAGATAAGAAGCAAAAAGGAAAGCTTGAAATATAGGAATAAGCCAAGCATTTGTTTACCATTGAAGCGACCGGGGAAAAAGATTGAAATGATTGATATTGTTCAAGTAAAAGTGGGTGATGTGCAGGTGCTTGGTGAAATTGTTCGTCGATCCCCTGCCGACTTGGTGGTCAGGATCACTAATCCCTATAAAAATATAGAGAACGGAGCGCACATACTTTATATGACAGTGCATGTCGTTAACTTTATTTCCGATTATGGAAATGTTCGAGCCAAGGAGTTGCTTGCAGAAATTTTTGTGTTTGCAAAGTTCATGAAGGAGAATTTTCAGAAGGTATACGATTATTTTGAGGGGATGGAAGAAGGCGAAGTGTCTTTGAAAATATGTCAACTGAAGGAGGAAAGAAAGAGATTGAGAAAATTAATAAGAAGCGGTGCTATGTTGCATGAAAATAATCAGCTTTTAATGATGAATATCAATCGGGAGTTGAAAGATCTGGAGTACTCTTTTGACTTGATGTTGCGCAAGTATTTGTCGCAGGAGATGAAGGTGTCAGTGCCTGATTCTTTTGTTGGATACGCGCTGAAAATACTTCGTGGAGAGTTGGATTACATCGTTTCCAGCCAAGATTGTTGATTAAATTTTAGGAGATTGTTATGAATAAAAGAAAATCTGATTTTGTGCCCAAGAAATCTGAAAAACGTTTTGTTGAGGCTTTAATGAAAAATATATTGGATGGGGCAATGATACCCAAGCTTCAGATTGAACGGACAATTGGCCCGATTCTGAGCTTTTTCCTAGAGGGTGTTTTAAGTAAAAAATTGGATGCAAGTGTTGTGATGCTTTCCCCGGAGTTTCCAATAAGAAAAAATCGCCTTCTTGACTCTGATAAAAATTATTCTACCAATATTGATTGGTTGATGATGGACTCCGATAAAAAGGAGTTGCTGCTTGTGGAGTTGAAGACATCTGATACATCCTTGAATAAAGAACAAATGGAGGTGTACAAAAAATTGCAGGAGCTGATTGCCGAAAAACGTTCTTCCTCTTTTCTTGTTGATGAGTTGGGAAAAATTGCTTCTGCCTCTCAAGAACATGGAAAATACAAAAATATCATGTTGATGATTGCTGATGCATTGGGGATAGATGGGGAGGCTGAAGGGTTCGAAGACTTGTTGAGAAAAGAGCTTTCTCAGTACAAAAAAGCAAAACTCATTTACTTGGCTCCCAAAGTAAGCAAGCCTAAAGATTGGGTTGACAGTAATGATGTGCGATGGTTCTCATTCGAGGACCTGCCGCATGAAATTGATCATGCTTACGCTGATAACTGGAGGGATATCAGGGACTCTCTTCAAATGCTTGATTTTCATTCGAAAAAAGTTCGCAATGGAGAAGAAAAGAGAAATTATAGTTTCAGACTTCCATTGAAGGATATGCTCGAGCGCTGCCGCACAGAGGGAAATAAAATAAAAATCGGTTTGATCGACTGGGAAAACAAGATGAAATTAATGACGGCAGATGATTTGAAAAGTAGGCCTTATAAAGGGGATTATGTGGATTACGGCATTGGAGTTAAGGTGGAAAAAAAACTGGATTCCCGGAGATAAGTTTTTGAAATATGCTTTAGAAATTTTGTCTCGATGAGACGATCAATGATCTTTTGAGGATTGTTTGTTTTACAATCCACGCCACTGCCTTCGAGGAGCGTTGCAGCACCAGCACTGGGTGCGAGGCTCGAAGGCGTGGCGGCTTCTTCGGCCATCATCTTTTTGCAACGACGCTCACCCCACAGATTTCCGGTGCGGTGGGCTTTTTTTATGCCTGCCGCATCGCTTGTGCCGCCACTTTTTCGGGAGGAAACCGATGGACACCATCCAATCTGCAACACAGGCCAGCGCAGCGGCTGGCAGCGTCATTGCCGACATCAATCTGGCCGACTGGGGCCGCAAGGAAATCGCCATTGCCGAAACCGAAATGCCCGGCCTGATGGCGATCCGCGACGAATACGCCAAGGCCCAGCCGCTCAAGGGCGCGCGTATCGCGGGCAGCCTGCACATGACGATCCAGACCGCCGTGCTGATCGAAACCTTGAAGGCGCTGGGCGCCGAGGTGCGCTGGGCCTCGTGCAACATCTTCAGCACGCAAGACCATGCGGCGGCCGCCATTGCCGCGGGCGGCACGCCGGTATTCGCCATCAAGGGCGAAACGCTGGCGCAGTATTGGGATTACACGCACCGCATCTTCGAATTCGGCGCCAAGGACACGGCGGGCGAAGGCCCGAACATGATCCTGGACGACGGCGGCGACGCCACGCTGCTGATGCACCTGGGCCAGCAAGCCGAAAAAGACGCCAGCGTGCTGGCCCACCCCAAGAGCGAGGAAGAGCGCGTGCTGTTTGCCGCCATCCGGGCCAAGCTGGCTGAAGACCCCACGTGGTACAGCCGCAAGAGCGCCGAGATCATTGGCGTGACCGAGGAGACCACCACCGGCGTGCATCGCCTGAAGGAAATGTCGGCCAAGGGCACGCTCAAGTTCCGCGCCATCAACGTCAACGACAGCGTGACCAAGAGCAAGTTCGACAACCTCTACGGTTGCCGCGAATCACTGGTGGACGGCATCAAGCGCGCCACCGACGTGATGGTGGCCGGCAAGGTGGCCGTGATCTGCGGCTATGGCGACGTGGGCAAGGGCTGCGCGCAGGCCATGGCCGCGCTGCGCGCCCAGGTGTGGGTGACCGAGATCGACCCCATCTGCGCCCTGCAAGCCGCGATGGAAGGCTACAAGGTCGTGACGATGGAGCAGGCCGCGCCGCTGGCCGACATTTTCGTGACCACCACCGGCAACAAGGACGTGATCCGCCACGAGCACATGGCCGCGATGAAGGACGAGGCCATCGTCTGCAACATCGGCCACTTCGACAACGAGATCGACGTGGCCTCACTCGAAAAATACCAGTGGGAAGAAATCAAGCCGCAGGTCGATCACGTGATCTTTCCGGACGGCAAGCGCATCATCCTGCTGGCCAAGGGCCGCCTGGTGAACCTGGGTTGCGCCACCGGCCACCCCAGCTACGTGATGAGCAGCAGCTTCGCCAACCAGACGCTGGCGCAGATCGAGCTGTTCACCAAGCCGCAGCACTACGAAGTGGGCCAGGTGTACGTGCTGCCCAAGCTGCTGGACGAGCACGTGGCGCGCCTGCAGCTTTCCAAACTGGGCGTGCAGCTCACGCAGCTGACGGACGAGCAGGCCGCCTACATCGGCGTGAAGAAAGAAGGGCCGTACAAGCCCGACACCTATCGCTATTGATGGATGCGTGAGCGCTGCGGTGCTGCGTTGACCTGCTGCAAGGGATGGATTCATAGTGGATGCGTTTCCTATTGCGTATCCGTTGCGAATCCACTTTGCATCTGAATCGCATGCATTCTGGAGGTTTGCCATGAGCGTGACGCTGACCATCAAAAACGTGCCCGACGAGCTGGCCGCTGCCCTGCGTGCGCAGGCTGCGCGCAACCATCGCTCGCTGCAAGGCGAGTTGATGAGCGTGCTGGAAAGCGTGGTGCGCCCCGCCACGGCGGCGCCCGTGTCTGCCGCGCCCGGCAAAGACAGCCTGCTGGCAGAGCTGGACGCCCTGGTGGCTGGCAGCAGCCTGGGGACCGAGCCTTGGCTCGCGCGCGAGCAAATGCACGAGCGGCCCATGCGCATCAACCAGGCCCTGCCGCCCGAATCATGAGCGCTGCCTACCTGCTGGATACCAACATCCTGCTCTACGCCATTTCGTCTGCGGACGATCACGCGGCCCGCAAGGCCGTGGCCCGCCAGTGGATGGCGCGCAGCGATTGGGGCGTATCCACCCAGGTGCCGCTGGAGCTGTATCACAACGCCAGCAAGCCTAGGCACGGCTTGGGCGCGGCGCGGGCTGCGCAGTTGGTGGACGCTGTGGCGGCGCGGTATCCGGTGCAAAGTACCGACGCAGCCCTGGTGACCGAGACCATGCACCTGGCCCGGCACAGCCAGATCAGTCTGTGGGATGCTGCCATCTTGTGCGCTGCCCGCCGTTTGGGGGCGCACACCGTCGTCAGCGAAGACCTGAACCACGGGCAGGTGTACGACGATGTGCGCGTGCTCAATCCATTCGCCCAACGCCAACTGGCTGGCCCGGCGGCCTGATTTCCACATACCATGCGCGCCGACCAGCTCCTCGTGCAACGCGGCCTGGCCGCCAGCTGCAGCCAGGCCCAGCGCCTGATCGCCGCAGGCGCGCAGTGGCGCTTGCCCGGCCGCGCATGGCAGCGCGTGCGCAAAAGCGGCGACGAACTGCCGCCCAATGCCGAAATCGAATTGCTGGACGGCGCGGAGGCACGCTACGTTTCGCGCGGCGGCTTGAAGCTGGAAGGGACGCTCACAGCCACCGGCCTGGACGTGCGCGGCTGGCGCTGTCTGGACGTGGGCCAGAGCACGGGCGGCTTCACCGACTGCTTGCTGGTGCATGGCGCGGCGCACGTGACCGGCGTGGACGCGGGCCACGGGCAGCTGCATCCACGGCTGGCCGCTGATGCGCGCGTCACGGCCCTTGAGGGCGTGAATGCACGCCATCTGGATGCCTCTGTGCTTGCCGCTTCAGGAGACGCACGCACAGCTCCAATGACATCCTCAGAAGCAGGCGCAGGGTCGCGGGATGCAGCCCGCCCGCAAGAAGCGCGCACGTTGCCGAAGGGGCATCGTCAAGCGCGGGCGGGTATTGCTGCAAACGTTGCTGATGCAGCTGTGCCGCATGCGCCAAGCAGCGCGTTCGGCACCGCCGATACGGCCGCTGTACCCCATGCATCAAGTGCTGCCGTCGCTTTCGATTTGATCGTGGGCGATTTGTCTTTCATTTCGCTCACCTTGGTGCTGCCTGCGCTGGCGCCCTTGTTGGCGGCGAATGGGCAGTTGCTCATGCTCGTCAAGCCGCAGTTTGAATTGCAGCCCGAGCAGATCGGCAAGGGTGGCATCGTGCGCGACGAGGCGCTCTACGCCCAAGTCGAACAACGCCTGCGCACCGCTTGCGCCAGCGCCGGTTTGCAGGTGCTCCAATGGCTACCCAGCCCCATTGCGGGCGGTGATGGCAACCGCGAATTTTTCATCCATGCTGCGCGCGAAAAAGGCGTTGCTGCATCCAAGATTGCTGCGTTGAAAACAGTTGCATCCAAGGCGGCTGGACCCGGCGCCGCCTGATCTTGAAAGTAGCAACCCCGGCATGGCTCTTTTGATTTTTTGATAACGCAACAAGGAACACACATGGCTTCGATCACCCCCATCAGCCTGGAATTTTTTCCGCCCAAAACGCCCGAAGGCGCAGCCAAACTGCGCGAAGTGCGCCAGCAGCTCTACGCCCTCAAGCCCGAGTTCTGTTCGGTAACGTACGGCGCGGGCGGCTCCACGCGCAGCGGCACCTTCGATACCGTGCAAGAAATCCTGCAAGAAGGCGTAGACGCCGCCAGCCACTTCTCGTGCATCGGCGCAACGCACGCCACGGTGCGCGAGCAGTTGCAGCAGCTGCAAGGCATGGGCGTGAAGCGCCTGGTGGCCCTGCGTGGCGACTTGCCCAGCGGCCACGGCGTGGGCGGCGAATTTGTGTACGCCAGCGATCTGGTGCGCTTCATTCGTGAAGAAACGGGCGATGCCTTTCACATCGAAGTGGCGGGCTATCCAGAGATGCACCCGCAGGCGCCTAATCCGCAGGCCGATTTGCGCGCCCTCAAAGCCAAGGTGGATGCAGGCGCCAACGGCGTGATCACCCAATACTTTTTCAACGCCGATGCCTACTTCCGCTTTGTGGACGAAGCGCAAAAGCTGGGCGTGCAAGCGCCCATCGTGCCGGGCATCATGCCGATTACCAACAGCAGCCAGTTGATTCGCTTTTCGGATGCCTGCGGCGCGGAAATTCCCCGTTGGCTGCGCCTGCGCTTGCAAGAACTGGGCGACGACGCGGCCGCCATTCAGGCGCTGGGCATGGACGTGATCGCGCAGCTCTGCCAGCGCCTGATCGCTGGCGGGGCGCCCAGCCTGCACTTCTACACCATGAACCAAAGCGCGGCTACGCTGGAACTGTGTCGTCGCTTTGGTTTGATGTAAAAGGAGATAAATCAATTCAACTCATCGCGATTTATTGCTAAATCCTGCAGGAACTCCGACTCCGGCGCCACTGCCGAGACATGCAAAAAGTCGCGCGCCCGGGTGCAGGCCACGTAGAGCAGGTGGCGCTCGGTGTCGTAGATCTCGCCCAGCGCCACTTCGTCGGCGGCAGTGTTGATGCGCGTCTGGGAAGGGATGACTTCATCATCACAGGCCATCACTGCCACGGCGCGAAATTCCATGCCCTTGGCCAGGTGCATGGTGGCCAGACTGACGTAGCCTTCCTCGGTCGCCATGTGCTGGTCCAGCACCTTGGCTGCAAGGCCGGCGGCGGCCACGGCCGCTTGCGCACGCGGCATTTCAGCATCCGAGCGCACGAACACCGCCATTTCATGCGCTTGCATGCCTTGCTCGGCGCACTGCCGCAACCACTGCCCCACGGCGCGACTTTCGGCCTCGGCGCTGGGGTAGCTGCGGATGACCGGCGCGGGGCCGTTGAACACCGAGATCGTGCCCTTGCGGGTTTCCACATTGCCGTCCAGATCGGACACTTCCGGCCCCAGCAGGCGGTCGGCCTGGGCGCGGATCTGGTGCGAGGTGCGGTAGTTGATGCTGAGCGTGCGCGAGCGCCCGCGCACGTCCACGCCCAGCGCCTTCCATGAAAACGGTTGCTGGAAGATGCGCTGGCCGAGATCGCCGGCAAAGAACAGGGCATTGGGCCTGCCCCCGGCCAGCGCGGCGAGAAAGCGCAGTTGCTGCACGCCGATGTCCTGTGCCTCGTCCACCACGATATGGCTGAACACCGGATGCGCTCGCTCAGGCATGGCTTCGGCCAGTTGCCGCAGCAGGCCCGCCCAAGTCAGTTGCCCGGCCTGTTCCAGCCGTGCCTGCACCTGTTCAAACACCTGCCAGCACAAGGCCCGTTGCGCTTCGGGCAAGCGGGTTCTGCGGCCCAGCCGCTTGGCATCGCGGTAGGCCTCCCAGTTGTCGATCTGCCAGGCATCAACCACCTCCTGCCACTCGGCCAGCAAAAACGCCTGACCTTGCTTCAGGCCAGCCACCGTGGCCGCCGCTTCTTGCAGCCAGGCGGCGATCTGCGCTTCGTCGGCCAGCTTGGGCGGCTTGCCGAACTGCCCCCGGTACAGGCGCAACGCCATGGCGTCCATCGACGCCACGTCGATGTGCTCGGCCACGCGCGGCGTGTTGTAAAGCAGGCGAAACAGCGCGCCTTGCAGCACTTTCGCCAGCGGGTCGGAAAAGGTGGTGAGCCACACGCGCGCGTCTTCATCCTGCCGCGCCAGATGCGCCGCCCGGTGCAGCGCCACCACCGTCTTGCCCGTGCCGGCCGAGCCGGACACCCGCGCCGGGCCGTTGTAATCGCGCGCCACCATCTGCCGCTGCGCCGGATGCAGGAACACCGTCCACTTGTCCCACGGGTATTCCAGCGCCTGTGCCAGCTCCTCGGCATTGTCCAGCGTGCGAAAGCGCCGCTGCGCATCCGGATGCAGGAAGGGATCGGCATCGGCGTCGGCAGGCGCGGGCAGCGTGGGCGTGCCGCCCGTGGCCAACTCCAGCAGCGCCTCGCCAGCCTCGGCTGGCAGATGCGTGACCAGCTCCAGCAACCCGTCCTCGTCGGCGGCGCGCACATCGTCCAGCCATTCCAGCGGCACGCCATAGGCCAGCAACGCATCGTCGCTGTAAGCGGCAAACAGCGCCGAGCCAGCGGCAGCGGGCATGACCGTGGCAGCGGATACCGGCGGCGCGGCGGCCTCGCTAGCCGCCATGCTGGCATTGACGCTGGCTTCGGCACGGCGTGTCGGCGCCACTTCCTGCACGCTTTCGCGGATTTCCACCAGTTGCGCCGCGCCCGTGGCGGGGTGCGTTTGCAGCTTGCGCCGCTCGGCCCACTGGTAGGCCTTGTCGTGGTGATCGACGTAGCACAGCAGCAGGCTGCTGACCATGCGGTGCACGATCAGGCGAATGTCGCGGCTGACCCGCACCGACCAGAAATGGGGGTCTTTGGCGCGATCGAGCTTGTGGAAGCTGTGTCCCTTGCCGCTGGGGTCCATTTGCAAGTCAAAGGCCGTGGTCTTGACCAGCTTTTGCTCGTCGCGGGTCAAACGCGCCAGGCTGGCGGTGAAGGTGTCGGCAATGCGGAAGTGCATCAGACTGTCTCCGTAAACAAAGACTCGAAATGATCGAGGACTTTGAGCAGGTTCTCGACAGCGGATTCAGGGAGCTTGCCCGCAATGTCTCCGGTTTCCGCGCAGGACTCGGCCAGATACCAGCCAATCTGCTTTTTACTTAATTTTCCTGAGTTTTCTGAATGGGATTGGATCAGTTCTATGGTCTCGGGTCCGAGTAATTTTTCGATCGCCATTCCATCAAAAGATGCGTCCACATCTTTCAAAGTTGATAGCTTGTCCGTACCAATAAACCATTCATCCGCGTATTTGGATGCAGCTTTCCTACCTTCGGCATCATCATCCAAAAGCAAGATAAATTTCTGCCCTTGCGCCATCAATTGGCTTATCACTGGTCCAGATGCCCCGGAGCCCGAGCCTGGAAGCACATTGAAAGAATAAGCCTTGCCGGATATGCGCTTTGCCAGTGTGAGTGCGTAGTAGTCGGAAATCCCCTCAACAACCAGATAGGGTGCAGAACCAACAATTTCTGGCGGAATGTACTCCAGCTTCTCAATTACAGGCTGGAAATAACTCGACCGGGCTGGGAACTTTGATACAAATTGACGGTACGGAGTAGCCTTTATGTTTGTTGGTTTGGTATCCAGGCCGAAACTGTCCGAGCTGTCATAGTCGAGTGCTGCATTCTCAATAATGTACGCTGCCCCAAGCCAGCGCGGATTTATCATGTGATGGCTGTGAGTGGAATAAATTATTTTGTTCCCGTTCGACGCAATCTTCGAGAAGCTTGTCAAAAGCTCGGCCTGCGCTTTTGCATGAAGATTGGCCGCAGGCTCATCAAAAATAAAAATCGTTTTGCGCCCCCTGCCATTCTTGAATCCGGTAAAAAGCAAGAATGAAAAGAACCAGCGAAAACCAAGCGATCGTTCATTTATGGCATATTTCGATTCACCATCAGATACGTGAAAAGTGGCGTATGGAAGATCATCCTTCTCCGCATCCACGTTCCATCGATGGAGATCGATCGCGCTGAAATAGCGCGCTGAAAAACCCGCTGCCAGCTCCCAATTACCTCTTTGGTAATTGCACTGGAAATTTTCTGAAATACGGAATCAATTGGCGTCTTGCTTGGACTCCCAAAAAACATCGAAAGCCATGTCGCGCCACCTTGGCTTTCCTTATAGTCCTTAATACGCTTTGCCACATGCTTCTCGAGCGACAGCCCCTCATCCAGACTATCAAGAATGTCTTGAAGAACGAATCGGTAATGGCGATTTTGCGCACTCTCCCCCTGATGTTCCTGCAAGTAAATTCTTGCCGGCATATCCACCAGAAAAGTTGGGAAATAGGAAACCTGCTGAAGGCGATTTTGTATGAAATTAACGCACCTCAACCAAAGATCGTCACCATCCCGATCTTTTGAGCGTTTATATCCATCAAAATTTTTCCCGCGCAACTTCCTCACCATTAGTGGCAAAGTCCAAATACTTTTTGGCTCCTTTAGCGCACTATCTTCGAAAGGGAAAATTTTTGTGGCCTTTATTGGGGCTCCGAGAGGGGTGGGATCCAGGACTAAACCAAAATCCTTTGCTAAATTCTGAAGTCCTTCGATATCCTGCTCGTCTAATAACAACTCCGCACCAATCTTGATTTCTCCAGTATACGCCGCCTTGCGATGCATGGGGATCAAGCTCAATCCGGTGGCTTTGGCATAGGGCCCATCGAACAGGCTGGCAACCGATCGATCACCCGTGATGAAATGCGAGAGCGCTTCGAGGATCGTCGTTTTTCCACTTTCATTCAAACCAATCAGCGTCAAAACCGGGCTATTTGACTTTTTTTCGAGGTCGATTTCAATTTTTTCGATCCCTTTGAAATTCTCTATGAAAAACTTGTTAATCCTCGGCATCTCACCCCTCACAACTAATGAAAATAGAAAGAAAATTATCTTCACCCCACCCTGAACACCTTCATCACCTCATCGCCCAGGTGGTTGATGACCTTGACGGCAAAGCGGCCGGTCTCGGGCCGGGGGAAGGGGCGGGAGGTGTCGGAGTTGAGGCTGGCCCAGGCTTCGGGGTTGATGTCGGCCTTGAGGGTGGTTTTCAGGGCCTTGTAGGGGTCGCCCGAGCCGAGGAAGTAGGCGTGGCGCACGAAGAAGGATTCTTCGTTGTAGTTGGTGTCCAGAAACCAGCAGGCGATGCCGTCGGCGCTGTCGCTGCGCACTTCGCCGCTGGCGGGGTCGAACACGTCCACGCCGCGGATTTTCACCACCAGCTCCTCGCCTTCGGGCAGGTCGATGATGTCCTGCTGGCCGTCGTAGCGGCGGATGCTGCGGCCTTGCGTGTCGAGCACATCCACATCCGGCTCGCCGAAGATCACGAACAGATTGCCCTTGCCGGTGTTTTTCAAGTCTTCGGCCATGTGCAGGTCGGCGTTCATGCGGGCCTTGAGCACGCGCACGCGGCCGAGTTTGTCGAACTCGCTGGCCTGCGCGTCGTAGTTGAAGGCACAGGCGATCAGCACGTCGAAACCGGCCTCGCCCGCCTCGCGCGCGGCGTCGGCCAGATCCACGCGGGTGACGGTGCCAAACTCCGGGCCGATGAAGATGCCGGCCCGCTTGCTGGTGCCGGTTTCGTCGTCATAACGCCCTTCGGCGCAGACCATCTGCCCCGGCCAGGGGGTGAGCGCGGTGAATGCGATCTTGCCCGACTTGTGCGCCTGCTGCACGCCGGCGGCGCGCAGGTTTTCCAGAATCAAACTGGCAAAGTCCTGGCCGTATTCAGCGCGGCTTGTTTCCACGGGGTCGATCAGGCGGTCTTCTTCATCCACGCCCAGTTCGCGGTGCGGATTGAGCGATTCCACGGTAAAGGGCCCGGCCACGCGCACGCGCTTTTTGTCTTCATAGGGTTTGTCGTACAGGGTTTCAAAATCGGCCTTGGCGGCAATGCTGGCGTCGATGTCTTTTTGCCTTGCGATGCGCTGTTGCCAGAACGCTTCATGCAGGCCGCGCGCCGATGCCGGCCAGTTTTCGGGATAGTCGCGCGGCACTTCCCATTCCTGGATGTCGGCGGGCACTTCGGCAGTGTATTTCTGCGCCTTGCGATGCGCGGCCAGCCAGCCTTTGGGCAAGGCGGCCGTCAATTGCGCGCGCAGCGGGGCCAGCGCGGCCTCGTATTGGTCCCAGATGACGTCAATCTCGGCATTGTTGGCGATGGCTTTGAGCGTGATATGCGGCACGCGCTGGCAGACGAAACCGTGGGCGATGTTGCCGTGCACCGGCTGGCTGGACGGGGCGCTCTGGCTGATTTCGGCTTCTTTCAATTGCCCCTCGCGGCTATCGGCCAACAGGTAATAGGGGTAGCGCGCGCCCATGATGCGCGCCCGCGCCAAGGCCAGCGCCACGCGGCTGGTGTCGATGGTGATCCAGCGCCGCCCCCATTGCTCGGCCACATAGGCGGTGGTGCCGCTGCCGCAGGTGGGGTCAAGCACCAGATCGCCGGGGTCGGAGGCCATTAGCAGGCAGCGTTCGATGACGGCGGTCGCTGTTTGCACCACATAGAGTTTGTCGTAGGCAAAACCAGAGTGACCGGTATCACTCCAAACATCTTTAAGCGGTGATACCGGATAGTCATCAAAAAATCGAACGTAATTGAGCGTGTTGGTCGTCGCGTAGATGCGGTCAGACCGAGCAGTCCGCCGAAGACCATCAGGGTAGTTGGGCTTCCAATGACTACTCTTTGTGGGGTTGTATTCACGCCCTTGAAACATGAACGGCGTTGGCTCTTTAGATGCACCTTGCCCACAAAGATCACTGATTCGGAAAATACGACCAAATGGCGAATGCTCAGCAGATAGGTTCGCTTCTTCACTGGTCAAACGCCGCCGTATTCCTATTTCCACTTCGATATTCTTGTATGCGCTACCCTCCTCGTCTGCGCCTTTCTTGGCAGTGAATAATTGACGATGCTTTTTAGTGGCGTTGGATTTGCTGTACCAAAGCACATAATCACCGACTCTCGATAGCCCTTTTGTTGAAAATCCTCCAGTTGTCGTGAAGTAAATAGTGTTTTGATAATTTTCCTCCCCAAAAACCTCATCCAAAACCGCCCGCACGCGATGCACGTTTTCATCGCCAATCTGCACAAAGATGGAGCCGGTTTCGCTCAACAAATCGCGCGCCACCATCAGGCGGTCGCGCAGGTAGCTCAAATAGGAGTGGATGCCGTCGCGCCAGGTGTCGCGGAAGGCCTTGACCTGCTCAGGCTCGCGGGTGATATGGCTGGCGTTGCCGTCTTTCACGTCGCGGCTGGTGGTGCTCCACTGGAAGTTGCTGTTGAATTTGATGCCGTAGGGCGGGTCGAAATAAATGCATTGCACCTTGCCGCGCAGGCCCTCGCGCTCGGCCAGCGATGCCATCACTTGCAGGCTGTCGCCCAGAATCAGGCGGTTTTGCCAGTGGCCTTCGTGCTGGTAAAAGTCGGTGCGCTCGGCGCCTTCGGGCAGGCCGTTGAAGTCGCCAAACAGCTCGGCCTGTTGCATGTCAGCGCTGGCGGCGCTGTTGTCGGCCGTCTGGCTCAGGCGGCGCAGGTCGTCGATCAGGGCCTTGGGCTTGACCTTTTCCTGGATGTACAGCGGCGGGGCGTTGACCACCAGATCGCTCCAATCTTGCTGGTCCTTGCCGCGCCAGATGAGCTGCGGGTCCAGCTCGCGGTTGAGGCTGGGCCGGCCTTCTTCAGCCCACTCGCCCGCTTCGTGCAGGGCGCACAGCGCGTCCAGCCACTGCGCATTGGCGCGCGGGTAGCGGGCCTGCCTGGGCGCGCGCTGCGCCGCGTCCATGACGGACTGGTGCTCGACGGTGGGGATGTTCTTGCGCGTGGCCCCGGTGTGGACGAGGTCTTCCACGCCCAAACCGGTTTTGTGAGGGGCTTTGCTGGTGGATTTGGGTTGACGGGCCATGAGGTGTGGTGATCTTTAATCAAGAAGGCAACTAAGTTAAGGGAAACGCGTTTGCCTTAACTTAGCAGGCGGACAAGTTAAGGCAAGCGGCGCATCCTTAGCCCAGGAAGAGGTCCAGGTAAGCATCAAAAGCGTAAAGACGCCAGCGGTTCTGGCCGGTGATCTCCACCAGAATGCCCAGTCGGATCAAGTCCTTGATCAGCGCCTGCGCCGTGGGCGCCGAGACTTGCAGTTCGCGCTCCAGGTCGGAAGATGCCACCATCGGGCGGCGGTACAGGAGGTTGAGCGTGGCCCGCGCGTTGGGCACCCGCTTGCCCAGTGTCAGAATGCGTTGCTCCACATCGGTGCGCAGCGCCAGCACTTTGCTGAAGGTGTCGCGGCCCTTGGTGGCGGTTTCCAGCACGCCTTGCAGGAAGAAGCGCACCCAGTGGCCCATGTCGCCGGAGGCGCGCACGCGCGTCAAGGCGTCGTAGTAGCTGCCGCGGTGGCGCTCGAAAAAGTCCGACAGGTACAACGAAGGCTTGGCCAGCAGGCCATGGCTGACCAGATACAGCGGTATCAGCAGGCGGCCAATGCGGCCATTGCCGTCCAGGAAGGGGTGGATGGTTTCAAACTGGTAGTGACTGATGGCAACGCGGATCAAGTGCGGCACTGTGATGGTGTCGTTGTGCCAGAACTTTTCCAGATCGCCCATCAGCTCGGGCACATCCTCATGATGCGGGGGGATGAAGGCCGCATCCATCAGGCTGGAGCCGCCAATCCAGTTTTGACTGGCGCGAAATTCGCCCGGTTGCTTGTGCTCGCCGCGCACGCCTTGCATCAGGGTGGCATGCGCCTGGCGCAGCAGGCGGTTGGACAGCGGCAGGTTTTCCAGCGCGGCGATGGCGGTGTTGACCGCATCGATGTAGTTGCGCACCTCGCGCCAGTCGTCGCGCTTTTCCGGGGCGATCTGCTCTTCCGGCAGCACGGCCTCTTCGATGCCGGTGCGCGTGCCTTCGATGCGGCTGGAAGTCTGCGCCTCCTTGACCACGTGCATTTCGATGAACAGGTCGATATCCGGCACGATCAGCGAGAAGGCGTTGAGCTCGCCCAGCGCCCGGTTGGCGGACTCCAGCAACAGGTTGATCTGCGCGTCCTCCCATTGCCAGTCGTGGTTGACGGGCGTGGGCTCGAAGCTTTTGTATTGCAGGCGCTGCTGCCAGCGGCCGGGTTTGAAGCTTTCAAATTTCATGGCAACGCACCTTTTTCGGCAAAAACCTGCATGGAACACCGCATTCTTCCATGCATGTCATGGCGGATATGTATAGAAAACGCCGGATTCATGGCTGTATCCCGGACTGCATGCGGTCGAACTCTGCCTGTACCTTCCGGGCAAAGGCCCGGCCAGCTGGGCTTGAGGCTTGCGCATTGCGTGCGCTGGCGCCTGAACCGACGGGCGGTGCATGCGACAGGCCATCTGCCGTGACGATCCGCTGGCACGATTTGCGATGAAATGAAAAAACGTTTTGAATCAACATGTTGTCGCCTTTTGCTGGGCAGCGTGCCATTTGCGATGAAATGCGTGCAAGGACAGGTCAAAGGCAGCTACAGGGGGCATCTGAGTGCTGCCCCCGCGCTGGTGCGGCTTGGCATGCGGGCAGCGGAAAGATTTGCGATGAAATAAGAAATCCATTTGAAATCAACACGTTAAAAATTTCTCGGCGTTCAAGCCTCATTTGCAATGAAATGACGCTCAAGCCCATGCAGGGATGTAGCGGGCGTAGCGTTTGGAGCTTGGCGCGACCGGATCGCTTTTGATCAGTCCCTGCTCCAAAGTGGCAGTGATGATCTGTGAGACAGTATTGCCCGCACTGGCTGGCAGGCCAAAGCGATCGCGCAAGGATTGGTTGGTCATCTGCTTGCGCAGCACGTACTGCAATACGCAGTGCTGGTAGCAGGCGCGGACGCGATCGCCGCCATTCATGTCCCCAAACGCACGCGGGCCGTGGATGACCACGATGGTGCGCCGGTGGCTGGTGAGGAACTCGGGGGCGGGTAGCTGCATGATTTCTGCGGTTTCAACCACCCGGTCGATGCCACTGCTTTTTTCCTCGCAGATGCCAAAGCGGCGCATCAGGTCGGCCAGCCGTTCATTGCGCGACTGGTAGCCGTCGATGAAGCGTTCCACGGGCACGATGGGTTCGCCCGGGTTGGAGATTTCCACCCGGTTGGCAAAGATTTCCACGATGGGCGATGCCCCTCCGATTTCAAAGTCCTGGTGAATCAGCGCATTGGCGAGCAATTCGCGAATGGGTGTCTTGGGCAGCAGCTTGACCGCCTTGCGGATGGCGCCTTCGATGACCTCGTTTTGCGGCAGCTTGTCCATCACCTGCTGCACCAGACCCTCGAAGTCAACGGCATAGCCCTTTTCGCCAAAGACATCCGATTGCGTCTGCAACTTGGATTCACCCGTATAGACAATGATGCGTGGCGCTTTGCGGGCAATGTCCGGAAAGCTGCGCAGGTTCTTGGCCAGCAGCACGGCTCCGATGTTCAGAATGTGAAAGCCTTGCGCGCTGCGCTCGATCAGGCGCTCGTCACACAGGCGGCTCAATACACCCGTCTGTTCCGTGGGATAGTTCAGGCGCAACAGATCAAAGAAGGCCTGTGTGTCGAGCAGTTGCACCACGTCTTGCGCCGAGGCGTTTTGCAGGGCGATGTTTTCCAGCCACGCTGGCTGTCCCTCGGCAAAGATTTGGCGCAGCCGGTCTTCACTCATGGGCACCAGCTCTTCGCCCGAACGCATCAGATAGGCGCCGTCCAGGTGATAGGCTGTACCCCGTGGGCGCGCCGGGACGCTGAATACCACAACGCGCCCATCCGGGTGCGCAACTGCTTCAGCCTCCACGCGAAAGCCCAGCCGTTCAAACAGTTTTTCGGCAATGTCCTGTGCATTGGCAAAGGCGGCGCTGCCCACAACGGGACGCGGCGGCTTGTCGGCCACACCCAGCACCAGATGGCCGCCACCCTCGTTGGCAAGCGCCACACAGTAGCGGCAGAGCTTGTGGGTGTCGTACTGGCTCTTGGCTTCCTTGAACTCCAGGTTCTGGGTTTCGCGCGCACTGCTGCGCCACAGGTCGATCTGCTCAGGGGTAATCATGGTGCGTCTCCTGAGTGGGCTTGCAGCATGCGGTCGAACTCGGCCTGCACCTTCTGGGCAAAGTCGCTTTGCATTTCGTACACGTCGCCAAATTCGGCAAAGGCCCAGCGGCCGTGGGTGCCCAGGTGGTTGACGGCGGGCAGCCAGTAGCTTTGCATGGCAGCTTTCTTGAAGTCGGCATCCTCGCGGCGGTAGCCCTTGATTTCGACGATGAGGTGCAGCGGGTCGTCCGCGCCGTGGCCATCGTCCACCAGCACGATGAAGTCGGGCCGGTACAGGCGGTTGTCCGGGCCAAACTGGTAGGGCACGTCCAGCCCCAGGTTGTGGTTTTTGGTGTAGGCGATCACGCGCGGGTGCTGCTCGGCCACGCGGCAGAACTCGGCCTCCCAGTCGCTGTCGGTGACGACCCAGTTGACGTGATTCTTGGGCGGCGGGCCCAGGGTTTCCCAGCGACCTTCGCGCGCGGTGGCAAAGCGCACGTGCGCGGTGCTGCCGGTGGGGTTGTAGGGGTCGAGGATGGCCTTGATTTGCGCGCCGTTTTCCAGCGCCTCGCGGGTGATGGCGGCGGTGATTTTCTGGCAGGCCTTGTCGGTCAGCTCGCCATACATGAGTTGCGCCGGATAGGTGCCGCCCTTGCAGTGCAGGCATTCATCCAGCCATTGGCGAACAATGCGCTTGAGCTGGCCGAACAGGTGGATGGGCGGCTCTTGCCCCGGCTCGCGCCAGTGCTGGATCAGGTGGCGCGTCAGCTCCATCAGCAGGGTGGATTGGCGCACGTCGCCCAGGTGCTGCACGGTCAGGTTGACGGCCTCACCAATGAGGCCGGCATTCTGGGTTTGCGTGGGGCCGACCATGTCGGGGGTGAGCGTCATGTGGTGCTCATCGCCAAAGCGCGCCTGCAATCCGGCTTGCGGTCGTTCGACGCGGTAGCCCAGCACGCGCGGGAAGCGGATTTCCAAATGGTCGCGCTCGGGTCGCATCGCCTTGACGATGACGGTTTCGCGCGGCGTGGGCGGGGCGGTGACGACAGGCTTGGCGGTGAAGTCGAAGGGAATGCCGAAGACGTCGGCATATTCCACGTCAAACAGCCCCTGGGCATTGAGTTCGTAAGATTGGCGGCGCAGCGCGCGGCCGATGACCTGTTCGCACAGGAGCTGGGCGCCAAAGGCGCGCACGCCAAGGATGTGGGTGACGGTGTTGGCGTCCCAGCCCTCGGTGAGCATGGACACCGACACCACGCAGCGGATGGATTCGCCCAGCCGGCCGGGTTTGCCGACGGTGTTCATGACTTCGCGCAGCAAGTCCTGGTCGCTAAGTTCATCGGCGCGGGCGCGGTCGCCGGTGCGCTCGATGATCTCGCGGCGGAAGCGCTCGATTTCATCGCCGGCCATGCGGCGGAAGTTGTCGTCCAGCGCCTCGCCCGATTCCAGTTGTTCGCTGTCGATCAGCAGCGTGTTGGGGCGCGCCAGCGGATTGCCGTAGTCGTCGTGGTTGCGGAACAGCTCCAAGCGGCCAGGGATGGGGTGGATGTTGCCGTCGTCATCGGTGCGCCCGAAGCCAGCGATGTAGTCGTACACCAGCTTGGAGGTGGCGGTGTTGTTGCACACCACGATGAAGCAGGGCGGCACTTTGATGCCAGCCTTTTTCCAGGCCTCGAAGGTTTGCACGTAGTGGCCGTACAGCGCCTCCAGCGCGGTTTGCAGCTCCACGGGGATGGCGTGCGGATCCAGCGCACCGCCCTTGCCGCGACCTTTTTTGGGCATTTTTTTGCCGATGTGTTTCCACAGCTCGCGGTAGATGGGCATTTCGCTGCCGGGGATGTTTTGCGACACCGGCACACGCGGCAGTTTGACGATGCCGCATTCGATGGCGTCCATCAGCGAAAAATCGCTCATCGTCCACGGAAACAGCGTGCCTTCGGCATAGCCGGAGCCGGCCAGAAAGAAGGGCGTGGCCGAGAGGTCGATGACGCGCTGCACCCCGAGATGGCGCTGCACGGTTTCAAGGCCGGAAATCCACAGGCGGGCGGCTTCGTTCTCGCTTTGGGCGTGCGCTTTGGCGGCCTTGAGGTCATCGCCGGTCAGCGGATTGCCCTTGTCGTCGATGTAGTCCTCATCGGAGGCGGGCTTTTCGCGGTAGCAATGGTGGGCCTCGTCGTTGAGGACAAGGATGTTTTTCATGCCCATCAGCTCCGGCATCACCCGTTGCAGCATCTGGCCCTCGGTTTCCAGCGTGTCCGGCGCGCTGCCGGTGCGCCCTTGCAGCAGGCGGCGGCCGCCCTTGGAAAGCTCCATGCGCTCGCGCCGCTTGAAGGCGTGGTAGTTGGTGATGACGATCTTGGCCCTGTCCAGATCGGCCAGCATGTCGCGCGGCACGATCTCGCGGCTGGCGTAATAGCTGTCCGGATCGTTGGGCAGGAGCACGCGCAGGCGGTCGCGGATGGTGATGCCCGGCGCCACGAGCAAAAAGCCGCGGGTGAATTTTTTGCTGCCGGGGTGGCGCACGGCGTTGACCGTTTGCCAGGCAATCAGCATCGCCATGACAGTGGTCTTGCCCGCGCCGGTGGCGAGCTTGAGCGCCAGCCGCATCAGGCCGGGGTTGGCGTCATCGTTGACTTTGGCAAGGTGCTCCAGAAAGCGCTGGCCGCGCTGGCCCAGCTGTGGCGCGACTTCAGTCAGCCAGATGGCGGTTTCGGCAGCCTCGACCTGGCAGAAAAACGGGCGCACGCCGGCAAAGTCATGCGTGCGCCAGTGTTGCAACAGGCGCGCGGTTTCCGGCGTGACCCGCCACTGCGAGGGCGGCAACTGGCGCCAGGCGTCCACCTCCTGCCGCACGGCGTTGATAAGGTCTCTGTGGTAGAGCTGGTTGTCACTGCCGTGCTGGCTGCCCAGCGCCAGTTCAGACTGCGCGCCGCGCGCCTTGCGCGGCCGGGGAATGGGGGTGATGAAGTCCGCGCGGCGGCGGCTGTCGATGACTTGCCCGGTGGGCTGCCCGGCCTCGTCCAGCGCCCAGTGCCGGGCGGGGTATTCATAGGGCGAATTGAGAATGGGTTGCTGGAAAAAATAATGGCTCATAAAGAGTTTATTGGTAAGAGCCTGTTCAAGATCTCGGCGTGAGTGGGCAAAAGCGGTTTGGGATGGAATGCAAGGCGCAAAACGCGGCCAATGGTGCGTGAATCGTGCGTGCTATTGGCAAGTTTTGCAACACCGCAGACCACCCAAATCCGCTTGATTGCTCGCTGTGCAGAGATTTTGAACAGGCTCTAAGAAATTTTCAAATTCATACTCTTCAATAATTAAGATCATATTAGTTAATCATAAAACATAGGTTTATTCAATTATTAAAATCACTTTAAGCCCTTGAGCTTTTCAAAAGCCGATGCCATGGCCGTGGCGGGTGCACTTGAGTGGCGACCTTGGCCCCGGCTGCGGTCGCTTGAATAGCCGCCACGGCCTGTGCTACGGCCTGCTGGTTCAAAGCGGTTTTCGCCTCTGGCGTCACGGCCTTCGCGCCTGCCCGTGGGCGCGTCCAGCTTCATCGTCAGGCTGATGCGCTTGCGCGGCACGTCCACTTCCAGCACCTTCACTTTGACGATCTGGCCGGTCTTGACGATTTCGCGCGCGTCGTTGACAAACTTGTTCGACAGCTGACTGACGTGCACCAGCCCGTCCTGGTGCACGCCCAGATCGACGAAGGCGCCAAAGGCGGCCACGTTGCTCACGGTGCCTTCGAGCACCATGCCTTCCTTCAGGTCGGCAATGTCTTCCACGCCTTCGTTGAAGCGGGCGACCTTGAAGTCCGGGCGCGGGTCGCGGCCGGGTTTTTCCAGTTCGGCCAGAATGTCTTTCACCGTGATGGCACCGAATTGATCGGTGGCGAACTGCTCGGGCTTGAGGGGTTTGAGCAGTTCGCTGCGGCCCATCAATTGGTCGATGGGCTTGCCGGTGCTGACGATGATCTGCTCGACCACCGGATAGGTTTCGGGGTGCACGCCCGTCATGTCCAACGGGTTGCTGCCGCCGCGTATGCGCAAGAAGCCCGCGCTTTGCTCAAAGGTTTTGGGGCCCAGGCCGCTGACTTCCAGCAGTTGCTGGCGGTTCTGGAAGGCGCCGTGTTGCTCGCGCCAGCGCACCACGGATTTGGCCACGGTGGCGGATAGGCCCGACACCCGCGCCAGCAGCGGCGCGCTGGCGGTGTTCAAGTCCACGCCCACGCCGTTCACGCAGTCTTCCACCACGGCATCGAGCGCGCGGGCCAGCTCGCTCTGGTTCACGTCGTGCTGGTACTGGCCCACGCCAATGCTCTTGGGGTCGATCTTGACGAGTTCGGCCAGCGGGTCTTGCAGACGGCGGGCGATGCTGGCCGCGCCGCGCAGGCTCACGTCCACGTCGGGCAGCTCTTGGCTGGCGTATTCGGAGGCAGAGTAAACCGATGCACCCGCTTCGCTGATGACGATTTTTTCAATCGTGGGCGGGGTGATGCCGGGCTGGCTGGCCGCGATTTTTTGCACGTGCTTGATGAGGTCGCCCGCGAGCTTGTCCGTTTCGCGGCTGGCGGTGCCGTTGCCAATGGCGATGAGCTGCACGCCGTGCTGGGCGATGAGGCGCGCCAGGGTGTGGATGCTGCCGTCCCAATCCTTGCGTGGCTCGTGCGGGTAAACGGTGGCGGTGTCCACCAGCTTGCCGGTGCTATCCACCACGGCCACTTTCACGCCAGTGCGGATGCCGGGGTCCAGCCCCATCACGGCCTTGGCCCCGGCGGGCGCGGCCAGCAGCAGGTCGCGCAGGTTGTCGGCAAAGACCTTGATGGCGACTTTTTCGGCCTCTTCGCGCAGGCGGGCGAACAGGTCGCGCTCGGTGCTTAAGCTCAGTTTCACGCGCCAAGTCCAGCTCACACATTTGCGCAACAGGTCGTCGGCGGGGCGGCTTTGGTGGCTCCAGCCCAGGTGCTGGGCGATGCGGCCTTCAGCAAGACTGGTCTTTTCGTCAGCGGCCAGTGGCGTGACGAGTTTGGCATCCAGAATCTCCAGCTGCCGCCCGCGAAACACGGCCAGCGCGCGGTGGCTGGGCACGCGGCCAATGGGCTCGTCGTAATCGAAATAGTCGCGGAACTTGGCCACTTCGGGGTCGTTTTCGTTTTTGCCCGCGGCCAGCTTGCTTTGCAGCAGGCCCTCGGCCCACAGCCATTCGCGCAAGGATTGCACCAGCGCGGCGTCTTCGGCCCAGCGTTCGCTCAGGATGTCGCGCACGCCGTCGAGCACGGCAGCGATGGTGGTGAAGTCTTCGCCGCCTTCGCCCTTTTCGGCTTTCACGAAAGGCTGGGCGGCCACTTGCGGGTCCAGCGCGGGGTCGGCAAACAACTGGTCGGCCAGCGGCTCGATGCCGAATTCGCGCGCAATCTGCCCCTTGGTGCGGCGCTTGGGCTTGTAGGGCAGGTAGAGGTCTTCCAGCTCCTGCTTCGTTGGCGCGGCCTCGATCGCGGCGCGCAACTCGGGCGTGAGCTTGCCTTGCTCCTCAATGCTTTTGAGGATGGCGGCGCGGCGCTCGTGCAACTCGCGCAGGTAGCTCAGGCGCGCCTCCAGCTCGCGCAGTTGCGCGTCGTCCAGCCCGCCCGTGGCCTCCTTGCGGTAGCGGGCGATGAAGGGCACGGTGGCGCCACCGTCCAGCAGGTCGATGGCGGCTTGCACCTGATGGGCTTGTACGCGAATTTCGCTGGCGATTTGTTCGGTGATGGATAGAGGCATAAGCAAAGCGTTTCTGTAAAAAATCTTGTGCGTAGAGAAGCAGGGTGCTGGTTTGCAAAAGCGTTTTCAAACGCAGGCACCGCGCAGCTTGCGTCCACGCCGAGCCTTGCAATCGGTTGGGCGACAAATGGCGCATGTCGTAAAGGCACGACGCAGGCAAAGGGTGGTTTTATACCATTGGCTCGGCCTTAGACTTGGCTGTTTGATGCCTGTGTGAACCACAGCTTGCGGGCATACGGGCTCCCTCCTTGGCTTGCATATCAAAGCAATCGATTGCGCCCTGAAAATGGCCGATCAGAACCTAAAATTTGCTTCTTATGCCTGCTATTTCCATCCAGTCCCTCAGCAAGTTCTACCCGCCGCGTGGTCATGTGGCGGGCTTGCGTGCGCTGGATGAGGTGTCGTTCGACATCGAGCAGGGCGATTTTTTCGGGCTGCTGGGCCCCAACGGGGCGGGCAAGACCACGCTCATCAGCATTCTGGCGGGGCTGACGCAGGCCACGCAGGGCACGATCAAAGTGCATGGGCTGGATGTGCGGCAGAACGCTGAGCAGGTGCGCCGCTATCTGGGCATCGTGCCGCAGGAGCTGGTGTACGACCCAGTATTCAGCGTGCGCGAGATGTTGCGCTTTCAGTCGGGCTATTTCGGTATTTACAACAACGCGGCGTGGGTGGACGAACTGCTGCACGATCTGGGCCTGGCTGGCAAGGCCGATGCCAATATGCGCCAGCTCTCGGGCGGCATGAGGCGGCGCGCACTGCTGGCTTTGGCGCTGGTGCACAAGCCGCCCGTGATCGTGCTGGATGAGCCCACCGCCGGCGTGGATGTGGAACTGCGCCAAACGCTGTGGCGCCTGGTGGCCGATCTGAACCGGCAGGGCCACACCGTGCTGTTGACCACGCATTACCTGGAAGAAGCCGAGGCCCTGTGCAACCGCATCGCCATGCTCAAGCAAGGCCGCCTGCTGGCGCTGGAGAAAACCAGCACCTTGCTGCGCAACGCCGCCGTGGGGGTGCTGCACTTCAAAACCGACCAGCCCTTGCCCGCCGAATTGGCGGGGCGCGCCCGCATCACGGGCCGGGTGGTGGAATGGCCCGCGAACAGCGCGGAAGAAATCGAGCAGAGCCTGGCGGCGCTGCGCCGGGCGGGCATTGAAATCGAAGATCTGGAAGTGCGCAAGGCGAATTTGGAAGATGTGTTCATTCGCCTGATGGGCGGCGCTGCCGGTGGTGTTCATTCCACCGAAGGCACCGCTCAGCCGCAGGGGGCTTGGCCTGAATAGGCGCAGTCCGCTCAAGCAAAGCAAGCGCTTCAACTCCAAAAGCAATTGACAAACCCGCCACCCGCTGCCGCAGATGCCGCCAGAGAGACCAGAGAAAGGGCGCAGCCATGAGGCCAGAGACTGCCGCTGCGCAGCCCCCCGATTTCCGGCCCGGCTTTCGCTTGTCGTGGCTGGATGTGGGCGTGTTGCTGCTTGGCGCGGGTGCGGCCTGGGCCTTGTGGCGCGCAGGCTGGGCGTTGGCCGCAGCTGCCGTGGTCTGCGTGATCTGCCACTTTTTTCTGTTCTGCAATGTGCTGCGCATGGCGCGGGTGCTGGAATTGATTTGGGCCGCCGTGTTTGTGGCGGTGATGGCCGCAGGCGTGTTGGTGCCGCTTTTGGCGGCAACCCTGGGCTGGGGCGTTCTGGGTGGCATCGTTGCCTGCACGACAACTGTGCTTGCGTGGCTGCAAACGCGTCGGCCCGATTACCACGGTGTGGGCTGGCGTTGCTTCAACCCCGGTTTGCCCGTGTGGTTTGCGGCGCAGCGCGCTGCACGATGAGCTGCGTGCGCCTTTTGCCGATCTCTTTGCCTGTTCTTTTATCCACGTCTCCCACCGCCATGCAGCCGCCCAATTTGCAAATCCCACAAGTTCATGCCCCGCAGGCTCAGCTTCCCAACGGCAGCGGCTGCAAGATGCTGTTCTACAAAGAGCTGCTGCGCTTTTGGCATGTGGGCCTGCAAACCATTGCCGCGCCGGTGCTCACCACGGTGCTTTATCTGCTGATTTTTGGTCACGTGCTCAAGCGGCAGGCCATGCCGGGCTATGGCGGCATCAGCTATGTGGCCTTTTTGGTGCCCGGCCTGGTGATGATGAGCGTGCTGCAAAACGCCTTTGCCAACAGCGCTTCCAGCCTGGTGCAAAGCAAGATCATGGGCAATCTGGTGTTTTTGCAGCTCAGCCCCTTGTCGCACTGGCACTGGTATGTGGCCTATGTGGGGGCATCGGTGGTGCGGGCCTTGCTGGTGGGGCTGGGTGTGTATGCCGTTACGCTGTTTTACACGCCGCCGCATGCGGCAGCGCCTGGGTGGATTGCCGTGTTTGCCGTGCTGGGCGCGGCCATGATGGGGGCCTTGGGCATGGTGGCGGGTTTGTGGGCCGACAAGTTCGACCAGATGGCCATGTTCCAGAACTTCATCATCATGCCCATGACCTTTTTGGCAGGTGTGTTCTATTCGGTGCACAATCTGCCCGGCGTTTGGCGGCAGCTCAGCCGCCTGAACCCGTTTTTTTACATGATCGACGGCCTACGCTACGGCTTTTTCGGCCAGAGCGATGTTTCGCCCTGGATGAGCCTGCTGGTGGCTGGCGGGGCCTTTGCGGGTGTGAGTGCGCTGGTGCTGTATCTGCTCAAAAGCGGCTACAAACTGCGCCAGTAGGGCGGCAGGCGTTTTTCACGATCAAGGGCTTTCATCATGAATGTTGGGGTTTTGCACCGATGCAATGGGTAACGATCGCCCGCCGCCGTGCTGGTTTTTGGCTGGCTGTGATGGCGGCTGGTGGACTGCTGGGGCTGGCCGGGTGCTCGCCGCAAAGCGAAGGGCAGGCCAGTGCTGTTGCGTCTGCGCCGCTTGCGGATGCTTCGACCGCTGCTGTAACTTCGGTGGCATCTGCGGCACCGGCTGCAGCACAGCTAGCGTCTGGGACTGGCAGTCGTGCAGCGGCCAAGGCCCCAGCTTCGGCGGCAGGCATTGCGCTGAGGCGATCGAATGTGCAGATCAAGTTCGTGCAGATGTTCGAGCGCGAATGCCTGCCGCGCATTGCGCCCGAAGCCAAGTTGTCGCCTGCGCAGCGTGCGGATTTTTGCCAGTGCTATGCCGCCGCCTTGGCCGACCACAACAGCGAGCAGCAGTTGACCCGCTACCTGGCCGGGCAGGATGCGGCCCAATTGCAAAGCGACGCCAACCGCTATGGCCAACCCTGCCTGGAGCAGGCCAAGCGCAAAACCTGATCCAAGGTTTCAAAGATTCACAAGATTCGAGAAAAGATTTGAGGAGTACACCCCCATGTCAGTCACCGCCGAAACCGTGCGCCAACTCATTGCCGATGCGCTGCCCTGCGAGCAGTTGGACGTGCAAGGCGATGGGCGCCACTGGTTTGCCACCATCGTTTCGAGCGCCTTTGCCGGCAAGCGCCTGATTGCGCGCCACCAGATGGTGTATGCCGCCTTGGGCGAACGCCTGCAAAATGACGAGGTGCATGCCCTGTCGATGAAAACGCTCACGCCCGAAGAATGGGCGCAACAGCACGTCGAAGTCTGATTGCATCACCTGCCTTGCCCAAGCCTACGAATAAGCCCGCCATATGGACAAACTCTTGATACGGGGCCAGCGCCCCCTGCACGGAAGCATCGCCATTTCTGGCGCGAAGAACGCGGCCCTGCCCGAAATGTGCGCTGCCTTGCTCACCAGCGAAACCGTGCATCTGCGCAATGTGCCGCGTCTGCGCGACGTGGCGACCATGCGCAAACTGCTCGAAAACATGGGCGTGAGCGTGCAAACGCATGGCGAGCGTGGCGGCATGAGCTTCGAGGCGGCCGACCCGCTGCGGGCCGAAGCGCCTTACGAGCTGGTCAAGACCATGCGCGCATCGGTGCTGGCGCTGGGGCCGCTGCTGGCGCGCTGCGGCAAGGCGCGTGTTTCCTTGCCCGGTGGCTGCGCCATTGGCGCGCGCCCGGTCGAGCAGCACATCAAGGGCTTGCAGGCCATGGGCGCGCAGATTGAGGTGCAGCACGGCTACATCGAAGCGCAACTGCCGCCGGGGCAGCAGCGCCTGAAAGGCGCGCACATCGCCACCGACATGATCACGGTCACGGGCACCGAGAACTTCTTGATGGCCGCCACCTTGGCCGAAGGCACCACGGTGCTGGAAAACGCCGCACAAGAGCCCGAAGTCACCGATCTGGCCGAAATGCTCATCAAGATGGGTGCCAAGATCCAGGGCCACGGCAGCAGCCGCATCACCATCGAAGGGGTGGAGCAACTGCACGGCTGCGAGCACGCCGTGGTGGCCGACCGCATCGAGGCCGGCACCTTCTTGTGCGCCGTGGCGGCCACAGGTGGCGATGCGACCTTGCAGCACGCGCGGGCCGATCATCTGGATGCCGTGATCGACAAGCTGCGCGAAGCAGGCGCCCAGGTGGACGTGTTGCCCGATGGTTTGCGCATTCGCAGCGCGGGCGGCGCGGCGCTCAAGGCGCAGAGCTTTCGCACGACCGAGTACCCGGGCTTTCCCACCGACATGCAGGCGCAATTCATGGCGCTCAATTGCGTGGCGCAGGGCAGCAGCATGGTGACCGAAACGATTTTCGAAAACCGCTTCATGCACGTGAGCGAGCTGATGCGCCTGGGTGCGCGCATCCACATCGACGGCAAAACAGCCATGATCGAAGGCTTGCCGCAACTCATGGGCGCCACCGTCATGGCCACCGACTTGCGCGCATCGGCCAGCCTGGTGATTGCGGGCCTGGTGGCCGATGGCGAAACCACGGTGGAGCGCATCTACCACCTCGACCGCGGTTACGACCAGATGGAAGAAAAGCTGCAAGCACTGGGCGCGGACATTGAACGGGTGGCCGCATGAGCCAGATGATCACGTTGGCGCTTTCCAAAGGCCGCATCTTTGAAGAAACCATGCCGCTGTTGCAGGGCATGGGCATCTCGGTGCTGGAAGATCCCGAAACCTCGCGCAAGCTGATTTTGCCCACCAATCGCGCGGATGTGCGCGTGGTGCTGGTGCGCGCCACCGATGTGCCCACCTATGTGCAATACGGCGGCGCGGATTTGGGCATTGTGGGCAAAGACACTTTGATCGAACACTGTGCCGAATGGGGCGAAACCAGCCTGTACCAACCGCTGGACCTGGACATTGCCCGCTGCCGCATGAGTGTGGCCGTGCCCGCCGGTTTTGATTACGCGTGCCAGGTGCAACAGGGTGCGCGCCTGCGTGTGGCCACCAAATACGTGAACATTGCGCGCGAATTTTTTGCCGCCAAAGGCGTGCACGTGGATTTGATCAAGCTCTACGGCAGCATGGAGCTGGCCCCGCTCACCGGCATGGCCGATGCGATTGTGGACTTGGTGTCTTCAGGCAGCACGCTCAAGGCTAATCACTTGGTGGAGGTGGAGCAGATCATGTCCATCAGCTCGCGCCTGGTGGTGAACCAGGCTGCACTCAAGCTCAAGCAGGCTGCCATGCGTGGCCTGATTGATGCCTTGGCCGCAGCCAAAGGGCAGGGCGCTGCCGCCGCTTGAATGCGGCGGGCAAGCGCGATTGTTGCTGCGGGCATAACAGGCACCCACTGAGCGCATCACGGCATGGCGGGCACGACAAAAACAAAAACCAAGCGCATTCTGGTGGTGCACTATTCGCAAAGCGGGCAGCTCACGCGCGTGCTTGATGCCATGCTGGCGCCCTTGCGTGAACAGTCGCTTGAACCGTTGAATGCGCAGCCGGGCGACGCGGGGCCTGCCACGCAAAAAGCGCAGATGCAAAAGCAAATGCAAGGGCGAATGCAAACGAATGCCTCCGTTCAGTGCCCTCATCCAGCGCAGCCTCAACCGCTGTTGCCAGCTCAGCCGCCAGTGGAAGTAGTCGATTGGGTACTGGAGCCCCTTGAGCCTTTTCCTTTTCCTTGGCCTTTCCTGCAGTTTCTGGATGCCTTTCCGGAATCGGTGCAGATGCAGCCCCGGCCCCTCAAGCCGCTGCCCGACTTGGGCGGGCAGCGTTTCGACTTGGTCATCTTGGGCTATCCCGTTTGGTATTTGTCGCCCGCGCAGCCGATGGCGGCTTTTTTACAATCGCCGCAGGCCAAGGCTTGGCTGCACGATGTGCCGGTCGTCACCGTGGTGGCCTGCCGCAATATGTGGCTGATGGCGCAAGAAAAGATGAAGCGCCTGATCGCCGCTGCTGGTGGGCGGCATTGCGACCATGTGGCGCTGACCGATCCGCCCGAGCACGTGCTGTCTTCCTTCATCACCACGCCGCGCTGGTTGCTGCGCGGCAAGCGCGATGCCTTCTGGGGCCTGCCGCGTGCAGGCGTGACGGATGCCGACATTGCCGCCACTCGCCGCTTTGGGCAAGCCTTGGCCGCCGCCTTGGCGCAAGATGCCGAAAAAAGCGGCCAGCCCATGCTGCGCGGCCTGGGCGCTGCGCCCGTGCAGCCCAGCCTGATCGTGAGCGAACACGCCGGGCAGCGCGCGTTCACGGTCTGGTCGCGCATCGTGAGGGCTTGCGGGGCGCCGGGTCAACCTTTGCGGCGGCTGATGCTTTTGCTGTTCGTGACATATCTGGTGCTGATGATCGTGGCGGTGGTGCCGCTCAGCCTTTTGGCGCAGCGCTTGCTGCGGCCGCTGCTGCGGGCACGCCTGGCGCGTTGGCAGGCGCGGTACGAGGCCCCTTCGGGTGCCGGAACCTACAATATGCGTGATGAGTAACCACAACGCAGCCGCCTACATCGTTCAAACCGCGAGTTTTTTGCCCAACGAGCCGATCGCCAACGACGAAATCGAAGCGGTTCTGGGCATGGCAGGCGGCAGGCCCTCGCGCGCGCGGGCCGTGGTTTTGCGCAGCAACGGCATTCGGCAGCGCTTTTATGCGCTCGACAAGCGCACCGGCCAGCCCACACACAGCAACGCCCAGCTGACGGCTGCGGCCGTGCGCGGTTTGGTGTCGGCTGATGCCAATGCAGTCAATGCCGCCGATGCGGTTGATGCCTTCACGCTGAACGACTTGGCCTGCCTGGCCACGGGCACTTCCACGCCTGACCAGCTCGTGCCCAATCACGGCGTGATGGTGCATGGCGAACTGGGCAATCCGGCGTGCGAAGTGGTGTCGCTGGCGGGCATTTGCCTTTCGGGTCTGGCGGCTTTGAAATACGCCTGGATGTCGGTGCTGCAAGGCATGCCCAATGCCGTGGCCACGGGGTCTGATGCACCTGGCGCTATGCTGCACGCCCGCTATTTCGAAGGCGAGGTGGCCGAGCAGGTCGATGCCTTGCACACCCAGCCCCAGCTGGCGTTTGACCGCGACTTTTTGCGCTGGATGTTGTCTGACGGGGCCGGGGCCGTCTTGCTGCGCCCGCAACCGCGCCAGCAGTGCCTGTCTTTGCGGGTGGATTGGCTGGAGCTGTGCTCGCACGCGCATCTGCTGCCCACCTGCATGTACCAGGGCGCCAGCAAGCGTGCAGACGGCAGCCTGCGCGGCTGGCGCGAGCACAGCCAGGCTGATTGGCTGGCGCAATCGATCTTTGCCGTGAAGCAAGACGTGCGCCTGCTCAACGACAACATCGTGGAGCACACGCTGATGAGCCCCCTCTCGGCCATCATGCGCAAACGCGGCTTGCGCGCCGAGCAGATCGACTGGTTTTTGCCGCATATGTCGTCCATGTACTTTCAGCCCCTGCTGGCCGATGCCTTGCAGCGCGTGGGCTTGCCGCTGGCGGCCGAGAAATGGTTCACCAATCTCACAAGCAAGGGCAACACGGGCGCGGCGGCGTTTTACATCATGCTCGATGAACTGATGCGCAGCGGCCGCCTGCAAGCCGGGCAGACCCTGCTGTGCTTCGTGCCCGAAAGCGGGCGCTTTTCCAGCGGCTTTTTGCATTTGACGGTAGTGGGCCATGCAGGAGCATGACGTGCCGCAAGAAGGCAACGCCACGCTGGGTGGGCACCGCAAGCTCGTGTACGCGCGCGGGGCCGATGGGCGCATGAAAACCGTTACCTCGCGCGGCTGGGCCGTTGAAGAGCTGGTGACCCGCCAGGCCGTGGATGCCTTCGAGCGCCTAGCCGCGCAAGCCCGGCGCGAGGCTGAAAACGGCGCAGCATCGCCCCTGCGCTACCACATGTACCGCGCCCGCATGGACGAAACCCTGCTGGCGCAGGCCACGGGCCTGTGGCGCTGGCAGGTGCGGCGGCATTTGCGCCAGCCGCGCATCGATCAACTGCGGCCCAGCGTGCAGCAACGCTATGCCCAGGCGCTGGGCCTGAGCGTGCATGCCTTGCAGGCGCTGCCCGAGCCAAGTGGTTGGGATGATGGTTCTGATGATGCGCCAATCGCAACGGCGCACGGCGGCGCTTGACGCCAGCCGCGCTGCCTTGCCGCCGCACCCCTTATCGCATCCCTTGTTGAAGCCAGCCATGCCCACCACGCCGCCCCAAGCTTTTGTGCACCAGCACGCCGCGCATTGCGAAAGCGGCGTCATGGCCAATCTGCTGCGCCAGCACGGCCTGCCCTTGAGCGAGGCGATGGTGTTCGGCCTGTCCTCGGCCCTGGCTTTTGCCTATCTGCCCTTCATCCAGGTGGGCGGCTTGCCGCTGGTGTCCTACCGCATGCCGCCGCGCGGCATCATCAAGGGCCTGCAAAAGCCGCTGGGCATGCGCATGCACTTTGAAACCTTTCGCCAGCCCGCCGCGGCCCAGGCCCGGCTGGACGAATGCTTGCAACAAGGCCAGCCGGTGGGCCTGCAAACATCGGTGTATTGGCTGCCGTACTTTCCGCCGGATTTGCGCTTTCACTTCAATGCGCACAATCTGCTGGTGTTTGGCAAAGAGGGGGAGGATTACCTCATTTCCGACCCCGTGTTTGAAGACGTGATGCGCTGTGCCGCAGCCGACCTGCAAAAAGCGCGCTTTGCCACTGGCCCCCTGGCGCCCAAAGGCATGCTCTATGTTTTGCAACGGCCGCCGCACCCGCCCGATTGGCAACAAGCCCTGCCAGCGGCCATGCGCAAAACCTGCCGCGCCATGTTGCAGCCCTTCATCCCCTGGGTGGGCGTGCGCGGTATGCGCAAACTGGCGCAGGCCGTGCGCCGCCTGCCGGTGGACGATGCCCAGCGCAGCTGCCTTTTCATCGGCCACATCGTGCGCATGCAGGAGGAAATCGGCACGGGCGGCGCGGGCTTTCGTTTTTTGTACGCAGCCTTTTTGCAGGAGGCTGCTGACTTGCTGCAACGCCCCGCTTTGCAAGACCTAGCCGATCAGTTGGTGCGCATCGGTGACCAATGGCGCGAGTGGGCGCTGCTGTGCGCGCGCATGCTGCGTGGGCGCCAGCCGCTGGAACCGGTCTTGCTGGCCGAGCGGCTGGAGGCGCTGGCACAAGCCGAGCAGGATTTTTTCCGCCAATTGCAGCGGGCGCTGTAAGTGCTGGCCGCTTACCGTTAGTTCTGTTGATTGCGCAAAGATTCGCCCATGCTGAGCATTGAAGCCCTTCACTACCGCTACCGCAGCAGCGCCCAAGCTGCGCTACACGGTGTGAGCTTGCAGCTGCCAGCGGGCAGTTGCCTGGGGCTGCTGGGCCCCAACGGCGCAGGCAAAACCACCTTGATTTCGCTGATCGCGGGCATCCTGCCTGTGCAGCAAGGCAGCATCTGTTTTAAGGGGCTGCGCCTGCAGCAAGTGCGGCAGGCGCAGCCCACGGCCATTGCGCTGGTGCCGCAAGACTATGCCTTTTACCCCATGCTCACCGTGCGCGAGAACCTGGCCTTTTTCGCCGGGGTGCAGGGCGTGGCGGCTGCTTTGCGGGCCGAACGTTTGGCGCAGGCCCTGGCCTTTTGCCAGCTGGAAGCAGTGGCGGGCAAGCTGGCACGCGAACTCTCGGGCGGCTTGCGCCGCCGTTTGAATCTGGCGATTGGCTTGCTGGGCGACCCGCAGTTGCTGCTGCTGGACGAGCCCACGGTGGGCGTGGATCCGCAATCTCGCCACTTTCTGCTCGATGCCATCCGCACGCTTTGCCAGGCGGGCAAGGCCGTGATCTACACCAGCCACTACATGGACGAGGTGCAGGCCCTGTGCGACACGGTCGCCATCATCGATCACGGCCGCGTGCTGCTGCAGGGCAGCTTGCAGCAGGTGCTGCAAGAGGCGCAGCCTGCGCTGAGCCTGCAATTGGATCGGCCTTTGCCTGCCGATTTGCTCGCGGCCTGGCAGGCCCAGTACGCGCTGGCTGTGGATGGCCCCGCCAGCTATCGCTTGCAAGCAGGGGCCGCTCAGTTGGCCGCAGTGTTGGCCGATGTGCTGCAAACCCTGGCCGCCCGGGGCTGCGCGGTGCTGTCGCTGGGCTATGGGCAGCAGAATCTGGAGCAGCTCTTCATGCAATGGACGCAACGCTCTTTGCGGGATGGATCATGAAGCGGGGCGAATCATGATGCGGCAGATCACTCATCAGCTTTTTGCGCTCTGGCAAAAAGAATGGCTCGCCCTGTGGCGCGACAAGCACGGCCTGCTGGCCCTGTTCGTGATGCCGGCGATCTTCATCCTCATCATGTCGCTGGCGCTGCAAGACGCCTTTGCGCCCGACAAGCCGCTGGATCTGGGCTATGCCGTGGCCGATCTGGATCGCAGCGAAGCCTCAAGCGCCTTCATCGAACGCCTGCGCAATCAAAGCAGCTTGCGCTATCAGGGCCTGGTGGCGAGCGAAGCCGCTGCCACCGCCAGCCTGCAGGCGCGCCAGCAGGCCTTTGTGCTGGTGATACCGGCTGGCTTTGGCGAATCGATGCAAAAGCCCAACAAGGGTTTTGTGCTGGATCAACCCTTGCGCCTGCTGGCCGACCCCACGCTCACGCCCGGGCTGGAGCTGGCCTTTCGCGACCAGACCCTGGCCGTGCTGGGCGCGCAGCGCGCCACCGCCTTGGTGGAGCGCCTGCAACACAGCTACGGCTTGCCGGGCCTGCCCGAAATCCGCATCGAAGACTGGAAAAAGCAACTGCAAACCGTGGCCGTGCACGGGCAGGGGGCCGATGCCCCGCTGCCCAGCGCCGTGCAGCAAAGCGTGCCGGCCTGGTTGATCTTTTCGATGTTTTTCGTCATCGTGCCCATTGCGGCCGTCTTCATCACCGAGCGGCAGCAGGGCACCTTGCAGCGCCTGCGCAGCCAGGGCGTGTCGTACCCGCTCTTGCTGGCGGGCAAGCTGCTGCCGTTTTTCCTCATCAACCAATTGCAGGCCCTGCTGATGCTGCTGGTGGGGCGCTATCTGGTGCCGGCATTGGGCGGCAGCCGCCTGGTGCTGCCGGGCAATGCCAGCGCCTGGCTGGCCCTGTGGCTGGTGGCCGCAGCCGTGAGTCTGGCCGCCGTGTGCTGGGCGCTGTGCATCGCCAGCCTGGTGCGAACGAGCGAGCAGGCCACGGTCATCGGCGGGGTGGGCAACATCCTGATGGGGGCGCTGGGCGGCATCATGGTGCCGCAGTTTTTGATGCCACCGGCCATGCAGACGCTGGCGCGGCTTTCGCCCATGGCCTGGGGGCTGGAAGGCTTTCATACCGTGCTGCTGCGCCACGGCGGCGTGGGCGATGTGTGGCTGCAGGCCGCTTGCTTGCTGGCGTTTGCCGCGGCCAGCTTAGCTGCGGCCATGCTGCTGCACGTTTGGAGCCAGCGGCGGCAGTTGTAGGCGGAGCTGGCCGGTTTTCAGGGACAATCCCTTCCCATGCCAAGCCCTGATTTCTCTACGTTCAAGCAAGAACTCAAAGCCCTGATCCTGGAAGCCGCCGAGCGCGACGGCGACCCGGCCAGCCTGGGCGACGATGCGCCCCTGTTCGGGCCAGACAGCGCGCTGGGTTTCGATTCGCTCGATGCCTTGCAGATTTCGATGGCGATTCAAAAACGCTACGGCCTGCGCCTGAGCGACAGCAAGGAAACGCGCCGCATCCTGAGCAGCGTCAACAGCTTGGCCGCGCATTTGCAAAGCTGGCTGTTGGTTCGGCAGGGCACGAAATAAAACGCTGGGTTCAATTGCGTTGGCATTTCAGTGGCTCAGTGGCCGAGATCAAGGGCGGCACCTGAAATTTTCAAATCGCAGCAGTCAATTAGCCGCTTAGAACCTGTTCACGATCTCGGCGTGAGTGGGCAAAAAGCGGTTTGGGATGGGATGCAAGGCGCAAAACGCGGCCAATAGTGCGTGCTATTGGCAAGTTTTGCAACACCGCAGACCACCCAAATCCGCTTGATTGCTCGCCGTGCAGAGATTTTGAACAGGCTCTTAGCACTTGATGCCTGCTCGTTGCATGGATTCGTCCTGCCTCTAATCCATCCATTCACCGACTCGTTTTGCCATGCCATCGCTTCAACCCGTTTACCTGGCTGGCCTGGGGCATTGTTCGGCCCGGGGATTGAGCGCAGCCGCTGCGGCCAGCGCCATGCTGGCTGGGCAAACGGCGCACGATTGGCGGCAGATTGCTGGTGAACGCTCCCCTTATTTCCGCATGCCGCTTCAAGGCAGGTGGTTGCAGCGGGCCGAAGCAGCCGTGCGGGCTTGCGTGGCTGATCTGCGCGCAGCCGTGCCTGTTGCCCAGTGGCGCAATCTGCCGGTGTTTTTTGCCAGCTCGTCTTTTCAGGTGGGTTTGTACGAAACACCCGATTGGAGTCAGCCCCCTCAGCCTGCTGCACAGACCACGCCAGCTGATGCTGCAATCGATAGCAGGGCAGCGGGTGCTGTTTCAGTAACGGCCGTCACTGAGAAGCCAATACCTACCCTACCGCCGGGTGCCGCCAGCTTTGCGGTGCAATGCATGCAGTGGCTGGGCGTGCAGGGGCTGCCGCAGTGCGTGTCGCATGCTTGCACCTCGTCCATGCTGGCGCTGGAGGCTGCCGCCAACTGGCTGGCGCATGGCTGGTCGCAGCATGCGCTGGTGATCGCTACCGAATGCGACAACCGCCTCACGGCCAATGGCTTTCACAGCCTGGGTCTGCTCTCGCCCGATGCCTGCCGCCCCTTGGCTGCCAATCGCAATGGCTTTGTGCTGGGCGAAGCAGTTGCGGCAGTGTTGCTGAGCACTGATCCTGGCTTGGGGCAAGGGCTGAATGGCAAAGACGGAGGCAGCGAGAGCGGTAACAAAGGCAGAAGCGAAATCCAGCCGTGGCGCTTGGCCGCCTGGGCCAGCGCCACGGACATGTATTCGCTCACTGGCCCAGACCCCAGCGGCCAGCCCATTGCGGCGGTGCTGCAAGCCGCCTTGCAGCAGGCGGGCTTGCGCGCAGCGGATATTGATTTGCTCAAGCTGCATGCAGCGGGCGTTGGCAGCACGGACGCAGCCGAGGCGCGCGCCTTGCAGCAGGTGTTCGGTACACAGGTGCCGCCGCTGCTTTCGCTCAAGCCCTATCTGGGCCACACGCTGGGGGCCAGCACCCTGGCCGAGATCACGGCCTTGCTGGCCTGCCTGCAACAGGGGCAGATACCGGCCACACCAGGCTGCGAGCAGCCCGATGCCGAACTGGGCTTGCTGCCCGTGCGTGTGCGCCAAGCCTTGCAGCCCCGGCATGTGCTGGCCGTCAGCCTGGGTTTTGGCGGCAGCGTTGCGGCCTGCATCCTGAGCCGGGGTGGGGCATGAGCTTTCTCATCACCGCCCATGCCCGGGCGCATCTGCCGCAGTCGGATTTGGCACGGGCTGTGCTGCAGCGCAGCGGCCAACCCTTGCGCCGGGCCAGCCCCCTGGCCAGCCTGGCTTTGCTGGCTTGTTTGGATGTGCTAGCGCACGAGCAGGCAGTTACCGATGCAGCGGCGTGCGAAACGGTGCGGGCTGTATCTTCCAACACCGGCCCCACGGCCCTGATCTGGCACAGCCAGCAAGGCCCGCAGCCCGAAACTGAAAGCTTGCTGGCGGCCCAGCGAACGGGTGACGGCCTGCTGTTGCCTTTTGACTTTTTGGCCAGCCAGCCAGCACTGCTGGGCGTGCAGCTCAAGCCCTGGTTGCCCGGCTTGGCGCAAACCCTTTTCTTGCCCGGCACGGCGCATCCGCAGGCGCAAGTCTGGATGCATCTGTTGCAATTGGCGCACTTCGGATTGGTGCAAAAACGCTTTGGGCGCGTGATTTGCGCCTCGTTGGAGCGAGATAGCGGCATTTGCCGCTATGCTGCGATCAGTTTGGCGACGGATTCGCTTACAGGTGTAAGCGCCCAGGCTACAAAGATGGCACAAGGCCAGGCAGCGCCAGCGCATGGGGCCGGTCACTGCTTGCTGCGCGGCCGCTGGCAGGCGCAGCCAAGTGGCAATGGGCCTCTTGGCGATACCGCGAGTGAAGCGGTTGCCACAGGGGGGCTTGCCCAGCAAGCCGATGCGGCCTTGTGGCGCTGCCTGGAAACTGAGCACGCGGCCAGTGATGCAGAGCCAGCCTTGCTGCTGCCCGCCAAAGGCGCCTGCCTGCATTTGCACCGGCTGCGTGTTTAGTGGCCCTACTGGCTCTGCTGCAAAGTGCAAGCGGGCAAAGGGTGCGGCACCACACAGCTTGCAGCTCACTTCGTGAGCTTGGGGCACGGTCGCGGGGCGGGTGCGCAGCAGCAAGGGGCCTTGGCCCTTATCGCATCTGCCTACCCGTCTGCCCACTCGGCGGATTGGGCATCTTGAAGAAATAAACGCTTAGTAAACGGTTGGATAGGCATGAACTGGAACGAAGGCATGTTCGATGGGCTGCTGTTTGCCGGAGGCAGCTTGTTTTTCTTGTGGGTTTCGCGCCATGCGCTGCGCAACCCGCGTGCGCACGGCTTTTATCGTTTTTTCGCCTGGGAATGCATGCTGGCGCTGCTGGTGATCAACCACCATTGCTGGCATGAAGACATGTTTGGCTGGCGGCAGCAAATCTCTTGGGCGCTGTTGCTGGTGTCTTTGCTCATGGCCATTTACGCCGTGTTTTTGCTCACCCGCAAAGGCGGCCACGCGGGCGGCCAACGTTCGGAGTTGGAGTTGCTGCCCTTTGAAAAAACCGAGCGACTGGTGACCGACGGCATCTACCGCTACATCCGCCACCCCATGTATGCGGCCCTGCTGTATCTGGCCTGGGCGATTTACCTCAAAAACATCACGCTGCTCACCACCGCGCTGGTGGCCGCCGCCAGCGTGCTGCTGTGGCTCACGGCCCTGCGCGACGAGGCCGAATGCCGCGCCTACTTCGGCGCGCCGTATCAGGATTACCAACGCCAGACCAAGCGCTTTGTGCCCTTTGTTTTATAAAGTGCGTGCCGGAACAAGTGCAGTGCTTCGGGGGTAAACGCATGGCTTTCAATGCTGCATGAAAAAGAAGCAGTGGCCCAGGATGAGCGCGGCCGACAGCCGTGGAATTTGTGGGCCAAGCGTTTACGCACTGCGGCACGCGGTGCAAGCCATAGCCATCAACAATTGAGCTGCGCTCGCGATATCAACGCTGATCTCAACGCTCGATTTGTGCCCAGACTTTCTCCAGCCGCTTGATGCTCACGGGCTGGGGCGTGCGCAGCTCTTGCGCGAAAAAGCTCACGCGCAGTTCTTCGAGCAGCCAGCGCAGCTCTTGCAGGCGCGCGTCTTGCTGGCCCTTGCGTTCGGTCACCAGGCGCCAGAAGCGTTGCTCCTGCGCGCGGGCCTCCAGCATGCGCTGGGCGTCGCGCGCGGGGTCGGCGCGCAGCTTGTCAAAACGCAGGGTGATGGCCTTGAGGTAGCGCGGCAGGTGTTGCAGCTCGGCCCAGGGCGTGCGGGCGAGAAAGTGTTTGGGCAACAAGCGCTGCAATTGCTCGGCGGCGTCTTTGGCGGCTTCAGGGGCGGATTTGCCAGCGTCTTTGACCTTGCGCGCGGCCTGCGCATATTCGGCCAGCACGGTGGCGGCCAGGCGGGCCACTTCGTTGGCGATGAGCGTCAGGCGCGTGCGGCCTTCTTCCACGCGCTGCTTGAAGCGGGCTTCGTCCGTGGGCAGCGGGTCGAGCAGAAAGGCGCGCTCCAGCGCCACGTCGATGATCTGCTGGCGCAGTTCTTCGAGCGTGCCCAGGCTCATGTAGGCCACGGCCATTTTTTGCAGATCGGGGATGTTTTTTTCGAGGTACTTGAGCGCATCCCTGACTTGCAGCGCGAACAGGCGGCGCAGGCCGCTTCGGTGCTTGGCGGCGGCGATCTCGGGCTCGTCAAACACTTCAAGCGTGACGGCGTCGCCCGCATCTACCAGGGCCGGAAAGCCGATCAGCACTTGCCCCTTGCGGCGGATTTCCATCAGCTCGGGCAGCTCGCCAAAGCTCCAGCTGGTGTAGCGCGCATCCTCAGCCAATGCGGGGGCTTGTTCAGCCGGAGCGTTTGCTTCTTTTTTGATAGCTGCTGGCGCTTTCTGGTCGGGCGCTGAAGCCTGTTTTTGCGCTGCGCCCTCATCGGCCTGACGCGCGGTTTTGAGCGCAGCCAGCGCCTGAAATGCGCCGCGCGCCTGCCCGCCCAGCTCGGCCTTGAGTGCGGCCAGGTTGCGTCCTGCCCCTAGCTGGCGGCCGTGCTCGTCGGTGACGCGAAAGTTCATGAACAGGTGGGCGGGCAGCATGTCGAGCTTGAAGTCGGTGCGCTTCACGTCCAGGCTGGTTTCGGCGCGGACCTGTTTCAGCAGTGCGTCGATCAGGCTGCCCTGGCCGAAGGTTTCGGGCGTGCTGAACAGCGCGGCCAGGCGCGCGGCGCTTTCGGGCAGGGGCACGAAGCGGCTGCGCGGCTTTTGCGGCAGGCTTTTGAGCAGGGCCTGGATCTTTTCCTTGAGCATGCCGGGCACCAGCCATTCGCTGCGGGCCTCGCTGACCTGGTTGAGCACGAACAGCGGCACGGTGACGGTGAGGCCGTCCTTGGCGTCGCCCGGCGCGTGCAGGTAGCGGGCGGCGCAATCCACGCCCCCTAAGCGGATGATTTTTGGGAAGGCATCGGTGGTGATGCCTGCGGCCTCGTGCCGCATCAGCTCTTCTTTGCTGAGCATGAGCAGGCGCGGCTGCGCCTGGGCTGCCTGCTTGTACCAGGCCTGCAGCTCGCGCCCGCTGCTGATGTGTTCGGGCAGGTGCTGGTCGTAAAAGGCGAAGATGAGTTCCTCGTCCACCAGCACGTCTTGCCGGCGGCTTTTGTGTTCAATGGCCTCGACCTGCGCGATGAGCTTGCGGTTGGCGGGCAAGAAAGGCAGGGCGCGGGCCCAGTCGTCGGGCCATTCGCCGCCCACCAGCGCTTCGCGGATCAGCAGTTCGCGCGCGCCTGCCGGGTCGGCCAGGGCGTAGCGCATGCGCCGCCCGCTGTACACCACCAGGCCGTAGAGCGTGGCACGCTCCAGCGCCACGGCCTCGCCGGATTTCTTCTCCCAATGCGGGTCGAGCAATTGTTTTTTGAGCAGGTGGCCGCCCACCTCCTCCAGCCACTGCGGTTCGATGCTGGCGATGCCGCGGCCGTACAAGCGCGTGGTTTCCACGAGTTCCGCGCAGACGATCCACTTGCCCGGCTTCTTGCTCAGGTGTGCGCCGGGGTGGCGGTGGAACTTGATGCCGCGCGCGCCCAGGTATTCGCTGCTGCCGGGGCTTTTGTTGCTGGCCGGCTTGCCGCCGTGGGCCGGGCTGTGGGCGTTGCTGCCATCTTCGATCTTGCAACCCACGTTGCCCAGCAGGCCGGCGAGCAGGCTTTTGTGCACGGCCTCGTAGCCTGCTGAAAAAGTGCCCCCACGCTCCATCGCTTCGCGTATTGCGCTGCCCCCCGAGGGGGCCGCGTCCGGCTTGGGGCGGCCCGGCGCCGGACGGGCGTTCTCTTTCCACCTGTGCTCGGCCACCACGGTGTGCAGCTGGGTGTGGATGTCGCGCCATTCGCGCACGCGGCGCACGTTGATGTAGTTCTGGCGCAGCAGGTTTTCGTACTGGCGGTTGCTGAGTTTGTGCGTGGGCGCGGATGGAGTTGCCGCTGCAGCGGGGCTGGCTGCGTTTTCGCCCAGGGCCGCGCGGGCGGCAGCCAGGGCTTGCGCGGCGCGCTGGGCCACGGGCAGCACGGCGGCGCGGGCTTTGCTGGGCGCGCTGCCTTGTTTGCCCTGTATCTGTGCCTGCATCTCGCGCCGGGTGCGCGGCGCCTGGCCGCCGCGTGCATCGTGCAGCCATTGCCACAGGCGCAGGTAGCCGTTGAATTCGCTTTTCTCGTCGTCGAACTTGGCGTGCTGCTGGTCGGCCTGCGCCTCTTGCCCGAGTGGCCGGTCGCGCACGTCTTGCACGCTGAGCGCACTGGCGATGATGAGCACTTCGCGCAGCGCGCCACGCTCGCGGCCTGCCAGAATCATGCGGCCCACGCGCGGGTCCAGCGGCAGGCGGGCCAGCTCCTGGCCCAGTGATGTCAGTTCGCCCGCCTCGTCCACCGCGCCCAGCTCGGTCAGCAGCTGGTAGCCGTCGGCAATGGCACGGCCCGAGGGCGCTTGCAGGAAAGGGAAATCTTCCACCCGCCCGCCCGCGCCCAGCAGGTGCAGGCTTTTCATGCGCAGAATCACGCCTGCGAGTGACGAGCGCAGGATTTCCGGATCGGTGAAACGCGGGCGGCCGGCAAAGTCCTTCTCGTCGTACAGGCGGATGCAGATGCCATCGGCCACGCGCCCGCAGCGGCCCGCGCGCTGGTTGGCCGCGGCCTGGCTGATGGGTTCCACCAGCAACTGCTCCACCTTGCTGCGGTAGCTGTAGCGCTTGACGCGCGCCGTGCCCGCATCGATCACGTAGCGGATGCCGGGCACGGTGAGCGAGGTTTCGGCCACGTTGGTGGCCAGCACGATGCGGCGGTGGCCGTGCGCATCGAACACGCGGTCTTGCTCGGCCTGGCTCAGGCGCGCGAACAGCGGCAGCACCTCGGCCGTGCGCGTGAGCGGGCTGTGCGCCAGGTGCGCGCGCAGGTGGTCGGCGGCTTCGCGAATCTCGCGCTCGCCGGGCAAAAAGACGAGGATGTCGCCGCTGGCATTGCCGGCCCAGAGTTCATCCACCGCGTCGGCAATGGCCTCGTTCAAGCCGTAGTCTCGGCTTTCTTCAAAAGGCCGCCAGCGTTGCTCCATGGGGTAGGTGCGGCCCGACACCATGAGCACGGGCGCGGGGCCTTTGATACTTTCAAAGTGTTTGGCAAAACGCTCGGCATCGATGGTGGCCGAGGTGACGATGACCTTGAGGTCGGGTCGGCGCGGCAGGATCTGCTTGATGTAGCCCAGCAGAAAGTCGATGTTCAGGCTGCGCTCGTGCGCCTCGTCGATGATGAGGGTGTCGTAGGCTTTGAGTAGCGGGTCGGTCTGCGTTTCGGCCAGCAAGATGCCGTCGGTCATCAGCTTGATGCTGGCACCCGGCGAGAGCCGGTCGTTGAAGCGCACCTTGTAGCCCGCTACTTTGCCCAGGGGCGTGTTCAGCTCTTCGGCAATGCGCTTGGCCACGCTGCTGGCGGCGATGCGGCGCGGCTGCGTGTGGCCGATGAGCTTGCCTTTTTCGCCCGGCTTGGCATTGAGCTTGCCGCGGCCCAGCGCCAGCGCGATCTTGGGCAACTGCGTGGTCTTGCCCGAGCCGGTCTCGCCGCAAACGATGATGACCTGGTGCGCGCGCAGCGCCGCCTCGATCTCGGCGCGGCGCGCCGAGACGGGCAGGGATTCGGGAAAGGTGAGGGTGATGTCGGTAGCCAAGCGCGCACCTGCGGCAGCAAAAAACAAAACCCTGCATTATCTGGCAGGTGTTTGTAGGTGCTTGTTGAACGAGCGTTTGAAGCGGCCTTTGCGCTGTGCTGATTGCCGTGTTGGGCGAGGCGGTGTGGTCGGTGCGCGGCTTTGGGGAAAAACGTTTATGCACTGCTCTTGGCACTGGCTTTCGCCTGCTGTGCTGGCAGCCGGGGCAAGCGCCGCAATTGGGTTTTGAGGGCTTTCAGCGCCTTGCTCGGAGGCTGGCCGCTGGTGTTTGCATCGGTAGCAGGCGCGTAGCGCAGGTCTTCGAGCGCCAGCAGCCATTGCCGCCAGGCCTGCCAAGGCGCATCGGCTGCCGGTGGCGGTGCTTGTTCGCGCTGCGCCTGTTCAAGTCGCGCTCGCTCCAACTGTTGCAGCAATTGCCGTGGCGTCAGGGCCGGGCTGTGGGCCAGCGTAGCAGGCAGTGGCAGGTCCATGTTCAACAAGCGTTTGCGGGCCAGATGCAGGGTGTGCAGCCAGGGGTCTTGCCGGCTTTGCGCCAGCCAAGCCCACAGGCCCACCAGGGCGGCCAGCCCAATCAGCGCCGCACCGAGCAATTGCACCAGCGTCGTCCAGCTGATGTTGGCAAAGCCCAGTTGGCGCAGCAAATCCATCTGCCGGTCTTGCGTGTAATTGAGCACCCAGTTGTTCCAGCGCGTGTTGGTGGCGTCCCACAGGCTGCGCAGGCTTTGCAGGCTGCGTTGCAAGACGCCAGCCAATTCGGGGTTGAGGGTATGCACGGCATCGCCCACTGCGCCGCGTGCTTGCAGGCGGGCGAAATCCTCCACCCGGCTGGGCGAGACGGAAGCCGTGGGGTCGATGCGCACCCAGCCCTTTTGCGGCAGCCAGACCTCGGCCCAGGCGTGGGCATCGCTTTGGCGCACGGTGAGCATGCCGTCCACGGGGTTGACTTCGCCGCCCTGGTAGCCGGTGACGATGCGCGCGGGGATGTGCATCTGCCGCATCAGCACCACAAAGGCGTTGGCGATGTGTTCGCAAAAGCCCTGTTTGCTGTCGAACCAGAAGGCGTCGGCGGCGTGTTCGCCCGTGAGGCCCGGGGCCAGCGTGTAGCTGTAGCCGCCCGTGCGCAGGTGTTGCAGCACGGCGGCGATTTTCTGTTCGGGGCCGGCTTGGGCCAGGGCGGGGCTGGCCAGCCACTGTTGGGCCAGTTCGCGCGTGCGCGGGTTCAGGCCCGGCGGCAGCGTGAGGTAAGGGCGCAGATAGGGTGCCGGCAGATCGGCATCGGCGTGGTGATTGATCTGGCTGCGCGCGCGGTAGCGCAGCACGTCCACCACGGGGCGCTGGCTCACCCATTCCAGCGAGCGCATTTGCAGCGCGCGCCAGCCGGGGGGCAGGGCGGGGCGCTCCAGCGCCACATCGAGCGTGAGCAGCCATTGCAACTGGTGCGGTTGCAGCAAGACTTCGTAGCTCACCAGCTCGGGCGCCTGGGTGGCGGCGGCGTTGCTGCGTTTGGCATCGGGCATCATCGGAAAGCCGCTGCCTTCCCACTTTTGCCCGTTCAGGCGATCCAGCACCGGGCCGCGAAAGTACAGGGCTTGCCGCGGCGGCAGGGGGCCATCAAAACGCACGCGAAAGGCGATGCTGTCGTCTTGCGCCAGCTCGGCGATGTTGCCCACGGTCATGTCGTTGCTCAGGCCGGTTTTGGCGCGGTCGTTGGCGGGCAAGCCCCACAGCGGGGCAAAGCGCGGAAACAGCATGAACAGCGCCAGCATGATGGGCGTGCCCAAAGCAGCCATGCGCAGCGCGATGAGCAGGGCCTGGCGCAACGGCGGGTAGCCCGCAGGCATGTGCGCATTGACCAGGGCCGTGAGCAGGGCCAGCACGCCCAGCAGAATGCCCACGGCCGTGAGCAGCGATTGCGAGAACAGAAAGTGGCTCAGCAGCGTGAAAAAGCCCAGAAAAAAGATCACGAAAGTGTCGCGCCGGGCTTTGATCTCGAGCGTTTTGAGGGTGAGCAGCAGCAGGATCAGCGCGCTGCCCGCCTCGCGCCCCAGGATGGTGCGGAACTGCGCGGCCGTGATGCTCAGCGCCAGCAGCAAGAGGCCAATCACCAGCCATCGCGAAGGCGCGGGCTTTTGCCGCAGGGTGAGCCAGGCGCGCCAAATCAGCACCGCGCCGCAAAACACGGTGCTGGCCCAGGGCATGTGGGGCGCTTGCATCAGCACGATCCAGCCGATGATGGCCAGCAAAAACAAGGTGTCACGGCTTTCGCGCGCCAGTGCGCCCGTTTGCGTCCAAAGTGGTGCCCCAGGCCAAGCCCGGCTGCGCTTTGGGCGCTGGCCGGGCGTAGTTGAGGCAGGAGTTTGTGTATTTTTCACAGGCGCTTTTCCGTGTGGCTGGCTGCGCTTGTTTGAACAGCGCCTGGGGTTGCCGGGGCGGATGCAGCCGCAGTTGTTGCAGTGTGTGCGCTGCTGGGTGGGGCAACTTGCACCCGCGCGGGTGGCAGCCCCCATTCAGCCAGGGCTTGCAGGCAGCGTTGGCGGTGCGCTTCGCCCACGGCCGGGGCCAGCAGCACGGCGGGCTGGCCCGCAGCGGGTGGCAGGCGCAGGCCAAAGGGCTGGTCTTGCTCGCTGGCGGCTTGCACCCAGGCGCACAGGCGGCTCAGCGCGGCTTCGCTGCCGCGCTGTGGCTCGGCCGCGTCAAAGTCCAGCCACAAATCGGGGCTGCTGGGGCGGCGGCTTTCGCGGCTGAACAGTTCGCCGGTTTGCGCCACTTTTTTCCAGAGGATGTGGCGCGGCGAATCGCCGCGCTGGTAGGGGCGAATGTCTTCGGGCAATTCGTCGGATGCGCCCGCGTGCAGGCTGCTGGCGGGCGGCGGGGCTTCTTGCGGCGGCTGGCCGCCGTGGGCGGGCAGGGCGGGGGCCGGTGTTTCGGGCGTGGGGTAGAGCAGCACTTGCGCATCGGGCCGCCACACGCTCCACACGCGGAACACGCCCAGGGGAAAGCGCGTTTCCAAATGAATCAGCGGCAAATCGTGCCAGCCGCGTTGCGCCTGCTGCCAGGCCAGTTGCACGCTGTGGGTGGATTGGGGCGCGCAGTCAAGCCAGCTCATCTCGTCCAAGGTGTTGGCGGCTTCTGGCCGAGCCGCCTCTTGCAAGCGCAGCCCCAGGCCGAAGCGCCTGCGCTTGGCGGGGTTGTGCAAGTGCACGTCCAGCAGCACGGGGCGGCCCGCGTATTGCGGTGCAGGCGGACGGATGTGGGCTTGCAGGCCGCGCAGGGTGTTGTGCGTCATCGGCACGCTGATGACGGCGCAACCCGTAATCAAGAAGGTGAGCAGATAGCCCAGATTGAGTTGGTAGTTGATGGAGGCGATCAGCAGCGCGAGCAGGGTGGCCAGCAGCAGCCAGCCCGCGCCTGTGGGCAGGATGTAGAGGTTGCGCTGTTGCAGCACGGTGCTGTCGCGCCGGGGCAGGCGCGCCCAGAACCATTGCTGCAAGCGCGCGCGCCAGCCGGGCTTGCGCGGTTTTGCGGGGCGAGGGGCTTTGCGGAATGCGCGCCGCAACCAGCTTGTGCTGGCCGCTGTTGCATCCGCCGCCGCGCTGCTTGTGGCGTTGGCGGGAGTGGCAGGGTTAGCGGGGGAAGGCTTGGGGCTAGGCATGGCAGCGGCTGATGCGGGTGAAGTCAGATGGCATCAAAAAGCATCAGAGCGCATCAGAAAAGGCATCACGCCAGCGGCACGGCAGCGATCATGGCGCGCACCTGCTCGATGGCACCACGCCCCGCGTGGCCAAGGGGCACCAGTCGGTGCGCGGCGGTTTGCGGCAGCACGGCTTGCACATCGTCTGGCGTGACGAAATGGCGCTGCGCCAGCAGGGCGTGCGCCTTGGCTGCCCGCAAAATGCCCAACCCGGCGCGCGGGCTTAAACCCTGCTCGAACCATTGCCCGTTGCGGGTGGCGGCCAGCAGGTCTTGCAGGTAATGGATGAGGGCATCTGCCGCATGGATGTTGTGCACCAAGGCTTGTAGTTGCAGCAAATCGGCGGGCTGCATCACGGGCTGCAGGCCTTGCAGCAAGTCACGCCGGGCGGTGCCCGCCAGCAGGCCGTATTCGGCCGCGCGATCGGGGTAGCCCAGGCTGATGCGCATCAAAAAGCGATCGAGCTGCGATTCAGGCAGGGGCTGGGTGCCGCGTTGTTCCAGCGGGTTTTGCGTGGCAATCACGAAAAAGGGGCGGGGCAGGGCGTAGGTTTTGCCTTCGGCACTGACCTGGCGCTCTTCCATCGCCTCAAGCAGGGCGCTTTGCGCTTTGGGGCTGGCGCGGTTGATCTCATCGGCCAGCAGCACTTGCGAAAACACCGGGCCGGGGTGAAAAACGAACTGTTCCTTGTTGCGCTCGTAAATCGAAACGCCAGTCAGGTCGCTGGGCATCAGGTCGGCCGTGAATTGCACGCGGGCAAATTGCAAGCCCATGCTGTGCGCCAGGGTGTGGGCCAGCGTGGTTTTGCCCACGCCGGGCACGTCTTCGATCAGCAAGTGGCCATTGGCCAGCAGGCAGATCACGGCGTTGGCCACGGCCTCTTCTTTGCCCAGAATGACTTGGTTGAGCTGTTGCAGCAGACGTTGCAACAGGTGGTTGGCCTGGTCGGCAGAAAGAGTGCTGATCGCTTGCTGGTTGGCAGCAGCTGGCGCAGCAGAATGTGTGTTTTGTAAAGATGTGTTGGGCTGCATGGCCTCATTATGAAGACATAATCAAAACGAAGTGGCCTGCATGGCCGTTTCGACGGTGGTTTTTTGCGCCGCTTGAGCGAATGGCGGCTTGTCCATCCCCGATATTCAAAAACGCGAACAAGAGTGCTGGAGGCCAATTCATGGGCATGACTGGTTACTACACCCACCCCGATTGCAAGCTGCACAAAATGGGTGATCACCACCCCGAATGCCCCGAGCGGCTGGATGCGATTGAAGACCGCCTGCTCATCACCGGCGTGGGCGATGCGCTGGAGCGCCGCGAGCCGCGCCCGGCCAACCTGGCCGAAATCAAGCTGGCGCATCGCCGCATGTACATCGCCGCCATGCGCGGCATGGGCGACTGGCTGGCCGAAGACGACATCGCTGCCGGCCAGCCGCAGCATTTCTCGCTCGACCCCGATACCTCGATGAACAGCCACACCTACCGTGCCGCGCTGCTGGCCGCAGGCGCCGTGGTGGAAGCGGTGGACGCCGTGCTGGCCGGCGAACTGGAAAACGCCTTTTGCGCCGTGCGCCCGCCCGGCCACCACGCCTGCGGCGACAAGGCCATGGGCTTTTGCTTTTTCAACAACGTGGGCATTGCCGCCAAATACGCCGTGGCGCGGCACGGCTTGCAGCGCGTGGCCATCATCGACTTTGACGTGCACCACGGCAACGGCACCGAAGACATCGTGGCCGGTGACGAGCGCATCCTGATGCTGAGCTTTTACCAGCACCCCTTCTACCCCGAAGGGCCGTTGCGCGAAGAGCCCAATCTGCTCAACATCCCTGTGCCGGCCTACACCAAGGGCGAGGGCATTCGCGAAATTGTCGAAAAGCAATGGATCCCGCGCATGGACGAATTCAAGCCCGAAATGATCTTCATCAGCGCAGGCTTTGACGCCCACCGCGAAGACGATATGGGGCAGATGGGCCTGGTGGAGGCCGATTACGAATGGATGACGCGCCGCATCAAGGAAGTGGCCGAGCGCCACAGCCAGGGCCGCATCGTCAGTTGCCTGGAAGGCGGCTACAACCTGAGCTCGCTCGCCCGCAGCGTGGAAGCGCACCTGCGCGCGCTGGCGGATGTGTGAGGTTTGGCCGCTTAGCATGGCTTCATGAGTTGAACTGAGTACAGTTGAATCCAAATGCAAAACAAAACGGGCTGCTCGCTGGAGCAGCCCGTTTTCTAAATTGGCGCTTAAGAGTTGAAAAACGCTGGGGTTGAAAAAACGCCTTGCCGCTTTCAATCCAGCAGCACGCAAGCCTGTTGTTGGCGCTGCACGATCTGGCCGATGGGGTAAACGGTTTCGCCGTGCGCGCGCAGGGTGGCGGCGGTGGCTTCTGCGTCTTTGGCTGCCACGATCACGACCATGCCGATGCCGTTGTTGAAGGTGCGGTTCATTTCCACATCGTCAATGCCGGCGGTGGCTTGCAGCCAGGAAAACAGCTCGCTTTGCGGCCAGCTGCCTTTTTGCAATTGGGCCGTGGCGTGTTCGGGCAGCACGCGCGGAATGTTTTCGAGCAGGCCGCCGCCCGTGATGTGAGCCAGGCCCTTGATCGGGTGCTGCGCCAATGCGGCCAGCACGGCGCGCACGTAGAGCCGCGTGGGGCGCATGATGGCTTCTTTGAAGGGCATGCCGTCCAGCGTGGCGGGCAGGCCGCCTTGGGCTTGTGCGCGTTCGATGCATTTGCGCACCAGCGAAAAACCGTTGCTGTGCACGCCGTGGCTGGCCAGGCCCAGCACCACGTCGCCGGGCTGAATGTTCTGCCCGTTGAGGATGCGGCTTTTTTCAACAGCACCTACGGCAAAGCCGGCCAAGTCGTATTCGCCGGGTGGGTACATGCCGGGCATTTCGGCCGTTTCGCCGCCGATCAGGGCGCAGCCGCTTTCTTCGCAGCCTTTGGCGATGCCGCCGACCACGGCCGCGGCGGTTTCCACATCCAGCTTGCCGCAGGCGAAATAGTCGAGAAAGAACAGCGGCTCGGCCCCTTGCACCAGCACGTCGTTCACGCTCATGGCTACAAGGTCAATGCCCACAGTGTCGTGCATCTTCCATTCAAAGGCCAGCTTGAGCTTGGTGCCCACGCCGTCGGTGCCGCTGACCAGCACCGGCTCTTTGTACTTTTGGGGCACTTCAAACAGGGCGCCAAAGCCACCGATGCCGCCGAGCACGCCTTCGCGCATCGTCTTTTTGGCCAGAGGCTTGATGCGGTTGACCAGGGCGTCGCCCGCGTCGATGTCAACGCCAGCGTCTTTGTAGGAAATGGGTGTTTGCATGGGGAAGAACCAATCCAGCCCTGCCGCTTGCTGTTCGTGTGCGCCATGAACAGGGCAAAAAACAGTGCGAAACAAGCGGGCAGAAAGCGGTTGTGTTGCAGGGGAAAAATGTTGCTTAGACTTAGGCCCTTGTCTGCCTTGATCGGCGCGCACAGGCCAGAGAAAATGGGCTTGCGCGCGGGCGGCGGTATTGTAAAACTTTCTTTCAGAGGGAAGGGAAAGGGCCTGCCATGCAATTCACCAAATATCAAAAACGCGCGGCTGCCTGGGTGTTGATCGCCGCCGTGGCCGGACTGATGGTTTGGTTGCTGGCGCCGGTGCTGATGCCCTTTGTGGTGGCCTGGGTGCTGGCCTATGTGCTCAATCCGCTGGTGGACCGGATCGATGCCTGGTTCAAGGGCCGCATGCCGCGCTGGTTGTCGGTGGGCGTAGTCGAGGTGGTGGTGATTCTGGCGCTGATCGGCGTGTTCATGCTGGTGGTGCCCCTGTTCATCAAACAGGCGCCTGAAATGGGCCGCCAATTGCCCGCTTTGTTCGACAAGGCCCGGCTGTGGCTGGAAAGCACGGCAGCCCGTTACGGCTTTGACATCAGCCTGGACGTGGGCACGATCAGCGAATGGGTGTCTGAATACTTCCAGGCCGATGCAGAGGCCGGCGCCGGACCGGCGGCGGGTGCGCCGTCAAAAAGCGTGGTGCACTCCTTGCTGTCTTCGCTGGTCATTGGCGGCAACGTGGCGCTTTCCATTCTGGGCAATCTCACGCTCATTCCCCTGGCGCTGTATTACCTGTTGCTGGATTGGAAACGCTTCAACGAATCGCTTTACAGCCTGGTGCCGCTGCGCATGCGCGAAACGGTCGTCGGCTTTTTGCGCGAGGCCGACGAAGTGCTGGGCCAGTATCTGCGCGGGCAAATGCTGGTGATGAGCATCATGGCCCTGTTCTACAGCGTTGGGCTGATGCTTTTCGGGCTGGATCTGGCCTGGCCCATCGGCATCTTCACCGGGCTGGCCCTGTTCATTCCCTACATCGGCTTTGCCGTTGGCATGGTCATGGCGGCTCTGGTGGGCATCATGCAATTGGGTTTTTCCAAAGCAGCCATCATGGTGGCGGTGGTGTTTGGCATCGGGCAGTTTCTGGAAAGCTTTTTCCTCACCCCGCGCCTGGTGGGCGAGCGCATCGGCCTGCATCCGCTGATGGTGATTTTTGCCTTGCTGGCCTTCGGGCAATTGTTCGGCTTTGTGGGGGTGCTGATCGCCCTGCCGACCAGCGCCGTGCTGCTGGTGGCCATCCGCCGCCTGCGCCAGCAATATTTTGCGAGCAGTTTGTACAAAGACAAAGGTTGAAGGCCGACCTGGCGCCCCTGCCGCGATTGGATGAGGGCCGCCTTGGCGGGTGGGGGCAGCGGTTTGCGAGGAGGCATGGGAGCGTGCAGCGTATGCGTGCCCACGTTGGCCGCCCTACATACAATACGCGCCTTGTGGCGTCGTCCCGCAGCCACCTTGCAAGCGGCCTGGTCGTGGATAGACGCAATAGCGGCCTGGAGCCGAGCTGCACAAGAAGCTGTTCAAGAGTTCCTCGCGGGCGCTTGAAAATGGAAGCGGGCGGTCTGCTTCGTTGCAAATCTTGTCCATAGCGCGAGCTATGCACTGCGCCACATGCAAAGATGTGCGCCTGGCATCCCATCCCTTTCCATCTTCCATCGCCTCACGTTGAGATCTTGAACAGGTTCTAAGCGCCTGCACATTCCAGCCGGGCACGGCAAGATCCTTTCAGCCACCTCGCTCCTGCATCATCCTCAGGCCCTCATCCATCGCCATGAAACAACTCACGCTTGCCTTGACTTGGGATGCATCCTCCGGCCTGGACCGTTTCGTTGCTGGCCCCAACGGCATGGCCCTGGCACATTTGCGGCAGGCGCTGGCCGCGCCCGCTTTGCCGCAGATGCCCACCTATTTGTGGGGCGAGGCCGGCTCGGGCAAAACCCATTTGCTGCAAGCCGTGCGCACGGCCTTGCAACAGCGCGGCCTGCAAGTGGGCTGGCTCGATGCCAGCGTGCCATGCAGCGCCGATGTCGCGCCTGAATTCGATGCCAACTGGCAGGCCGTGGTGCTCGATGATGTGGATCGTTTCAATGCCGCGCAGCAGCACACCGCCTTCAACTGGTTTGTGCATGCCCAAGCGCCGGCCAATGGCGGCGGCCCGCGCTGGGTGCTGGCCGCCGGGCGCTTGCCCGTGGCCGATTTGGCCCTGCGCGAAGACCTGCGCACCCGCTTGGGCTGGGGGCAGGTGCTGGCGCTGCAATTGCTCTCAGACGCCGAAGTCAAGCAAGCCCTGCAAGCCGCTGCCCGCCACCGCGGCCTGGCCTTGGGCGAAGAGGTGGTGGATTACATGCAAAGGCGCTTTGCCCGCGATACGGGCAGCCTCATGGCCCTGCTGCGCCTGCTGGACGAATACGCCCTGCAAAACGGCCGTGCCATCACCATTCCGCTCATCCGGCAGATGCTGGATGAAACGCCGCAAGGCGTGCAAGCGTCAGCCGTGCAAGCGCCAGCCGTGCCGCACTGAAGCATGGCGCGTACCTGTTTGGAGTTTGCTCAACACATGAACAACCCGCCCACCCGCATCGCCCTGTTTGATCTGGATCACACGCTGCTGCCGATTGATTCGGACTTCACCTGGACGAGCTTCACCAACGCCGCAGGTTGGACGCGCCCCGAAGAGGTGCAGCAGCAAAACGAACGCTTTTATGCCGATTACCAGCAAGGCCGCTTGGACATGGGCGAATACATCCGCTTCGTTACGCAAGCCATACAGGGCCTGCCTGCGCAGCAGTTGGTCGAGGTGCAGCAGCGCTATGTGCGCGAATTCATCCAGCCGCACATCTTGCCGCCTGCGCTGGATTTGCTGCAACAGCACCGCCAGGCGGGCGATACCCTGGTGCTGACGACGGCCACCAACCGCTTCATTGCCGATGCGGTGGGTGCGCAGTTCGGTTTTGCTGCCAATCACATCTTGGCCACCGAATTGCAATACACGACAGAAGGCCGCATCACCGGCCAGATGCTGGGCCAGGCCAATCTGCGCGAGGGTAAGGTGCACAATCTGGCGCGTTGGCTGGCTGTGCGCGGCCAGCAGTGGGGCGATGTGCACATTACGTTTTATTCCGATTCGATCAACGACCTGCCCTTGCTTGAGCAAGCGCAGTTACCCGTGGCCACCAACCCCGACGCCCGCCTGCGTGCCATCGCACAAGAGCGTGGCTGGCGTATTCTTGACCTTTTTTCCACTCGCTGACACAGCATGATCAAGCGACTCATCAACAAACTGCTGGGCAAAACCGGCGCTGCCAAGGGCGCTGCGTTTGGCCAGCGCGTCGAAGTGCCCGCCTCGGTGCACCGGATCGATCCCGCCCTGGTGGACGAGCGCGCAGCCGAAGTGGTGCGCACCCTCAAAAAAGCCGGTTTCGAGGCCTACGTGGTGGGCGGCGCGGTGCGCGATTTGCTCGCGGGCCTCAAGCCCAAGGACTTTGACGTGGCCACCAACGCCACGCCCGAAGAAGTCAAGCGCCTGTTTCGCCGCGCCTTCATCATCGGGCGGCGCTTTCGCATCGTGCACGTGGTGTTTGGCCGCGGGCGCGAGCACGAGGTGATCGAAGTCTCCACCTTCCGCGCCTATCTGGACGCTTCGGCCGCCGAGCAAGTCAGCGGCAACGAAAAAACCAGCCGCCATGCGCTGGCAGGCGTGCAGCATGCGGTGGACGCTTCGGGCCGCGTGCTGCGCGACAACGTCTGGGGCCGGCAAGACGAAGACGCCGCGCGGCGCGACTTCACCATCAACGCCATGTATTACGACCCCGAAACCCAAATCGTGGTCGATTACCACAAGGGCATGGCTGATGCGCAAAAGCGCGTCATCCGCATGATTGGCGATGCCGCGCAACGCTACCGCGAAGACCCCGTGCGCCTCATGCGCGCGGTGCGCATTGCGGCCAAGCTGGCGGGCCTGGGCTTCAAGCTCGAAAAGGGCACGGCTGCGCCCTTGAAGCAAAGCCTGGCCTTGCTCGAAAACGTGCCGCAAAGCCGCATGTTCGACGAAATGCTCAAGCTGCTGCAAACCGGCCACGCACTGGCCAGCATTGCGCAACTGCGTCAACTGGGCTTGCAAAAGGGCATCTATCCGCTGCTCACGCTGGCGGTGCAGCGCGCCGAAGATCCTTTCGTGCTCGCCGCCTTCAAAGACACCGACCGCCGCGTGGCCGAAGGCAAACCCGTGGCCGCCAGCTTTTTGCTGGCCTGCCTGTTGTGGCAAGACGTGCGCCTGGCCTGGCAGGCCGGGCAAAAGGCAGGCAAGCCTTCCTTCGTGGCCTTGCAACAGGCCATTGACGAAGTGTTTGACGCGCGCATCGGCGATGTGTCGGGGCGCGGCAAGCTCGGCGCGGACATGCGCGAAATCTGGATGATGCAGCCGCGCTTCGAAAAACGCACGGGCAACAGCCCCTATAGCCTGGCCGCGCAATTGCGCTTTCGCGCGGGCTTTGACTTTTTGCGCCTGCGCGCGGCCGTGGGCGAGGTGGACGAAGCCTTGTCCGACTGGTGGCAAACCTTCAGCACCGCCAACGACACTTTGCGCGAAGACCTGATCGCCCAAGTGCGCGAGCAAATGCGTGAACAGCAGCGCGAACAACAACGTGCCCGCCAGCGCAAGCCGTCATCCCCGCGTGGGGCTGCCGAGGCCGGGCTGGCCGCAGCCGCTGCCGCAGGGGATGCAGCCGATGCGGCTGGCGAGCTGGATGCCCCCGCCCGCAAACCGCGACGCCGGCGCAAGCCCAGAGGCAAGGGGCAGGGCGGTGATGCGGCTGCGCAGGCAGAGTTGGCTGCGGCTGATCGTGCCCCGGCAGAAGCGGCCACTGCCGCCGATGAAACAGCAACCCCAAAGCCGCGCCGCCGCAGAAAGCCGTCTGGCGCTGCGCGTGCGGCCAAAGATGCAGGCGGCAGCGCCGCATCTTGACAGGGCTACGCTGAAGAATGAAGGCAGCTCACTCACCCGCCAACGAAATGGTAGCGCCCACTGCTGCCCCCGTTAGCGCCTGGCTGGCGCTGGGCGCGAATCTGGGCGACGCGCAGGCCAGTGTGCGCCAGGCCATGACCGCGATGCAAAACTGGCCGCACACGCGGCTGGTGCGGGCTTCGTCCCTGTATCGCACTGCGCCGGTGGATGCCGATGGGCCCGACTACATCAACGCCGTGGTGGAGTTGCAAACCCGTTTGTTGCCGCAAGCCTTGTTGCAGCAATGCCAGCAGCAAGAGCAGGCCGCGGGCCGCCAAAGGCCCTATCGAAATGCGCCGCGCACGCTGGATATCGACATCCTGCTCTATGGCGATCTGCATCTGCAAACGCCGGATCTGACTCTTCCCCACCCCCGCATGGAACAGCGGGCTTTTGTGCTGCTGCCCCTGGCCGAGATTGCGCCGCACAAAGTCACGCCGCAGCAATTGCAGGCCGTGGCCGATCAAGGCATTGAGCGCGTGTGCAGTGCCGAATCGGCGTTGGGCGTGGCCCAAATGCCGGGCCTTGCGCCAGCGCCAGATGCTGCTGCCGGTGCCTGAAGCCTTGTTGGATTGAAGTTGTTTTTTTCATGTCGGTTCATGCAAACGCCGCCCGCCCCAACGCTGTGCTGACGGCAGCGTTTTTCTTGCCGCTGGCGCTGATCCCCTGGCTCAACCCCTTTGCCGGCGGCGCGATGACGCCTGCCATTCCGCTGCTGGTGGGTTGGTCGTGCACGGCCTTGTTGTTTGCGGGTTTGCCAGCCAGGCGCTTGTCGCTTGTGGCTGGCGCTGCTTTAGCGGCCTTGGTAGCCGCCGTGCTGGCGGGTTTGCTGCTGGGGCGGGCTTGGCAATTGCTGGCGCTGAGCCTGTTGATGATTGGCGCAGCCGCCGCGGTGGGCGCACGGCTGGCGCAAGACTTTGCAGGGGCCGATCCCGTGCGTGGCGTGGGCAGCGCAGCAGATGCACGGCCCGCTGTGCAAACAGGGGTTGAGTTGATCGCCTGGGGCTGGCTGCTGGCAGGCTTGCTCAATGCGCTGATTGGCCTGCTGCAATACCGCCAGCACACGGCCTGGCTGGGTCAGTGGGTGAATCATGCGCCTGCCGGGCAGGTCTATGGCAATTTGCGCCAGCGCAACCAGTTGGCCACGCTCTTGTGCATGGCGCTGTGGGCGTTGTGGTATCTGTGGCTGCAAGGGGGCTTGAGCCGTGCCATGCAATGGCTGGCCGGGCGTGCGCCGCAGTGGCTGGGCACGCTGCTGGCTTGGGGGTTGATGCTGCCTTTGGCGGGTGTGTTGGCGCTGACCCTGTCGCGCACAGGACTGGTGCAGCTGGGGCTGAGCATCAGCTTGCTGGCATTTTGGAGCTGGCATCAGACACGTGCCGCGCGGCTTCCTGTTTCGCGCATGCAGGTGATGAGTTGGTTGGCAGGTCTGGCGGCGGTGTATCTGGCCGTGACGTATGTGCTGCCGCATCTGCATGGCGGGGTGGACATGCTGGCCCGGCTGGAGGGCACGGATAGCCGCGCTTGCATCAGCCGCAAAGTGTTGTGGGGCAATGTGCTGCAACTCATTGCCCAAAAGCCCTGGTGGGGCTGGGGTTGGGGCGAGCTGGACTATGCCCACTACCACGCCAGCTACTCGGGCCTGCGTTTTTGCAGCCTGCTGGACCATGCCCATAACCTGCCGTTGCACCTGGCCGTGGAACTGGGTGTGCCCGCAGCGGTGCTGTTGTGTGGATGGGTTGCGTGGTGGGTGCTGCGCCAGCGGCCCTGGGCCGAAATGAATCCTGCGCGCCAATTGATGTGGGGCGTGTTGGCGCTGATCGGCCTGCACAGCCTGCTGGAGTACCCGTTGTGGTACGCGCATTTTCAGCAGGCTTTTGGCCTGGCGCTGGGTGTTTTATGGGCCACGCAGCCTGTGGCTGTGGCAGCAGGTGGCACAGTAACAGCCGCCCGCCCGCACGCCATGCCTGTGCATGCGGCCAGGCGCTGGCAAGGCGTGCTGGCGCTGGGGCTGCTGGCGGGCATGGCCTATGCCAGTTTCGACTTTGTGCGGGTCACGCAGCTGTATATGGCGGCAGACGATCGCGTCTGGCCGTTTCGCCAGCACACGCGGCAGCAGGCCGAGCACAGCGTGCTGTACCGCAATGCCGTGCAGTTTGCGGCTGTGAGCACCGATCCCGTTACGCCAGAAAAAGCCGAGCAGCAACTGGCCCAGGCGCGCCGCCTGATGCATTACAGCCCCGAATCGCGCGTGGTCATTCGCATCATCGAGTGTTTGCAGGTGCTGGGCCGCCAGGCAGAGGCCGATGCCGAAATCGCGCAGTTCCAGCAGGTCTATCCCAAGGAATATGCGCGTTGGCGCAAGGGCGCTCAGCCCTGAGAACCTGTTTACGATCTCCTCACGGGCGCTTGAATGATGGAAGCGGGCGGCCTGCTGCGTTGCAAATCTCGTCCATAGCACGGGCTATGCCCTTCGATTTGCGCCTTGCATTCCATCCCGCACCATATCCAATCGCCTCGCGTTGAGATCGTGAACAGGTTCTGAGCGCAGCCCGCTTCTGATGGCGTAGTCATCAACAAGGTCCTGCCCGTGCGCCCCAACAGCGCCCGTAACAAACGGTATTGAGCAAAGGCTTAGCGCTTAGAATAAGCGGTTTTCTTGCGGCTTGCTCATCCTGTGAGCCGTGGCTTTGCTGCAGGGCCATCGGTGTGCAAGCTTGGGGGGCGGCTTGGTTGGCCAGGGCGCGTTCAGCTTGAATCGGCTCAAGTGTCTGAACAAACTGGTTCAGACGTGTGTCGCAGCACCGCTACGGCTTCATTCGTTCCAGTTTCTTTTCATTGATCGGGAGTTTCTCCGTGCTATTTTTCATCAGCAATGCTTACGCACAAACCGCAGCGGCCGGCGCCAAAGGCGGCGATTTCATGTCCACCCTCGTTCAGGTCGCGCCCATGTTGGTGGTGTTCATCGTGGGCTTCATCTTCATGGTGCGCCCGCAACTGAAAAAGCAGAAAGAGCTGCGCAATCTGCTCGAAAACCTCTCTGCCGGTGACGAGGTCATCACCGTGGGCGGCCTGATGGGCAAGGTCAGCCGCATCAAAGACGGCAATGTCGAACTCCAGATCGCCAAGGATGTGGAAATCCTGCTGCAAAAAGCCGCAGTGACCCAGGTGCTGCCCAAAGGCACGATTCGTTTTTGAATCCACTTGTGTTTTTGCCGCCCCTCCTTTTGGGGCGGAGGTTATCGGGCAAAAGGGCGCGGCTTGGCGCAGGTGAAAGTTCAATGCTCGCCAGAGCCCGTTCGTCGCCCGCCAGGCAAAACCTTTGCGAAGGCGCGGCATTTTCTGCCCGGCATTGAGTTGATGACACGCGCGTACGGCTGATCGCATCGGCACCGTGCGCATTTCTTTTTCCTTTTCAAAAGTTCCACCATGAATCGATATCCGCTCTGGAAATACATCACCATGTTCGTGGTCGTGTTGCTTGCGGCGATTTATGCCTTGCCCAATTACTTTGGCGAAGCACCGGCCGTGCAGATTTCGCCCAGCCGGGCCACGGCAGCGATTGACGAAGCGCTCAAGCAGCGTGCGCTCACGGCGCTGGCTGCCGCGCAATTGCAGCCGACGCTGGTGGAGCAGCAGGGCAATTCGCTCGTTTTGAGCTTTGATGGAACCGACACCCAGATCAAGGCGCGCGACGTGGTGGATACTGCCGTCAACCCCCAGGCGGATGAGCCCGATTACTCGGTGGCGCTCAACCTCGTGTCGCGTTCGCCGCAGTGGCTGCGCGCCTTGCGCGCTTCGCCCATGTTCCTGGGGCTGGATTTGCGCGGCGGCGTGCATTTCACCTTGCAGGTCGATACCCAGGAGGCGCTGAGCAAGCGGCTGGACGCGCTGGCGCTGGATGCGCGCAACCAGTTGGCGCAGAAAAACATCGCCGTGGCCGACGTCAAGCGCACGGAAAACGGCTTCGTGATGGCGTTTGCCGATGAAGTCACGCTCGACACTGCGCAGCCCGTTTTGCAAGACGGCACGCCCGAGCTGCAGTGGATGCGCGGCGGCGAGCAGACCACGGCCAAGCATTCGCTCACGGCCACCTTCAGCCCGGCTGAGGCCACGCGCTTTCAGGAAGCGGCCGTCAAGCAAAACATTCTCACGCTGAACAACCGCATCAACGAGCTGGGCGTGGCTGAGCCCGTGATCCAGCAGCAGGGCAGCGACCGTGTGGTGGTGCAACTGCCAGGCGTGCAGGATACGGCCAAGGCCAAAGAAATTCTGGGCCGCACGGCCACGCTCGAAATCCGCTTGGTGGACGAAAGCCCGCAGGCGCATCAGGCCGAGCAAGACCGCAATCTGGGCAAGCCCGAAAGCGAGCAGGCGGCCGTGCCTTTTGGCTCGGAAGTGTTCTTTGCTCGCGCCGATGCGCACGGCCAGCGCCCCGTGTATATCTTGAAGAAAGAAGTGCTGCTCACCGGCAACAACCTCACCAATGCCAACACGGGCTTCGATCATCAAACGCATGCGCCCACGGTGAATCTGGAGCTCGACAGCAGCGGCGCGCGCGATTTCCAAACCATCACGCGCGAAAACAGGGGGCGGCGCCTGGCCATTCTGTTGTTTGAAAAAGGCAAGGGCGAGGTGGTCACGGCTCCCGTCATCAACGACGAAATCCCAGGCGGGCGCGTGCAAATCACCGGCAGCCGCAGCACGCAAGAAGCGGCCGACACGGCCCTGCTGCTGCGCTCGGGCTCGCTCGCCGCGCCGATGGACATTGTGGAAGAGCGCACCATCGGCCCCGGGCTAGGCGCTGCCAATATCGACAAGGGCTTCAAGAGCGTGGTCTATGGTTTTGTGGCCGTAGTGCTCTTCATGTGCGTTTACTACATGCTGTTTGGCGTGATCTCGTCAATCGCCTTGGGCGTGAATTTGCTGATGCTGGTGGCCGTGCTGTCGATGCTGCAAGCCACGCTCACCCTGCCGGGCATTGCCGCCATGGCGCTGACGCTGGGCATGGCGATCGATGCCAACGTGCTCATCAACGAGCGCATCCGCGAAGAGCTGCGCGCAGGCGTTTCGCCGCAGGCGGCCATCCATTCGGGCTACGAGCATGCCTGGGCCACGATTCTGGACTCCAACCTCACCTCGCTCATCGCGGGCATTGCCTTGCTGGCCTTTGGCTCCGGCCCGGTGCGCGGTTTTGCCGTGGTGCATTGCCTGGGCATTCTCACTTCGATGTTCTCGGCCGTGTTCTTCTCGCGCGGCCTGGTCAATCTGTGGTACGGCCGACGCAAAGTCAAGGAGCTTTCCATCGGTTCGGTGTGGCGCCCCGAAAAAGAGGCCAAGCTGCCCCATCACGCCAACACCAACGCCAGCAGCAAGGACTAAGTCATGGAATTCTTCAAAATCCGCAAGACCATTCCCTTCATGCGCCATGCGCGCGTGTTCAACATCATTTCCGCCATCATGTTCGCGCTGGCCGTGTTCTTTCTGGCCACGCGCGGCTTGCACTTTTCGGTCGAGTTCACGGGCGGCACGCTCATGGAGCTGAAATATGCCCAACCGGCCCAGCTGGACGGGGTGCGCAGCGCCATCGAAAAAATGGGCTACAAGGATGTGGTGGTGCAGAACTACGGCTCCTCGCAAGAGGTGCTGATCCGCCTGCCGCTGCAAGAGGGCGTCAGCTCGGTGCAGCAAAGCGCGCAGGTGATGCAGGCCCTCAAGGAGCAAGACGCGTCGGTGGCTTTGCAGCGGGTGGACTTCATCGGCCCGCAAGTGGGCAAGGAACTGTTCAGCAGCGGCGTGAAGGCGCTGCTGTGCGTGGTGCTGGGCATCATCATCTATCTGGCCGTGCGCTTCGAGTGGAAGTACGCCATCTCTGCCATCGTGGCCAACCTGCACGACGTGATCATCATCCTGGGCTTTTTCGCCTTTTTCCAGTGGGAGGTATCGCTTTCGGTGCTGGCAGCCGTGCTGGCAGTGCTGGGCTATTCGGTGAATGAGTCGGTGGTGGTGTTTGACCGCGTGCGCGAAGACTTCCGCCACTTCCGCAAGATGGAGACGGTGGAAATCGTCAACCACGCCATCACCAGCACCATCAGCCGCACGGCCATCACGCACGGCAGTACCTTGATCATGGTGCTGTCCATCCTGTTCTTTGGTGGCGAAACCCTGCATTACTTCGCCGTGGCCCTGACCATCGGCATCTTGTTCGGTGTGTATTCCTCGGTGTTCGTGGCCACGTCCATGGCGCTGTGGCTGGGCATCAAGCGCGAGGACTTGCTCAAGAAGGGCGGTGGCTCCGACAAGAGCAAGCATCTGGGCGCGAGCAAAAACGATCCCAATGCGGGCGCGGTAGTGTGAGCGCGTTTTAAGTGCATAAACCATTCCCAAAATCCTGAAGGGGAACAAAAGGGGAATAGCCAAGGGGCTATTCCCCTTTTTTGATGATGTTAAGCAGTCTGCCAGTTGCCAATTCAGGTTATGCCGCAGTGCGATCGAGACAACGGGGAATGTATTGGCGTCACTTGGCTGCTTATCTATTCGGCCAGGCACGCACCAGTAAGGGTGTGGGGTATCTACCAATGGCGCAAGCTGGGAAAGAAGCTGGATAGTTTCAGTCCGAACAGCTTGGCATGCAAGTTTGCTTGCTCAACTGGAAGCAGAAAAGCAGAACGCGCAAAAACAGCAGGCCAAAGTCAGAAGAACAAAGCGCAGGCCAAGGCCGTCAAGGGAGAGTAGAAAGTGCAAGCACAGTGGGCAGAGTGGGTGCAGTGGTTGGTCGTGACCTTGGCTTCGGCTGGCGCGGGGTTTGTGGATGCCATTGTGGGCGGCGGCGGCCTGATTCTGGTACCCACCCTGTTCAGCACCTTTCCCGCCGCTTTGCCCGCTACCTTGCTGGGCACAAACAAATCGGCTTCGGTCTGGGGCACAAGTTTTGCCACCTGGCAATTCAGTCGCCGCGTGCCCATTCGCTGGGCGGCCATGCTGCCCGCAGCGATCTGCGGCTTGATCGGTTCCTTCATCGGGGCCTGGGCCGTGACGCTGGTGGCTCCTACCTATCTGCGCAAGGCTTTGCCTTTCATCCTGCTGGCGATTCTGCTGTACACGCTGGCGAAAAAGGATTTGGGGCAGCAACACCAGCCGCGTTACAGCGCGCGCAGCGAAATCTGGCTGGCTTGCATCATCGGTGCGGGCATGGGCTTGTACGACGGATTTTTCGGCCCCGGAACGGGCAGTTTTCTGGTGTTTTTGTTCGTGCGGGTGCTGGGCTACGATTTTCTCAATGCCTCGGCCGGGGCCAAGCTCATCAATGTATTCACCAATGTGGCGGCCATTGTGCTGTTTGCCAGCAAAGGGCATGTGTGGTGGCAACTGGGCCTGAGCATGGCCGTGGCCAATGTGGCGGGCAGCATGCTGGGCTCGCGCCTGGCCCTGAAACATGGCGCAGGCTTTGTGCGCGTGGCTTTTATCGCGGTGGTGAGTCTGCTGATCCTCAAAACCGGCTATGACGCCTTTCTGCGTTAGTTTTTCTGCGGTATTTGTTGCAACTGCGTTGAAGCGGCTTTGAGCATGACGGCTGTTTTCGTGTTTTCTAGTGGCTGCGATGGCGCTTGATGCGTTCACAACAGCGCTTGCAATGCTTGCTTATATGGGGTGCGGCCAGATGCGGCGCTCGATTCGCTGCGGGCCGCAGCCCGAGAAAAAGCCCTTGCTGAGGTGGCAAGGGCTTTTTGCAGGATGAATGCCACCCACAAGCGCGGCCGTGGTGCCGTTGGGCTGGCGGCCAAGTGGCGATAGAAAACGGGTAGCAGTTGCTGTCAGGCGATGAAGGCGGGGCGGTTGACGCGTATGCGCCACAAGCCCTGTTGCTTCTTCGCTTGCTTTACGCAGTTGGCTTGCCGTTCAATTCCCGGCCCAATCACAGCCCTGCGCTTCAATCGCGCAGCAAATCGTTCAGACTGGTTTTGGCGCGGGTTTGGGCGTCCACGCGCTTGACGATCACAGCGGCATACAGGCTGTATTTGCCGCCATCCTTGGGCAGGCTGCCGCTGATGACGACGCTGCCCGCAGGCACGCGGCCGTAGCTGATCTGGCCGGTGGCACGGTCGTAAATCGGGGTGCTTTGGCCGATGTACACGCCCATGCTGATGACGGAGTTTTCTTCCACGATCACGCCTTCAACGATCTCGCTGCGCGCGCCGATGAAGCAGTTGTCTTCGATGATGGTGGGGCCGGCTTGCAGGGGTTCGAGCACGCCGCCCAGCCCCACGCCGCCGCTCAGGTGAACGTTTTTGCCCACCTGGGCGCAGCTGCCCACGGTGGCCCAGGTATCGACCATGGTGCCCTCATCCACATAGGCGCCGATGTTGACGTAGCTGGGCATGAGGATGGCGCCCCTGGCGATGAAGCTGCCGCGGCGCGCCACAGCGGGTGGCACCACGCGCACGCCCGTGGCTTGCAGTTCGGCTTCGCTCATGCCGCCGAATTTGGTGGGCACCTTGTCGAAAAAGCTGAGGTCGCCTGCCTGCATCAGGGCGTTGTCACGCAGGCGGAAAGACAGCAGCACGGCCTTCTTGATCCATTGGTGCACCGTCCACTGGCCTAGGCCTTCGCGCGTGGCCACGCGCAGCCGCCCGGAATCCAGCTCGGCCAGCACGTGCTCGACTGCGTCGCGTACTTCTTTGGGGGCCACGGCAGCGGTGATGTTGGCGCGGTTTTCCCAGGCGTTGTCGATGATGGATTGCAATTGTTCGGTGTTCATGAAAGAAGCTTTCCTTTGACGAAGAGAGTGATGAAAAGAAGACCGGTGTTTGAAAAAGCGGTTTGCGGTGATGTGGATGAGCAGGGCCGAGGCTATTTCCATCAAGCTGCGCTACGGCAAGCTGTTGGCTGTTGGAAGGATCTGCTACGTTGGCTCGCCGCACGGCAAAAATACCGCAATTGCGGCAAGCTCATGGGGCTTGCTGGCTCAGCAGACGCGACAAGCGCACAACAGGCATTCGCAGCAGGTATCAGGCGCGCGTGCGGCGGCTAGGCTGCAAACGCTGTAGGGCATCAGGCCTTGGCCTGCTGGCTGTGCACAAAGGCGCGGATGCGTTGTGCCGCTTCCAAGCAGCCGGCAGGCTCGGCCACCAGGGCCATGCGGATGCGGCCAGAGCCCGGGTTGTGGCCTTGCGCCTCGCGCGCGAGGAAGCTGCCGGGCAGCACCGTGACATTGTATTGTTCGTACAGGGCGCGGGCAAAGGCGGTGTCTGATCCGCCGCAGAGTGGGCCTACGTACGCCCAGAGGTAAAAGCCCGCGTCGGGCAGGCGAACGTCCAGCACGTCGGCCAGCAGCGGCGTGATCTGCTCGAATTTGTCGCGGTACAGGCGGCGGTTGTCGATCACGTGCGCCTCGTCGTTCCAGGCGGCCACGCTGGCGGCCTGCACCACGGGGCTCATGGCGCTGCCGTGGTAGGTGCGGTAGAGCAAAAACCGCTTGACCAGGGCCGCGTCGCCCGCCACGAAGCCGCTGCGCAGGCCCGGCACATTGCTGCGCTTGGACAGGCTGGTGAACATCAGCAAGTTCTTGAAATCGCCGCGCCCCAGTTGCTGCGCGGCTTGCAGCCCGCCCAGCGGCGGCTCGTCGCGGAAATAGATTTCGCTGTAGCACTCGTCCGAAGCGATGATGAAGCCGTAGCGGTCGGCCAGGGCAAAGAGCTTTTCCCATTCAGACAGGGGCATGACCGCGCCCGTGGGGTTGCCGGGTGAGCACACATACATCAGCCGGGTGCGCTGCCAGATGGCTTCGGGCACGCTGCCCCAATCCACGGCGAAATTGCGCGCAGCCACGCTGGGCGCGAAATAGGGCGTGGCATTGGCCAGCAGGGCCGCGCCTTCGTAGATCTGATAGAAGGGGTTGGGGCAGAGCACCACAGCATCGCTCTGCGTGGGGCTGAGCACGGCCTGGGCAAAGGCAAACAGCGCTTCGCGCGAGCCATTGGTGGGCAGCACCTGCGTAGCGGCATCTACCGCGATGCCGTAGCGGCGCTGCAACCAATCGGCACAGGCCTGGCGCAGGGCAGGCGTGCCTGCCGTGGCCGGGTAGCTGGCCAGACCATCGGTGTGGGTGATGGCATGGCACAAAGCCTGCTGGATGAAGGGGGGCGTGGCGTGGCGCGGCTCGCCAATGCCTAGGCTGATGGCGCTGTAGGCCGGATTGGGCGTAACGCCCGCAAACAATTGGCGCAGGCGTTCAAACGGGTAGGGCTGCAGCAGGTCGAGGCGCGGGTTCATGGGTGTGGCAAAAGCGGCTGGCAGGGTGCGCGCAGAGGGTGTTGAGGAAAGGCGGGCATTGTAAAAGCCGCTTGCACACTGCACCGTGCTGCCTGTGCTGCGGAACACGGCCTGTTGATGCTGGTGTTTTTGGGGCTTCAGGCTTGCCTGCCAGGAGTGCCTGATAGAGGCGCGCAAAGACGGGGGTAGTGAAGGAGGGGCCAATGCTTCGTTGTGCATGGCGGCATGCCCCAGCCAGCCCCCGTTGGCCGGGTCATGCGGGCCATGCCGCGCAGCCGGAATCAGACTGCTGGCGGGGTGCCGCCAGACCGGGCGCTGGCGTTTGCGGCGCCGTGGCGTTCGATGCGGTCTTCCAGCTCGCCCATGTACGCGGCTAGGGTGTTGCCGCTGTTTTCAATGGCGATGCGTAGCTCGCGTTGTACGGACAGCAACTGCTCTTGCACGAGTTGCTGCGACTGCTGGGCGCGGGTTTGCGAATCGTTTTCGATGCGTTCGATCAAGGCGCGCAGCTCGGTGAAGCGGCTGCTTTCGGCCTTGTCGGCCAGTTCGCGCTGGCTTTTCATTTCCTTGGCGTGGGCCTTGGTTTCAAGCAAAGAGGTGGTTTGCACGGCCAGGGCGTAAGCGCCAAACACGAGGATGGCCAGCAGCAGCAAGCCCAGCATGACCAGACCCAGCGGCCCTTGCGCCTGGGTAAAGCCCAGATTCAAAGTGGTTTGGCGTGAAAGCTCATACCAGTTCAGCGCCACGAAGGTGGCCACCAGCGCACAAAAAATCAGGGTCAGCAGGGTGCGAATACGCATGGGGTTTCTCCTCTTTCGGGAATGATGATTTTTGACGGGGCGATGGATGCGCGTTTGCCAGCGCCGCCCCATTGGCCGGCTCGCCGCAGCAGCGGCCTGCATCTTAGGGGCAAAACCCCGGGGGCGGGTGGCGAGGGTGTAACCAGGTTCAAACCCGCGTGTGCTTGCGTGCATGCCCGCTACACACAGGCGTTGAACAAGCAAATGTTGAACAAGCCGTTGAAAGCTGAGCTACACGCAGCATTGCCTGATGATGCGTTGGGCCGCTGCTGCCATGCCGCTGGGCGACAAATCTTCGATCAGCAAGGGCGCTGGCGCGCGCTGCCCTTGGTAGCTGGCGTTTTGCGATTGGCGGTAGAGCGGGTCGTAGTGTTTTTCGAGCAGTTCTTGTGCCAGCTGCGCCCATTGCTGCCGTTTGGCCAAGTCTTGCCAGTGGGCAATGATCAGGCCCCCGTGGCGGGCTTTGAGGCGCTGGATCTTGGCTTGGATGAAGGCTGGCTCGTGCAGAAGCTGCGCATAGTCTTGCAGCAAAAAAGCTACGCGCACCGCCAGGGGCGCTTGCAAGTCGATGCGCACGCCTTGGCGCATGGCGTCAATCAGTGGGCCGGGGACGTGCAGCTGGCCGATCTTGCGGCTTTCGGCCTCAACGAATACGGGCAGGCTGACATCGAATTGGCGCAGTTGTTGCCACAGGGCTGTTTCAAAAGCTTTTTGCGTAGGTTGGGCTTGGCTGGGCAGGCTGCCGAGTACCGATCCTTTGTGCGCGGCGAGCTTTTCCAGATCGAGGATCTGCGCACCCTGCGCGGCCAGCGCTTGCAAGATGCGCGTTTTGCCACTGCCAGTGGCCGCGCACAGCACATGCCAGCGCAGACGCGGAGCCAGGTCGGCCGTGCTGTAGATGAGGTGTTGGCGAAAGGCCTTGTAGCCGCCATCCAGCCGTTGGGCCGGCCAGCCGATTTGGCGCAAGATGATTTGCATGGCCCCGCTGCGTTGCCCGCCGCGCCAGCAATAAATCAGGGGCCGCCAGTTTTTGGGCTGTTGGGCAAAGTGCCGTTCGATGTGCCGGGCGATGTTGCGTGCCACCAGCACGGCTCCAAGCTTGCGCGCCTCAAAAGGCGAGACTTGCTTGTAGAGCGTGCCCACTTGCACGCGCTCGGCGTTGCTCAGCACCGGGCAGTTGATGGCGCCGGGGATGTGGTCGTGCGCAAATTCGGCCGGGCTGCGCACGTCGATGATGGCGTCAAAGCCTTCACTGAAAATCGCCTCGGCAGGCGTCAAGCCGTTGTGGTTCATGGCGTGTGGGGCAGCAGCTTGCGGTAGATCAACAGGGGCAAACGCCACACGAAGCCTGCCAGCAGGCGCAGATGCATCCAGGTGAGCAGCACGTTGTCGCGCAGGTACTGGAAGTGCGAAACGCCGCCTTGAGACGTGTCGAGGTAACGCACGGGCGCCTGGATGTTGTGGGCCGGCACACCGGCCCAGGCCATGCGCACGGCGGCTTCGGGGTCGAAGTCGAAGCGGCGCATCCAGTGCTGGCCCTGCATGATGCGCAGCAGCGGGGCGATGGGATAGACGCGAAAGCCGTAGAGCGAATCGCCGATGCCGTGCCACAGCGTTTCGAACTGCGCCCAGAAGTTGGAAATTTTTCGCCCGTACACCCGTGCGCGCGGCGCATCGGCATCAAATACGGGCACGCCCAGCACCATGGCGCGCGGCTGCGCGATGGATGCGCGCATGAAATCTGGGATGAGCGCGCAGGGATGCTGCCCGTCTGAATCCATCGTCAGCACATGAGTGTAGCCTGCCTGGGCCGCTTGCTGCAAGCCGTGCAGCACGGCCGCGCCCTTGCCGCTGTTGCGCGGCAGGGTCAAGATGCGCAGGCCTGCATCTTCATCCGCCAGGCTTTGCAAGAGGGCGGGGCTTTCGTCCGTGCTGCCGTCGATCACGACCCAAACCGGGTTCCACTGCTGGCGGGCGGCACGCACCGTTTCCAGCACGATGGGGCCGGGGTTGTAGCTGGGGATCAGCACCAAGTGGGTGCTGGATGGGGGCGGCGAAGCGTCAAGCATGCTTGGGTGGCGGGCGATCGGAGTGCGTGCGGAAATGCGCGCGCACATTGTGCTCGAATTGGGCGGCAATGTCGGCAGCGGCTTGCCCGGTGGGGTCGATGCGCAGGCCCGCATGCAGGGTGATGCGCAAGGGCAGCACAGGCGGCTTGAACAGGGGCCAGTGCTTGCCCAGATAGGGCGTGCTCATGTCGATGAAGATTTCTTGCAAAGGCGCGCCGCCGCGTTGGGCCATCAAGGCGCAGGCGGGGCTGCAGCCGGGGTTGATGGGCGGCTGCGTGGTGCGGGTGCTTTCCGGAAAAATCACCAGTTGCGCGCCGCGCTGCAATTCTTCGCTGGCCTGGCGAATCATGTGCAGGGGCGAGGCGTTGCTCACGTAATGCGCCAGGCGGGTGGCCGCACCGAACAGGATGTTGTTTTGCAAGGCGGCCTTCATCACGCACACGGTGTTGGGCAAATAGGCCATGAAAAGCACCGCGTCCAGCAGCGAAGGGTGATTGGCGATGATGACGATGGCGCGCTCGTGCCGCAGGGCCTTGAGGGCGGCCACGTCCATGCGCACAAAGCACAGCGCGCGCAGTACCCACACGTAAAAGCGCATGCCGACAAAGATCATGCCGCGGCCCATGCGCCGCCGCAGGCCGCCGGGCAGGGGCAGCCAGCCAATCAGCATGGCAAACGGCACCCAGGCCAGGCACAGCAGGGCCATGGTGCCCAAGCCAATCAGCATGGCCACGGGCGCATACAGGCGCAGCAGCCAGCGCCCGATGCGGGCGGCTGGGCTGGGCGGCTGATGGGTATGGGGGGCCTGGGGCATGGCGGTATGCAACTGTGTGGGTGGAGTGGGGCTTGCTCACACTTTGCGGCGGCATTGTGGCCGGAAATTGCCAACCTGCGTCTTGAAACAGCCAGCAAAGTATCCCATGCTGTTTGCTTCGGCTGAGGTAGATGGCTTCAACCCCGCTTCGCAGACAAGGCGCTCAAAGCCTTGATGCAGCATATCTGAGAAAGCGGAAAAAAGCGTGTCTGCAAGGGTTAGCTTGGGTGTGTATGTGCAAAGCTTTGTAGAAGCGTGCGCTCATGCAAGGGCGGTGTTTGTGGCAAATGCGCGCTTGCAAAAAGCGGCCGCTTGCCCCAAATACCGCAGCAAGCCTTGGTGTTAGTCCAAGCTCGGGATAATGCGGCCTGCGGCAGCTTTGTGCTGCTGCCCTCACGGCGGGCTTGGCGCTTGTTTCAGTGAAATGCCCTTGCCTGTGGAGGTATCAGCCGACAGCGGCCTTTTGCAAGGGGGTCGGTTTGTGCTCGTTGCTCGATTTGGAATTTGCCCATGCCTGTTGCCCTTGACCAATCCTTTGAATACGCCGTGCAAGATGCCAGCGGGCAGACCTGCACGGCCAGCGCCTGGGCCAAGGTGCCGCCGCCTTTGAGCACGGCCGAGCGCGAGCGCCTGATGCAGCGTTGCGCCGAACTGCTGCGCGCGCGCCACGCCGTGCTGGTGGCCCACTATTACGTGGATGGTGATTTGCAGGACTTGGCCCTGGCCACGGGCGGCTGCGTATCCGATTCGCTGGAAATGGCACGCTTTGGCCGCGATCACGCCGCGCAAACGCTGGTGGTGGCAGGGGTGCGCTTCATGGGCGAGACGGCCAAAATCCTGAGCCCCGAAAAAACCGTGCTCATGCCCGATCTGGAGGCCACCTGTTCGCTCGACCTGGGCTGTCCGATTGAGCAATTCAGCGCCTTTTGTGATGCTCACCCCGATCGCACCGTGGTGGTCTATGCCAACACCAGCGCGGCCGTCAAGGCGCGAGCGGACTGGATGGTGACCAGCTCGTGCGCGCTGGCCATCGTCAATCACCTCAAAAGCCAGGGCAAAAAAATCCTGTGGGCGCCAGACAAACACCTGGGCGGCTACATCCAGCAGCAAACCGGGGCCGACATGCTGCTGTGGCAGGGCGCCTGCATCGTGCACGACGAGTTCAAAGGGCTGGAGCTGGACTTGCTGCGCCAGCGATATCCGCAGGCCAAGGTGCTGGTGCACCCCGAGTCGCCCACGCCGGTGGTGCAGCAGGCCGATGTGGTGGGCTCGACTTCGCAATTGCTCAAGGCCGTGATCGAGGGCAAAGAGGGTGACACTTTCATCGTGGCCACCGACAAAGGCATCATGCACCGCATGCAGCAGTTGGCGCCGGGCAAAACCTTGATCGAAGCGCCTACGGCCGGCAACAGCGCCACCTGCAAAAGCTGCGCCCATTGCCCCTGGATGGCGATGAACGCCCTGCAAGGCGTGGCCGATTGCCTGGAAAACGGCACAGGCGCCGTGCATGTGGATGCCGAGGTGAGCCGCAAGGCTGCAGGCTGCATCACACGCATGCTCGACTTTGTGCAGGCCCACCCCGAAGCGCTGGTGGTGAAAAACAGCGGCCGTTTGGGCAGCTTGCAGCCGGGGCGGCAGGTGAGCAACACCTTGCCGGGCATGACGCCAGGCATCGGCGCGGCTTGACGACGCGATTGGACGACTCGCTGTGACGAGCCGACCTGATGGCGCCGCCGACTTTTTGATGGCATCGTGCACCGTTTCCATGCGGCCTCTGAACAAAGGCTGCGTGCTAAGAGCCTGTTCAAAATCTCTGCACGGCGAGCAATCAAGCGGATTTGGACGGTCTGCACTGTTGCAAAACTTGCCAATAGCACGCACTATTTCGCACTATTGGATTGGCCGCGTTTTGCGCCTTGCCTCCCATCCCAAACCGCTTTTTGCCCACTCACGCCAAGATCTTGAACAGGCTCTGAACGTGTTGAACGCGCCAGCCACGCAGCGCAGGCATGCCCCGCGATGCAAGATGCCGCCTTGCCCCCGATCATGAATGCGTGAGTGGCAATCGCCAATGGAATTGAATGGAAGAAGCCCCATGTTTGAAAGCAACGAAACGCTGGAACAAGCCCGTGCCCGCAACATCCGCGATGCCCTGATGGAGGACATCGGCCGCTGCGACTGGACGGGACAGCTCGTGCCCGTGCCCAACACCGTGACGGCGCGCGTGCTGGTGCGCGAAGCGGCCGTGCTGTGCGGGCGCGACTGGTTTGAGGGTTGCATGCACGGCGTGGATGCCAAGCTGCAAATCAATTGGCACTATGCCGAAGGCGACTGGATGCAGGCCGATACCGAGGTTTGCCACATCCGTGGCGAAGCTCGGGCCATCTTCACGGCCGAACGCAGCGCGCTCAATTTTCTGCAATTGCTCAGCGGCACGGCTACCGTCACTCGCCGCCATGTCGAGGCGATTGCCGGCGCTTCGCCCAAGGCCTGCGCCGTGCTGGACACGCGCAAAACCATCCCTGGCTTGCGCCAGGCCCAGAAATACGCCGTGCGCGTGGGTGGCGGCCAGAACCAGCGCCTGGCCTTGTGGCATGGCATCTTGATCAAGGAAAACCACATCGCCGCAGCGGGCGGCATTGCCCAGGCCTTGCAACAGGCGCAGGCTCTGCAAGCTGGGGTGGACATTCAAATCGAAGTGGAAACGCTGGCGCAACTTCAAGAGGCGCTGGCGCACGGCGCCACGAGTGTGTTGCTCGACAATTTCACACCCGAGCAGATGCACAAAGCCGTGCGCATCACCGCAGGCCGCGCGCTGCTGGAAGCATCAGGCGGCGTGCAACTGGAAACCATCCGCACGCTGGCCGCCACGGGCGTGGACCGCATCTCGATCGGCAAACTCACCAAAGATGTGGTGGCGACGGACTATTCCTTGCGCATTGTGGACGGATGTCATTGATTGAGTGCGCCAGCCGTGCGAAAGCAGTTGGCGCAGTCGCTTTGGATCTGGGAAGTGCGGGCAATGTTTTCCACCGGCTTTGCCGCTGCAGCCTCATGTTATGCCAAGCCGTGTACTTGGCACAGTGACACGGTTCATTCAATTTGGCTTCTTCAGCTGAAACGCTTCAAGCCGTTGCGTGTCAGCCTGACTGCGTGGCCGATGCCACCAGGGTTTGCAGCTCGCCTTGCTCGTACATCTCTTGCATGATGTCCGATCCGCCGATGAATTCGCCCTTGACGTAAAGCTGCGGGATCGTGGGCCAATTGCTGTAGGTTTTGATGCCCTGGCGCACGGCTTCGTCTTCCAGCACGTTGACGGTGTAAACCGAGCTGGAATCAGCGCCTGCGCTTTTGAGCAATTGCACCGCGCGCCCGGAAAAGCCGCACATCGGGAAGGAGGCATTGCCTTTCATGAACAGCACGATGGGGTGGGATTTGACCAGGGTGTCGATTTTTTGCTGGATGTCGTCGCTCATGCTCGAATACTTTCAGTAGGGGTGTGTGTCAAGAGACCGAGAGAAATCAAAAGGCAGGCATTATCGCAAAGAGCGGTTTTGGCGCAATGGATATGCGCCTTGCGCGGCAAGGTCTTGGCGGCTGTTTCTGATTTTTGGATGGACGCCGGTGCGCAGGGCTGAAACCGGCCTTGGGTGAGCGTTTGTGCTTGTCCGCTTATCAGTCCATGCACTGTAGGCCGTGGCGTGCATCTGGCCTTTCGTTCTTTGCCACTTCCAGTTGCCAGTTGCTGGGTGCAGGGCAGACGCTTGCGCGCGCTGTGGAGTGCGGTCGTTTCAAAGCCACTGCCCGCCGCTGCAGCGCATGATGCCGGCCAGATCCTGGCGGCTTTGTACTTGCACAAAGCCGCGTTCTTGCAAGAGCTGCTGCACGGCATCGGCCTGGTCGTAGCCATGCTCCAGCAGCAGCCAGCCGCCGGTGCGCAGCCACTGCGGGGCTTGCTCGATCAGGGTGCGGATGTCATCCAGGCCGTCATCGCCGCTCACCAGGGCTTGCAAGGGTTCGTGCCGCAGGGCTGGCAGATGCGGATCGTTGGCGCGGATGTAAGGCGGGTTGCTGAGCAGCAAGTCAAAACGCAAGCTGGCGCGCTTGGGCGCAAAGGCTTGCAGCCACGGGCCTTGCACAAACTGCACGGGCAGTTGCAGGCGCTGGGCGTTGTGCTGGGCGACTTGCAGGGCGGCCGCGCTGGCATCGCTGGCCCAGACGCGGGCATGGGGCGCGTGTTGTGCCAGGGCGCAGGCGATGGCGCCGCTGCCGGTGCCCAGATCGGCCACGGTGGGGTGCTCGCCCAGGGCAGGCAACAAGTTCAGCGCCCATTCCACCAGGGTTTCGGTATCGGGGCGGGGGTCGAGCACGCGACTGTCCACCGCTAACCGCAGGCCGAAAAATTCGCGCCAGCCACGCAGGTAGGCGATGGGTTCGCCTTGCAGGCGGCGCTGCACCAGTTGCTGCCAGAGTTGCCAAGCGGCGGATGGCAACAGATCACCATCATGCGCCAGCAGCCAGGCGCGGCCTGCATCATCACGCCCCAGGGCGTGCAGCAGCAGCAACTGGGCATCCAGCGGCGCAAGGCCCTGGGCGATGCCTTGTTGCAGGGCATGCGCCACGGTGATGCCTGAGGAGGAGTTGAGGAAGGAGTGGCTGGTGGGCATGGCAATCAAAAACAGGAATAAACACGCCTTGGCGGAGGGCCGAAGCAGCGTTGGCTGGGGCCGATGATCGCTGCTGGCTCAACTGACCCAATGGGTGACGGTGATCAGCGCAATCAACAAGGCCCACAGCAGCACGCTGCGCCAGATCAGGCGCGCCAAGGTGTGCAGGCGGTGCAGGCCCGATGGCTGGCGCGCGTGCACAGCCATGCCGTAGGCAGCGCCTGCGTCTTCGGCCAGCGTGGGGTCTTGTGCAGCGTCTGTGCCGCTTGCGGCATGTGCGGCGCTGCTGGCAGCCGGGGTGGCAAAGTCGTTGGGCACGTCGATGGCGCCTGCGGCCACGGCCAGCAGCAGGGCGTCGTTGCGGCTGCGCGTATTGGCGTGGCCGGGCCGTGAATGGGCATCGGGCAGATGCCGCCAGTTCTCCAGGGCCAGTTCGAAGTTGCCCACAATGGCAAAGCTGGCCGCCGTCATGCGGGCGGGCAGCCAGTTGATGAAGAACCAGGCCGTTTGCGCAGCGTGCAGTGCCTGCCCGGCAGGGGGCAGCTTGGCTGCTGCTGAGCGGACCTGTGCCGTTGGCCGGATGGCGAATGCGCGGCTGCCTTGCCAATGCGCCTGCACGCAGTCTGCGCACCTGTACAGCACGGCGCCGGCGGGGCCAAGGCCCAGCATGGCCAGCAGGGCAAAGGCTGCGGCTACGCCGAAGACATGCCGGTGCACGTCGAGCACGGCGTGCTCCAGCGCCTGCTGCGTGAGGATGTGGCGTGGCAGGGTCGCGTTGGAGCTGCCTTGCCATTGCGAAAGGAGTTGGCGTGCGCGCGTTTCTTCGCCGCGCTCCAGGGCTTCGCGAATGGCCGCGAGCTCAGTGCCGAAGGGGCGAAGGCCCAGCGTCAGATACAGCAGCAGCACGTTCCAGGCCAGGGCCAGCGGCCAGCCCGCCCAGTGCAGCAGGTGGTAGATGCCGCAGGCCGCAACTGCGGGGGCCAGCACGGCGGTGGCCCAGGCGATCCAGCCGTGCTGGCGCTGGCCTGCGTTCAGGCTATGGAAGGCCCAATCAGCCAGGCGCTGCTGTGCCTGCCAGACGATGTGTGGCCTGGCAGGCGGGTGCATTTGTTCCAGCAAAAGCGCGCACAGCAGAGAGAAAAAAGTCATGGGGCAAAGTGGGCCAGCCAAGCACCAGGCAAAAGGCAGTAGTTGGCGAAGGGGTGCGAAAAACGGCGCAATCTTCGCACGAAGTGCGGCGTTTTCAAGCGGTGTAGTGGATGCTTGGATTTGAAAGAGCACGTGGCTGCTTGCTCGCCACTCTCGATGCGCAGCAGGGGCTGGAATCGGCAGGAGCGGAGCGAGTTCGTGCCATGCGTCTCATCCGGTCTGTGTGATGGCCATGTGTTGATATGCACAATGGCGGCCGCAAGGCTTGGAGGCCGCTGATGACTGCTGAGAAGTTGCTCAAAATCTCCTCGCTGGTGCTTGAATGATGGAAGCGAGCAGTAGTCTGCTACTTTGCAAATCTTGTCAAGCACTTTGCTCATGTTGCACGGGCTATGCCCTTTGATTTGCGCCGCCTTGCATCCCATTACGCTCCATTTCCGATCACTTCACGATGGGATTTTGAACAGCTTCTGAAGAGAAGCGGTGAGAACGGGATGGGATGCGATGCCAGGCCGCAGCGCACGCATCCTGTATTTGTATTCCGGGCTTTGCGATCCCACGGCCGTTGAAAGATCAGCAACGGATGTTCAGGCGGAAAGAAAGCGGTACAGATCGCGCAGGATGCCGGCCGTCACGCCCCAGATGAAGCGTTCTTGCCTGCTGGCCGTGTCGAAATAGGGCATGGAAAACCATTCGCGCCTTTGACCGGGGCCGGGTTGCCAGAGGTGTTTGCGGTGGTTGGCCGGGTTCATCAAAAAATCCAGCGGCACGAGAAATACATCCGACACTTCCTGCGGGTTGGGTTGCAGCGTTGCCGAGGCGTGCAGCAGCGCCACCACGGGCGTGACGCGGTAACCCGTGCCGGTTTCGTAAGGCAGCAGTTCGCCCAGAACCTGCACCTGCGCCGGATGCAGGCAGACTTCTTCCTGCGCTTCGCGCAAAGCGGCGGCTGTGGCATGGGCGTCGTTTGCGTCGATTTTGCCGCCTGGAAAGGCGATTTGCCCCGGATGCGCATCCAGATGCTGGCCGCGCTGCGTGAGCAGCACGTGCAATGCTCCGTCGTCTGTGCCAAGCGCTTGTAGCCCAATCAATACGGCGGCAGCGCGCGGAATGTGAGCTGTGGCTGGCCAACGGTCGTTGTGCGGCTCGGCCTGCCAGGCGGGTGGGGCGGCAAAGCGTTGCCGCAGGGCATCGGCTTGCAGGCGTGCGGCAGCCACGGCGGCCTGCTGTTGCAGGGCATGGGTGGCCTCGGCCCAAACGGGCAGGTCGCGCGGGTTGAAAGGCAGAGTCGTTGGCAAGGCGGTGTGCTGCAAAGAGGCCATGATGCGGCGTCAACTCAATGGCGGTGGCGTTGTGAAATGGCTGAAGGGCGCGGCTCATGCGGCGCTTGTCGGGGGTGGTTTTTGCGGCTGCCGGGATTGGAGCGGTTGGCTTGGGCTGCGGGGGCAAAGGATCAAAGCAGAGTTTGATGGGGCAGCAAAGCGATTGCGAGTGGTGCCGGGCGCGAATGATGGGGAGCCGCCATGAAAAAACCGCTTCAGCCCAGGGCGTGAAGCGGTTTCTCGTGCTGCCATCAAATGATGGGCTGGCCGGATTACTCGGCTGCGGCTTCCTTGTTGCGGAAAGTGAGCTTTTCCTTGATGCGGGCGCTCTTGCCGCTGCGGCCACGCAGGTAGTAGAGCTTGGCGCGGCGCACATCGCCACGGCGCTTGACTTCGATGCCGGCGATCAGCGGGCTGTAGGTTTGGAAGGTACGCTCCACGCCTTCGCCGCTGGAGATTTTGCGCACGGTAAAGGCGCTGTTGATGCCGCGGTTGCGCTTGGCAATCACCACACCCTCGTAAGCCTGCACGCGCTTGCGGTTGCCTTCTACCACGTTGACGCTTACCACCACGGTGTCGCCAGGGGAGAAGTCGGGAATCTTCTTGCCCAAGCGTTCGATTTCTTCTTGTTCCAGAGTTTGGATCAGGTTCATGTCGGTTTTTCCTGTGTCTTGATCGTAATCAGCTGCACGAAAGGCCCCGTCACCAAACACCCGGCGGTGGGTGCTGGCTGCTGCAACGGGCGACGTGTAAAAAGGCCGCTAAAAAGTGTGCAGCAGGGCGGCTGTCAGAGGATCAAGCGGGCGATTATAGCCACGAATGCTGTGCAAAGTGCAGAGCCAGGCCCGGTATGGACGGGCTTTGCGGGCCATTTGTTGTGTGCAGGCCGCATGGGGATTGGGGGGCTGGCGTTGTGCAAAGCAGGGGAGAAGGATGCGGGGACGTGCCTGGGCTGCCGGGAGCTTCAGGCCTGGAACTCGTTCGCAATTGCCTTGAAAAGGGGGCGTCAACAGCCTGTTAAAAGATCGTGCTGCCCCTGGCCGTTTGCGTGGGCGCGGGCAGCCATCCGGCCAGGTGTTGCAGGCTGATGTGGCCCAGGGCATCGATCCACTCGGGGCTGTCGTTCAGGCAGGGGATGTAGTGAAAGCTTTGGCCGCCAGCGGCTACAAAAGCATCGCGGCATTCCAGGGCGATTTCTTCCAGCGTTTCTACGCAGTCGGCCACAAAGCCGGGACAGATCAGGTCCACACGCTCCAGCCCTTTGCTGGCCATGTGCTCCAGCGTGCCCTGGGTGGCAGGCTCCAGCCATTTGGCGCGGCCAAAACGCGATTGGAAAGTGACGCGATATTGCTTGTCGGACAAATCCAACTGCTGCGCCAGCAGTCGCGCCGTGGCATGGCATTGATCGGCGTAGGGGTCGCCCAGCCGGCGCGTGCGCTCGGGCGTGCCGTGAAAGCTCATGAGCAGCACCTGGCCGCGGCCATTTTCCTGCCAATGCTTTCGCACCTGCTGGGCCAGCGCGCGGATGTAGAGCGGGTGCTGCGCATAGCTGCTGATGAGGCGCCACTCGGGCTGGTGGCGGGCTTGGCCGTTCCAGGCCGATACCTTGTCGCCCAGGCTGGCCGTGGTGGTGCACGAATATTGCGGATAGGCCGGCAGCAGCAGGATGCGCGCAATGCCTTGCTGGCGCAGGCGGTCAATCGTGGCGGGGATGGAGGGGTTGCCATAGCGCATGGCATGCGCCACCACCACGCGGTGGCCCTTGTGCGCCAGCCAGCCTTGCAGCAGCTTGGCTTGTCGTTCGCTCCACACGTTCAGCGGCGAGCCTTCGGGCATCCAGATGGAGGCGTATTTGGCGGCCGACTGCCTGGGCCGCGTGCGCAGCACCAGGCCGTGCAGCAGGGGCAGCCACAGCAGGCGCGGCAGCTCGACGATGCGCGGGTCGCTCAAGAATTCGGCCAGATAGCGCCGCAGGGCGGCGGGCGTGGGCGCATCGGGCGTGCCCAGATTGCACCAGAGGATGGCGGTGTCGGTGCGCACGGCTTGTGCTGCAGGGGTTGCTCGGGAAAGTGTGGGTGCGTACATGGGTAATTCATCCGGGCATTGCTGCCAAGGGTGAGAAAATATCAGAAGAAAGCAGTAGAGAAATTGATCGATCCGATAGGGCAGGGAGAGGTTCTTAATATTTGCTGGCGCTCAATTGCGCATGCAGTTGGGCGTAAAGCTGGTGGCGTTGCGGGTCGATGCCGCCTGCTTCCAGCGGCTGGCCCACGGCGCCGAGCACCTGGCAGCCCGGCTCGTGCAGATGGGTGCAGTTGTAAAAGCGGCATTCGCCCGTGTGGCGGGCGATGTCGGGCATGCAGCGGGGCAGGTCGTTGGCGCTCAGGTGGGCAATGCCAAATTCCTGAAAGCCGGGCGAATCAATCGCAGCGGCGCCGCTGGCGCGATCCACCCAGTGCAGCAGGGTGCTGGTCGTGGTGTGGCGGCCACTGTTCAAGGCGCGCGAAATTTCGTTCGTTTGCACATTGGCCGTGGGCAGCAGCCAGTTGATGAAGCTGCTTTTGCCCGTGCCCGATGGCCCCATGAGCAAGGTTTTTTTACCCTGCAATTCTTGCTTGAGCGCCAGCAGCGCATCGCAGGGCTGCTGCAGCGAAGCGCCCAGCGTGCGGTAGTCCATGGCGCGATAGGGCGCCAGGCGCTGCCAGGCATGGGCATGGGCTGCGGCCAGGTCGGCCTTGTTGAGCACGATCAGCGCCGGAATCTGGGCGGCCTCGGCCGCAATCAGGGCGCGGCCCAGCAATTGCGGCGAAAAGTCGGGCTCGGCCGCCAGCCAGATCAGAATCTGGTCGATATTGGCGGCAAAGGCCTTGGTTCGCACTTCGTCTTGCCGGTAAAACACATTGCGGCGTGGCAGCACGGCTTCGATCGTGCCTTCTTCGCCCTGGCCGGTGGGTGGGGCCTGCCATTGAATCAGATCGCCCACCAGCGCCTGGCTTTTTTTGCCGCGCGGGTGGCAGATGCGGCGGCTGCCATCGGCCGATTCCACCAGCACATGGCGGCCGTGGCTGGCCACTACCAAGCCTTGTTGCAGGGCGGGCGCAGCGGGGTGTGATTGGGGGGCGGATGCAGTACGGGGCATGGTATTCAACCCCCAGCAGGCCTTGCCCCAGCAGCATGGGCGGGGCCTGTGCTTGGCAGGCCAGCAGCCAAGTCAGCCAAGCACGCCAAACGTTCGCTGGCGGGTGGGTGCGAGTAGTAAAAGCGCACGTAGAGCGGATCGGGCGTGAGGGTGGCGGCGTTGTCGTTGTAGAGCTTGAGCAGGGCGCTGCTCAAATCGCTGGCGGCGCTGTGCTGGGCGGCAAAGGCATCGGCCTCGAACTCATGCTTGCGCGAGCTGGCCGCCGCAATGGGCGCGGCAAACAGCGTAAACACCGGCGCGGCCAGGGCAAACAACAACAGTGCCAGCGCCGCGTGCGGGCCGTTGCGCGAACCGGCCACGCCCAGCCCGGCGTAGAACCAGTCTTGCCCATAGAGCCAACCCAGCAGGGCAAAGCCCGCCAGGTTCAGGGCCAGGCCCAGCAGCAGGCGCTTTTGAATGTGCCGGTGCTTGAAATGGCCCAGTTCGTGGGCCAGCACGGCATCCACCTCGCCGGGGTGCAGTTTGCTGAGCAGGGTGTCGAAAAATACCACGCGCTTGGCGCGGCCCAGCCCGGTGAAATAGGCATTGGCATGCGCGCTGCGCTTGCTGCCGTCCATGACGTAAAAGCCCTTGGCGGCAAAGCCGCAGCGTTGCATCAGGGCGGTAACGCGCTGTACCAGCTCGGGGTCTTGCAATGGCTCGAAGCGGTTGAACAGCGGCGCAATCCAGCTGGGGTAGATCACCGTCATCAACAAACCAAAACTTGCCCACACGGCCCAGGCCCACAGCCACCATAGGCTACCGACCTGCTGCATCAGCCACAGAATGAGCGCGGCCAAAGGCAGGCCGATCACGGCACCTAATGCCATGTTTTTGAACCAATCGCCCAGCCACAGGCCCAGGGTGCTGGTGTTGAAGCCAAAGCGCGCTTCCAACCGGAAGGTGCGGTACCAATCCAGCGGCAAATCCAGCACGCTGCCAATCAGGGCAAAGCCTGCCAGCAAGCCCAGTTGTTGCAGCATGGGTGAGTGGAACCATTGCCCCATCAGCCCGTGCAGGGCTTGCAGGCCGCCGCCCAGCGTCCAGCCCAAAAGCAGCAGCGTGCCCAGCAACAGGTTTAGCAAGCCAAAGCGGCTTTGCGTCACGGTATAATCGGCCGCTTTTTGGTGGGCGGGCAGGCTCACGGTGTGGGCAAATGCGGGTGGCACCGCGCCACGGTGCGCTTGCACATGGCGCATTTGCCGCCAGGCCAGCCAGGCTTTAAGCAGCACGCCCAAGCCCAGCGCAGCCAGAAACAGCGTGCGCCAAATCTGCGCGGCTTGCAGCGGATCGGAAGACAGTACATGCAACATGGAGGCAAGTGTAAGGACTTTGCATCATCCGCGGGCTGCGAGGGTTACTGATGGATGGAAGGGTGCCGAGGTGCAGCTGAACAAACCGCATGCCATTCATCGCCTGCGGTGTCTGCCAATCTGGGCTGGGAGCAGATTGCGCATCTGCAGGTTGGGGGCGGATGGCAAGTCGTGTATTAAGAAGTAATGCACAAGTAACGCACAATACGGCCCCATGCAAAACGAAAACACTTTTTCATTCAATGAGCAGGCGCAGGCTGTGCCGCAGCCGCCCGTGCTCAAGAAAAACGACGACAACCTGATCTGGCTGGACTGCGAAATGAGCGGGCTGGACCCCGAGAAAGAGCGCCTGCTGGAAATTGCCGTGGTCGTCACCAGCCCGGATCTGGCCGTGTGCGTGCCGGGGCCGGTGCTCGTCATTCACCAAAGCGATGAGCTGCTGAACAAGATGGACGCCTGGAACACGGGCACCCACACGCGCAGCGGCCTGATCGACAAGGTACGTGCCAGCACCATCACGGAGCAGCAGGCCGAAGAAGCACTCATCGCTTTTTTGCGCCAGTACGTGAGCAAGGGCAAGTCGCCCATGTGCGGCAACACCATCGGGCAAGACCGGCGCTTTCTCGTCAAATACATGCCCAGGCTGGAGGCTTTTTTCCACTACCGCAATCTGGATGTGAGCACCCTCAAGGAGCTGGCCCGGCGCTGGCGGCCCGAAGTGCATGCGGCCTTCAAAAAACAGCAGTTCCACACGGCGTTGGCCGATGTGGAAGAGTCCATCGAGGAACTGAAGCATTACCGTGAGCACTTCTTGCGCATGGGGCCTGATGCGCCTATCGGGCGCGGGGTGCGTGAGGCAGAGCGCACGTGAAAGCGGGGCAAGCGATTGCGTTTTTGATAGGGCTTTGGGCAGCCATGCTGCGAACAAAAAATCTGCCTGATTCTTCAAAAGCGTCTTTAAAACTGCCAAATCCTTGCTACAATGCGCAGCTTGTTGGCTCGGTAGCTCAGTTGGTAGAGCAGCGGATTGAAAATCCGCGTGTCGGTGGTTCGATTCCGCCCCGAGCCACCACTGAAAAAGTGGTGTAGATTAACAAGTTGCAAAAATATCAGCCAATCCGAAAGGGTTGGCTTTTTTGTTGCCGCGTGCTGTTGATTCCCGAATCGGGAATATCTTTTGGCAAAGCCCCGTTGGGCCGTGGATGTCATGCGTGCACTGGATTGAATACGTGAGCTTGTGTCCCAAAGCGTGCGCAGACAAAAGAGAGGCTGCGATGGCCTCGCCTCAGTTCCAACGCTGCTGGTAAGAGAAGGTGGGTAGCTTCCAGCCAAAGCGCAGCGCCAGCATGCGAAAGCCAAAGCCGACTACGAAGCAAATCGCTGTGTTGATGTCGGCATTCACGCCTAACGCACGCAAGCTCAAGAAAAACACGCACACGAACAGCGAGACGCTGGCATACAGTTCGCGGCGAAAGATCACGGGCACCTGGTTGCACAGCACATCGCGCAAGATGCCGCCGCTGATGCCGGTGAGCATGCCGGCCATGATGACGACGATGGTCGGGTAGGGGTAAGCCAGCTTCAGCGCCACATTGCAGCCGATCAGCGAAAAGGCGACCAGGCCCATCGCATCGAGCATGAGAAAGATTTTTTTCATGTGGTGCATGAAGCGGGCCAGCACGGTGGTGGCCAGGCCTGCCAGGATGACCAGATACACGTATTCGGGGTGCTGCGTCCAGCCGATGGGGTAGTTGCCCAGCACCACGTCGCGAATCGTGCCGCCGCCCAGCGCCGTGACGAAGGCGATGACGGCCACACCGAAGATGTCCATATTGCGCTGGCCTGCGGCCAGTGCGCCCGACATGGCCTCGGTCGTGATGGCGACCAGATAGATCACCAGCAGCAGATTGAAGGGGCCGTGAAACAGCTCGTGAAAAACGGGGGCGATGCTTTCGGTCATGGGGCAAGGAGGATGAGCTGGGGAGCAGGCGTGGTGGTGTGGTCAGCGCACGGCGGTCAATGAATAAAGGGCCTGAATAGATCGGCCATTGAAGGGACGCTGGGGCATAGCTTCAGGCCCGGTGGCTGCAAGCCGTCATCGCAAAAGAAGGGGGCTTCAAAGCGCATAGTCTTCGTAATGGCCCGACAGGGCCTTGGTGACCAGGGCGCGCGGCAGGCGGTCGCTCAGTGATTCGGCAAAGTCGAACACGTAGTTGCGCATGAAGACGCCGCGCTTGAAGGCCACGCGCGTGACGCTGCTGCCAAACAAGTGTCCCAGCGGCAGGGCGACTAGACCCGGCTGCGCCTCTTGCATGGCCATTTCGGCCACGATGCCCACGCCCAGCCCGTGCTTGACGTAGGTGATGATGACGTCGGAGTCAATCGCCTCAAGCACCACATGGGGCTGCAGGCGGCGCTGGGCGAAGGCCGTGTCGATTTTGGTGCGGCCGGTAAAGGCCGGGTGGTAGGTGATGAGGGGTTGTTGGGCCAGATCTTCCAGCGTGATTTGCGGTTGCCGGGCCAGGGGGTGCTGCTCGGGCACAACCAGCACGTGCTGCCAGTTGTAGCAGGGCAGAGTCACGAGTTCGGGGTAGTCGGCCAGCGATTCGGTGGCCAGGCCAATGACCACGGTTTCGGTCAGCAGCAGCTCGGCCACTTGCTGCGGCGTGCCCTGGTGCATGCTGATGTGCAGCTTGGGGTAGCGCAGGCGCAGTTGCGCCACCTTGTTGGGCAGGGCGTAGCGGGCCTCGGTATGGGTGGCGGCCATGCTCAGGGTGCCGCTGTCGGCCTGGCTGAACTGTTCGCCAATGCGCTTGAGGTTGGCCACCTCGCGCTGGATGATGTCGATGCTTTTGAGGATGTGCTGGCCCGGCTCGGTGATGCGCTTGAGGCGCTTGCCGTGGCGGGCAAAAATTTCCACGCCCAGTTCTTCTTCCAGCTCGATGATGGCTTTGGAAATGCCCGGCTGCGAGGTGTAGAGCGCCTTGGCGGCCTCGGTCAGGTTCAGGTTGCGGCGCACGGCTTCTTGAACGAAGCGGAACTGGTGGAGGTTCATGAGTCGGCAACAATCAGCGGGTGGCGGGGTGGCAGCGGATGAAAGCGGCAGGGCAAGAGCCGGGAGTGTGTTGGGTGTTTGGGGCCATGCAGGGATGGATGGTAAGGAATAGCTGCTGCGATTGCCTGCCAGACAGCGCCCAAGATCCATCTGCCATCTGCACTGGCCACAAAAAAGCCAGCAGAGTTGCTGGCTGGGGATGGGATGCTTCAATGGTCGGAGTGAAAGGATTCGAACCTTCGACCTTCTCGTCCCGAACGAGACGCGCTACCAGGCTGCGCCACACTCCGAAGGCCGGGATTCTAGCCGAATTTCTGCTGCGTTGGCGGGGTGGCGCTGCCCGGTGGCAAGAGTGCCAACCACCATGTGCAACCGGCCAGGCGCTCTTTTCAGGCGCCATCGCTTCGTTACCGATTGCGCACCAGCCAGCGAAAGGCCAGCAAAGAAGCCAGCATATAAGCCAGGCTGGGCACGGCGGCGATGAACCAGGGCGCCCAGGCGCGCAGATTGCCCACGTACTCGAACACGTTGTTGAGCAAGAAGAAGCTGATGCCCACGATGATGCCGGCAAACATCGCCGTGGTGATGATGCCCGAGCGAAAGTGCAGATAGGCAAAGGGCAGGGCCAGCACGATCATCACCAGGCAGCTCAGGGGGTAGAACAGCTTGCGCCAGAAGCGGATTTCGTACAGATCGGCCGATTGCTTGTTTTGCTTGAGGTGGCGAATGTACTGGTACAGCTCCAGCGTGGACATGCGGTCGGGCTTGAGCAAAGCGGCGGCCACCATGGTTTGCACGATGCCTGTTTCCACGGTTTCTGTCGGGGCTTGCTGGCGTGTCACGCGGGTTTGCTGCCCGTTTTCGATGATGAAAAGGTGCTGGCTGACCTCGTTCAATTGCCATTGGCCGTCGGCAAACGTGGCCGATTCGGCTCGGCGCAATTGGGAGAGAAAGCCTTGCGCGTCAAAATCGAACATGCGGACTTTGCGCATTTGCCCGTCGGCAGTGAGTTCCTGCACATTGACGATGCGGTCTTGCCCGTTGATGCTTTCCTTGATCCAGGCGCCGGTGTGCCCTTTGGTCACGCTGCCTTCAAAGCGGGCTTTGTAATACTGCGCCAGCTTTTCGGTGCGCGGGGCGATGTAGTCGCCAATCAGGAAAGTGGCGGCGGTAAACAGCAGGCCCAGGCCCAGCAGGCTGCGCAAGGCCCGCCAGGGGCCCAGGCCGCTGGTGCGAAAAATGGTGAATTCGGACGTTTGTGCCAGATTGGCCATCACGAACACTGCGCCAATCAACACGGCGATGGGCAGCAGCTCGTAGGTGTGCCCCGGCAAGAGCATGACGATGTAGGCCAGCGAATTGCCGATGCCGTAACGGTTGGCCGTGCGGCTGGTGAACGAGAGATCGTTGAGCACGTCGAAAAACGCAAACAGCGCCAGAAAGCCGCAAGTCACGAATGAAACGGCTTTGAAGATCTGCGTGTTGATGTAGCGGCGAACGATACGCATCCGGGCTCCTGTCTAGGCGCTGCGGCGCATGCGCGGCACAAGGGCACGCCAGGACCAATGGCGCTCTTGCTTCAGCAGCCACAGCGCCGTGGCCACGAACACGCTGCCATGCAGCGCCAGCAGCATGAGGGGCAGGCTGAGCTTGCCGCTGGCCACCCAGCCTTGCCCCACATTGATCATGTTGTAGTAGGCGGCAAACGCCAGCATGGCAAACAGCAGGCTGCCGCTGCGGCCCGTGCGCGGGTTGGTATGGGCGCTGGCCAGGGCCAGCAGCAAGAGGTTGAGGCCGGCAAACGTCATGCCCAGGCGCGAGCCGAATTCGGCGCGCAGATGCGTGGCCGATTCATGCAGCAGCAAGCGGGTGGGGATGGTGCGCGGTTCTGCGTTGGTGAGTGAAGCGAGCGGGTCTTGCTGGGGCATGGGCGCGGGCTTGCCGACGCGAATGCCGTATTCCTTGAAAAACGCCGTGGCGAGCGTCTGGTCATTTTTGATTTCGGTGCTTTGCCCATTGAGCAGCACGATCCAGCGGCCGGTTTCCTTGTTTTCCAGCCGGCCGTTGTTGGCTGAAACCACCACTTCACTGTCGGGCTGGCGGGCAAAAACAAAGAGCTTGGCACCGGCGGCCTCGTTGCCTTCGGGCGGCGTATCCACATAAAACACGCGGTTGCCATCGGCCGATTCCTGAAAGATGCCGGGCGCAATGCGTTCCACATCGCTGCGTGATTGGTAGCGGTTGCGTAGCTCTTGCACTTGCGAATTGGCCCAGGGCCAGCCAAAGAGCGAGAGCAGCGCCACCAGGGCGATGATGGGCAGGGCAAATTGCAGCAAGGGCTTGAGAAAGCGCAGCAGCCCTTGCCCGCTGGCAAACCAGACGGCCATTTCGCTGTCGCGGTACATGCGCGAGAGGCTGAAGGCCACGCTCACGAACAGGCTCAGCGTGAGCAGGGTGGGCAGATAGGCCAGCACCATATAGCCCAGCACCAAAGACACTTCTGAAGGGCTGACCAGCCCGCGGTTGGCCAGCTTCAGGGTGCGGATCAGCATCATGGTGATCATGATGACGACCAGCACGAACAAAGCGGCGCTGAAACTGCGCGTGAGTTCGCGCCGGATGGAAGTCTGGAATATCATTGCGGATCAGTTTGGTCCGTGTCTCTTGGCGCAAAGCCGGGAAAATTTTTAGCTCACATTATCATGAAATTCACACTCTCTTCCGACGATTTGCTCTTCAGTTCCAAGAAGCAGGCTGACCTTTTGATCGTGCTGCAACAGCAGGCCAAGGGCACATCTGCCCAAGCGGCCAAGCCCGGCAAAACCGGCGTGCAGCCCGTGCTGGCGCAGGCCATTCAAGCGGGTCACTTCGGGGCTGAAAAAGGCAAAACCCTGGCGCTGTATCAGGCCACGGGCTGGGCGGCGCCGCGCGTCGTCGTGCTGGGTGTGGGTGCTGGTTCAGCGGTGGATGTGCGCGAAGCCGTAGAAAAAGCCGTGCGCGAGCATGGGCGTGATTGCGCCACGGTGGCCATCGGCTTTGCACAAAAAGCCAGCGCCCAGCAGTTGAGCGTAGCCATGCAGGCGGCTGCCATGGCCGGTTATGTGTACAGCCACACCAAGCCCAGCGCCAAGCCCAAGCTGCAACAGGTGGTGGTGAGTGTGCCCAACGCGGCAGAGTGCCGCGCCGCTTTCAATCAAGCGCAAGCCGTTGTCGCAGGCATGGCGCTGGCACGCGAATGGGCCAACCGCCCTGGCAACTACGCCACACCTACCAAGCTGGGCGAAGTGGCCAAGGAAATTGTTCGCCAGGCCAATGCGGGCAAGCAGAAGAAAGTGTTTGCCTGCGAGGTGCTGGATCGCGCCAAGGTCGAGAAGCTGGGCATGGGCGCTTTCCTTTCCGTGGCCAAAGGTACGGACGAGCCGTTGCGCTTCATCGTCCTGCGCTATCAGGGCGCGGCCATGCGTGACCAGCCCATCGTGATGGTGGGCAAGGGCGTGACGTTTGACACGGGCGGCATTTCGCTCAAGCCTGGCGCGGCCATGGACGAAATGAAGTACGACATGGGCGGCGCGGCCAGCGTGCTGGGCCTGTTTGAATCCTTGCGCTTGCTGCGCCCAGCCATCAATGTGGTGGGCTTGATTCCCAGCTGCGAGAACATGCCCAGCGGGCGCGCCACCAAGCCCGGCGATGTGGTCACCAGCATGAGCGGGCAAACCATCGAAGTGCTCAATACCGATGCCGAAGGTCGCCTCATCCTGTGCGATGCCTTGACTTATGCCGAACGCTTCAAGCCGCAGGCGGTGGTGGACATCGCCACGCTGACGGGCAACTGCGTGCTGGCCCTGGGCAATGTGCGCTGCGGCCTGTTCAGTGCCAACGACCGTTTGGCCCAGGCCCTGCAACAAGCCGCTGACGAGTCGCAAGACCTGTGCTGGCGCATGCCGATGGACGATGCCTATGGCAAAGGCCTGAAATCGAATTTTGCCGATGTGGCCAATATCGGCGGGCGCACGGCAGGCTCCATTTCAGCCGCCAAATTCCTGGAGCGATTCACCAGCAAATATCCTTGGGCGCACTTGGATATTGCTGGCGTGGCCTGGAACGAAGGCGCGGCCAAAGGCGCAACCGGCAGGCCCGTGCCCCTGTTGCTGCAATTCGTGCTCAATCAGGTGCAAACGCCGGTGGTGTTTGATGAAGTTGCTGCCAAGACTGCTGAAACTGGCAAAAGTACCCAAGCGCGTAGCCGCTCTACTGCAGCGGCAACACCACGTGCGGGCGCTGTGGCCAAAAAGGCCAAGGCCGCTGCCAGCAAAGCCAAGTCCAAAGCTGCCAAAAAAGCTTGAGGCTTGATCGGTGACGCGCATCGACTTTCACTTCCATGTGCCCGACAAGCTGCCCTATGTCTGCCGTTTGATACGCAAGGCTGTCAGCAAGTCCCCGTCGCTCGTCGTGACGGGGCCGCAAGAGCAGTTGGCACGTCTGGACGAGCTGCTTTGGCAGCTGGGGTCAACCGATTTCGTGGGGCACGCCTGGTATGCGCCGGATGCTGATGGCAGCAGCGTTGGCCATGAGCAAGCATGTGCCCGCGTCTGGTTGACGCTGAGTCCCGATCACAGCCCGCGGCACGATCTCTTGCTTAATCTTTCAGATGCTGTGGCAACGGGCTTTGAGCAGTACGAGCGTTTGATCGAAGTGGTTTCTATGGACGAGCAAGACCGCCAACATGCCAGACAGCGCTGGCGCCACTACTCGGCCCGTGGCTACGCCATCGTGCAGCATGCAATAGGTGGTGGCGCCAGCCAATAAGCCAAGAGAGAGGCCGCCGCATTGCGCAGCTCAAGAGGGCTTTCCAAGGCCTCTTGCCGCATACACGAGCTGGCAAGCTTGCCCTTGTTTTGCCAAGAGCGGCTTGCGGATAGCTGGGGTTGATGGACATGAAAAAACGGCTGTCGGTTCATGACCGACAGCCGTTGGCGCATGAGCTGCACTGATTCTCTTAGTTGGAGGGGGCTTGCCAGTTTTGCATCAGCTTGACCAACTGTTGATGGATGTGCGGCGTGAGCTTGTCTTCGATCTGTTTGGACCATTGCAGCAGCAGAAAAGGCATTTGCTGTTGCAGCTCCTGGCGAATCGCCTGCTGCACCAAAGCCTGCATCTGGTTCTGCCAATCAGCGGGCAGCATCGATTGCAAGGAGCAACTGGGAGCCGCAGCCGCCGGCTTGGCAGAAGCAGCAACGGGCGCGTGATTGACCGCTTGCGGATTGCGCACGCGGCTGCCCCCTTGGTAGGCCCCCAAGGGAGAAACATGTTCAATGCGACTGACGGGGGCTTCCAGATCGCTCAAATCCAGATCCAGCATCGAATCAACCGGATCTCTTTTTTCGAAATACGAGGGATCCTCGACAGCAGTCTGGGGTGACACGCTATGGGCGGTTTCCGTCAACGTCGGGACAAACCTTGGTGGACTGCTCGTAGCCATGTACACGGTTCCTTTCATCAAGCCAAGCCTTCAGCATACTCTCTACGGGGAGAGCCTGTCATCAGGGCTTTCATCTATTCACAATCCAGTCAAACAAATGTATCAGAACACATAAAAAGTGCAGCAATCCTATTGCCATATTGTGCCTCATGTTGAGGAAAATTGGCAAATGAGGCGAGGCTGCCGATGCTTGCCAGATAGCTTGGCACCAAGATTGTTATTGCTTGGTGAAACGGGATGGTCTTGGGGGGTCTGAAGTTGCTTGGCAAATTGCGCCAGTTGTTCAGTGCCTTGGCAATTGGCGGCCACGTGGCGCTTTGTAAAGAGCAAATAGCCAGATGGTGCTGACGACGATCAGGCTCACAAAACACAGAAACGCCCAATTGGCAATGCTGCCGCCCAAGAATGTCCAGTCGATCTGGCTGCAATCACCGTCGCCGGAAAAAAACTGAGGAATGGCGCGGCTGAGGGGCAATTGCTCAATCATGCCGTAGAAATCGCGCCCACAACTGGAAAACTCCGGCGGATACCATTGCAGCCAGCTTTGGCGGGCAGAAACGAAAGCGCCGCATACAGAAAATACGCCAACCAGCGCCAGAGCGCATGCATGCGCAGCACGACTGGAAAGCACAGCCCCACCCAAGGCGGCCAAGGCGGTCAGTACGAAACAGTAACGGGTAACGACGCACATGGGGCAGGGATGCAGCCCCACCACGTTTTGCAAATACAGGCCGAACAGCAGCATGCCGCTCAGGCCAATGGCGATCCACAGCAAAGTGCGGCGTGGCGTGGCGAAAAACAATTGAATCAAGCAGCGCATAGGACGGTCTCGAGAATTCTGGAAGGTTGTCGAGCAGCAACAGGCAGGGGCTTTTGCCTCGTGATTGTTCAGAACCTGCTCACGATTCTGCAGTGTGAGGCGATTGGGCGCGCAGCGGTATTGGGGAGCAGCGCACATCGAAATAGATGGTGGAGTGCGTACTCTGCGCAATGGACAAGCTTGGAAAGCTTGTGGATCGGCCGACTTCCATCATTCAAGTGCCTGCGAAGAAAGCGCGAACAGCTTCTCAAAGCGGGTTGATGCAGACATGGCAAACGCGCAGCCATACAGCGGGGTTGATGCTGATGCCATGAGGCAAGGGCTTGAAAAGGCAGCGTGAATCCGCTGAATTACTCTTGCCTTTTCCTTTCTTGTTGAGTGAGGTGTGGCCTGACCGGAGGGACTCGAACCCCCGACCTGCTGCTTAGAAGGCAGCTGCTCTATCCAGTTGAGCTACGGTCAGCCAGACGAGGGCGCATTGTAGCGTTTAAGGGCGATAAACCTGCACGGCGCAGTATGCGCCCTAGATGCTCAGCTTGGCAAGAAGCAGGTGATGTCGCTGATGAAGCTTTGCCGGGTGGGCAAGCGGATGGCTAGGTGGTTAGCCGAGAGCAAGAAGAGGCCGGGGTTTGTGTTGTGTGTATCAGCCGGTGAATGGTCGGAGCAGAGAGATTCGAACTCCCGACCCTCTGGTCCCAAACCAGATGCGCTACCAGACTGCGCTATGCTCCGGAAGCTAAGATTATAACTGACGTTGTGTAGATTTTTTGTGCCATCAATGATGGAGTTACAAAGGCAGGCGAGCCCATTGAGTAGTCGCTTGTGCAAGCGGTTACACAACTCGCTCGTTTGGCAATGGGCAGTTTGTTCGTTTGGAGGGCTGGCGCATAAAAGGTAGGAGTAACGATAGTTTTGATCAATCAAGAAGGTGTTAAAATTTGCTTGTTCGGTAAAGCTGACGAAAGAAAGGAAAGTGTATGTTGCATGCAAGATCAATAGTCGGTTTGTGCATCGTCTGCAGTTTGATGGGGTGCGCAGGAAGGCACTACTCTTATCGAACGGTTGATTCGGTTGACCAGGCAGCGATGGATGCTGATTCGGCGCGTATACGCCAAGCAGAGCGTGAAGAGCGTGCCGAGCGTCGTCGAGAGCGCCGCCAGGAAATGATGGATGAGGCTGAGGCGATCCGTCGAGCTAACAAAAATAGACGAAACATTTACATTATCCGTTGATTATTTTGCTTTTTAATTGAGGTTTCTATGAAAAAACAACTGTCAATGATTGTGTTGGCTTCGACGGCTCTCTTGGGTGGTTGCATGGCGACCACAAGCGGGGGAGGAGGCAGCGTAGGAGAATATGCAATAGGCGATGACTCTACAGTCATTAAAAAAGGCCGCAATCGTGCGTCAGCTCAATTGTCAAGAGCAGAGTTGGAACAGCATCGCCGCCAACGCACGAACGTTTCTGAAGAGTTGGATCTTGAGGCTAAAAAGCGACGCATGCAGCGCGACGAGTTGCATGACAATATGGGCACTGCTGGTAGTGCCATCAATTTGATACGTAGTCTGCGTCGTTGGTGATTTTGAACAAGAATTAAACAAAAGATGCCTACCGGCCGATTGCTTGGCAAGTGTCTTTATTTTTAAAACCACGATCGCTTTTGACCAATCGTGGTTTTTTATTGCTTGAAATTCATTGATCTTTCTTAAGGTCAAGATCATTAATTTTTTTATTTGATATGAATCGGATTTATCCGCCCTTGAGGAACATCTGATAGGCCGGGTTGTCTGTTTCTTCGATCCAGGAGTAGCCGGTTTTTTTCAGAAAGGCGGCAAATTCCTTGCTTTGCCCCTTCGGTACCTGGATGCCGACCAGCACATGCCCGTAGTCTGCGCCCTGGTTGCGGTAGTGGAAAAGGCTGATGTTCCAGTCCGGGTTCATGAGGTTGAGGAATTTGGTCAGCGCGCCGGGGCGTTCGGGAAAGATGAAGCGCAACACGCGCTCGTCGGTCGCCAGGGGGCTGGTGCCGCCGATCATGTGGCGCACGTGGCCTTTGGCCAGTTCGTCGTGCGTGAGGTCGATGGTGCTGAAGCCGTGCTTTTCGATTTTTTGCGCGATGCGGCTGCTGTCGCCAGGGCCGTTGGTGCTCAGGCCGATGAAGACGTGCGCCTGCTCGTTGCTGCTCATGCGGTAATTGAATTCGGTGACGCTGCGCGCGTTGCCGCCCAATGAGTCCACCAATTCGATCAGGCGGCGGAAGCTGCCGCGCTCTTCGGGGATGGTGACGGCAAACAGCGCTTCGCGTTCTTCACCCACTTCGGCGCGTTCGGCTACGAAGCGCAGGCGATCGAAATTCATGTTGGCACCGCACAAAATGGCAGCAAAAGTTTGCCCCTTGCATTTGCTCAAGGCCACGTATTGCTTGATGGCCGCCACGGCCAAGGCGCCAGCGGGTTCGACGATGCTGCGCGTATCGACAAAGATGTCTTTGATGGCGGCGCACACGGCATCGGTGTTGACTTCGATGTAGTCGTCAACCAGCTCCTGATTGATGCGCAGCGTTTCTTCGCCCACTTGCTTGACGGCGGTGCCGTCCGAAAACAAGCCAACATCGCGCAGGGCAAGCGGCTCGCCCGCTTCCACCGAGCGGATCATGGCGTTGGAGTCGTTCATCTGCACGCCAATGACCTGGATGGCCGGATTGAGCGCCTTGATGTAATTGGCCACGCCCGAGATGAGGCCGCCGCCACCAATGGCGACGAATACGGCGTCAAGCTGCTTGTGTTGTGACTGAACCTGCCGCATCAACTCCATCGCCACCGTGCCCTGGCCGGCGATGACTTCGGGATCGTCAAAGGGGTGGATGAAGGTCAGCCCCTCGTCTTTTTGCAGCTTCACGGCGTGCTTGTACGCATCGCTGTAGCTTTCGCCTTCCAGCACCACTTCGCCGCCCAGCGCCTTGACGGCATCGATCTTGAGTTGCGGGGTGGTCACGGGCATGACGATGACGGCGCGCGTGCCCAGCTTCTTGCCGCTGAGCGCCACGCCCTGGGCGTGGTTGCCGGCCGAGGCGCAGATCACGCCGCGCTGAAGCTGCTCGGGCGTGAGCTGGGCCATCTTGTTGTAGGCGCCGCGCAGTTTGAAGCTGAAAACGGGCTGCTGGTCTTCGCGCTTGAGCAGCACCGTGTTGCCCAGCCGCTTGCTCAGGTTTTTGGCCAGATCCAGCGGGGTTTCCCTGGCCACGTCGTAAACGCGGGCATTGAGGATTTTTTTCAGATAGTCATCGGGCGTGAGCCCGTTTTTTTTTCTGCTTTTGGGTGAATGGGAAGAGGTGGCCATGATGTGGGGATGCGGTCAGTGATGCGATTCAGCCCAAACGCTTGAGCTGTTCCTTGATTTTTTTCAGCGTGGCGCCGAAGTCGGCCACGCGCTGCTTTTCCTGCGCGATGACGGCGGGCGGGGCCTTGGCGACGAAGGCTTCGTTGGCGAGCTTGCCTTCGGCTTTTTTCACCTCGCCTTCCAGGCGGGCGATTTCCTTGTTCAGGCGGGCTTGTTCGGCGGCCACGTCGATTTCGACGAACAGGCACAGGCGCGCATCGCCCACCACGGCCACGGGCGCGGCGGCCGCGGCTTGCGTCCATTCGGCCTCGCTGGCGAAGACCTTGACTTCGCTGAGCTTGGCCAGGGCCTTGAGGGCGGGGGCGGCCTGTTCCAGCGCGCTCAGCGTGTGGCTTTCAGCAGCGGTGGCGTACAGCGGCAGGCGCTGCGCGGGGGAGATGTTCATCTCGCCGCGCAGGGTGCGGCAGGCGTCCACCAGGGCCTTGAGCTGGGCAACTTCCGTTTCAGCCGCCTCGTCGATGTTTTCGGCCTGCGCCTGCGGGTAGGGTGCGGTGGCGATGCTGCCGCCGGGCGGCACGCTCTTGCCCGCCAGCGGGGCGACGACTTGCCACAGCGCCTCGGTCACAAACGGGATGATGGGGTGCGCCAGGCGCAGCACGGCTTCGAGCACGCGCAGCAGGGTGCGGCGCGTGGCGCGCTGCTGCTCGGGCGTGCCGGTCTGGATTTGCACCTTGGCGATTTCCAGGTACCAGTCGCAATACTCGTTCCAGACGAAGTCGTAGAGCGCGGTGGCGACGTTGTCCAGCCGGTAGTCGGCAAAGCCCTGGGCGACGGCGGCTTCCACTTTTTGCAGGCGGCTGACGATCCAGCGGTCGGCGGCGCTGCGGTGCTGCAAGCTGGATTCATCGCCACAGTCGTAGCCCTCGCAGTTCATCAGCACGAAGCGGCTGGCGTTCCAGAGCTTGTTGCAGAAGTTGCGGTAGCCCTCGCAGCGCTTGCTGTCGAAGTTGATGCTGCGGCCCAGGCTCGCCAGCGCGGCGAAGGTAAAGCGCAGTGCGTCCGCGCCGTAGGCGGGGATGCCGTCGGGGAATTCCTTGCGCGTGGCTTTTTCCACTTGCGGCGCGGTTTCGGGCTTGCGCAGGCCGGTGGTGCGTTTTGCCAGCAGCGGCTCCAGCGCGATGCCGTCGATCAAGTCCACGGGGTCGAGCACGTTGCCTTCCGATTTGCTCATCTTCTTGCCCTGCGCGTCGCGCACCAGGCCGTGGATGTACACGTCCTTGAAGGGCACGCGGCCGGTGAAGTGGGTCGTCATCATGATCATGCGCGCGACCCAGAAGAAGATGATGTCGTAGCCGGTGACCAGCACGCTGCTGGGCAAATACAGGTTGTAGTCGGCGGTGGCATCGCTGTTGCCGTCCGTGCTCTGGGCCTCGGGCCAGCCCATGGTGCTGAAGGGCACGAGCGCGGAGGAGTACCAGGTGTCCAGCACGTCGGGGTCGCGTTCCAGCGCGCCGGTGTAGCCCGCGGCGGCGGCCTTGGCGCGGGCCTCCTGCTCGTTGCGGGCCACGTACACGCTGCCGTCTTGCGCGTACCAGGCGGGGATTTGATGCCCCCACCAGAGCTGGCGGCTGATGCACCAGTCCTGGATGTTGTTCATCCACTGGTTGTAGGTGTTGACCCAGTTCTCGGGCACGAAGCGCACCTGGCCGCTGTGCACGGCATCGATGGCTTTTTGCGCGATGGATTGGGTCTCGCCATCGCCCACCTTGCTCATGGCGGCGAACCATTGGTCGGTGAGCATGGGTTCCACCACCGAGCCGGTGCGCGCGCACATGGGCAGCATGTATTTGTGCGGCTTGATGTCGATGACGTAGCCGCCGGCCTGCAAATCGGCCAGGAACTGCTTGCGCGCGGCGTAGCGATCCAGCCCGCGATAGGGCGCGGGGCCGTTGTCGTTGATGTGCGCATCCAGCGTGAAGATGGTGATCAGCGGCAGGTCGTGCCGCAGCGCGCAGGCGTAGTCGTTGAAGTCGTGCGCGCCGGTGATCTTGACGCAGCCCGAGCCGAATTCGCGATCGACGAAATCGTCGGCAATGATGGGGATGTTGCGGTTGTTCAGCGGCAGCTCCACCCACTTGCCCACCAGGTGCTTGTAGCGCTCGTCTTCGGGGTGCACGGCCAGCGCGCCGTCGGCCATCATGGTCTCGGGCCGCGTGGTGGCAATGGTCATGCCGCGCTCGAGCTTGCCATCGATCATCTGCGGGCCATCGACGAAGGGATAGCAGATGTAGTGCATCTTGCCGTCGGATTCGACGCTTTCCACCTCCAGATCGCTCACCGCGCTTTTGAGCACCGGATCCCAGTTCACCAGGCGCTTGCCGCGGTAGATCAGGCCCTGCTCGTACAGGCGCACGAAGGTTTCGGTCACGACTTTGGAGAGCTTGTCGTCCATCGTGAAGTATTCGCGGCTCCAGTCCACCGTGTCGCCCATGCGGCGCATCTGCTGGGTGATGGTGTTGCCCGACTGCTCCTTCCACTCCCACACCTTGGCGACGAAGTTCTTGCGCGCTTCGGCAGGCGTCGCCCCCATGTCGTGGCGGCTGATGCCTTGCGCTTGCAACTGGCGCTCCACCACGATTTGCGTGGCAATGCCGGCGTGGTCGGTGCCCGGAATCCAGGCCGTGTTGAAGCCCCGCATGCGGTGGTAGCGCGTGAGGCTGTCCATGATGGTCTGGTTGAAGGCATGGCCCATGTGCAGCGTGCCCGTCACGTTGGGCGGCGGCAATTGGATGGCGAAGTTCTCGCCCTTGGCGGCCGCCTCGGCGCTGGGCGCGCCCGTGCCGCGAAAACCCGCCGCGCCCAGTTTGGCGGCCTCCCACGCGGGGCCCCATTGGGCCTCGATGGCGGCAGGTTCGAAGGATTTGGACAGGCTGGCAAGGCCGGGCTGGGCTGGGGGCGTGGGGGCAGACATGGTGAAAGTTTTGCTGAAAAGGATGATTCAAAAAACGCGCCAAAAGGTCCAGGAGGAAAGCTTCAAACCCGGCGCAAACCCGCTATTCTACTGGGCAGCCTGCTGAGCAAGGCCTTGGCACGGGCTTGAAAACACGGGTGGATATATTTGAGTTGATATGCGAGCGGTTACGCTGTGTTTGCGCGATATAAGTGTGGATGAATATGCCGATTCAATAACTGCTTGTTTGTAAGGGCGGTGTTGAAAAGGGATGAGAAGCAGATTGTTTTTATTGAAGACGCAATCTATTCATCTTGATTCAATGCGCTATGAAAACGCCAGCCGCCGGGCCGGTAGTTGTTGAGATTATTAAGACCAGTTAGCCCACCATAAACGCAGGCGCAGTCCCCAATAACTGCTCAGGCCCGTGGTGGTGTGCACCATTTGCCCGTTTTTGATCAGCACGATCGTGGGCGCGGCCTTGATTTGCCATTGGCGCACCAGGCTGCCATTGGCATCGTTAACTGTGTCGAAGTTCCATTGGTGTTTATTCAGATAGGCGGTAACGGCTTGCGGCGTGCCCGATTGCCAGGCCACCCCCAGTACCGGCACGCCCGCTTGGTGCAAGCGGTTGATAACAGGCGAGGTGTGCCGGCAAACGCCGCACCAACTGCCCCAGAAATAGAGCACGGCTGGGCGCTGGCGGCTGATTTCCTCTAGCGTGAGCGTTTGCCCCTGAATGGTGACAAGGGGCTGATTGGCAAAATCCAGTGGCTGCGCCGGTTTGCGCCACCAATCCATGGCGAACGATAAAACGGCCACCATTACAAGCAGTTGCAGGGCTTGTTTGATCCAGTAAATAATTTTTTTACGCATCGTCAAGGGTTGATCTTTTGATTTGAAACGCTTCAAATTGAATTGGTTAATTGATTTTTTGAGTGTTGGGCTGGCAGGTGGTTTTTGGTGAATAAGGTTTTTAGATGATTGCCGAGCACCATTGACGCAGCGCGTTGAATAATGAAGCAAAAAGGGCCGCTTGATTTTTGCCAAGCGGCCCTGGTACTTTTATCTGCTTGCAGATAGCTGTTGCTGGCAATCAGCGCGGTGCCACCATATCGGCAGGCACCACCAGCTCGTCGAATTCTTCGCCGGAAAGCAGTCCCAAGTCAATCGCGGTTTCGCGCAAGGATTTGTCGTTCTTGTAGGCGGTTTTCGCGACTTTGGCGGCGTTTTCATAGCCGATTTTGCGGTTGAGCGCGGTCACCAGCATCAGCGAGTGGTGCAGGAAGTAGTCGATTTTTTCCGGCACGGGTTCGATGCCGACGGCGCAGTGCTCGTTGAAGCTGTTGCAGGCGTCGCCCAAGAGGCGCACGGATTGCAGCAGGTTGTAGCCGATGACCGGCATATAGACGTTCAGCTCGAAGTTGCCGGAAGCGCCCGCCATGTTGATGGTGACGTCGTTGCCGAAGACCTGGCAGCACACCATGGTGAGCGCTTCGCACTGGGTGGGGTTGACCTTGCCGGGCATGATGGAGGAGCCGGGTTCGTTTTCCGGGATTTTGATTTCGCCGAGGCCGCAACGCGGGCCGGAGGCAAGCCAGCGCACGTCGTTGGCGATTTTGTTGAGGCTTGCGGCGAGCGTTTTCAACGCGCCAGAGGCATAAACGCAGGCATCACGGCCAGCCAGTGCTTCGAATTTGTTGGGCGCGGTCACGAAGGGCAGGCCGGAGAGTTCCGCGAGTTTGGCGGCAGCTTTCACGGCGTATTCGGGGTGGCTGTTGAGGCCGGTGCCAACTGCGGTGCCGCCAAGCGGCAGTTCATAAAGGCCTTTGAGCGCATCTTGCAGGCGGATGAGGCCGTGATCGAGTTGGCTGACGTAGCCGGAAAATTCCTGACCGAGGGTAAGCGGGGTGGCATCCTGCAAGTGGGTGCGGCCGATTTTCACAATCGGTTCAAACGCTTTCGCTTTTTTATCCAAAGTGTCGCGCAGCGCTTTCACCGCCGGAATGAGCAGGCGGTTGATTTCTTGTGCGGCGGCAACGTGAATGGCGCTGGGGAAGCTGTCGTTGGTGGATTGGGCGTGGTTGACGTGGTCGTTGGGATGCACCGGCTGGTAGGCGGCAAGCCCGGTGCCCGCGAGTTCGTTGGCGCGGTTGGCGAGCACTTCGTTCATGTTCATGTTCGATTGCGTGCCGGAGCCGGTTTGCCAGACGACGAGCGGGAACTGGCCGTCGAGCTTGCCGGCAAGCACGTCGTCCGCTGCGCGGGTGATGAGCTCGGCCTGTTCGGCTTTGATGCGGCCCAGGCCGGCGTTGGTTTGCGCGGCGGCTTTCTTGATGAGCGCCATCGCGGCGATCAGCGGTTTGGGCAGGGTTTCGCCGCCGATTTTGAAGTTGTCGCGGCTGCGCTGGGTTTGCGCGCCCCAATAGGCGTCGGACGGGACTTGGACGTCGCCCATGGTGTCGTGTTCGGTACGGGTGCTCATGCGCTTACTCCTTGGAAGTGAATCGGTTCGGTTCAGGTGGGTGGATGCGGGCAGACGCTTTGGCCCGCCCGAGAAATGCAGGAAGAGGGGCCGTCGCCATCGTTTGCAAAACAAAGCGCGCCCCGATTCAGGGAACTGCCAAGTTTATGGTTAAAAATAGCCCGCATCGCCTTGGATGCCTGCTCATCTTCTACAGAAGGCGCTTGTGGATTTTTCCTGGCTGTGCGCTGGCCGTTTCTTTTGCAGTGTGTATTCATGTCCAAGCAGTTTTTTTCTTTTTCTTCTTCAGCCATCTCTCGCGAAGCAGCCGTGCAACGGCAGCGGCGCTTGTTGCTGGGCGGCGCCTTGATCGGGCTGCCCGTGGCGGTTGGCCTGGCGGCTTGTGCCACACGCAAGAAAGAGCCAGTCAAAGCGCCCGTTACCGCCAAGCAGATTGAAGGAACGGTGCAGCAAAAGCGGCCCGAACCGGCGTTTACCGAAGCAGAGCTGGGCAGCTTTGCCCAACCCATGCCCTTGGCGGGCAGCTACGCCGCCCGTGCCGAGGTGATGGCCCAAGTGCCCGAGATGGCCCAGCGCCTGGGCCTGCCCGAGGCATACGTGCGCAACGCCATTGGCAACGCCAACTTTTTGCCCAATGTGCCGCGGCTGATTCTGCCTGCGGGCAAGGGCGTGCGGCGCAACTGGGCAGCCTACCGCAGCCGTTTTGTGGAGCCCGTGCGCATTCGCGCAGGCGTGCAGTTCTGGCGCGAAAACGCGCCTGCCTTGGAAAGGGCCGAGCGCGAGTACGGCGTGCCCGCGCATTTCATCGTCGGAATCATCGGGGTGGAAACCATCTTTGGCCGCCACATGGGCAATCTGCGCGTGATCGATACGCTTTCGACCCTGAGCTTTGACTTTCCGGCCGAGCATCCGCGCGCCGAGGCGCGCAACCGCTTTTTCCGCCAGGAGCTGGAAGCCTACCTGCTGCTGTGCGCGCGCAACCGCGACAACCCGCTGGACTTGCGCGGCAGCTACGCGGGCGCCATGGGCTTGCCGCAATTCATGCCCTCCAGCTGGAACCGGTACGCGGTGGATTACGACGGCGACCGGCACATTGATCTGTTCACCAGCCCGACGGATGCCATCGGTTCCGTAGCGGCCTACTTTCGCGCCTTTGGCTGGGAGCCGGGCCTGCCACCCGTTTACAAGGTGCGCTTTGACGAAGAGCGCCTGCAACTGCCCACCTTGCTCGCGCCAGACATTCGCCCCAGCTTCACCGCGCAAGAAATGGCCGACTACGGCGCGTCCTTGCAAGAAGCCGCACCCCACCTGGGCCAGAGCGGCAAACTGGCGCTGATCGAACTGGAAAACGGCCAGGCCACGCCCAGCTACTACGCGGGCACGCAAAACTTCTACGTCATCACCCGCTACAACAACAGCAGTTACTACGCCAAAGCGGTGATTGATTTGGGCGAGGAGGTGCGTAGGGCGGTGTAAGGATGGATGAACCTGCCCGCTTTATTTATCGTTATTGCGGAACGCTTTCAGGTTCTTTGAACGAGAGAATGTGTACGTAGGTCATCAGCGCTATGGCTGGGAGTGTGCAGATCAGCCCCAAGAACAATCCCATAGGTCCCAAAAGAAAAGTGCTGAATAACGAGATTGTTCCGAATAGAGTGCCAACTATCATGAGTATTCGAGGAGCGCGGTTGTTCTTGATCCAGAAAAAGAGAATCAAAAAATAAGCTGCCCAAGCCGCTGCCCATATAGAACTTTTCTGCGGAGGCCATGATTCTTTGATTGGTATATATGAATAGGCGGTGCAGCAAATGGCAACGATCAAATGCAATAAACGAGCGGTGAGCTGATTTTCTTTCATGGTTTTTGCTTTTCAAGGTGCAAGTTTGAAAATGCTCTTACAAGAGAAAATTGATCTTATGCACAGTTTTGTGGGGTGCCATCTGGTTCACTGATGATGGAGTGGAAAAAGATATAAGTCATCAAGCAAACGCCGGGGAGAGTAAAGATCAATGCAGCAAAAAAGCTGCTGCCAACTGACACGCTTCCTAATACCGTACCAACGACAACAAGTGGTACAGGAGCCCGACCATTTTTTACCCAGAAGTAAAGAATCAAGAAATAAAAGACCCAGGAAGAAAGCCATATGTAATTTCCAAAACTAAATGTGGCGACTATGCCGAAACTAGAGAAGAGTGTGCAGTAAAAAGCTGCGACGATGCGGCCGTCCATGATGATGCTTTCTGTTATCTGTTGAAATGCTAAGGGTTTTTATCAGCCAAGATTGAAATTGTCAATCTGGGATTAATATTCATAAGGCGCAGAAACATGTGGTGCTTCCTTGGTGTACAGAGAGTGTATGTGAACGTAAAGCATCAATAGAACTGAAGGCAATGCCAGCAACAGCCCTACAAGAAATGAACCGAGAACAGACAAAGTTCCCAGTATGCTTCCAGTGATCATCAAGGCTTTTGGTGCACGGTCGTATCTGATCCAGAAATAAAGAATAAGAAAGTAAGCAGTCCAGGCCAGGATGAATAAAAGGCCCTGGTGACGAAAGGTGGCTTCAAATGCCTTGAAGGAAAGCGCAGTACAGGCAATGGCAATCAGCAAACGATATTTCATGTGAACACCTCTGGTTTAAAGAATATCTAATTGAAATGATGATGCGCACAATCTAGCATGAAGTATTTGGAAAATAGCCCCCATGAAAAATAAAAAAGCCACGGCATATATCGTGGCTTTTTTATGGCTGTTTCACGCTTCAGGCGTGGGCGGCACATAGCCCGCCACCTGGTCGGCGCCCTCGCCGAAGAAGTGGTTTTCCATCTGCCGCAGCAGGTATTGGCGGGCGCGGGCATCGGCCAGGTTGAGGCGGTTTTCGTTCACCAGCATGGTTTGGTGGCGCAGCCAGTCGCCCCAGGCTTGTTTGCTCACGTTTTCGAAAATGCGTTGCCCGATGGGGCCGGGGTAGGGCGCGCGATCCAGCCCTTCGGCTTCGATACCCAGTTTGATGCAGTGAACCATGCGGGCCATATGTGATTCCTTTCAAAAGCGGTTGAAACGTTTGCCAGCGGTTGGGCCAACCCATGGTGGCAGAAGTTGCAGAAGATTGTAGAAGGCGCCTGATTCACGCAGCCGGGTTATGGGGTTTGCGGCGAGCCTTGAAGCAAGGCCGTCGCTTGAAACGGGGGCGCCTTGGAGATGGGGTGTTTGAGTGAGTTGTGCAATTGGGGCGGGAACGACGTTCTGATGACGGGGCTGGTGGGCCCTTGGGCTACGTGCCTGCCGTGGGCGTTTACGCGGGCGGTTGCATTGATGCGTGCACCGGCAATTGGCCACGCAGGCCTAGCATGCGCTGCACATAGCGCGCCAGCATGTCGATTTCCAGATTCACGGGGCTGCCGCTTTGCAGGTCGCGCAGGGTGGTGTGCTCCATGGTGTGCGGAATCAGGTTGATGCTGATGGTGCAGCCAGTGGGGCTGTCTTGCACCTGATTGATGGTCAGGCTCACGCCCTGTACGGTGACGGAGCCTTTGTAAGTCATGAACGCCGCTAGATCGTGCGGTACGGCGATTTGCAGGCAGTGGCTTTCGCCTTTGGGCGTCAGGGCTGTAACGGTTCCAATACCGTCCACATGGCCGCTCACGATGTGGCCGCCCAAGCGATCATGGGCGCGCAGGGCTTTTTCCAGGTTGACTTCGCCAGGCTCGTGCAGGCCCGTGGTGCGCGCCAGCGATTCGCTGGAAACGTCCACAGTAAAGGTATTGGCGGTGGCATCCAGCGCAGTCACGGTCATGCAGGCGCCGTTGATGGCGATGCTGTCGCCGATTTGTACGTCTTGCAAATAGCCTGCTGGTGTAGCGATGCGCAGTTGCCTGCCGTGGGTGCTTGTGTCGCCCAAGGCCTGAACATGGGTGATTTGGCCGATGCCAGTAACAATGCCAGTAAACATGCGGATGGGGCTTTCGGATAACAGTGGCTTGAAGAAAAACAAAATGCCCATTGTGCACGCTGGCAATGTACAGCAAGCCTGGTGAGGAAACGATATGGCAGGTAGCAGTAAAAGGGATGGGAGTAGGGCGATTGCGGCCAATAGATGACTGGTTGGCAAAGACCCGTTTGCATCGTTTGGGTGGGGCGGGCCGTTGCTTGTAGGGCGCTAGCGAGGAACAGGGCATTTGTGGACGTTTGATGAACACTTGTACAGCGGCCTGCCTGAGTGAGCCAAAAACAAAATCGGCTAGACTGCTTTGGCTCTTGATAGGCTGATACGCAGGCGCAGCGCGGTTGGCAGCCGGGCGATGTATTTCAACGTGCTCAACGTGCGCTCCATATTTGTATATCGGCGGTACGCGGGCAGGGCCGATTCATACCGCGTGTTATTGGGTCATTTGATTTGATACACGGGCAATAAGGGCGTTTTTAGCGGATGGCTTTGTAACTGGCCCTTTGCAACTGGTCTTTACGCCTTGCTGCAATGTTTTCCAAGATTGATTGACTGACACACATGTCTTCTGCACTTCTTCCCCTTTCCGTGGACGCTTCTTCAGCACCCGCCAATGCCGATGCGGCCGAGCTAGCGCATTTTGGCGATTTGGCCGATGAATGGTGGAACGAGCAGGGCGCGTTCCGCACCCTGCACGCCATCAATCCGCTGCGCCTGGAGTGGATCAACCGCCACGCATCCCTGGCAGGTCAGCGCGTGCTGGATGTGGGCTGCGGCGGCGGCATCCTGGCTGAATCCATGGCGCGGGCGGGTGCCAACGTGCTGGGCATTGACCTGGCTGAAGCCTCTTTGCACACGGCACGCGCGCATGCGGCCGAGCAGCAGGCGGCCGATGTGGATTACCGCTGCATCAGCGTGGAAGACTTGGCGCGCGAGCAGCCGCAAAGCTTCGATGTGGTCACGTGCATGGAAATGCTTGAGCACGTGCCTGATCCCGCCTCGGTCGTGCAGGCTTGCGCCGATTTGGTCAAACCCGGTGGTTGGGTGTTTTTCTCGACCATTGCGCGCAACCCCAAGGCCTACCTCATGGCCATTGTGGGGGCCGAATATCTGTTGCGCCTGCTGCCGCGCGGCACGCACAGCTACAGCAAATTCATCAATCCCAGCGAGCTGGCGCGCCACGCACGCCAAGCCGGTTTGCATCTGGTGGGCAGCGAGGGGCTGCATCACAACCCGCTCACGGGCAGCTATTGGCTTGGCCCTGGCGTGGATGTGAACTACATGCAGGCCTGGCGCAAGGGCTGAGGGTAGGGCTACCTCCCCCAGCTTCGGCGGGGTTGGGTGCAGCAGTGGGTGAAGCGCCGGTTTGGCATCAGGCATGAGTCATTGCAGCTGCCCTTAGCCCTTGCCAACCACAGACTTGGAATGAACGAGAAAGCAAACCAGCCATGACGACGATGCTGAATATCCAGGCCGTTTTGTTTGATCTGGATGGCACTTTGGTCGATAGCGCCCCTGATCTGGGCGCAGCGGTGGACCAGATGCGCACGGCGCGCGGCTTGCCCTCGCTGCCGCCATCGGCTTATCGCCAGGCGGCCAGCGCTGGCGCACGCGGTTTGTTGGCAGCGGCCTTTGACATGCAGCCAGATGATGCAGATTACGCAGCTTACAGCGAAGAGTTCCTGAGCAATTACGCCCAGCGCTTGCTGCGGCAAACCGTGCTTTTTGCGGGCGTTGCCGATTTGCTGCAAGCCTTGCAACAGCGCGGGCTGCCCTGGGGCATCGTGACCAACAAAGCGGCGCGCTTTGCCGAACCGATTGCACGCGGGCTGGATGATTTGCGTCATGCCGCCGTGCTCATCAGCGGCGATACCTTGCCGCAGGCCAAGCCACACCCCGCGCCTTTGCTCGAAGCCGCGCGCCGCATGGCCGTGGCCCCGCGGCACTGCCTGTATGTGGGCGACGATTTGCGTGACATACAAGCCGCCCACGCCGCGGGCATGGTGGGCATGGCGGCCTTGTGGGGCTATCTGGGCGGGGTGGATGTGGCAACTTGGGGCGCTGATGCACAGGTGCAGCAGCCTGCCGAGGTGCTGGCGTGGCTGGATCAGCAGACAAGGAGGGCGTGATGGCGCTGCGTACAAGCCATTGGCAAGAAAAACATTGGCAGAAACATATTGGCTATGCCCTGCGGGCTTTGTGGCTGGGCTTGCCGTGTTGGGCATTGGCGCAGGCGCAAGCTGTTGAGCACAAGCACGCACGGATCGTTGCGCCCCAAGCGGCTTTGCACGCTGCTGCACCGACGGGGCATGCATCACTCGCTGCACCTGCGGCAAGCGAATCTGCTGCAACAACCATGAAGCCGCCAGCGGTGTCGCCAACGGTGGTGGCCGCTTCTGCAACCGCATCTTCAGCCACGCCCGCATGCTTTGACGAAGCGCAATGGCGGGCTTTGCAGCGCAGCACGGCGCATGCGAACGGGCTGGGGCAGGGGGTGGCCGATAAAGTTTTGCTCTACGTCTGGTCGCCGCGCATGGTGTTCTCGGCCGTGCATGCGCACCAAGTGCAGCAAGAGGCTCAAGCCCTGGGCCTGCGCTTTGTGCCGGTGCACGATGGCCGCCTGCCTGCCGAAGAAGTGGCCCAAGCCTTGGCTGTGCTGCCGCAGAAATTGCAGAAGCCGCAGCATCTGGTGCCGGGCAGCGCAGTGCCCCAATCCTATTCACACCCTTTGCAGACGAGCGTGCCGCTGTGCGCGCCCAGCTTGGTGGCGCGCGATGCCTACCGGCACTTTCCCACCGCCTGGGTGGTGCAGCACGGCAGCTTTCACCCCGTGCCGTTGGTATCGGCCATGCCACCACGCTTTTGGCGCATGGGCCTGCTGGAGCGTTTGCAGCCACAGCAAGAGCTACAGCAGTCGCAATCTTTGCCTGATGCCGCCCAGCAATAGCTGGCACGAGGCTGTTGCTTAGGTGGCAGCAAGTCAGCTGCCGTTGGGTAGTCCATCATTTGCTCGCTGCTTCATTGGTCCCAGCTGCATGTATCTGGCTTTTTCTTTTTCAATTTTTCTCAATGAAAGCACGCACCATGAAACAAGCGCCTGAATCGTTGCCGTACTGCTCGTCGGCTGGCTCATCCAGCTGGCATCGGCTGCTGCGCCAGGCTACGCTGCTGGCGGGCTGTGCGGCTTTGCCTGCCGCCTGGGCGCAGGCCGCCACTCAAACGGCAGCTGCATCTGAAGCCGCAGACGCGCAAGCCTGCATTGCGCCCAGCACTTTCGTGGAGTTGGGGGCGAATGTGGCTGGCACGGTCAAAGATTCGGAGGGCAAGGAATCGGTCGCCCTGGGCATGTACGAACGCATCAGCCCCGATGGGCGCTATGTGCTGCGTTCTTTTTCGGGGCGCAAGCTGGGCGATGTGAGCTTGCTGGAGCTGCCCGCTTTTGAAGGGCAGGTGCTGGCGGGCCACGTCACGCCTTTGAGCAACGAGGCTTTTCCCGTACAGGGCACTTGGCGCTATCTGGTCAGCATCAGCGGGCAGCATTACCGCTTTGCCGATGTACTGCGCCAAGGCACGCAGGCCAAGCCCTTGTTCAAAGGCGGCATGACCGGGTTTTACGCCGTCGCGTCCGAGCTGCCGGGCAGCCGCCCGGGCGAGATTCGCATCCGTTCAGTCAGCTGGCCCAATGCCAGCGGCAACAGCGACCAGCAAGGCATTGGCGCGCTGGCCGCGCGCACGCTCACGGTGGATACGGCCCGGCACCGCATCACGGCCGATAGCGGCGTGCAGTACCTATGCCGCCACCGCGTAGCAGAAGATGGCAGCATGTACGCCCTGCCCATGATCTCGGTCGATGGCCAGGAGTACGCCGCCATGCCGCAAATGCCCGTGAAGGGCGCCAGCACCATGCGCATCTTCGGTTTTGGCAACAGCGATGGCGGCTGCGAACTGCACGAAACCTTTCAGCACAGCAGCGGCAAAACGATCTTTGGCTTTCCGCAGCGCGATGGTTCGGGCGCAGACGTGGCCTACGAATACCGCGGCCAGATCTGGTGGTACAGCCGCGCCTTGAAGCAGGCCTTCAACCTCGCGCCGCCGCCCAAGGTCGCGGGCGAGAACTTACTGGCCAGCGCCTTTCCGGGCATCACGCGCGATGGCCGCGTGATCTACGCCAGCACCTTGCGCCATTGCGATGGCAACAACCAGAATTGCACGCAGAAAGTGGGTTACACCATTGCCGACCCTTACCAGAGCAAGGCATTCCGGGCTTTTCGGCAAGCGCACCCCGATCAGACCAAGCATCTGCCCGTTTGCATCCGCCGCGGCGATGTGTTGAAAGAGCGCGCCGCATTTGCCGAGTTGCATGGTTTGCCTGCACCACAGCAGTAAATGGCTGGGGATGATTCCAGGTTTGCACGCGCGCTGCGCTTGAGGCCAAGGCATGCTTGGCTTGGGCGTGATGCGTATTTCTGGATGGGGCAGGGAAAACGCTTTTTGGTCGAAGCCATCCAGAAGCACAGAAAAAGCCGTCAATGAAAAAGGGCAACCAAACGGTTGCCCTTTTGCATATTGTGGGAGCGGGAGTTGCCGTGAGTGGCCTGGGCATGGCTGGTGCCGGAACCGAAGTAACTTGCCTTCATCAGCCGATGACTGCCCCCTGACTGTCACATGCCTCAAGCCCTTTGAAGTCATCGACCGGGTGCAAAAGCAGCCAGCCACCCATCAGTTCAATGGGCCGTATGAGCCATCGCGCCTTTGCCTTTGCCGTTGTGGGCCACCATGGGCGGCAGGCGGCGCATTTCGTCCATGGCGTGTTCGCCTTTTTCGTAGAGCGAGTTGGCACGGCCCACGATCAGGGGGTCGAGCACGCCGATGTTTTCCAGGTCTTTGTTGGTGTAGGGCACCTTGTTGAGCACATAACGCATGGCGTTGAGGCGCGCGCGCTTCTTGCAGTCGCTTTTGATGACGGTCCAGGGCGCGTCGATGGTGTCGGTTTCAAAGAACATGGCCTCTTTGGCGCGGGTGTAGTCGTCCCACTTGTCCAGGCTGGCCTTGTCGATGGGGCTGAGCTTCCACTGCTTGAGCGGGTGCAGTTCACGCTCTTTGAAGCGGCGGCGCTGTTCTTCGCGGCTGACCGAGAACCAGAACTTGATCAGGTGGATGCCGCTGCGGGTGAGCATGCGCTCGAACTGCGGCGCTTGCAGCATGAACTCATGGTATTCCTCGTCGCTGCAAAAGCCCATCACTCGCTCCACGCCGGCGCGGTTGTACCAACTGCGGTCGAACAGCACGATTTCGCCATGCGTGGGCAGGTTGCGGATGTAGCGTTGGAAGTACCACTGGCCGCGTTCTTCGTCGGTGGGTTTTTCCAGCGCCACCACGCGCGCGCCGCGCGGGTTAAGGTGTTCCATGAAGCGTTTGATGGAGCCGCCTTTGCCTGCGGCATCGCGCCCCTCGAACACGATGACCACGCGCGCGCCCGTTTCCTTGACCCAGGCTTGCAGCTTCAGCAATTCGACTTGCAGGGCGTATTTCTGTTTTTCGTAATTTCGGCGGCTCATCAGGTTCTTGTAGGGGTAGCCGCCCTTGCGCCAGTTGGGCGCCAGTTCCTCGTCTGGCGAGACCTTGCCGTGCTTGCTTTCAGCCGGGTCGGACTGCGATTGCTCCAGCATGCGCTGCAAGGCGGCGATTTCGTCCTTGGAGCTGCGGCTGAGCAGAATCTGCATGGCTTGCAGCTTGTCTTCGGTTTGCTCGAGGATGCTGGCAATGGCCACTTCGCGGCGGGTAAGGGCCTTGTGCGAGGCGTTGTGCACGGCCACCTTGGTGATGTTGGCCGGAGCCGTGTTGCCCAGCACCACGTCGCCCGATTGCACCCGGCGCGGTTTGGCGGCGGACTTCTTGGCGGCGGCTTGCTTGGATTTGCGGGCAGAGGAAGCGGATTTGGACATGGGCGGCTCTATCAAAAAAGAGTGGATGAACGAAAAATCAGAAAGCGTTGACGGCCTCTGCATGATGCTTGCTTCTGGGCAAGGTTTGGGGGCTTGGCCGCTTCACCTGCGCCGCTGGCGCATGGCTAGCGGTTTGGCGAATGAAGCCAAGCCAGCAGTGCCGGGCAGTGCCTGCCTTGCGCCGCGTATTCCAGCCCATCGCCAGGCTTGCCAGGCTGTGTTGAGTGCAGCAGCGGCCTTGCGCTACAGCTTCTTTACCAGAATCTGGCTCTTTCTGTCCCAATTGTATTTGCGCTTGCGCGCTTCGGGCAGCCAGCCGGGGTCCACAGCGGTGAAGCCGCGCTTGATGAACCAGTGCATGGTGCGGGTGGTGAGCACGAAAATGCTCTTCAAGCCCATGGCGCGGGCGCGCTGTTCGATGCGGCGCAGCAGCTTGTCGCCATCGCCCTGGCCCTGCGATTGCGGGCTGACCGTGACCGAAGCCATTTCGGCCGTGCCGTCTTCGGGGTAGGGGTAGAGCGCGGCGCAGCCGAAGATCACGCCGTCGTGCTCGATCACGGTGTAGAGGTGGGCGTCGCGCTCGATCTCGTGGCGCTGGCGCTTGACGAGGGTGCCGTCTTCTTCAAAGGGCTGAATCAGTTGCAGGATGGCGCCCACGTCTTCGATGCTGGCTTCGCGCAGGCTTTCGAGCTTTTCGTCCACCACCATGGTGCCGATGCCGTCGTGCATGTAGATTTCGAGCAGGATGGAGCCATCCACCGCATAGGGAATGATGTGGCTGCGCTCCACGCCGTTGCGGCAGGCCGTGATGCAGTGCCCCAGGTAAAAGGCCAGATCGGTGGGCTTTTCAGGAAAGGGCAATTGCTGCAACAAACGCTCGGCGTCGGCCAGTGGCAGTTCGGTGTCGATGGGGTTGCCGTCGCCAGCCGGTTCCAGCGGCTTTTCGGGAATGCCGGGCACCTCGGCCACGAAGATGAGCTTGTCGGCATGCAGCGCACTGGCAACGGCCGTGGCCACGTTTTCCATGCTGAGGTTGAAGGCCTCACCCGTGGGCGAAAACCCCAGGGGCGACAGCAGCACGATGGTGCCCTGATTGAGCAATTGCTGGATCAGCGCCACGTCGATCTTGCGCACCAGGCCGCTGTGCTGGTAATCCACGCCATCCACAATGCCCATAGGCCGGGCGGTAACGAAATTGCCCGACACCACCTTGACCGTGGCGCCTGCCATCGGCGTGTTGGGCAGGGCCTGGCTGAAGGCGGCCTCCACCTCGTAGCGCAGTTGGCCGGCGGCTTCGAGCACGCAATCCAGCGCCGTGGCATCGGTGATGCGCACGCCCTTGTGGTAGCGCGGCTGCTGGCCCTTGACGACCAGTTGATCGTTCACCTGCGGACGAAAGCCGTACACCAGAATGATCTTGAGGCCCATGCTCTGGATCAGCGTCAAGTCTTGCACGATATTGGGCAGCTTGCCGTCGGCAATGGCCTCGCCAGGCACCCCCACCACCAGCGTTTTGCCGCGGTGCATGTGGATATAGGGCGCAACGGATCTGAACCACGGAACGAAAGTGAAGTTGAAAACGGCAGGCATGGCGGTGGTTGGCATCAAGCCGGGGCAGGGCCAGGTTGGCGTGAGTGAAGAAATACGGGAAGAAACACAGGCGGCCTTCGATCGCAGACATTGCAGACGACACGCCGTCTGCACAGGCCAGCCCAGGGCGCACGGCAGGCCCAGGGCCTGCTGCGGTGAATTGTGCATGGATTTGCGCGGCATGGATGCGGGCGCTTGTGTCCGCTGTCGTCTGCGCGCCGCAGCCAAGACTGGCCGTCTCGGCAAGGGATGCAACAAAGAGCCTGATCATTTGCTGCCTTGCCCGAAGGGTTGCCTGGCAAACACAGCCTCTGCTGCCTTGCAAATGCGCGCCGGGCGGCTGGCCCGTTCGTGCTTTGTGTTTCGTGCTTTGCGACTTGCAGCTACTGCCTTTGCCAGGCAAGGCACACGATGCGAAGATTTTGAACAGGCTCTGGAGCAGCAAGGCTGGAGCTTGCTAGAATCCGCGGCTTTGCGCTGCGGCGGCCGGGTGTTTGGGCTGCGGTGGCGCATCGTCCTGTTTCAGGTGCCCGCGTGTTGCCGTTTTGGCGGCAGCCCGGGGTAAACGGGAACCGGGTGCGCTGGCGCGTTTTGCCAAGGTTTGACGACCGATGGCAGATGCACGCCAGCAAAGCCCGGACTGCCCCCGCAACGGTGAGCAAGTGCGGGTGCATCAGGCGCTGTGGCGTGCCGGGGCCGTTGGGCTCAGGCTGTTGACGAAGCAGCGCAGTCACTGCTTGAACCGGCATGGGGCCTGCGACTCCAGCCGGGCAGGGCGGGAAGGCGATGCATCAAGTCTTGCAAGTCCGGATACCGGCCTGGAGCGTGTGCGCTGGCGGCAAGAGGGTTGCCGTTGGCCAATTCTGGCCGCCTGCGGGGAAGCAGGCAAACCAATGCCCATGATCTCGATCCATGCCTTTTTCTGTTGCTGCACGGCGCTGGCCGTGTGCTGCGGCAAAGGCCGTGGCGTGCCTGGCTTGGCTTGCCCCAAGCGTGCGGCGCGGCCTTGTCTGCATCGAGTCTTTTCATGAAAACACCCTTTCCCTCTTTGGCATTGGCAGCAGCCGTGCTCGGTACTTTGCCTGCGGCTGCCTGGGCGCAAACAGCAGCGAAAACGGCGGCTGAATCGCAACAAGTACCCCTTGTCAGCCCGGCAGCCGCTCAGGCCGACAACAGCCTCTCGCCCGTGGTGGTGACGGCCAATCGCGTGGCCCAGCCTTTGGCCGAGGTGCTGGCCGACTTCACCCTGGTCGACCGCGAGCAGATCGCGCAAAGCGGCGCAGTGAACGTGGTGGATTTGCTGGCGCGCCAGCCCGGCATGGAGCTGGTGCGCAACGGCGGGCCGGGCACCAGCAGCAGCATCTACATCCGCGGGGCGGATACGCGCTTTACCGCCGTGTATGTGGATGGCGTGCGCGTCGATTCGCAATCCACCGGCGGCGCGCCGTGGGAGGCGATTGCGCTGGGTCAGGTAGATCGCATCGAAATCGTGCGCGGCCCGGCAGCGGCTGTGTACGGGTCAGACGCTGTGGCCGGTGTGGTGCAAATCTTCACCAAAAAGGGCGAAGGCGCTTTTTCGCCCTATGTGGCCGTTGGGGCAGGCAACCGCCGCACGGGCAAGGTGGAGGCGGGCTTTTCAGGCAAAAGCGGCGCGGTGGATTATTCGCTGGGGGTGGAACGCGCCACCAGCCGCGGGTTCAATGCCCGTGAAGATGGCAACCCCGACCGCGACGGCTACCGTCAAAACGCTGCCCACGCCCGCCTGGGCTGGCAGATCAACCCGGCGCACCGCCTGGATGTGACCGGCAGCCACAGCAAGATGGACGCGCAGTACGACGCAGGCCGCCATACGCGCCGCCGCCCGGCCACCACGGATGACCATGCCATCAACCGCTTGACGACCTGGGGCGCGACCTGGTCGGCCCAGTGGCTGCCGGCGTTCAGCACGCGCCTGTCGGTGAACGAATCGCGCCAGCGTTACGAAACCACGCCCTCGCCTTATTTGACCAACACCAAGCTGCGCAACTACCTGCTGCAAAACGCATGGAAGCAGGGTGGTCACACCTTCACCGCCGCGCTGGAGCGGCGCGAGGACGAACTCATCAACACTTCTGTGCCCCAAGGCCGCAAAGACCGTTATCAAAACGCCGTGGCGCTGGGCTACGGCTACAGCGGCGGCCCGCACACCCTGCAAGTGAATCTGCGCGCCGATCGCGACAGCGAATTCGGCAAGCAAACCACGGGCGGCGCGGCCTACGGCTTTGCCTTTGCGCCGGGCTGGCGTGTCACGGCTGCGGCGGGCACGGCCTTTCGCGTGCCCACGCTGTACCAGCGTTTCTCCGAGTACGGCCAGGCCAGCCTGCAACCCGAAAAAAGCCGCAATGCCGAGCTGGGCCTGCACTGGCAAAACCAGGGCAAGCGTTTGGGCATCACGGCCTATCACAAGCGCATCAGCAACCTCATCAGCTTTGGCGCGGCAGGCCCCTGCGCTTCGGCTTTTGGCTGCTACAACAACACGGGCCGCGCCGTGCTGCGCGGCGTCACCGTCTCGGGCGCTTACCAACTGGGCCGCGTGAATCTGCATGGCTCGGTGGATTGGCAAAAGCCGCGCAATGCCGATACCGGCAAGCTGCTGGCCCGCCGGGCCGAGCGCCTGCTCAAGCTCGGGGCCGATACGCGCCTGAGCACCGGCGCGGTGGACTGGACGCTGGGCGCTGAGTTGCAAGCCTCTGGCCGCCGCTACAACGATGCGGCCAACACCCAGGCGCTGGGCGGCTACGGCGTGGTGAATCTGTACGCCAACACCGTGATCGCGCGTGACTGGCAGCTGCTGGCGCGCGTGGACAATGTGAGCGACAAGAAGTACCAGCTTGCCAAAGGCTATGGCACACCCGGGCGCACCTTCTACGTGAATCTGCGCTGGGCGCCGCAGCGTTGATGGCTTGATGCCTGACGCTTGAACGCCGATGCCCGCGCCATGAAGCAGCCACAGCCCTCCGCCAGCCAGCCCGGCAGCCCGGCCTGCCCGGCGCTGCTGGTGGCCGCGCCCGCTTCGGGCCAGGGCAAAACCACCGTGGTCTCTGCCCTGGCGCGGCTGCACGCCCGCCGGGGGCTGCGGGTGCAGGTCTTCAAGTGCGGGCCAGACTTTCTGGACCCCGGCTGGCATCAGCTTGCCAGCGGCCGCCCCGTGCACAACCTGGATCTGTGGATGTGCGGCGAGCACGACCTGCGCCAGCGATTGCACCAGGCCGCGCAAACGGCCGATCTGATTCTGGTGGAAGGCGTGATGGGCCTGTTTGACGGCCAGCCCAGCAGCGCCGCCGATACGGCCCGCTTGCTGGGCCTGCCGGTGATGGTTGTGATTGATGCCGGGAAAATGGCCGAAACCTTTGGCGCCGTAGCCCACGGCTTGCAGCATTGGCAGCCGGGCCTGCGCTGGGCGGGCGTTCTGGCCAACCGCGTGGGCAGCACGCGGCATGCGCACATGCTGGCGCAGGCGGTGCCCGAAAACTTTCTGGGCGCTTTGCCGCGTGGCAGCCATTTCAGCCTGCCCGAGCGCCACCTGGGCCTGACTGCCGCACAGGAAATGGACGACGCCCTGCAACGGCTGGACGCCGCTGCCGATGCGCTGCAAGCCACCCCGCTGGGGCAAATGGATGCAGCCGCCCTGCAGCGCTGGCGCACCGTTTTCCCGGCTGTGCCAGCCATGCCCGTGCCGCCCTTGCTGGCGGGGCGAACCGTGGCTGTGGCGCGCGACGCAGCCTTTCAGTTCATCTATGCCGCCAATATCGAGGTGTTGCAGCAGCTGGGCGCGCGCATCAGTTACTTTTCGCCCTTGGCCGATGCCGCATTGCCTGCTTGCGATACCGTGTGGCTGCCCGGCGGCTATCCCGAACTGCACGCGGCCACGCTGGCCGCCAACCGGGCACTGGCGGCCAGCCTGCGTGCCCACGTGCAGGCAGGCAAACCCGTGTGGGCCGAAGGCGGCGGCCTGCTGCCGCTGTTTGAAACTTTCATCGCACGCGATGGCAGGCCGCACGCCATGTGGGGCCTGCTGCCGGGCCATGTGCAAATGCAGGCCAAGCTCGCGGGCCTGGGGCTGCAACAACTGGATGGTTTGGGTGCAGATGTGAATATCGGTGCAGATGCAACGCCGCTGCGCGGCCACGCTTTTCATTACTCGGCATGCGTGACAGATGTGCCGGTGGCGGCCCGCACGCGCCGCGCCGGGCAGGCCGAATCGGCGGCAGCATCGGATGGCGGCGAGGCCCTGTACAGCCAAGGCAGCGTGCGTGCCAGCTACTTTCACCCCTGGTTTGCCTCCTCGCCCGTGGCAGTGGCCGCTTTGTTTGGGGCAAAGCACGAAGGATGTTCGAGATGAAACGCTTTTTTCTTTCACTGTTAATGGCTCATCCTTGGGCCGCTGGGTGTGCGGGGCGTGCCGCAAGCGCTTTTGGGGCTTGGCGGGCCTCGCAGCGGTGCACATTTGGGCAACAGCGCCACCGCTGGCTGGCCGTTGTGCTGTGCCTGCTGGCGGTATCACCAGCACCGGCTGCGCAGGCGCTTGAAGTCACGGACGATCGCGGCCGCACCCTGCGTTTTGACAAGCCCGCCATGCGCGTGGTGAGCCTGCTGCCCTCGCTCACCGAAAGCGTCTGCGCCCTGGGCGCTTGCCAGCGCCTGGTGGGGGTGGATCGTTATTCCGACTGGCCCGCGCAAGTGCAGCGCCTGCCGCAAGTGGGTGGCGGCCTCAATCCCAGTGTTGAGGCCATCGTGGCCCTGCGGCCCGATGTGGTGCTGGCGTCCGAATCGTCGCGCGCCACCGAGCGGCTGGCGGCCTTGGGTGTCAAGGTGGTGGCGCTGCGCACCCAAACGCATGCCGACGTGCGCAAGGGGCTGGCGCGCATCGCCGCCGTTCTGGGCCTGCCCGCCCGGCAGGCCGATGCCGTGTGGCAAGGCATTGGGCAGGGCATTGCCCAGGCCGCGCAAACCGTACCGGCTGCCGCGCGCGGGCAGCGCGTGTTCATCGAGGTGAGCCGCGGCCCCTATGCGGCGGGCGAAAAATCTTTTATCGGCGAGACCCTGAGCGCGCTGGGCATGAAGAATGTGGTGCCGGCCACGCAGGGGCCATTTCCCAAACTCAATCCCGAATTCGTGGTGCGGGCCGACCCCGACCTGATCATCTTCACCCACCGCGCCGCGCAGGATCAAAGCCTCTACCCCGGCTGGCAGCAGCTGCGCGCCGTGCGCCAGCAGCGCCTGTGCCGCCTGGGCGAGCAGGAATCGAATCTGCTGATTCGCCCCAGCCCGCGCATGGCCGAAGGGGCGGCCGTGCTGGCGCGCTGCATCCGCCAAATGGGCGCTGCAAGCGGCGCTGCGCCAGCGGGCAAGCCACAGGCGGCGCGGCAGCCCGTGCCCGTTGCGCCCTGATGGCTGCTTCGCTGGCTGATTGATTTGATGGATGCCGCTGCCATGTCGGGTGCTGGTCAAACCTCTACTCCCACCGTCGTAACTGGCACGGCCCAGCGCCGGGCGCTGTTGCTGCTGGCGGGCTTGCTGGCGCTGGCCGCCGGGGGCGTGTTGGCCGGGCTGGGCATTGGCAGCACGGGCTGGGAATGGCCCTGGGCGGTGATCGGGGCGGGGGGCGAGAGTGGGGCAAGTGCTGCGCCCGCAGCCGATGTCATGGCCGATGCCAGCGCGGCTGATCTGTCTGATGCTGCCGCTGCGGCCGATGCCCTGCGCCTGATCGTGTGGGACATTCGCTTGCCGCGCACGCTGGGCGCCTGGCTGGCTGGCGCCTTGCTGGGCATGGCCGGGGCCGTGGCGCAGGGCCTGTTTCGCAATCCGCTGGCCGACCCGTATTTGCTGGGCAGCTCCTCGGGGGCATCGCTGGGCGTGGCCCTGGCGCTGGTGGCGCTGGGCGGCACGCCCTTTGCCACGGCGCTGGCCGTGCGCATCGGCCTGACGGGCGCGGCCTTTGCCGGGGCCACGCTGGCCGTGCTGCTCACCTTGCTGCTGGCGCGCGGCGTGCAGCACACCCTGCGCCTGCTGCTGGCGGGCGTGGTGGCGGGCGTGGTGCTGGGGGCGCTGTCGAGCCTGGTGCTGCTGGCGCGGCTGGACATCTTGCAGGCCATGCAATCCTTTCTGCTGGGCAGCACCGCCTTCATCGGCTGGGATGCTTGCTGGGTGATGGCCGCCGCGCTGCTGGTGTGTTTGCTGCTGGCCTGGCTGCTGGCCCCTGCGCTGGACGGCCTGGCCCTGGGCGAATGGACGGCCCGCACCCTCGGCCTGGCCCTGCCACAAATGCGCGCCGGGCTGATTGGCGTGCTGGCCCTGGGCACGGGCGCGGCTGTTGCGCAAACGGGCTTGATCGCTTTCATCGGCCTGGTGGCGCCGCACCTGGTGCGCGGCCTGGTGCAGACGCGGCATGGCCTGCTGGTGTGGCTCAGCGCCTGCATGGGCGGCTTGCTGCTGCTGCTGGCCGATCTTTTGGCGCGCGGCTTGATGGCGCCGCAAGAGCTGCCCGTGGGCGTGCTCACCGCCGTGCTGGGCGGCAGCTATCTGCTGTGGCTGATGCACCGCGGGCGCGTGGGCAAGCTGGGGGCGGGCTAGGGCATTCAGGCATGTCAAACAGTAGCCATCTCCCTTGCGCGACGCGGCCCACGGCTTTGGCACCGGCTGCGGCCGGTGCGCTGCCATCTTCAGCCGCTTCTTCTTCCGTACCGGCCATGAGCGTGCAGGGCCTGCACGTGCGGCTGGGGCAGGCGCACATCCTGCGCGGGGTGGATGTAGCGATTTCCGCTGGCCGCTGGACGGCCATCGCCGGCCCCAACGGCGCGGGCAAAACCACGCTGCTGCGCGCCTTGGCCGGGTTGCTGCCGCACAGCGCGCCAAGCAGCGATGCAAGCAGCGGTGCTGCGCCGCAGCAGGTTCGGCATCAAGGGCAATCTCAGGGGCAGGTGCATTGGTGGGGCGAGCCGCTCGCCTCCCTCAAGCCGCGCCAGCGCGCGCGCCGCATGGCCTGGCTCGGCCAGAACGAAGAAGCCGCGCCCGATCTGCGCGTGTGGGATGTGGTCATGCTCGGGCGCTTGCCGCATCAGGGCTGGCTGGCCCTGCCGTCTGCTGCAGACAAGCAGGCCGTGGAACAGGCGCTGCGCACCCTGGATGCCTGGGCCTGGCGCGAGCGCCCGCTGGGGCAGCTTTCGGGCGGCGAACGCCAGCGCGTGCTGCTGGCGCGCGCCCTGGCAGCCGAAGCCGATCTGTTGCTGATGGACGAACCCCTGATGCACCTGGATCCGCCCCACCAGGCCGACTGGGTCGCCATCGTGCAAGCCCTGGTGGCGCAGGGCAAAACGGTGGTGAGCGTGCTGCACGAGTTGAATGTGGCGCTGATGAGCGACGAGCTGCTGATCCTGCAAGCGGGCGGGCGCGTGCTGCACAGCGGCGCCACGGCCCATGCCGCCACCCACCGCGCGCTGGAGGCGGTGTTTGACCACCGCATCGCCGTGGAAGCCATGCCGCCCAGGGCCGACGGCCAGCCGCGCTGGGTGACGATGCCTGCTTGATGGCTGGTTTGGGCGGTTTTTGCCATTCGCTATTGCGCGTGCAGGCGCTGGTTTCAAATCTGCCGATTCAAGCGCCAAAGTCAAGCATCAAACTCAAGCATCAAACGCGCCATTCCAAATGCTGCGCGTGATGGCTTCCAGCCACAGCTTGCCGCAGTTGCTTGGCAGGCCGTTTCGGGATGGATTGGCTGAGAGCCTGTTCAAAATCTCCTCACGGGCGCTCGCCAAATGGAGGCGAGTGGTCTGCTGTGTTGCCAATCTTATCAACCATCTGGCACATGTCACACGGGCGATGCACTGCGCTCATGTAGTGTGTTTCGATTGCGCCTTGCATCCCATCCCGCACGCTGTCCAATCGCCTCACGTCGGGATTTTGAGCAGGTTCTGAAAGCGAAACCGGCCATGCAGCCCCTGTTTGCGCGGCACATCCGGGCATACCCCCAGCCGCCGGTGCAGGTGGGCGACTTACAATCCGTGCGGCTTTGTTTCCCCTTGTAAAACGGCTGCTTTTCGGCCCGTTTCAAGGGGCTTTGCTGCGTTTGGCGGCTTTTGCCCCAATCCCTTTTCAGCATTTCTTTTGCTGCTTCGCTCGTCGCCCCCATGCGCTTGGGGGTGCGTGGGCGGCTTTCATCCACAGCTTCACTTCCTGCGTCTGCCATGCAAACCTTTCTCGCGTCTTTCGAAGGCGGCAATGCCCTGACTCCCTTTCGCAGCCAGCAACTGCTGGCCCAGATTCAGCAGATTGCGCCCAAAGTGCGTGCCATAGGCGCGCGCTTCATCCACTGGGTGGAAAGCGAGCAGGCGCTGGATGCCGCCAGCCGCGAATCCTTGCAGCAGCTGCTGACCTACGGCGAAGCGTTTGATGGATCAACCCAGGCAGAAGCCACTTTCATCGTCACGCCTCGCGTGGGCACCGTATCGCCTTGGGCGAGCAAGGCCACCGACATTGCCCGCAACTGCGGTTTGACCGAGGCTGCCAGCGTGCGCCGCATCGAGCGCGGCACGCAATACTTTTTGCACGGCACGGCTTTGAACGAGGCGCAAAGCCAGGCCGTGGCGGCCTTGCTGCATGATCGCATGACCGAAAGCGTGCTGCCCTCGCTCGATGCCGCGCACAGCCTGTTTGCCCACCTCGAACCCGCAGCCATGGAGTATGTGGACGTATTGGGTGGCGGCCGCGCCGCGCTGGAGCAGGCCAATCAGAACTGGGGCCTGGCATTGGCTGATGACGAGATCGATTACCTCGTCAAGGCCTTTGGCGATTTGCAGCGCAACCCCACCGATGTGGAACTGATGATGTTTGCCCAGGCCAACAGCGAACATTGCCGCCACAAGATTTTCAATGCCGAATTCATCATCGACGGCCAGCGGCAAGACAAGTCCCTGTTCGGCATGATCCGCAACACCGAGCAGGTTTCGCCCCAGCACACCGTGGTGGCCTATAGCGACAACGCCGCCATCATGCAAGGGCACACGGTGCAGCGCTTTGTGGCCAGCCAGACGACCGATAAGGGCATGGCCTATACCGCGCAAACGGCCCAGCAGCACGTGCTGATGAAGGTGGAAACACACAACCACCCCACCGCCATCTCGCCCTTTGCCGGTGCGGCCACAGGCGCGGGCGGCGAAATTCGCGACGAAGGCGCCACCGGCCGCGGCAGCCGACCCAAGGCGGGGCTGACCGGTTTTACCGTTTCCAAACTGTGGGGCAGCCTGAGCGACCAGCCCGGCGGCAAGCCCGAGCATATCGCCAGCCCGCTGCAAATCATGATCGACGGCCCCTTGGGCGGCGCGGCTTTCAACAACGAATTCGGTCGCCCCAATTTGCTGGGCTATTTCCGCGAATACGAGCAGGGCGTGACCACGCAGGGCCAGGCTGCCGATGCAAGCGTCCGCCATCTGGGCTATCACAAACCCATCATGATCGCGGGCGGCCTGGGCAGCATCGATGCGGGTCTGACGCACAAAATCGCTTTCCCCGCAGGCACCTTGCTCATCCAGTTGGGCGGGCCGGGCATGCGCATTGGCATGGGCGGCGGCGCGGCCAGCTCCATGAGCAGCGGCAGCAATGCCGCGCACCTGGACTTTGATTCGGTGCAGCGCGGCAACCCCGAAATCCAGCGCCGTGCGCAAGAGGTCATCAACCATTGCTGGGCCATGGGGCAGGGCAATCCCATCCTGGCGATTCACGACGTGGGCGCGGGCGGCTTGAGCAATGCCTTCCCCGAATTGGTGAACGACGCAGGCCGTGGCGCACGCTTTGATCTGCGCAGCGTGCCGCTCGAAGAAACCGGCATGGCGCCCAAGGAAATATGGTGCAACGAAAGCCAGGAACGCTACGTGCTAGCACTCAACAATGTGGCGGCGCCCGAATCGCTGGAACTGTTCAGAACCCTGTGCGCGCGCGAGCGTTGCCCCTTTGCCGTGGTGGGCGTGGCGACCGAAGCCAAGCAACTGCTGGTGGGCGATGTGGATTTGCAGGCCGCAGACGCCGCCAGCCAGCCAGCCGTGCCGCCTGCGGTGGACATGCCGATGAACGTGCTGCTCGGCAAGCCGCCCAAAATGCAGCGCAATGTGCAAAGCGCAAGCAGCCACGCCGCGCCGCTGAAGTTGGCTGATTTGCCGCTGCAAGACGCCATCCGGCAAGTGCTGGCCCACCCCACGGTGGCGAGCAAGCGTTTTCTCATCAACATTGGTGATCGCACGGTGGGTGGCTTGACGCATCGTGACCAAATGGTGGGCCCCTGGCAAGTGCCCGTGGCCGATTGCGCCGTGACCCTGGCCGACTACGCTGGCTTGGCGGGCGAGGCCATGAGCATGGGCGAGCGCACGCCGCTGGCCGCCATCAACGCCCCCGCCAGCGGCCGCATGGCTGTGGCCGAAGCCATCACCAACCTGCTGGCTGCGCCCATTGAGCTGCCGCGCGTGAAACTGTCGGCCAACTGGATGGCCGCCTGCGGCGAGCCGGGCGAAGACGCTGCGCTGTACCGTACCGTGCAGGCCGTGGGCATGGCGCTTTGCCCGCAGCTGGGTATTTCCATTCCGGTGGGCAAAGATTCGCTCTCGATGCGCACGCAGTGGCAAGCCGCCAGCGGCGAAACGAAAAAAGTCACTTCGCCCGTGAGCCTGATCGTGAGCGCCTTTGCCACGGTGGATGATGTGCGCGGCACGCTCACGCCGCAGCTCAACCGCGACGAGGCCGAAACCCATCTGCTGCTCATCGACCTGGGTCGCGGCAAAAACCGCATGGCCGGCAGCATCCTGAGCCAGCTGCAAGGGCAGGGCGCAGCCGCTGGCGCCGTGCCCGATCTGGACGATGCGCAAGACCTGGCGCGCCTGGTGCAAGCCGTCAACCGCTTGCGCAGCGAGCAAAAAATCCTCGCCTATCACGACCGCAGCGACGGCGGCCTGCTGGCCTGTGCGGCTGAAATGGCCTTTGCGGGCCATGTGGGCGTGGCCCTCAATATCGACATGCTGCTGGCCCCCGCCAGCGGCGCGAGCGATGGCCGCATCGACAGCGGCGAAGCCAAGAACTGGGGCCGGCAAATCAGTGGCCTGCGGCACGAGCAAACCCTCAAGGCCCTGTTCAACGAAGAGCTGGGGGTGGTGCTGCAAGTGCGCAGCAGCGAACGCAGCGCCGTTATGCAAGTGCTGCGCGAACACGAGCTGGGCGCGTGCAGCCATTTCATCGGCACGGTGCGTGCGCCAAACTCATCCTTGGACATGGGCAAGGGGCAACTCTCGATCTGGCGCGATGCGCAGCAGGTGTATGCCGCCGATCTGCGTGAACTGCATCAGTTGTGGGATGAAGTGAGCTGGAAAATCTGCCAGCAACGCGACAACCCAGCGTGCGCCGACAGCGAACACGCCACGCGCGGCCTGGCGGACGACCCGGGCCTGCACGTGCACCTCACCTTCACGCCGGAGCTGGCATCGGGCAGCTATGCGATGGCTGCGCCCCCTGCCGCACCTGCCGTGCACAGCGCCCGCCCGCGCGTGGCCGTGCTGCGCGAACAGGGCGTGAACAGCCATGTGGAAATGGCCTACGCCTTTGACCGTGCGGGCTTCGAGGCGCTGGACGTGCACATGAGCGATCTGCAAAGCGGCCGCGTGCGCTTATCCAAGGTGCAGGGCGTGGTCGCTTGCGGCGGCTTCAGCTATGGCGATACGCTGGGCGCGGGCGTGGGCTGGGCGCGCAGCATCACCTTCAACCCTGCGCTGCGCGACGCCTTTGCCGCCTTCTTCGCCCGCAACGATACCTTCGCCCTGGGCGTGTGCAACGGCTGCCAGATGTTTGCCGAGCTGGCCAGCATCATTCCGGGCGCTCAGCACTGGCCGCGCTTCACGCACAACCAGAGCGCGCGCTTCGAGGCTCGCCTGAGCCAGGTGGAGGTGATGGATTCGCCCAGCATCTTCTTCACCGGCATGGCGGGCAGCCGCCTGCCCATTGCCGTGGCGCATGGCGAGGGCTATGCCAACTTTGCCTTGCAGGGCGATGCCGCGCAGGTGCTGGCGGCCATGCGCTATGTGGACCACCACGGCCAGCCCACCGAAACTTACCCCTTCAACCCCAATGGCAGCGCAGGCGGCTTGACGGCCGTGACCACGGCCGATGGCCGCTTCACTGCCATGATGCCGCACCCCGAGCGCGTGTTCCGCCAGATCCAGATGAGCTGGACCGACCCCGCGCAAGCAGGCGACCGCAGCGGCTACAGCCCCTGGATGCAACTGTGGGTCAACGCCCGCAAATGGGTGGGGTGAAGCGCAGCGCAGTTAAAGGCGCGGGCGAGCAGCGGGCTTGCTGCCTTTCGCCACTGCGCCTTTCGCCCCTGCACCTCTGGCCCATGCAAGCCATTCTGGCCGTGCAGGCCCGGGCCTACGACACGCATCTGATCGAGCGGGCAAGCGTGTTGCAAGCCAAGGTGCAGGCGGCGCGGGCCGATCAGCCCTTGAGTTGGGGTGTGGCTTTGGGCCATGCACTTGATGCGCCCGATGCGCTGTGCGGCTACGCCATTGCCTGCCCGTGGCGGCTTGGCCTGGTTCCTGGCTTGGATGCAGCCGATCTGCCAGCTGTGCACGTGTCCGATTGCCTGTACGTGCACGACATTGCGGTCGACCCCCGTCATCATGGCCAGGGTTTGGCCGGGCGCTTGCTGCAGCAGGTGCTGCAACAGGGCAGGGCTTATGGTTGGCAGCAGGCTGTGCTGGTGGCGGTGCAGGGCGCGCACCGTTACTGGAGCCGCTACGGCTTTGCGCCAGTGGCAGATGGCCCGGACGTTTCGAGCTTTGGCGCGGATGCGGTGTGGATGCAGCGGGCCTTGTGACGAATTGCTTGGGCCTCAACGCTGAGGCTGCTTTTTGGGCAAAAATGCCGTGTCTTCGACCTTGAAACTGTGGCTGCGATGTTTGCAATTGCCGTCCACATGCCTTGCTTGCCTTCCCGGCTTTGTTCAAAAACTTGCTTGGGCGCTCAAACCTTGATCACCCGGGCTCTCTTTTTTGTGTGACCGATTTTTCATGAATGTGCGCCCGCGCCTGGCCACCGCGCCTTTGCTGGATGTGTCTGACCGCCACGCCCGCTATTTCTGGCGGCTGCTGAGCCGCCAGGCCCTGCTGTATACCGAAATGATCAATATGGGGGCCATCTGCCGGGGGGCGGCCGAGAGCCATTTGCGCTTCAACCCCGAAGAGCGCCCCGTAGCCCTGCAACTGGGCGGCAGCGACCCGGCCATGCTGGCGCACAGCGCGCGCATGGGCGAGCAGTGGGGCTATGACGAAATCAACCTCAACTGCGGCTGCCCGAGCGACCGCGTGCAGCGCGGCGCCTTTGGCGCTTGCCTGATGCGCGAGCCGCAGCTGGTGGCCGATTGCATCAAGGCCATGCAAGACGCCGTGCAGCGCGTGCCCATCTCCGTGAAGCACCGCATCGGGCTGGACAAGGACGAAAGCTACGCGCCCGTGCGCGACTTCGTGGGCACGCTGGCCGAGGCGGGCTGCCGCCATTTCATCGTGCATGCGCGCAATGCCTGGCTGCAGGGGCTGAGCCCGCATGAAAACCGCTGCATTCCGCCCTTGCGTTACGAAGTGACCTACCAGCTCAAGCGCGACTTTCCGGCCCTGCACATCACGCTCAACGGCGGGGTGGGTAGCCCGCAAGACATCGTGCAGCACTGGCAGCAGGTGGATGCCGTGATGATCGGCCGCGCCGCCTGGCACACGCCCTGGCTGCTGGCGCAGTGGGATGCGCTGATGGATGCTGACCGGCAAGGCCGTGCGGCAGACTGGCTCGCGGCGGGCGCGGAACAGGCAACGGCCGCCACTCGCGAAGCGGTGGAAGAACAGATGGTGCAGTACATGGAGCGCGAAGCCGCCCAGCACGGCACCGGCTGGCCCACCATTGCGCGCTGCATGCTGGGCCTGCGCCACGGCCAGCGCGGGGCGCGGCGCTGGCGCCAGGTATGGAGCGACCACAAACTCAAGCACCTGCCCGCGCGCGAGGTGTGGCGGCAGGCTTGCGCCGCGGCTGATGAAGCACACGCAACGCCTCACGAGGCAGAAGAAACTTGATCGGCTGCAACGCTGCGCCCCCGCTTGCCCACGCACTTCACTGATCCGCTCAACAGCCAGTGCGGCAGGAACTGAACAGGAGAACGAAGATGATCAAACACATCGTGATGTGGACCCTGAAAGACCCCGCCGACGCCCCGAAGATGAAAGCCCTGCTCGAAAGCTGCCGCGCCGTGGTGCCGGGCATGGTGGCGTTTGAGGTGGGCATCCGCAGCGAGGGGCTGGAAGCCAATGCCGACGTGGTGCTCTATTCGGCGTTTGAAAACCAGGCCGCGCTGGCCGCCTACCAGCAACACCCGCATCATCTGGACGTGGCTGCCCAGATCGGCCCCTTGCGCCAAACGCGCACGGTGCTGGATTACGAGGTGTGAAAGGCCATTTCGCACAGAAGCAGTCACAGGCGCAGCCCCTGTTCAGCCCATGCTGTGTGACCTTTTGTTTGGCAAAAAAGCGTGGCATTGCGAGTGGTGCATGGGGCTTGGGCTGCTGGCCGGTGCTGCAAGGGCTGGAGTTGTGCCGGGGCTGATCTGGCCAGACCGTTCGGCACCTTTTGGGGGCGGGCGGCATGCGCATCGGTGGGCGCTGGGTTGTCTGTAGCCTAAAGGTATGATTCGCCGTTTGTTCGTCTATTTGCCCGCCTGCCCTTGATCCAGGCGGGGGGCGTGGCCTTGCAATCCGCCGTGGCCCGCATCCAACGTTGAGTCCACCGCCGTGCGTCTGACCTCCATCAAACTTTCCGGTTTCAAATCGTTTGCTGAGCCCACCAACCTCACGCTGCCGGGGCAGCGCATTGGCGTGGTGGGGCCCAATGGCTGCGGCAAGTCCAACATCATGGATGCCGTGCGCTGGGTGCTGGGTGAGAGCAAGGCCAGCGAGCTGCGCGGCGAGAGCATGCAAGACGTGATCTTCAACGGCACCACCAGCCGCAAGCCCGCCAGCCGCAGCAGTGTGGAGCTGACGTTTGACAACAGCGACCACCGCGCAGGCGGCCAGTGGAGCCAGTTCACCGAGATTGCCGTCAAGCGCGTGCTCACGCGCGAAGGGGGCAGCAGCTACTTCATCAACAACCAGCCCGTGCGCCGGCGCGACGTGCAAGACGTATTTCTGGGCACGGGCCTGGGGCCGCGCGCCTACGCCATCATCGGGCAAGGCACCATCAGCCGCATCATCGAAAGCCGCCCCGAAGAGCTGCGCCTCTTCCTCGAAGAAGCCGCGGGCGTGAGCAAATACAAAGAGCGCCGCCGAGAAACCGAAAACCGCCTGGCCGATACCAACGAAAACCTCACGCGGGTTGAAGACATCTTGCGCGAGCTCAACGCCAACCTCGAAAAGCTCGAGCAGCAGGCTGAAGTTGCCCAGAAATACCAGCACTTGCAAGACACGGGCACGCGTCGCTTGCATCAGCTGTGGTACCTCAAGCGGGCCGATGCCGCGGCCGATCAGGATCAGGTGCGTGTGGCGGTGGAAAAAGCCAAAACGGATCTGGAAAGCCGCATGGCCGACGTGCGCCACATCGAGGCCGAGCTTGAAACCATTCGCCAGGCGCACTACGCGGCGGGCGATCAGGTCAATGTGGCGCAGGGCCTGCTGTACGAAGTCACGGCCGAGGTGGGCAAGCTCGAAGCCGAAATCCGCTTCGTGGTGGAAAACCGCCAGCGCACCGAGCAGCGCCTGCTGCAACTGGCCGAGCAAAGCCGCCATTGGCAAGAGCGCCAGCAAGAAGCCCAGCAGGAAATCGAGACCCAGGCCGAGCAAGACGTGGCGCTGGAGGAGCAGGCCGCCGTGCTCGAAGCCCAGGTGCAAGAGCAGGCCGAGCAACTGCCCGCGCTGGAAGACGCCCTGCGCCGCGCGCAACAGCAAGCCAACGAACAGCGCGGCAGCGTGGTGCAAGTGCAGCAGCAGATTCAGGTGCTGGCCGCCGAGCAACGCAGCATCGACGAGCAAACGCGCCAGCAAAACCAGCGGCGCGATCGCTTGCAGGCCGACCGCAACGCCCTGGCCGCGCCCGAGGCCACGCAGCTTTCGCAGATGCAAACACAGCTGGTTGCCAGCAGCGAGCAGCTTGAAATGCTGCAAGCGCGCGTGGGCGAACTGCAAGAGCAGCTGCCGCAGCTGGACGAACAACGCCGCCAGGCGCAGCAGGCGCTGAACGACGAAACCCGCAAGCAGGCCGACCTGGCCGCGCGGCTGGAGGCGCTGAAGGCCCTGCAAGAAAAAGTGCGCACCGATGGCAAACTCAACCCCTGGCTGCAAAAGCATGGCCTGGCGGACATGCAGCAGCTGTGGACGCGCCTGCACGTGCAAAAGGGTTGGGAAAACGCGCTCGAAGCCGCGCTGCGCGAACGCATGGCCGCGCTGGAAGTGGGCCGCCTCGAAACCGTGCGCGCCTTTGCCAGCGACGCGCCGCCGGCCAAGCTGAGCTTTTACGTGCCCCCCGTGGCGGCCAACCCCGATGCGGGCCGTGCGCTGCCGCGCTTGATTGATTTGCTGCAATTGCACGATGCAGGCCTCAAGGCCCTGTTGGCCGATTGGCTGCATGGTTGCTACACCGCCGCTTCGCTCGATGAAGCCCTGGCCCAGCGCGCCCAATTGCAGGCGGGCGAAGCCATCTACGTGCAAAGTGGCCATGCCGTCACGCGCCACAGCGTGGACTTTTATGCGCAAGACAGCGAGCAGGCCGGCCTGTTGGCGCGCGCACAAGAGATCGAGAACCTCGAAAAATCCCTGCGCGCGCAGCAGCTGATTCACGAAGAGAGCCGCAACCGCCTGGCGCGGGCCGAAAGCGCCTATGCCGACGCCAGCCAGCGCCTGGGCAGTGCTCGCAGCGAGGCCAGCGCCTGCCAGGCCAGCCACCACCAATTGCAGGTGGAACTGATGCGCCTGACGCAGCAGGCCGAGCAAACCCGTGCGCGCAGCGACCAGATCGACAGCGACTTGGCCGAAGTGCAAGCCTTGCTGCAAGACCTGCAAGAGCGTCGCGCCACGGCCGAATCGCGCTTTGAAGAGCTTGACCTGGCCCTGGCCGAAGCGCAAGAGCAGCACGCCCGCCATGACGAGGCCGTGCTCGAAGCCGAGCGCCAACTCAACGCCCACCGCGAGCAGCAACGCACGCTGGAGCGCCAGATGCAAGAGGCCACTTTTGCCCGGCGCAGCCTGCAAGCTCGCCTGGGCGAACTGCAACGCACCATCTCTGGGGCCGAGCAGCAGTTGCAAACCTTGGCGGCCGAGCAGGCGCAGGCGCAAAAAGATCTGGAAACCCTCACTGCCGCCACGGCCCAGCACGGCCTGCAAGAGGCGCTGGACCGCAAGCTCGCGCGCGAGCAACAACTGGCCGCGCAGCGCAGCAGCTATGAGGACCTGACCAGCAAGCTGCGCGCCAGCGACGAGCGCCGCATGAGCCTGGAGCGCGAGCTGGAGCCGCTGCGCAGCCGCATCACCGAATTGCAGCTGAAAGAGCAGGCCGCCAGCATTGGCGTGGAGCAATACGCCCAATCGCTGGCCGAAGCTGCGGTGGACGAAGCCGCATTGGCGCAAAGCATTGCCGACGAAGGCGTGAAGCTTTCGGGATTGCAGGGCGAAATCGACCGCATTCAGCGCGACATCACGGCGCTGGGCGCGGTGAACCTGGCCGCCATGCAGGAACTGGCCGCCGCGCGCGAGCGCAAGGGCTTTCTGGATGAACAATCGGCCGACTTGAACGAGGCCATCGTCACGCTGGAAGACGCCATCCGCAAAATCGACGCCGAAACGCGCGAGCTGCTTGGCTCCACGTTTGAGACGGTGAACGAGCACTTTGGCCGTATGTTCCCCGAACTGTTTGGTGGCGGGCAAGCCAAGCTCATCATGACCGGCGAAGAAATTCTGGACGCCGGCGTGCAAGTCATGGCGCAGCCGCCGGGCAAAAAGAACCAGACGATTCATCTGCTTTCGGGCGGCGAAAAGGCGCTCACGGCCATTGCGCTGGTGTTTGCCATCTTCCAGCTCAACCCTGCGCCTTTCTGCTTGCTCGATGAAGTGGACGCCCCGCTGGACGACGCCAACACCGAGCGTTACGCCAAGCTCGTGAGCCGCATGAGCAGCGACACGCAATTCCTCTTCATCAGCCACAACAAAATCACCATGGAAATGGCCGAGCAGTTGATCGGCGTGACCATGCAGGAGCAGGGCGTTTCGCGCGTGGTGGCGGTGGACATGGAAAGCGCCGTGCGGATGGCCGAGACATGACCTGCCGGCGGCCAGAATATGGTGGCGCATCACGTGGCGGCGCATCATTTCGAAGAGGGTGCGCATGAGCGTGTCTGCCCAGCTGGCCGATCATGTCCACGACCAATTGGCGCCCCTGGGCAGATCGAACGGCGGCGCATGTTCGGCGGCACGGCCTTTCGCTTGGGCGGTGAAATGATCGCCATCCTGTCGCGCAACGGCGGTCTTTACCTGAAAAGCGCTTCGGGCGAGGGGTTGGGCGAACAGCTCAAAAGCCGCCGCACGGACAAGCAAACCGGAGCCGTGCGCGAAATCGGTTTGCCGTACTACCGCCTGCCAGACAGCGTGCTGGATGATGCGCCCGCTTTGCAAGCAGCCGTGCGCGCGCAAATGGGGCAATCTGCGAAGTCGTGAATCCGCGGATCCAATAATTTGTTCAAAGTCTCCTCACGGGCCTTGCCTGCTAGAGGCGGGCGGTTTGTGGCGTTGCAAGTCTTGTGTTCTGCCCGTTCATGTTGCATGGGCGGTGCATTGCGTCCTCTGCTTTGATAAGCGCCTTGCACCTCATCCCGCCTTTATCCTTGAGGGTGCAATCGCCTGACATTGAGCCTTATGACAGGCTCTGAAAATGGCGGGGATGCATCATTGTTGAAACAAGGGCTTGTTGTTTGCATGGGCCAGCGCCCAATGCGGCCTGGATGGAAGTACTGGGCCTTGGCTGGAGGGCCATGCCATTGCGGCATGACAAGCGCAGCACAGAAATGAATTGCAAGCGAAGCACAAGGAGGAGGAGATGGCGTATTTCGATGGTTTGGTCAATGCCTCGTTCAAGCAGACGCGGGATGGGCGCACGGCTTACTACCCCTGGGGCGTGATGGGCAAGGGCATTCTCGTGCCCGATGCGGCTTTCGAACGCAAATTGCGCAGGCTGCTCAAGAGCTTTTACCTCTGCATGCTGCCGCTGGTGGTGTGCGCCGTGGTGTTTTTGAACCTGTGGCAAACAGCGCTGCTTGTCTCGCTGCTCACGCTTGCTTTCTACATCCAGTCGGCCCGCCTGACGCGCGGCCTGCCCCGCACGGCCGAGGCTCTGACGATGCGCGAAAGCATGGCCAACTCGGCCCTGGGGCATGGCAAAACGTCCTTGTCTCTGGCGGCAGCGGGCTCGGGCGTTTTTGTGTTGCTGGGCCTGATCTTGATGTCGATTGCCAAGGACGGCAAGACCTTGCTGATTGGGCTGGGCCATGTGGTGGTGTTTGGGGCCTGCTTGTTCGTGTTTTTGAAAATGCGCAAATCCCTGCGCGACCAAACGGAGCGAAAGCGTTAAATGCTGCCCTGCAAAAGGGTGATGGCTGGTGCTTTGTGCCGCGCGCTGCCGCTGCCAGCCCCTATACTGCGGCCTTGGCAAAAAAGCTTGTTTGTCACATTCTTTTTTCACAAGAACATCTATGAGCATCTCTTTGCAACTCGGTCTGGCCGTGGCGGGCGGCGTGGTGTTGGCGGGCCTGGTCGCGCACAATGTGTGGGAAGCACGCAAAAACCAGCCGCGCCAGGCCGAGCCGGATGCCGCCGCTACCGGCACTGCGTTGGCAGACGATGCGGCTGTGGCCGATCCGGCTGCCATCGGCCAGAGCGCCCCGCGGTTCAACTCTTCGGCGGATGCGGCCAGCGCCTTGGGCGAAGCATCTGCCCATTCGCCGGATTGGGCTGCACAAGGGCCATCGCCCAGCCATGTGGCCGTTAAAAAACCGCTGGATCCATTGATTGATGCCATCGCCAGCATTGAATTGGATGCAGGCGCCGTGGTCAGCGGCGAAACCGCGCTGGCGGCCTTGCCCGCTTCGCGCCGCGTGGGTGACAAACCCTTTGCCGTTGAAGGGCGCAACAGCCAAAGCCAGCAATGGGAGCCGCCGCAGGCCGGCCAGCAATACGACGCATTTCAGGCTGGCGTGCAATTGGCCAACCGTTCCGGCGCGCTCAACGAGATCGGCTTTTCCGAATTCACGCTCAAGGCGCAGGCCTTTGCCGATGGCGTGAATGGCACGCCGCACTTTCCCGACATGATCGACGAAGTGGCGCGCGCACGTGAGCTGGATCAGTTCGCCAGCGCCAACGACGCGCGCCTGAGCTTTGTGCTGCGCGCCCGTGCTGCAGCCTGGAGCACGGGCTATCTGCACCAGGTGGCGGCGGGCTACGGTTTCGTGGCGGGTGCTTTGCCTGGGCGCTTGGTGCTGCCTTCGGCTAATGTGGGCGAGCCGCCCGTGCTGAGTCTGGAGTTTGATACCCAGGCCGCCTTGGCCGATGACGTGGAACAGGCCGTGGTGCGCGAAGTGCTGTTGTGCCTGGACATTGCACAAGTGCCGCCCGAGCAGCAGCCCTTTGCCCGCATGTGCGAGCTGGCGCAGGAACTGGCCAAAAAGATGGAAGGCACGGTCATCGACGGCAATGGCTACCGCATCGACAGCGTGGCGATGGAAGCCATCGGCAAGGATGTGGAAGACCTGTACCTGCTGTTGGCACAGCGCGATTTCAACGCCGGCTCGGTACTGGCGCGGCGCCTGTTCTCTTGAGGCGCTGCGCATGGGGCGATCGGCCTTGCCCAAGGCGATGTGGCAGCAAGCACGGCCCGATTCAGCTTTGCCGGGCGCTGCATCTGCAAGGGCAGGCTCTGCAGCAAGCGCAGATGTTGGCCAACAGCCGAAACGGATTCAAGCCAAAGGCACGGCCAGCCGCCACGGCGCATCCGCGCGCGCCCTGAGCGCACAAGCAAAAAAAATCAAGCCAGTTGCCGGGCGCATGGATAAAAGCCACGCCCAGCCGGGGGCCGTGCGCATCATCGGCGGCCAGTGGAAGCGGCGCAAGCTGCCCGTGCCCCAGGGCCCGCAGATGCCCGACGGCTTGCGCCCCACGGCCGATCGTGTGCGCGAAACCCTGTTCAACTGGCTGGGGCAGGACTTGAGTGGCTGGCGCTGTCTGGACGTGTGCGCGGGCACGGGCGCACTGGGCTTTGAGGCGGCTTCGCGCGGCGCGGCCCACGTCACTTTGGTGGAACAACATCCTGCCGTGGTGCAGCATTTACGCACCGTGCGTCAGCAACTGGACGCGCAGACCGTGCACGTTGTGGCGGGCGAGGCACTGGCATTCTTGCGCCAGCAGGCGATGCAGGCTCCAGCCAGTGTGGACGCGCTGTTTTTCGATCCGCCCTATGCCGCTTTTTCGCAAACGGCGCATGAAGAGGCCTTGCGTTGGGCGGCCAGTTTGCTGCGGCCGGATGGCAGCCTGTATCTGGAAACCGGGCGCGAATGGACGCAGCAAGAATTGGCAGACTTGGGCTGGATGCGCTGGCGCTACCTCAAGGCCGGGGCCGTGCACGCGCACCTGCTGCGCCTGCAGCCCGTACAAGGAGATGAAGCATGAGCAGCCCCTCTTGCGCACAAGCAGGCAAGCCCCAGGAAAAATACGTGCTGGCCGTTTACCCCGGCACTTTCGACCCCATCACCTTGGGGCACGAAGATGTGGCGCGCCGCGCTGCGCAATTGTTCGATCACCTGATCGTGGCCGTGGCCGAAGGCCACCACAAAAAGCCCCTGTTCAGCCTGAGCGAGCGCATGGCCATGGCGCAAGAGGCCATGAAGCCCTTTCCCAACGTCAGCGTGCAAAGCTACAGCGGCCTGGTGCGCGATTTCATGGTGCAAAGCGGGGCCCAGGCCATGGTGCGCGGGCTGCGGGCCGTGACCGATTTCGACTACGAATTTCAACTGGCGGGCATGAACCGGCGGCTCATGCCCGACGTGGAAACGGTTTTCCTCACGCCGGGCGATCAGTACCAATTCATCAGCAGCAGCTTCGTGCGCGAAATCGCCTTGCTGGGCGGCAAGGTGGATGAATTCGTCGCGCCGCATGTGTGGCAGCGCCTGCAGCAGAAAGTGCAGCAGCGGGCACAGGGTGTTTGACGTTGACACTTGCCGAATGGTGACAGTGATTCAGCGGCTTGTGGATTGGCTTGCCTGCCCGGCCAAACGGTCAACTCTGATCGGTTGACCGAACACCCAGCGCCCAATCTCAGGAGCTTGGGCGCAGGCATGAAAAAGCCCTTGCGGGGCAGCAAGGGCTTTGGCGTTTGTGGGTTAGAGCTTGAAGCCCCAGTGCCGGTCAATGCAAATGCCGCGGCTTGTTGCGCCCGCTGCTGCGGTGGCCGCTGCTGCCGCCCCCTTTGAGCGGGCGACCCAACTCCAGCGATTCCACCAGCGCATCGAAACGTTGGCTGAACAGGCGATCAATTTCCTGCACCACGCCGCCGAGCTCCGCCGCGTCGAAGTGGCGTTCCATCATGGTGGTGACGTCGCGCACCAGCAAGTCGCGCTGCACCTGCATGATGGCCGCTGGGGTGGGGCCGACAAACACCACCATGAAATCGTCGCGCGAATCTTCTTCGCGGTCGCCGCCTTCATCGTCGTCAAATTCGGCATCGTAAAACGTGACTTCAATGGCCGTGCCGCTGCTGGCCAGTTCATTGAGGTTCATGCACATGTCGTCGATATTCTGGCGAAAGTCTTCGCCGCCGCGCACGGTCCAGCAGATGCGCAGCAGATTGTGTCGGGCGTCGTACTGGATGCCCGGCTCTTCTTCATAGGCGCTGATGCGGCCGTCTTCCAGCGATTTGGCGCCAGCGTAGCGCCACAGCGGCTTGAGGGCTTCTTGCACCTCTTGCGGCTGGACTTCGGGGCGCAGGGGGATTTCGCCGTGGACGTGGATTTCAAAAGGGTGTGCGTAATGGGGCATAGGTCTTCCTGCGCGCATCTTCTGCTGATGGCTGGGTGCCGCAGCACATGGCTGCAAGCGGTAAAAAGTGCCATCAAATCGGTTGCTATTTCAATGGCTTCAAGGCAACGAGGCATCAGTGTAACGCTTGCCATGCTTTTCTGTGCAATGGCTCGGGCGGGCTATGGCCAAAGTCGGCCGAATCAAGCACAGCCCTGGGGCCATGCGGGCCGGTCGGCAGGCTTGCAGATAAAATCAGCAGTTTGCAAAAAATTGCAGCAGGAATAAACCTGCCTGCGTGACAAGGGGGCTGGATCAGATCTGCCATCAAACCCAGCCATGTTTTCGGGCTTTTGTTTTGGCGGGCTGCTGCATTGAGTCATTGCCCGATACGCGCCGGGCTTGTTACCTGAATCCTCTACTTTTATTTCGATCATGAGCAACGCAGTTCACATCACGCTTCCCGACGGTTCGCAGCGCGAATTTCCCGGCCCGGTCACGGTGGCCGACGTGGCCGTCGCCATTGGCCCCGGCCTAGCCAAGAACACCGTGGCCGGCAAGGTGGATGGCCGCCTGGTGGACGCCTGCGACCTCATCACGCAGGATGCGGCGCTGCAAATCATCACGCCCAAGGACGAAGAGGGCGTGGAGATCATCCGCCACTCCTGCGCTCACCTGGTGGGCCACGCCGTCAAGCAGCTGTATCCCACGGCCAGGATGGTGATCGGCCCGGTGATTGAAGAGGGCTTTTATTACGACATCGCTTACGAGCGCCCCTTCACGCCCGAGGACATGGCGGCCATCGAAAAGCGCATGAAGGAGCTGATCGCGCAGGACTACGACGTGATCAAGAAGATGACGCCGCGCGCCGAGGTGATCGAGGTCTTCAAGCAGCGCGGCGAGGACTACAAGCTGCGCCTGGTGGACGACATGCCCGACGAAAAAGCCATGGGCCTGTACTACCACCAGGAATACGTGGACATGTGCCGTGGCCCGCACGTGCCCAACACGCGTTTTCTCAAGGCCTTCAAGCTGACCAAGCTGGCCGGCGCCTACTGGCGCGGCGATGCCAAGAACGAGCAGTTGCAGCGCATCTACGGCACCGCCTGGGCCGACAAGAAGGCACTTGACGCCTACATCACCCGCATGGAAGAGGCCGAAAAGCGCGACCACCGCAAGCTCGGCAAAGAGCTGGACCTGTTCCACATCGACGAACACTCGCCCGGCACCGTGTTCTGGCACCCCAAGGGCTGGACGCTGTGGCAAGAGGTGGAGCAGTACATGCGCCGCGTGTACCGCGACAACGGCTACCAGGAAGTCAAGGGTCCGCAGATTCTGGACAAGGCCCTGTGGGAAAAAACCGGCCACTGGGACAAGTACCGCGACAACATGTTCACCACCGAGAGTGAAAAGCGCGACTACGCCCTGAAACCCATGAACTGCCCGGGCCACATCCTGATCTTCAAGCAGGGCGTCAAAAGCTACCGCGACCTGCCGCTGCGCTACGGCGAATTCGGCGCTTGCCACCGCAACGAGCCCACGGGCGGCTTGCACGGAATCATGCGCGTGCGTGCCTTCACGCAAGACGACGGCCACATCTTCTGCACCGAAGACCAGATCCAGGCCGAAGTCACGGCTTTCAGCGCCTTGCTGCAAAAGGTGTATGCCGATTTCGGCTTTACCGACATCATCTACAAGGTTGCCACGCGGCCCGAGCAGCGCATCGGCTCCGACGCCATCTGGGACAAGGCCGAACACGCCCTGATGGAAAGCTTGCGCGCCGCTGGCAGCGACTTCATCGTGTCGCCCGGCGACGGGGCCTTCTACGGCCCCAAGATCGAATACACCCTGAAAGACGCCATTGGCCGCCAATGGCAGTGCGGCACCATCCAGGTGGACTTTTCCATGGCCGAGCGGCTGGACGCCGAGTACGTCGGCGAAGACGGCGCGCGCCATCGCCCCGTGATGTTGCACCGTGCCATCGTGGGCAGCCTGGAGCGCTTCATCGGCATCCTGATCGAGCAATATGCCGGCGCTTTGCCTGCTTGGCTGGCGCCCGAGCAGGTATCGGTACTCAACATCACTGATGCCCAAGCCGATTACGCGCAGAGCGTGGCGCAAACGCTGCAAAATCAAGGCTTTAGGGCCAACACCGATCTGGCCAACGACAAAATCACCTATAAAATACGCAGCCACGCCACACGCAAGCTGCCTTATATCCTCGTCGTTGGCGACAAGGAAAAAGAAAGCGGCACAGTGGCGGTTCGAGCCAGAGGCAACAAGGACTTGGGCGTCATGCCGCTGGAGGCTTTCATGCAATTGCTGCGCGAAGACATTGCGCGCAAATCCATTGCACAAGCCGAACCTTCAGCCTGATCGGCATGGCGCTTTTGTTTTTGGCCAACTGGTCACTGACGTTTTTTTGAAAAGGATTCCACCATCGCTACCGAATTCCGCGATCGCCGTCAACGCGAAGAACGCAAACATCGCCTGAACCGTGAAATCACTGCGCCTGAAGTGCGCTTGTCCGGGCCGGACAACGAGCCGCTGGGCATCGTGCCTTTGCAAGAAGCCCTGCGCATGGCTGGAGAACTGGATGTGGACCTGGTCGAAATTGCGGCCACGGCCAATCCGCCGGTTTGCCGCCTGATGGACTACGGCAAGTTCAAATACCAGGAGCAAAAGCGCGCGGCCGAAGCCAAGGCCAAGCAAAAGGTCATTGATGTCAAGGAAATCAAATTCCGTCCCGGCACCGATGACGGCGATTACAACATCAAGATGCGCAACATCCGCCGCTTTCTGGAAGACGGCGACAAGTGTAAAATCACCCTCCGTTTTCGCGGGCGCGAAATCACGCACCAGGAAATCGGCATGGCCTTGCTGCAACGCATTCGCGACGAGTTGGGCGATTCCATTGTCGTTGAGCAATTTCCCAAGCTGGAAGGCCGCCAGATGATCATGGTGGTGGCGCCCGGCCGCAAAAAGGCTGGTGGCGGCAACAAGGAAAAAGCAGTCCAAGCGGCTGATCAGGCTGCTGCCAAACAGCCTGTCGAGGCAGCCAACAAGGCTTAAAGCCGAGTTGTTTCTTGCCGCATCAGTTGGCAAATCATCAAAAGGTTTTGTCAGGCAGCTTCTGGCTGCTTGATGAAAACAGTCCGGCACGCGTGCCGGCAACAAGTGGCTCGGGGCCAGCAAGAACAGGCAAAGGGTTTGCCTGTCGCCTCACGAGCACAAATGAAGAAGAGGGAGCATTTCAAATGCCCAAAATGAAGACCAAGAGCAGCGCGAAAAAGCGTTTCCGCGTTCGTCCAGGTGGTACCGTGAAGCGGGGCCAGGCGTTCAAGCGCCACATCCTGACCAAGAAAACCACCAAAAACAAGCGCCAATTGCGTGGTGCAGTCAATGTGCATGAGACCGATTTGGGCCACATCGCACAAATGCTGCCCTTTGCTGGCCTGTAATCAACTGACGAACAAGGAGAAAAACCATGCCTCGCGTCAAACGCGGTGTCACCGCACACGCTCGTCATAAAAAGATCCTGGCACTTGCCAAAGGCTTCCGCGGCCGCCGCGGCAATGTATTCCGCGTTGCCAAACAGGCCGTGATGAAGGCTGGGCAATATGCCTATCGCGACCGTCGTACCAAAAAGCGCGTTTTCCGTCAGTTGTGGATCGCCCGTATCAACGCTGCTGCACGCGCCAATGGCCTGACTTACAGCCAGTTCATCAATGGCCTGAACAAGGCACAAATCGGTCTGGACCGCAAGGTGTTGGCCGATATCGCCGTGCATGACGCTGCAGCGTTTGCTGCCATCGTCAATCAGGTCAAAGCCAAGCTGGCTGCTTAAGCACCCGGGCAGAAGGCGTTCAGGCTATTCGCGTAGTTTGCCGTTTTTTGCCTTATGACCTATGCAAAGCCAGCACTGAAAGGTGCTGGCTTTTTTACATGGAGCGCCAGAGACAAAACACAAAAGCACAGCATGAGTGGGGCCGCTGCATCGCCTGCAATGCCTGAATGATTGAGTTGAACCAGTGCAGGCTCGGCACGGCTTGTTTGCCCGGGCAGCGGCTTGTTGCCATCATTCGCAGCGATGCTGGCTTGCGCGTGTTTGTGTGTTTTGTTTTTAATGCATCAAAAGTCATGACTCATCCTCTCGAAGCCATCGTTATTTCGGCGCGCGAGCAATTCGCCCAAGCCACTACGCCCAATGATCTGGAAAATGCCAAAGCCCGCTTCTTGGGCAAAGCAGGCAGCATCACCGCGCTGATGAAAGACATGGCGCAACTCAGCGTGGAAGAGAAAAAAGCCCGCGGTGCGGCTATCAATCAGGCCAAGCAGGCCATTGAAGCCGCACTGACCGAGCGGCGTCAGCAATTGGCCGAAGCCGAACTCAACGCCCAATTGCAGGCCGAGGCGCTGGATGTGACCCTGCCTGGGCGCGTGCGCGGCGCTGGGGGGCTGCACCCTGTTACGCTCACGCTGGAGCGCATCGAGGGCATTTTCGGCAGCATGGGCTTTGAAGTGGCCCAGGGGCCAGAAATCGAAAGCGATTGGTTCAACTTCACCGCGCTCAACACGCCAGAAGACCACCCGGCCCGTTCCATGCACGACACCTTTTACGTGGAAGGCGGCAGCGCGCAAGCGCCCAATCTGCTGCGTACCCATACCAGCCCCATGCAGATTCGCCATGCGGTGCAGCACGTCAAGCGTTACCAAGCCTTGCTGGATGCAGGCCAGCGCATGCCAGAAATCCGCGTGATCGCGCCGGGCCGCACCTATCGGGTGGACAGCGATGCCACCCATTCGCCCATGTTCCATCAGTGCGAGGGACTATGGATAGGCGAAGCCATCAGCTTCAAGGATTTGAAGGTGGTGTTCACCGATTTTTGCCGCGCCTTCTTTGAAAGCGACGATCTGGTGCTGCGCTTTCGGCCCAGCTTCTTTCCGTTTACCGAGCCCAGCGCCGAGGTGGACATCCAGTTCCAAAGCGGGCCGCTGGCAGGCAAGTGGCTCGAAGTGGCCGGCAGCGGCCAGGTGCACCCCAATGTGGTGCGCAATATGGGGCTGGATCCCGAGCAATACATCGGCTTTGCCTTTGGCATGGGGCCCGATCGCCTGACCATGCTGCGTTACGGCGTGAACGATTTGCGCCTGTTCTTTGACGGGGATGTGCGGTTTTTGAGCCAGTTCCGTTGATGGATATTGGGCTGTTACCTCTCATTGTTTTTTGATTCCATTTCAGGCTGAATAAAAAATGCAATTCCCCGAATCCTGGCTGCGTGCCTTTTGCAATCCCCCACTGAGCACCCAAGAGCTGGCCGATACTTTGACAATGGCGGGCTTGGAGGTGGAAGAGCTGCGCCCCGTGGCCGCGCCCTTCAGCGGCATTGTGGTGGTCGAGATCAAAGAGGCGCAGCAGCACCCCGATGCCGACCGCTTGCGCGTGTGCAAGGTGGATGCTGGCGCGGGCGAGCTGTTGCAGATCGTGTGCGGTGCGCCCAATGCCCGTGCGGGCATCAAGGTGCCTTGTGCGCTGGTGGGGGCTGAGCTGCCGCCGGGCGAAGATGGCAAGCCTTTCAAAATCAAGGTGGGCAAGCTGCGTGGGGTAGAAAGCCACGGCATGCTGTGCTCCGCACGCGAACTGACCTTGTCTGACGAGCACAGCGGCTTGTTGGAGCTGCCAGCCGATGCGCCCGTGGGGCAAAACATCCGTGAATATCTGGATCTGGATGACACGCTGTTTACCCTCAAACTCACGCCCAATCTGGCACATGCACTGAGCGTTTACGGCATTGCGCGCGAGGTGTCGGCGTTGACGGGCGCGCCCTTGCAGCCGCTGCCTGAGCCGCAAGTGCCCGCCACGGCCAGCGATGCCGTGCAGCTCAGCGTCGAGGCGCCCGATTTGTGCGGCCGCTTCAGTGGTCGGGTGGTGACAGGCGTGAATACCCATGCGCCCACGCCGGCCTGGATGGCGGAGCGCCTGGCGCGTTGCGGCCAGCGCAGCGTGTCGGCGTTGGTGGACATTTCCAACTACGTGATGTTCGAACTGGGCCAGCCTTCGCACATCTTCGACCGCGACAAGATCGCAGGCTCCCATTTGCATGTGCGCTGGGGCCGGGCGGGCGAACAGCTCGAGCTGCTCAACGGCAATACCGTGGCGCTGGACGAAACCGTGGGCGTGATTGCCGACGAGCAAGCGGTGGAGTCCTTGGCGGGCATCATGGGTGGTGACGCCACCGCCGTGAGCGATGCCACGCAAAACATCTACATCGAAACCGCCTTCTGGTGGCCCAAGGCCATTGCCGGGCGTTCGCGTCGTTTCAACTTCAGTACCGATGCGGGGCACCGTTTCGAGCGCGGCGTGGATCCCGCCCGGACGGTGCAGGTGCTGGAACGCATCACCGAACTGGTGCTGCAAATTTGCGGCGGGCAGGCCGGCCCGATCAGCGATGCCCAGCCGAATATGCCGCAAGCCCAGCCCGTGACTTTGCGCGTGGCGCGTGCCAGCCAAGTGATTGGCATGCCGGTGACTGAGGCGCAATGCCTGCAGGCCCTGCAAGGGCTGGGGCTGCCTGCCACGGCCAGCAATGGCGTGATCACCGTGGTGCCGCCCAGCTACCGCTTCGACTTGCAGATTGAAGAGGATTTGATCGAAGAGGTCATCCGCGTCATCGGCTACCACAAGCTGCCTGCCACGCCGCCGCAAGCGCCCATCACGCCCAAGCTGCGGCCCGAGGCGCAACGCAACCCCTATGCCGTGCGCCGCCAACTGGCCGCGCTGGGCTATCAGGAAACCATCAACTACAGCTTTGTGGAAGAACGCTGGGAGCACGAGTTGGCAGGCAACGCCCAACCCATTCGCCTGCTCAACCCCATTGCCAGCCAGATGAGCGTGATGCGCTCTTCGCTGATCGGCTCGTTGCTCAATGTGCTCAAGTTCAACCTGGATCGCAAAGCCAGCCGCGTGCGCGTGTTCGAGGTGGGGCGTGTGTTTTTGCGCGATGCCGGCGTGCCGGATTCCGACAGCACCGTGGCCGGCTTCCGCCAACCCATGCGGGTGGCGGGCATGGCCTATGGCCCTGTTCATGCCTTGCAATGGGGGCAAAAAGATGCGGCCAGCGATTTTTACGACATCAAAGGCGATGTGGAGGCGCTGTTGGCTCAGCGGGACGTGCGCTTCGAACCTGTGCAACACCCGGCTTTGCACCCGGGCCGTGCAGCTGCGGTGTTGCTGAATGGGCAGGCGATTGGCGTGCTGGGCGAGCTGCACCCCCGCTGGCGCCAAACCTACGATTTGCCGCAGGCGCCCGTGCTGTTCGAGCTGGATTGGGAGGCCGTGCTGGGCCGCCAGGTGCCGCAGTTTGCGCCCGTGGCCAAAAACCAGTTCGTTGAGCGCGACGTTGCCGTGATCGTGAAAGAATCAGTCACGCACGACCAATTGCTGGCGGCTGTGCGGGCTGCGTCCACGCAGGGCATGCTGCGCGATGCCACGGTGTTTGACATCTTCCGCGCCAACACCAAGGCAGCAGCCAGCAGCAACTGGCTGGGCGCAGACGAAAAAAGCGTGGCCATTCGCCTGCAGTTCCTCAACGAGCAGGCCGGCTTGACCGATGAAGTCATTGAAACCCTGCGTCAGGCGGTGCTGGCACAGCTAACCAGCGATGTGCAGGCGCGCCTGCGGGGCTAAGCGCAAAAGCCGCAACGAGCTACACAACAGGATGGGATCGGCATGAACATTTCTTTCGACTCTTTGCAAACCCCAACGCTGACCAAGGCACAGCTGGCTGAAAAGCTGTTTGACAACATCGGCCTGAACAAGCGCGAAACCAAGGACATGGTGGATGCGTTTTTCGACCTGATCGTGCAAGAGCTGAAAGCGGGGCGCGACGTCAAAATATCGGGCTTTGGCAACTTTCAGCTGCGTGCCAAATCGCCGCGGCCGGGCCGCAACCCGCGCACAGGTGAACTGATCTCAATCGAAGCGCGCCGCGTCGTCACCTTTCACGCCAGCCACAAACTCAAGGCCGTGGTGCAGGGGGAAGACGCTGACGAAGCCGACGCTGCTGCCGTCATCGAATAAGGCCGTCTTGCCACCCGTTGCTTGCCTGGCCTGATGCGGGCGGGCTGATCTGGCTTGCTTGGCCCCCTGTTCATCATCTGGCGCTGGAACAATCAAGCACAAGCGGCGATCCGATTAGCAGGGAGCAGCCCAGCCGGTCGCCTTGCTTGCCGAGGCTGGATCTTGCCCTGCGCTCAAAGCTCTGACCCTGGCTGTTTGAACCGCTCAGCCGCATCCGGGCTTGAAAGAGACGGACGCCTGGGCCAGCCCCTTGAATCATTGGGCGACATCATTCATGCATGCCCGATGCATGAATGCGGCGGCGAGAGCGGCATGAACAGCATGGATAATACGCAGCAGCCACAGGCAGATATCGCCCGCTTTTTCAAGTTCTTCATCAACTCAACCGCAGCCCCTCGTCTTGCCAGGAGCTTCCATGAAAACGCCCGTTTTGCCCCCCATTCCTGCAAAGCGTTATTTCACCATCGGAGAAGTGGCGGATCTCTGCGCGGTCAAACCCCATGTGCTGCGCTATTGGGAGCAGGAATTCACGCAGCTCAATCCCATGAAGCGGCGTGGCAACCGGCGTTATTACCAGCATCATGAAGTGCTGATGGTGCGCCGCATCCGTGATTTGCTCTACGAGCAGGGCTTCACCATCAGCGGTGCCCGCAGCCAATTGGAAGGCAGCAAGAACCGCACGGCGCAGACCGCAGAGGCGGAGCCAGCCGCGGAGCAGGGCCAGGGCCAAGCCAATGCACAGCCGCTGGACGCTTCGTTGCCCGTTGCGGCTGAAAAAAAAGGCCCCGCTCTGGATTGGCGCTTGATCCGGCAGGAGCTCGAAGCCTTGCGCAACTTCTTGAGTTGATGGCACGATCGCCATCGACAAAGTCGCCAGCGCAAAACACATCAATGGTTTTCGATCAGGGCCACAAGCATGTGGCCCTTTTTTGTGGTGATGCGAAGTCGTTCGCCATTAAATGCTATCGAAATTGGCTCAAGGGCAACGTATTCACAGGCTCTTTGAGCGCTCAACCAGGGGCCGGACAGGGCATGCGCAATGGTCGATGCGCCACGCTCCAGCTTCGACGCCAGCGGGCCAATTGGCGGAAGAATGGTCGCCAATCCGGGCAGGAGGGAGGTTGTGCTTGGCTTGCGGCTGTGTCGTAGGCAGAACAGCAGGGTGGGCGCAAGGTGGCAGTGGGCGAATCAAGCAATGCGTTCATGCATCACGATACATGCCGGGCTTGTCTTGCAGTGGCAGCCCGATGCGCATGGGGCAGGCATGACCTTCGAGCGAGGGTGCGCTTTGGCAAGCCCCATCCTGCTGCCCATTTGTGCGGCTTCACTCCCTGTTTTTTGTGTGCGTGCTGTAAAACGGCAAGAAATTGCCTCTATAATCACGTCTTTCGGCGTGTAGCGCAGCCTGGTAGCGCACTTGCATGGGGTGCAAGGGGTCGCGAGTTCGAATCCCGCCACGCCGACCAACACATCATCCGCCAGCTTCCGATAACGTCCGGAACTGGCGGATTTTCTTTTGGGAATCAACACCTTGTTTGTCCCAGGGCGTCCGAAGAAATCCCAGGGCAGCCGGCATAAAATGGGGGCAACTTTTGGGGCAACGTTTACCCCTTCGCAAGGGGTGTTCCCAGATCGTTCGAAGGCCAAGGCATCCTGCCTGTGTCTGCCGGGTGTAGCATGTGTGGCAGCAATCGTCCTTCACGCCTCATTGAGCCGACGATGGCGGAACGCGAAACACTTTCCACTGTGAGCTTGCCGCTTCTTTGGCTTGCTGTTCAGGCGGCAATTCACCGGCCCAAAAATACAGGGGCTTGCCCACCAAAGCCCACTGCCTGCGCCCGTCCTGGCGCGTCAAGATGCTGAAGTCGCCACGGCTCACGTCGTGCTCGCCCGCATAAAACGGCAGCCATTCGCTGCTGCAGGCGTCCAGGCAGTTGGAGTGCAAGGGCGTGTCTCCATCGTAGGTGTAGAGGGCCAGACGATTGGCGCTGCCTACCATGATGCCGTTGACGTTGATGGCCGGTGGCATGTCGCTGCTGCGCGGGGCGGTGATGGGGCTGTGGGCACAAGCGCCCAGCAGACAGGCAAACAGCCAGCCTATGCAGCAGGCTGAAATGGATGGGCGTTGGCTGATGGAGCAGGGCGGAAGGCACATCTGTTGCAAGCAAAACGTTGGGGCGGGGCCAGTGATTTGACAGTGGGCGGAATGGACGCAGCCGTGCCGCTCGCGCCCATGAAAGGCGGTTGGATCGGCGCAAAACACAGTGTACGCCTCGCGCCGCCTGGAAAGTGCTTGCGTTTGTTGCAGGGTTGCGATGAGGCGGCGAGGCTGCACGTTTGGCGCTCAGCAGGCTTTGTTTGCCCCATGTGCCAGCGAGGGCGGGCCATTGTCAGTGGCTGGCGACTGCTGCTTGGGCTGCCTGATGAGAGGCCAAGGTTGCAGGCGCGGCAGGCATAATCCTGCCCCTGTTGGCTGGGCTGCCCAGCCATCAAAACCATTTCACGCTTTCTTTACTGGCACTTGACTCACGGACGGAGGGCTTTGCGCAGCCCTCGCCGATCGGGCCGAGCCTTGAGGCGGTGCATAAATCGTTCACCGTGAATGGATGTCCTGCATGCCATCCTGCTCTGCCTGCCATTGTCTTCTGTTGAGAGAGCCCGGAAGTTGAGAACCAAAGCCGCCACACCGCCTAGCCAGCCAACAGCCATGAACACACCAGCAGCCGATGCAGATTCTGCCGATCTGGCGCAGCGCATTCACCGGGTTTTGCCGCAAACCCAGTGCAGGCGTTGCGGCCAGCCGGATTGCGCGGCTTATGCCCAGGCCATTGCGCAGGGGCAGGCGCCCATCAATCAATGCCCGCCGGGCGGGCAGGAAGGCATCATCCGTATCGCGCAGGCCATAGGGCAACCCGAGCGGGCGCAGGGCTTGGCGATTGACTCTGCCTGCGGCCAAGAAGGCCCGATGACGCTGGCCGTGATCGATGAAAACTGGTGCATCGGCTGCACGCTGTGCATCAAGGCTTGCCCGACCGATGCCATCTTGGGTGGGCGCAAACGCATGCACACCGTGCTGGAGGCTTATTGCACCGGCTGCGAGCTGTGCGTACTGGCCTGCCCGGTGGATTGCATTGCGATGGAGCCATTGGGGCAGGGCTGGGCAGATGAGGCAGTGCCCACGGGCTGGGCGGCGTGGTCGCAACAGCAGGCTGACCAAGCCTTGCAACGCTACAGCCAACGCCAGCTGCGCCTGCAAACAAGTCAAGAAACGCGCCCGGCCCATGCGGCCGATCAGGACGCGAGCGATGCGGTTGGGGGGGCAGACGCACCTCCAGGCAAAGCGGCTCAAGCCGCTCAAGCGCCTGGCGCTGCGGCGGATGTCGCGGGCGCGGCAAGCGAAACGGTTGCAATGAGCGAGCAAGAGCGCAAGCGTGCCATCATCGAAGCGGCGCTGGCCCGGGCGCGGCGCGGGCGGCAAACGCAGTCATAAAGTCAGCAGCCATCAAGCGCCGCTATCACACACAAGCAGCAACAGCCTGCGTGCCAATACGCAGGTTTGCCAAATAGGCCGATGAGGCAAACGGTGGCTGAAAGCGGTGGAAAGCAGCGGCAGGTGGCTGGCAACAATCCGCATCGCTTTCAGTCAGCGATGAGTTAGCGATGTGCCGACGCGCAGTCAAGGCAAATAAGCAAACAAAAAGCCCGCTGATCAGCGGGCTTTGTTTTCTTGATAGACGGCTGAATTTGATTGGCCGCTGGCCGCAATCTCTCAGCCCGCGTGCTGGGCCAGCGTGGCAAAGGCCTGGATGACTTCCGGCGGGGCTTGCACCAGTTCGATCAGCACGCCTTCGCCGCCGATGGGAAACTCCTCATTGGCTTTGGGGTGCAAGAAGGTGATGTCATAGCCTGCAGCGCCTTTGCGGATACCGCCGGGGGCAAAGCGCACGCCGCGTGCCGTCATCCATTCCACGGCCGCGGGCAAATCGTCCACCCACAGGCCCACGTGATTGAGCGGCGTGCTGTGCACGGCGGGTTTTTTTTCGGGATCCAACGGTTGCATCAGATCCACCTCCACTTTGAAAGGGCCGGTGCCGATGGCGCAGATGTCTTCGTCCACATTCTCGCGCTCGCTTTTGAAAGTGCCGGTTTGTTCCAGCCCGAAGATATCAACCCACAAGGTTTGCAGGCGCTGCTTGTCTGGCCCGCCGATGGCGATTTGCTGAATGCCCAGAATCTTGAAGGGGCGGTCGGTGGTTTGAGCGCAAGGATTCATGTGAAGGCTCCCTTTTCTACGGGTTGGCAAGTTGTTGTTGCAGGCTTTGCAGATGCGCCTGGGCGGCTTGGCGCTGAGCTTCGGACGCAAAAGAGATCTGGATGACTTTTTGCCGGCTGGCAGCACCGTGCAGCAGTTCCACTTGTTTTTTGCTTACGTCAAAGGTTTGGGCGGCCCAGGCCAGCAGGGCGCTGTTGGCTTTGCCATCCACCGGCGGGGCGGCCAGGCGCAGACGCAGGGCTTGCTCATGCAGGCCGGCCAGTTGCGTGGTTTTGGCGCCGGGTGTAGCGTAGATGGCGATTTTGAGGGGGAAAGACATAGGTGCCGATCAGTTGCCGATGGATAGGTTCAGTTCAAGGGCTTATTCGCTTCTGTTTTCAGCTTGAGTGACATCTGTGCCCGTATCTGATGGACGGCTGGCTGATGCGTCTTTCAAAAACCACCTGGCGGCGTACAGGCCGGCCTCGTAGAGCAGACACATGGGGATGGCCAAAGCCAATTGCGAGAGCACATCGGGCGGTGTGACGATGGCAGCAATCACGAAAGCGATGACGATGAAAAAGCGGCGAAAGCTTCTGAGTTTTTCGATGGAAACGATGCCAAAACGCACCAGCAGAATCACCACAATGGGCACCTGAAAAGCCAGTGCAAAAGCCAGGTAGAGCGAGAGCAGGGTTTGCACATAAGAGGCCACATCGGGCGTGGTGGCCACCGTTTCTGGGGCGAATTTCTGGATGAAGGCAAACATCCGATCCAGCACCAGAAACTGCACAAAAGCAATGCCGCCATAGGCCAGCAGGCTGCCCGCCACGATCAGCGGCAAGGCCAGGCGCTTTTCGTGCTTGTACAGGCCCGGCGCGATAAAGGCCCAGATCTGATACATCACCCAGGGCATGGCGGCCATCACGCCCAGCAGCAGCAGCACCTTCAGGGGCATGATGAAAGGCGAGAACACGTCTACCGCAATCATGCGCGTGTTGGGCGGCAAATGGGCGCGAATGGGCTGGGCCAGAAAGTCGAGCAGGCGCGCGGGGCCAGGGTAGAGGGCCAGCGCAAGGGTGGCCAGGGCAATGCCGTACAGGCTGCGCAGCAAGCGCGTGCGCAGTTCCAGCAGATGTTCCATGAAGGGCTGCTCGGCACCAGCCAGTTCATCGTCGTTGGGGGTGGGGGCGGCTGGGCTCATGAAAAGAAAGGGACAAAGCAGGGCGTTTGTTGGGCATGAAAGTGCTTGGTGGGCAAGGCGTGGTGCAAGGTGCAAGGTGCTCAGGAGGTGGCTTTTAGCGGGCTTGGGCAATCACTTGGGCGTCCACAGCTGTCATCGATACCGCTGCAATGTTTCACAATATTTGCGGGGATTGCTTTCATGTTCGGGCAAGCGCTGTGGCCAAGGTCAAACATCTTTGACGCGCAAAGTGCAGACAGTGGCTTAGTGGCTGGGAGCTTGTGGCGGGCGGTAGCGGGCCACCCGTGCTGCGCCCGAAAGCACGCGGGTGCGTACGCGTTGCCGCGCTTTGTACCAATGGGGCAGGGCGCTGCGCTTGATGCGCCAGTTTTTGCGTGGGGCGTAGTGGCTGCCTGTTGGCCTGCGGTAATGGCTCAGGTCGCTGTGTGCTTCCACGTCTTCGATGTCATCGGCGTATGCACTGAGAGGCTTCATGCTGCCCAAGCTGCTCCAGTCGCGTTGCACTTGATGCGATACGTCATTGACCTGTTGTTGTAAATCCCAGGCGGTTTGCTCCACCGTCTGCTTCATTTGGCGCAGCTCGTTCAAACCGGCCACATGGCCCACTTCGGATTTGATGTCGTTGATGTAGCGTTGGGCGCGGCCAATGAGAGTACCCAGCGTGCGCGCAACGGCGGGTAGTTTTTCGGGCCCTACCACGATCAGGGCCACGATGCCTATCACGGTCAGTTGGGAAATGCCCAGATCAATCATGCGTGGCGCGGCTCTTTTGCGGCCTCTTTACGTCTTGCTGCGTCTTGCGTGTGTGGCAGGCTGCTTCAGGATTTGGTTTTGCTTTCAACGTCGATGGTGTTGTCGTCACTTGTGGGCGTGGTGTTGGTTTGATGCGTGACGCGCGGTGCGGCCGTGGGCGTTTCTTCCCCTTCGCGCATGCCTTCTTTGAAGCCCTTGACGGCGCTGCCCAGATCCTTGCCAATGTTCTTGAGTTTGCCCGTGCCAAACACCATGGCCACAATCAGCAGAACAATCAACCAGTGCCAGATGGACATTGCTCCCACGTCGGGTCTCCTTCATGCAAAAAACGACAAGGGCATTGTACGCCGTGTGCTTTGGGCATGTATAGCCCAAGCGCGGTCGGCAATGGGGGATTCAGAAGCTGTTCGCGATCTCTTCACAGGCGCTTGAAGCGTGGTGAAGGGCCCGACGGGATGCCTTTGGGCTTTGCCTTTATCTCTTTGTTCAACGGCGGCGTTGGCTGCCGGGCTGCGCGGCGTGTTTGGCAACTGCTGCGCCACGCACTTCGATCTGCACTTCGTCCAGCGTTTGCCCTTGGGCGCTTTGCAAGGTGATGCGGTGCTTGCCGGGCCAGGGCAGCCAAGGCAGAGTCTGGCCTTGGCCCAGCCGCTTGCCGTTGATGAGCCAGCGGTAGGCGTGGGCAGATGCAGAGGCTGCTGAAGCCCGCAGCATCAGGCGCTGGCGTTGGGGCGGAATGTCGGGGTCCAGCGCCAGCAGGCTGCCACTTACCGGATTGAGGATGCGCGCCGTGGCCGCTTGGGCGCTGCTTGGCGGGCGCACGAAGGCGGCTTGCTCGGTGCCTTGAATGAACCATTCCATGCGCGGTGGCTCGCTGCTGCCATTTGTTTCCCCCCCGTTTGCTTGCTGATTGGTTTGCTGGCTGGCTTGCCCGTGTGCCTTGGCGTTTGTTGAAAAGTGGGCGTGGCGTGCAGCGTGGTGTGTACGAGCTGTGGCAGGTGATGCGGTGTGGCTGGCCGAACGACCAACAGGGCGATCAGGCAAATGGCTGAAAGTCACGCGCGTTTGTACCAGCCCCGCAGGCGGCTGAGGCGCCCGGCTGGGCAGATCGCGGTGCAGGTGGCGCATGAGGGCGGCCCAGATGGGCGCTGCGCCCGTGGTGCCGCTCACATCCCACATGGCCTGGCCTTGCGCATTGCCCACCCACACGCCCACGGTGTAGCGTTCGCTGTAGCCAATGGCCCAGTTGTCGCGCATGTCTTTGCTGGTGCCGGTTTTCACGGCCGTCCAGAACCGGGTGTGCAGCACGCTGTTGCTGCCAAAGGTGGGGATGCGGGCGTTGTTGTCGGCCAGGATGTGGTTGATGATGAAGCTGGCCCGGGCATCCAGCACTTGCTTGGCGGCTGGCGGCTGGCCTGCGGCAGCCAGCCAGCGGGCAGGGCTGTAGCGCCCGCCATTGGCTAACGCGCGATAGGCATTGCTGAGTTGCAGCAGATTCATTTCCGCGCTGCCCAGCGCCAGGCTGTAGCCGTAATGCTCGCCCGTGTGGCGCAGCGTGATGCCCAGGCGCTGCAACTGGTCGGCAAAGCGGTTGACGCCCACCATGCCGATGGTGCGCACGGCCGGCACATTGAGCGAGGCGGCCACCGCCTGCCGCAGTGATACCCAGCCGCGAAAGTGGCGGTCGTAATTGTTGGGCACGTACAAGCCGCTTTGGGTGGGGATGGCTGCGGCCGAATCGTCCAGCAGCGAGGCAGCCGTCAAGCGCCGCTCGGCAATGGCCTGGGCATACAAAAACGGCTTGAGGGTGGAGCCCGGCTGGCGCGGGGCCAGCACGTAATCCACCTGCGGGGCCGAGCTGGTGGTGGCCGATGCGCCCACCCAGGCCAGCACGTCGCCCGTGGCGTTGTCGAGCACGATGATGGCGCCGTCGCGCACATTGCGGCCTGTGAGTTCGTGCAGGGTTTGGCGCAGTTGCTCGGTGGCGTAGCGTTGCAGCGGGGCCGACAAGGTGGTGCGCATCTGGCTGCCGCCTGGCTGGCCCGCCAGCAGGCGCTGCGCCAGATGCGGGGCCATGCCCTCGCTGGGCGACCAGGCTTTGCGTTGCATCACGCCCGTGGCAAACAGGCTGAGCGAATCGCACAGCAGTGGTGTGCGTGCCACCTGGTGCATCTGCGCCAGCAGGCCGCAGGCGCGTTGGGCCACGGCTTGCGGGGTGGCGTTGGGCGCGCGCACCAGCACGGCGGCAATGGCGGCTTCGCGCTCGTTCAGGCCGTGGGGGGCCTTGCCAAACAGGGTGCGGCTCAAGGCGTCGATGCCCACCATCTCGCCGCGAAATGGCACCAGGTTCAGGTAGGCCTCAAGGATTTCGCTTTTTTGCCATTGCGCATCCAGCGTTTGGGCCGAAATGGCCTGGCCGAACTTTTGCATCAGGCTGCGCCGGTGTGTGCCACGGCGCAAGTCGTCATTCATCAGGCCCACCAATTGCATGGTGAGGGTAGAAGCCCCCCTTGTTTTCTGGTTCCACACATTGCCCCAGGCCGCAGCGCCCACGGCCCGCCAGTCCACACCGCTGTGCTGGTAAAAGCGTTTGTCTTCGCTGTAGATGAGGGCGCTTTGCAGCGCGGGCGAAATGTCTTCAAGCGCTACCCACTGCCCACGCCGCACCTGCGGGTTGGTGCGCAGGCGGTGCAGCTCGTTGCCGTGGCGATCGAGCAAGACCGACTCGGATGAGGCAAACGATTGCCGCACTTGCGCAAAGCTGGGCAGGGCTTGTGTAGGCAGGCTTGCTGCGCTCAGGCACAGCGCCAGCAGCAGGCCGCGCCAGTCGTTCGAGCAGATCGTGCGACCCGCGCCACCCATACTGCACGGTGCGCTGGCGTGCAGGCAGGGCGGCGGGCGGTGTTGCCGCATGGACAACACGGGCCACGCAAGCCACCGGGCCCGAAAGGGCGGGCCGCCCGGCTGCTGCTTGTGCTCAGGGCCGCGCATGCACTTTCACCGCCGCGTTGGGCGTGGCGCCAAACACTTCGGGCGCGTACAAGGCCTCTACCCGCGTGGGCGGCAGATGGAAGGTGCCCACGTTGTTGAGGCGCACGGTGTACTCGATGCTGGTTTTGCCTTGGGGCAGGTATTCGTAATACGCACGCCAGGCTTCAAAGCCGCGCTCGATAAAGGCTAGCCAGCCGCGGCTGCTGCCGCTTTCGCCTGCGGTGGCAATGGCCGAATCACGCCCCAGGCCGCTGCCCAGAATGGTGGCGCCGCCCGGCACGGGGTCGCTGATCACCACCCAGGTCATATCGCTGCTGGCGTTGATGTCGAGCTTGATGCGCCAGATGTCACCACGGCTGACTTGACCCTTGACCGCCTCTTGCACGGGCGTGATAGTTTTGCTCACGCTGTAGCCGGCAGAGAAGGGCTGAGTCAGCGGCACAGCAGCCAGCGCCTGAACAGTCGCCCAGGGCTTGCCGCTGCCTTGCTGCTGGATGGACAAGGCCTCGGCCTTGCCGCCCGGCGCGTTTTGCCAGGGCAAGAAGGCGCTGTTGTGCGTGTAGCTGCCCGCAGCAGGCGCTGCGCCGAACCAGTGGCGGGCGGGTGTGGCCGCAGATGCCTTGTCAGACACGCGCACTACTTTGCTCCACTGCACCGTTTCGCTGTGCTTGTCCAGTTTCATCACCGTTTCGCCTGCCACGGTGGCAGATTCGAACTTGGCCGAGAATTTTTCCAGCGCCAGGCCGCCCCACAGGTTGGCCGTGGTGGTGTGCCAGGCGCCGTTGCGCTGGCGGCCGATGAAGCCGTTGGCCAGCGCGCCCATATCGCCTTGCCAGGCGGGGTTGTTGAGCACGGCCAGTATCAGGCGCGCGGCATTCACGTCACCGTTTTGCATGAGCCACCACCAATAGTCGCTTTCTTCGGTGCTGAAGCTCATGCGCGTGCCCTGCACGCTCAGGCGGCTGCGCAGGATCTGTTCGGCCTCTTGCAGGTGCTGATCGCGGTTGGGGATGTTGGGCATGCGCTGCAAGATGTTGAGCCAATCGATCACCGCATGCGTGGGCCACAGATTGGGCGTGATCTGGATGCTGGTGAGCATGGCCGGTTTGGCCTTGCCGTAGCGCGCAAGTGCCTCGATGGCGGCGAGCTTGCGCACGTCGCGGTCGGGCTTGGGGCTCCAGAACTTGCGCTCGATCTTGCCTTCGGCAAAGCGGGCCAGGCCGCCGAGCATGGCGTCGCGCTGAGCGGCCGGCAGCTTCCAGCGGGCATCGAGCGTGGCGGCTTCGTGCGTGACGGCCAGCAGATAGGCCGTGAGCGTGTCGCTGCCGCGCGCGGCGCTGCCGTCTTGCGGCGGGAAGTAGCTGGCCAGGCCGTCAGCGTCCAGATAGTTGGGCAGCTCGGCCATGATGCCTTCCCACAAGGCGGTGTCGCGCAGGCCTACGGCCTTGGTGGTTTTCTGCTCCAGGCAGATGAAGGGGTAGTTGGCGAACCAGTCGCGCACGCCAGTCAGGTCGCCCGCCAGCGTGGGCACGAGCGATACCTTGACGCCACCGCGTGCGGCCCGGCCGTTGAACACGGGCAGGCTTTGCGGGGGCGGGGCCAGCTCCAGGCGGGCGTTGCCATCCACCTGCATCAGCGTGGCCTGCTGCACGGTGACGGGCACAGCGGGCACGATGCGCTGGCTGATCTTGAGGGCATCGCTGGCTTGGCTGCCGGCCGTGTCTTTGGCGGCGATTTCCCAGTCGATGCGTTGCCCGGGCGCAAAGGCCAGTTGCGCGGGGGCGGTCACATTCCACACCAGCTCTTGCGAGCCGCCAGCGGCAATGGCCACGGTTTGCGGCTTCAGCTCGATCTGGCTGGCTTTGGGCGTGACTTCCACCTTCATGTCTTTTTCAGTGGTGTTGCGCAGCGTGAACTGGGCGCGGAACTGGTCGCCCTCGCGCACCAGCGGGGGCAGGCCACTGATGATTTGCAGATCTTGCGTGGTGCGGATGTGGGTTTGGCCCGTGCCGAACAGGTCTTGCCCGCTGCTGCCCACAGCCACGATGCGAAAGCGCGTGAGCGCGTCGTTCAGCGGCACGGCCAGCGTGGCTCTGCCTTGGGCATCCAACTGCACGGTGGGGTTCCACAGCAGCAGGGTGTCGAGCAGTTCGCGCGTTTGGCCGCCCTGGCCACCATCCCCCCCGGCGGGCACGGCCTTGCGGCCATAGTGGCGGCGGCCCACGATTTCCATCTGCGCCGTGGCGGTTTCCACCCCCCAGGGGCGGGTGGCGTACATGGCGTTGAGCAGGTTCCAGCTGGTGTTGGGCTTGAGTTCCAGCAGAGCCTCATCCACCGCGGCCAGCGCCACTTCGGCGTGGGCGGCGGGCTGGCCGTTGGGCAGCTTGGCCTCGATGGTGACTTGTGCTTGCTCGCGCACCTGGTAGCTGTCGCGGTTGGCCTTCACCTTGATCTGCAATTCGCGCCCTTGCATGCCGATGTGGATGGGCGCCATGCCCAGCCGGAAGGCCGGCTTGCTCAAATCGATCATGGCGGTGGGCGGCGTGTAGTCTTTGCCCGATTCGCGGTAGGCGCGCCACCATTCAACGGGCGAGAAAATGCCCCAGGTGAAGAAGCTGTACCAGGGCACGTCGCGCAAGCGGCCGCGCAGCACCAGCACATTGACGTAGGCGTTGGGGCCCCATTCGGGCGCGATTTTGAGCGACACGGTGGGGTCGGTGCCGTGCAGTTCCACCACTTCGCTGTGCAGCACGCCCTCGCGTTCAACCGTGAGCAGGCCCGTGGCGTGGCGGAAAGGCATGCGCACTTGCAGCTTGGCCGTTTCGCCGGGCTGGTAGTTGCGTTTTTCGGGCAGCACGTCGATGCGGTCGGTGTCGTGCCCGCCAAACCAGAACTCTTCTTCGCGCACCACGTTGATGGTGGTGCTGGCCTCGATCTGGCGGCCACTGGCATCGGTGGCGGTGGCGATCAGCTCCACCTCGCCGGGCTCTTTGATGTGGGCGTTGCACAGCAGCAGGCCGCGGCTGTCGGTGCTGCCGCTGCACACGGTGCCCAGGTCTTTGCTGCTGGATTCATTGTCGTAAGCGTAAAAGCCGCCCACCAGGCGCCTGCGGCTGCTGTAGGTGGTGTGCAGCGTGGCGCGCACGCTCATCTTCACGCCGCTTTGGGGCTGGCCTTGCACGTCCAGCGCCAGGGCCTGAAAGCGCGCCGCATCGCGCACCGAAATCCAGTCTTCGGCCTTGATGCCAGCCACTACGGCCGCAGGCCAAATGCGCTGGCGGCTTTGCAGGGTCTGGATTTCGCCGTTGGGGTCGCTGTAGCTCGCTTCCAGCGTGATGTCTTGCGGTTGGGTGCTGGGCGCGATGTTGCTGATGGTGGTTTGGCCCGCGCCGTCTTTGTTGAGCGTCAGGGCCAATCGGTCGGCCAGCAGGCGGGGACGGCCGCTGCTGCTGTCTGATTCGCTCTCGTCGCTGTCGCCTTCATCCATGTCGTCGGTGTAGGCGCTGCGGCGGCTGCGCATGAAGCTGAAGCCGTCGTGCCCCGAAAAGTAGATGGACGCATCACGCACGCTGGCCGATACCTCAACCGGCAGGCCGCTGGCCGCTCCGCCATTGAGGTAGGCCAGTTGCACTTGCACGGGCAATTCGCTCAGTGCCACGAGCGGTGACTTGCTGACGGGCGTGATGCTGCCGCTCATGGTGGGCAGGCGGAACTCTTCGACCCGCAAGTGGCCGCTGGCGTAGTGCGTTTCTTCGCCTTGCTTGTTTTTGCCCACCAGTTGCAGCCAGTATTGGCCGAGCTTGGCCGTTTTGGGAATGGCCCATTGGCTCTCGGCCGTGTGGCCGCCGGTGGCATTGCGTCGCCAGGTCAGCGGGATGTCGATGCGCTCGTCGCTGCCTGCGTGGACGATGCGCAGCAGGGTGGGGTGGTGCTTGGCAGCGTCCAGCCCCTGGGCCGTTTCCTGGCGGAAGAAGTGCTTCATCGAAACGGTTTCGCCTGCGCGCAGCAGGCTGCGGTCGAGCACGCTGTGCGCCACCGAATCGAGCACGGCGTCGGTGCTGGTGGGCACATTGAAGCGCCAGGGTTCGATGCCGCGGTTCCAGTCGCTCCAGACAAAGGCCATGTCGGTAATACCTTGTTTGTCGGTCGCGCGGGCGCTTACGAACAGGGCGTCGTCCCAATCATCCGTTGCGCGCGGCAGGGGCTGCGGGTGGCGCCAAATGCCGTTCGCATCGGTTTTGCCGCTGGCCAGCAGCTTGCCGTTTTTGTCGCTGATGGCCACGGCCGCGTTGGCCACGGGCTTGCCGGTATCGAGCGCGGTGACCCAGACCAGCGCATCGCTGCGGCCGCGCTTGAAGTGCACGCCCAGATTGGTGACGAGCACGCTGGTGCGCACGTACATGGTGCGGGCGCTGGTGTGGCGCGTATCAAGCAGGCTTTGGCCCAGCAGGGGCGATGTGGCTTCGATCACGTGAAAGCCCGGCTGCAGCGGAATGCCGATCACCTCGAACGGGCGCTCGTCTTTGGAGCTGGGCTCGGGCAGTTTGAGCGTGCTGGCCTCGGTGCCTTCCAGCAGCGAGAGCATGCGCGTTTCCACTTGATCGTCGGGAATGCGCCAGCCTTCTTCCTCTTCTGCGCCTTTAGGGCGTTTGGGCAGGGGCGCGGGCAAATGGCGCACGCCTTCTTTTTTGGCTTCGTCGCGCTCGATCAGGCCATCGTCAAACTGGCGCACGCGCCGGTACCAGCGGATGATTTCGGCATCCGTGCTGGGCGTGAGGTCGCGCACCACGCCGCCGGGCGTGTAGCCCTTGGCTTGCAAGGCGGCTTCGACCTTGCGCACCGTCACGGGCAGCAGGGCAGGGCCCTTTTTGCCTTCGGCAAAACGTTCGATCACGCCAAAGGGCGCAGCGGCAAATTTCAGCAGGGCGGGCATGGGGCCGGTGCGCACGCGCAACGGAAAGCTGCCCGCATTGCTCAAGGGGCGGCCTGCGTCGTCCACCAAACCAGCGGGCAGTGTCAATTGGTAATCGCTGCGTTCGTTCAGGTTGCCGGCAAAGCGCACGGATTCAGTCGTTGTGGTTTTTTCTTGCTCTGGCGTGAATTGCGGCTTGATCGTTTGCCCCTGGGCTTGCAGCGTGATCTGGCGCGCCCACTGCATGGGAATGGGCGCGGTAAAGCTCAGCGTCATGGGCCGAATCGGCATGCAGGCCGCCTCGGCATTGGGGCGTTCGCAGCTGAAGCTGGCTTCCAGCGGGGATTGCACTTTGTAATCCCACGACTGCGGGTTGGCGTTGACCAAGCCGCCGCTGCCTTTGTATGGCCCCAGGCGCAGTTCCACCTTGGCGTCAGATGGCAAGGTGCGATTGCAGCGCAGCAGTACAAAACGTTCGGGGTTTTGGGCGGCTTCTTTGGCATAGCCCCGTGTTTTGAGGATGGCGTCTCGGTCGGCACCGGCAACCAGTTGCACAGGCACCTGTTCACCCACGCCCTCAATCGCGCAATGAGCGTTGGCTTGCACGCTGGCGGCATCCACGCCGCCGTTGAAGCGGGCGATGAAGATCTGGTCTTCTGCAATGCGCCCGCCTGATGGTGTGAGGTGTCGCACAAACGGCGCACCGGTGCGGAACTGCACCGTGGCAGGCGGCAGCGATTCGCCCTGAGCCGATTTGAAGCCCGCCGAGCTGGTGGCGGTGCAACGCACATCGGGCGGCAAGTAGTCATCAAAGTTCGCTACCCAGGTCGAGGCATTGCGCCATGCGCCGCGGTGCGCCGGTATCTGGGCTTTGCCCCCACCCGTACATTGCAGCGTGAAGGGGGCTGCTGCGCCCGGGTTGCCTGCTGTTACGGCGGCCTTGTCGAACTTGACGACAAATTCGCGCACCTTGGCCACTTCGCCCTGTGGCGTGATCTGCACGGGCTTGAGTGCCAGCGCTAGATCCCAACTGGCTATGCTTGCCAACAGCAGCAGACGCAGCGGCCAACGCAGGCGGTGGCGAGACGTTGAATCAGAAAGCGAAAGCTTTTGGGCGGCGTTCGTACGGTTCACTTGGTCTGCACGCTTCATAAGGGCCTCTGCAATGGGTGTTGAATAACGAGGTTTTTTGAAAAAGCATCAAGAAAAACCACTTCCATCAAAATCTCACCAAAAACCGGGCGCGATTTGTAACGCAATGCATCCATTGTGCAAGGAGTGCAAGGAAATCGTCAAGAAGCCAAAAGGCTGAATCCTGTTTTCAATTAAAAGTGTTTAGGCGAAGCGGCATATTGCCAGCCATGCTTGCAGAAAGAAGGATTTTTCGCGGCCATTGGTTTGTTGCGCATGCTTGCCTGCTCGATCAATGTTTCCATGCCGAGAGTGCCTGGGGTGCCAACGTCAGGCCCTGCTCAATGCGCATAGGCCTGTTTGCGCGAGTTCGTTCGCACGAATCCGCTCATCGGGAGGCAGCCAATGCCTGGCTTTTATCCACCGGTGGCATCCACTGGTGGCGAGGGCTGGATCGGGACAAAAATACGTAACGGAGTGTTGCTGCGGGAGCCGTCACGCGCTGATGCCGTTTGTACTTGTGTTATGTTCAACGCTTCCCATTTTTGAACAACAAGAGCCAAGCTCCCCGGCGGCGTGCAGGCATGCGGGCTGATCGGGACGGTTTTGAACAATACGGAGAATAGCGTGAGCAACAAAGGCCAGCTGCTGCAAGACCCTTTCCTCAACACCCTGCGCCGCGAGCATGTGCCCGTGTCCATTTATTTGGTCAATGGCATCAAGCTGCAGGGGCAAATTGAATCTTTTGACCAATACGTGGTGCTGCTGCGTAACACCATTACGCAAATGGTTTACAAGCACGCCATTTCCACCATTGTGCCGGGCCGGGCCATCAACTTCTCGGCCACAGGCGAAGGGGCGGGCGCTGCTGAAGGCGGCATGCAGCCCTAAACCCGAAATGGCGCCGACTCGTTCGGCGCCATTGTTTTTGGCGACCGAAAAGGGCGGCTTTGCGTCGCCCTTTCGTCTTTCTTGTTTTTATTCTTGCCGGCCATCAGGCCACGGATTTGCTCTTGACTGCGATTGATAACTTGACAGATGCTGCCGAACCCCGCGCCGTGCTGGTGGGTGTGGATTTGGGTTTGCCGCATTTCGACGGCGAGCTGGAAGAACTTGGCCTGCTGGCGCAAACCGCGGGGCTCACGCCTGTGGCGCGCATCACCTGCAAGCGCCAGGCGCCCGATCCGGCCTTGTTCGTGGGCAAGGGCAAGGCCGAAGAAATCAAGGAGCTGGCCCAGGCGTATGGGGCCACCGAAATCTTGTTCGACCAAGCGCTCAGCCCTGCGCAGCAGCGTAATCTGGAGCGCTTTTTCGAGCGCCCGGTCAATGACCGCACCATGCTGATTCTGCAAATTTTTGCCCAGCGCGCACGCAGTCACGAGGGCAAATTGCAGGTGGAGCTGGCACGTTTGCAATACCTCAGCACGCGCTTGGTGCGCCGCTGGAGCCACCTGGAGCGCCAGCAGGGCGGCATTGGCACGCGGGGCGGCCCGGGTGAGCGCCAGATCGAGCTCGATCGCCGCATGATCGACGAGGCCATCAAGCGCACGCGCACGCAGCTGCAAAAGGTCAAGCGCCAGCGCGCCACGCAGCGCCGCCAGCGCCAGCGCACGGGCACCTTTTCGGTTTCGCTGGTGGGCTACACCAATGCAGGCAAATCCACGCTGTTCAATGCCCTGGTCAAGGCGCGCAGCTATGCGGCCGACCAGTTGTTTGCCACGCTCGACACCACCACGCGCCAGCTCTATCTGGCGCAATTGGGGCGCAGCATTTCCTTGTCGGACACGGTGGGCTTCATCCGCGATTTGCCGCACGGTTTGGTCGAGGCGTTTGAAGCCACCCTGCAAGAAGCCGTGGATGCCGACTTGCTGCTGCATGTGGTGGATGCCGCCAGCCCCCACTGGCCCGAGCAGATCAATGAAGTGCAGCGCGTGCTGGCTGAAATCGGGGCAGACGACATTGCACAGATTCTGGTCTTCAACAAGGCCGATGCCTTGCCGCCGCAGCGCCAACCTGTGCAGATGCAAGACAGCTATGCCATCAACGGCCAGCAAATTCCGCGCATTTACATCAGCGCGCGGCAAGGGCAGGGCCTGGATCTGCTGCGGCAAGCCATGGCCGATGCGGCTTTGCAAACGATCGGGCCCGGCGGGGCAAGAGGCGGCAATGCGCAACCACCCGACTGGTATAGTCAGCCGCCGAATGGGGCGGCAGATAGTGCGGCAGATACGCTGCCGCCAGCGGCATCGGCCTCGTCTACTCAAGCGGCAGCGGACGAATGAGGGTCAACCCAAGAGAAGCATTTGTCGGAAGTGACGCGGCACGCATCACTCGCATTCAAGCCTGGTGGCAGCCGTGCTGCCCGGCAAGCATCACATATCAAACGCAGTAAAGACACAAGCAGGAGCAGGAGTTGAGCGGTTGGTTGGGTAAAACAGGCAAGCCAGGTCATAGCCCCTGGCCCGGGGCCGGGCAAGCAGGGCGCGCGCCCCAAGGCCCACGCGGTGCGGCTTGGCGCGCCCTGCTTTTCGTGTTGCTGGCTGTTTTGGCAGCCTGGTTGATGAGCGGCCTGTTCGTGCTGCAAAGCGGGCAGCGCGCGGCCATTTTCCGCCTGGGGCAATTCCAGCGGATGACAGCGCGCGTGGGCTTGAACTGGGCCTTGCCTTACCCCATCGAATCGCACGAAATCCTGAAGCTGGCCGAAACAGACTCTGTGGCGATTGGCGACGCAGCCAGCGTGCCGCATTCGGGCCTGCGGGCCGAGCAGATGCTCACGGCCGATGGTTCCATTGTGGAGGTGCGCTTGCTGGCGCAATACCGCATCCGCGACGTGAAGCAATATCTGCTGCATCAGGCCGAAGGGGCCGAAACCCTGCTGAAGCTGGCGGGGGCGCACGCCGTGCGCACGGCATTGGGCGGCATGAGTTTGACTGAGTTGACGACAGGTGGTGTCCAAGCCATCGCAAGCCGTGTGCAGCCCATGCTGCAAGCCGCGCTGGATGCGGGCCAAAGCGGTATTGAAATCACGGGCCTGAGCGCGGTGGGTGAAGCCATCCGTTTGCCGCAAACCGTGCAGGCTGCGCAGCAGCAAGTGCAGCAGGCGCGCGAACAGCAAGCCCAGGCTGCGGCGCAAGCGGCTTCTGCTGCCAGCCAGGCCCTGGCTGCCACGGCGCAGGAGGTGGCACGCCTGCAAGACGAGGCCCAGGCCTACAAACGGCAGGTGGTGGCCGATGCGCGGGCAGAGTCCGAACAGTTTGCCGCCGTGTTGCCCGAATACCAGAAGGCCCCGCAGGCCACGCGCAGCCGCCTGTACCACGCGGCCATGCAAGAGGTGTATGCCCAAATGAACAAGGTGGTGGTGGACAGCCAAAGCGGCCAGCCCATCCACATTGCGCTGAGCCAGTCGGGGCAGGCCGCATCTGCCTCATCAGCCGATGCAGCTTCCAGTCCTGCATCGGCAGCCGTGGCCGGTGCAAGTGATAAAGCCAACGCGGCAGCAGGCCGCTCAGCCGCAGATCGTTCGGCGGCAGCGCCCCGGGGCGCAGCATCTGCCAGCCAAGCTGCCAACAACCCGGCCAACAATCCCCAGCGCAGCCGCGATCCCGCATTGCTGCGCCAGCGCCGCTGAGGTGGATATGAGTGTTTTGCGAAAAGTCACTGCCTTGTTGCTGGTGCTGGCGGCTTTGGCCATTTGGGCAAGCACCGGCCTGTTCGTGGTGGATCAGCGCCAGTACGCCCTGGTGTATGGCGCGGGTCAGTTGCAGCGCCTGGTGCAAACGCCGGGCCTGCAATTCAAATGGCCCTGGCCCGTGCAAGAGCTGCGCACGCTGGATCGGCGCACGCTGCTTGCAACGGGCCACACGGGCGATCAAAGCATCATCAGCGACCAAAGCGGGCAAAACCAGCGCTTGGCGCTGTCGTGGTATGTGCAGTGGCGCATCAGCGATCCGCAGGCGTATCTGCACAGCGTGGGCAGCACGGCTGAAGCAGGCGCCAAGCGTTTGAACGACGCCGTGCTGGCCGCATTGCAGGCCGAATTGGCGCACAAGCAATTGACGCAAGTTTTGGCTGATGCGGCTGCCATGAGCCGTTTGCAGCAAGCCCTCAAGCAGCGGATGGATGCCGCCGCGCAACCAGCGGGCCAGGCCGCCTGGGGCCTGCAGGTGCTGAATGTGCGCCTCACGCGCCTGGACGTGGATGAAGCCAGCGCCCAAGCCGCGCAGGCGCGCATGGCTGCGGCCTTGCAGCAAAGCGCCGCGCGCATCAAGGAAGAAGGCGCCAGTGCCGTACGGGCTGCGCAGACCGAGGCCCAGAGCCAGCGTGACATCCTGCTGGCCGAAGGCCAACGCCAGGCTCAGCAGATTCGCGGCGAGGGCGATGCCGAGGCCATCCGCATCTATGCGCCCGACCATGCCCAGAATCCGCAGCTGGCCAGCTTCTTGCGATCGCTCACGGTGTATCGCCGCAGCTTTGGCGGCGCGGGCGATGTGCTGGTGATCGATCCGGCCAGCAACCAGTTGCTGCAGAACTTGCACCACTTGAGTGAGGGACAGGGCAAGCGGCCTGATGCGCCGCCAGCACTTTCAATGCCCCAAGCGGCAGCGTCTGCACCCGTGCAGCCTGCAATGGCTGGGTCTGCATTGGCGGCATCCGCTGCATTGGCTGCTGCCCAAACCGTTCCAAAAGCCACTACGGCTGCGCCAACCCCACCCAGCGCCACACAACCATGAACGACAAAATCCTCTGGATGGCTGCGGCCTTCATGCTCATGTTCGAGGGGCTGATGCCCCTGGTCGCCCCTCACCTCTGGCGGCGCGTGTTCGAGCAAATGCTGCAATTGCCCGACCACGGCATTCGTCTGGCAGGTGGCGTCAGCGTGGTGATCGGCCTGCTGCTGTATTGGCTGGTGGCTGCGGCGTGATGAGGAGCACAGCTTGATGGCGCCCGATTCGCCCGACGCCGCTGCACCGCCAGCAGGCGTTTCTCCTCAAGCCTGGCAACGCCTGAAGCCGCATGTCCGCGGCTTTTTGCATGGCGTGCAGCGCAAGCAGCGGCCCGATATGCAGCACATGCCGATCGAGATGGCGCGCGAAGCGTACGCCCTGGGCAGTTGCGTGCTGGAGCCCGATCCGCCCGAACTAGCGCGCGTGCAAGACCTGCATATCCCCCGGCGTGATGGCAGCCCCATGCGGGCGCGTCTGTATGCCGCGCAGCCTGTTGCGTCCACCACGGCGGTGCCTTTAGCGCCATCTGCCACATTATCCGCATCACCATCCATTGCATCGTCCGCGGAATCGGGCGCTGAGCTGTTGCCCCTGCTGCTGTACTTTCATGGCGGCGGCTTCGTGGTGGGCAGCATCGATACGCACGATGCCGTTTGCCGCAGGCTGTGCCAGGCCAGCGGCTGCGCCGTGGTGTCGCTCGACTATCGGCTGGCGCCAGAGCATAAATTCCCCGCTGCGTTTGACGACTGCTGGGACGCCCTGCACTGGTTGGCTCAGCATGCTGCTGCTTGGGGGCTGGATGCCTGCCGCATGGCCGTGGGGGGTGATAGCGCAGGCGGCACACTCGCGGCAGCTTGCGCCGTGCGCGCAGCGCAGCAAGGCTTGCCTTTGCAGCTGCAATTGCTGTTTTACCCAGGCATGCAGGCCGAGCCGCTGACGCCTTCACGCACCTTGTATGGCCAGGGTTTTTTGTTGAGCGAAGCGCAAATCCAGTGGATGTTTCATACTTGCGTGCGCGATGCGGCAGACTTTGCCGATTGGCGTTTTGCGCCGCTGCATGCCGACGATGTGAGCCATGTGGCGCCGCTGTGGCTGGGCCTGGCCGAATGCGACCCGATTGTGGACGACAGCCTGCTGTGGGCCGATAAACTGCGCGCAGCCGGTGTGCCCGTTGAGGTGGAGCTGTATCACGGCGTGATTCATGAATTCATCAAGCTGGGCCGGGCCATGCCCGAGGCGCAGCAGGCCTTGCAAGCGGCGGCCCAAGCACTGCGCCGGGCCTTGCGGCCGGATGAGCGGACTGGGTGTGGCAGCGATGACGCCGTGCAAGAGCAGGAGCAGGGCGGTTGATGGCAAATCGCCTGATTGGCTCTGATCGCAAAATCCGTATTCCATTCAATGGCGCAATCAGTCGTGCAAGGGAGAGCCAATGAATGGCGGCCAGCGCCGCAACAAGCAAGCCATGCGGTGGCATGGCTATGCTGCCTGCCCCCTTGGCAAACGATGTTTGAGCCATGACCGCACAACTGCGCAAGGCCATGCTTGAAACTTGCTTGAACTTTTCAGAGCTTGTTCAGGATCTCGGCGTGAGTGGGCAAAAAGCGGTTGGGGATGAGATGCAAGGCGCAAAACGCGGCCAATGGTGCGTGAGTAGCACGTGCTACTGGCAAGTTTTGCAACACCGCAGCCCGCCCCAATCCGCTGGATGGCTCGCCGTGCAGAGATTTTGAACAGGCTCCCAGACCATGATTGCTTGTTTAACAGACATTTTTTTCTTGACCTATTTTTCTTGATCTATTGATAGCCTCTTTTTCATCATCATGAAAGCACCCGAACTGCTGCTGCCCGCAGGCAGCCTCGAAAAAATGCGTGCCGCTTACGACTACGGGGCCGATGCCGTTTACGCCGGCCAGCCGCGCTACAGCTTGCGTGCGCGCAACAACGAATTCAGGCTGGAGCAACTTCAGCAAGGCATTGCCGAAGCGCACCAGCGCGGCAAAAAACTGTTCGTCACCAGCAACCTGCTGCCGCACAACGACAAGGTGCGCACCTATATGCGCGACATCGAACCCGTGATTGCCATGCGCCCAGACGCCCTCATCATGGCCGACCCCGGCCTCATCATGATGGTGCGCGAGAAGTGGCCCGAGATGCCCATTCACCTCTCGGTGCAGGCCAACACGGTGAACTATGCGGCGGTGAAGTTCTGGCAGAGCGTGGGCGTGGCGCGCATCATCCTCTCGCGCGAGCTGAGCCTGGATGAAATCGAAAAAATCCGTCAGGAATGCCCCGACATGGAGCTGGAAGTGTTCGTGCACGGCGCGCTGTGCATCGCCTACAGCGGGCGCTGCCTGCTCAGCGGTTACTTCAACCGGCGCGACCCCAATCAGGGCACTTGCACCAATGCCTGCCGCTGGAACTACGCCACGCACGATGCACAGGTGGACTGCAACACGGGCGATGCCATTGGCAGCCGCATGGAAAAAGACTTCAATTTCGAGGCGGAGCGCGAGCGCGCCGAAAAAGCCTTTGCCGCCAGCGGCCGCGAACCGGCCGCCACGGGCGATGGCGTGCGCCACCCGCTGGCCGACAAGGTCTATCTGATCGAAGAAATCGGCCGTCCGGGCGAGCTGATGCCGATCATGGAAGACGAGCACGGCACCTACATCATGAACAGCAAGGACTTGCGCGCGGTGGAGTATGTGGAGCGCCTGGCCAAGATTGGCGTGGATTCGCTCAAGATCGAAGGGCGCACCAAATCATTGTATTACGTCAGCCGCACCGCGCAAATCTACCGCCGCGCCATTGATGATGCGGTGGCGGGCCGCCCCTTCAACCCCGAGCTGATCACCGAGCTGGAGGGCTTGAGCAACCGCGGCTACACCGCCGGTTTTTTGGAGCGCCGCCCGGCCAACACCTACCAGAACTACGAAACCGGCAGCTCGCAAACGCAGCGCAGCCAGTTCGTGGGCGAGGTGAGCAAAACCGAAGCGCGCGAGGGCTGGTTGCAGGTGGAGGTGAAAAACCGCTTCGCCGTGGGCGACCGGCTGGAAGTCATCCACCCCAGCGGCAACCAGATCATCACCCTGCAAGGCATGCAGAATGCCGACGGCCAGGCCATCCAGATCGCCAACGGCAGCCCGCTCAAGGTCTGGCTGCCGCTGGAAGCACGCTACCAGGGCGCCTTGCTGGCGCGCATGGTTTGATCGCGCCTTGATGCCTGGGGGCAGGCGTTTTTGCCCAAATGTTTGGGCAAGGCAGCTCGCCAGCATGCTCTTTTTGCGTCTTTATGCCTTTATGCCGCTATGCTTTCGGGCGGCTGATTCAAGGCAGGGCGCCCAAGCAAGACCGCCCAAACAAAAGCCGTGCGGCGCCTTGCCGTTTTCACTTTCTTTTTCAAACCTTTACAACCATGCCCATCTTCCATCACCACACCAGCCCCCAAGACATTGCAGCGCCCAAGCGCGGTTTGTATCCAGAGATCGAGCCCTTCAAAACCGGCATGCTCGATACCGGCGACGGCCACCAGATCTATTGGGAACTGGTGGGCAACCCTGCGGGCAAGCCGGCCGTTTTCTTGCACGGCGGGCCGGGCGCGGGCTGCAATGCCAGCCATCGCCGCGTGTTCGATCCGCAAAAGTACTGCGTGCTGCTGTTCGATCAGCGCGGCTGCGGCCGCTCGCAACCGCACGCCAGCCTGGAAAACAACACCACCTGGCATCTGGTGGCCGACATCGAGCGCCTGCGCACCCTGCTGGGCATGGACAAATGGCTGGTGTTCGGTGGATCGTGGGGCAGCACGCTGGCGCTGGCCTATGCGCAGCAACACCCCGAGCGCGTGAGCGAGCTGGTGCTGCGCGGCATCTTCACCATCCGCAAGGAAGAAATCAGCTGGTTCTATCAGGACGGGGCCTCCAGGGTCTATCCGGATTTGTGGGAGGGCTATCTGGCCCCCATCCCGGCGGACGAGCGCCACGATTTGGTCGCGGCTTATCGCAAACGCCTCACCTCAAACGACGAGACCGTGCGCCTGCAAGCCGCGCAAGCCTGGGCGAAGTGGGAGGGCAGCACCATCACCCTCTTGCCGGGGGCGGATGCCGACCACTTCACCGATCCCTGCTTCGCCTTGGCCTTTGCCCGTATCGAAAACCACTATTTCACCCACGGCGGCTTTTTTGAAGAAGGCCAGCTGATTCGCGAGGTGCATCGCCTGAAAGGGATGCCGGCCGTGATCGTGCAAGGGCGCTACGACATGTGCACGCCCGCCGCCAGCGCCTGGGATTTGTACCGCGCCTGGGAGCAGGTGGATCCAGCCGTCGAACTGCACTGGGTGGGCGATGCGGGCCACGCCTTCAACGAGCCGGGCATTCTGGATCAGTTGATCAAGGCCACCGACCGTTTTGCCGCGCAAAAGCCCTGAAGGCTGAGCAAGGGCAGGGCTTTGGGGCTTTGTTTTGGGCTTCGGTTTGAAAGGAAGGCGCAGACGCACGCCTTGCTCGCTCGCCCGCGAAAACGCTTTGGCCAGTGGGCTGAAAACGTCCCATCAATGATGAACAACACGCAAACGACAATGGTGAAACCGCGATGAACGCACAACTTTTCAATCTCCCGGTAGAGGAGTGGACAAACTGGCTGCAACAAGTGATGCAGCCGGCGGCCCTGAAGCAATTGGCCGTGATCGTGGTCACGGCGGGCCTGGCCTGGCTGGCAGTGCGCCTGCTGCGCAGGGCGGTGCTGGCCGGGCCGAAGAAGAACGGAATCCCCGATGCAGCCGAAGCCATGATGCAGCGCAGTGCGCAGCGCGAAGATTCGCTGCTCTTTGGCGTCAAGGACTATGACGGCGTGCTTTTTCCCTTCATCTGGCTGGGCTTTGCCTGGCTCGCTGCGCAGCTCATGCACGTGGCGGTGCGTGATTCCCTGTTTCGCATTGCCTTGCCGGTGATTGCCGCGCTGGTGGTGATTCGCAGCGTGGCCAAAATCGTGCGCCGCCTCTGGGGCCAGCAGCACTGGGTCAAAGTGCTGGAGCAAACCGTTTCCTGGATCATCTGGGGCTGCGTGGCACTGTGGGCCACGGGCCTGCTGCCTGATTTGCTGGCGTTTCTGGATGGCATCAAGATCAAGTTCGGCGCCATCAACACCACCTTGCTCAGCCTGATTCTGGGCGCAGTGTTCGTTGTGGTGGCCCTGCTGGTGGCGCTGTGGGTGTCTTCGCTGATCGAGGCGCGCCTGCTGCGCGATGCCACGGGCAGCACCCTGTCGCTGCGCAAGATCGGTAGCAACGTCATTCGCGCCCTGTTGCTGTTTCTGGCCCTGATGCTGGGGCTGGATGCCGTCAACATCGACCTGACGGCGTTCTCGGTCTTTGGCGGCGCCCTGGGGGTGGGCATTGGTCTGGGCTTGCAAAAGCTGGCGGCCAATTACGTGAGCGGCTTTGTGGTGCTGCTGGAACGCAGCGTGCGCATCGGCGACGTGATCAAGGTCGATAACTTCGAAGGCCGCGTCACCGACATTTCGGCGCGCTTCACCCGCGTGCGTTCCATCGCCGGAGTCGAGGCCATTCTGCCCAACGACATGCTGGTGAACCTGCGGGTGGAAAACAGTTCGCTGATCGATCCGCGCGTTTGGCACTGGCTGCCCGTGACCGTGAGCTATGGCAGCGATGTGGAGCTGGTGCAGCGCCTGCTGGCCGAAGCAGCCGCCATGCAGCCGCGCGTGGCGCGTGAGCCCGCGCCTGCTGCGCATTTGCACATGTTTGGTGACAACGGGCTGGAGTTTCGCGTGGGCTTTTGGGTGAAAGACCCCGAAAACGGCCTGACGGCCCTGCGCTCGGCCATCAATGTGCAGATCTGGCGCTCTCTGCGCGAGCATGGCATCCAGATTCCTTATCCGCAGCGGGTGGTGCATACCGCAGCGCCACCTCATTTGTACACAGGGGAAGGGCAGGTTGCAAACAATATCAACCCCGCAGGCTCGCAGCTTGGTAAAGAGTCGAGCATTGTTTCTGCTACTGAGTTCGCTGAAGCGCGGGCTGGCACGTCGCAATAGCCAACGTTGCTTGGGAGGCGGCATTACGTGGAGTTTTACGCTACCTTCCATACAAGGCGCATCAGCTTGATATTGCTTCTAACAAAATAGTGGCAACTCAGTACATACATTTTTTTATAAGTGGAGAGAATTCATGAGGCATTTGATATTGTCTGCAGTGGTCTTGATGCTGGTTGCGTGTGGCAAAACTGGGTCGAAAGCCTATCTTGGTTATTGGCAGGAACAGGATAGCGAGCGGGTTGCCGTTATGGAAATCAAGCAGAAGGAAGGTAATTACTTTTTCGAGCACGACATTGTTTCCGACGATGGAAAGCCGTATGTATTGTCAGAAAAAGATGGTCAACTGGGTATTGATACTGGCTTGGGAGTGATGTCGTTCAAATTGTCTGAAGATGGCAACTCCTTGTTTTTTGAAGATCGCAGTTACCGGAAAATTGATGAAACGACCAAGAATCAATTGTTGGCGCAACAGGAGAGTTGCAGAAAACTGAGCGAGGAGTATGCAGCGTCTCACAAGAATCTGCCGCCTTTGTTTCCGAGCGGACCGTATGACAAAGCAAAAACCGAATTGGTACAGAGGTTTTCGGAACAATTTGCTATTCTTGAGAAGAATGGGAAATGCAACAGCAAGCCTTTCGGATTGCGTTGAGATGACAATGAAAAAGCCTGCTTTAAAGCGGGCTTTTTTGTGGCAAGAAAGAAACCGATGCATTGTTCAAGGCTTGGGCAGTTGCCGCATGGCTTGTTCCAAATCGGCGATCAGGTCGCGGGCATCCTCCAGCCCGGTGCACAGGCGCACGAGCTTGCCGCGGCGCAGGTGGGCGGGCCAGCCTTTGCGCAAGCCGCCTACGTCATAGGCCATGACCAGGCTGATCGGGCCGCCCCAGCTGTAGCCGATTTTGAAGATTTGCAGGCTCTCGCAAAAAGCATCGACCTGATCTTGCGTGCAGCCGTCGTCAACGATCACGCTCACGATGCCTGCGGCTGCGCCCTCGGGCTGATCGGGCGTGCAGCAGATTTTTTTCCAGGCGGCATGGCCGGGCGAGTCCGGCAGGCTGGGGTGCAGCACTTGCACGAACTGCGCTTGCTGCGCGCACCACTGGGCCACGGCGCGGGCGTTGTCGTCGGCCTTTTGATAGCGCAGCTCGATGCTGGGCAGGCCATTGAGGATGGCTTCCACATCGTTCATGCCCACGCAAAAGCCCATGTGCATGTGGCTGGTGGCCAGCCGCTTGAAGAGCGCATCGCTGCGCGTGACGATGCTGCCCATCAGGATGTGGGCGCCGCCGCTGGGGTATTTGGTGAGCGCGTGCACGGTCAAGTCCACGCCCAGCGCAGCGGGGCTGGTGTCGCCCGTGCGCCGCAAATCGAAGGGGCAGAAGGCCAGCCCGGCGCCCCAGGTGTTGTCCAGCGCCGTGAGGATGCCTTTGCTGCGGCAGAGTTCGACCTGCTCGATCAGGTCGGGAAATTCCAGCGTGATGGAACCGGCCGCTTCCATCCACACCAGTTTGGTGGCAGAGCTGATCTTGGCGGCCAGATCCTGGGTGTCGGTGGCTTCGTACACCTTGTGCGTGATGCCGAAGCGCTTGAGCTCGGCCAGGGCAAACACCTTGTTGGGGCCGTAGGCATTGTCGGGAATCAGCACCTCATCACCCGGGTTGAGCAGCGCCAGGTTCACGCAGGCAATGGCCGCCAGGCCGCTGGGCAGCAGCATGGCGTGCTGGCCGCCTTCGAGCGCGCAAAGGCGCTGTTCAAGCACGTAGCTGGTGGGCGTGCCGTGCGTGCCATAGGTGTAGCTGCCGCGGTCAATGGCGTCGCGGCGGCGCGACTCGGCGATGCTGGGCAAAAAGATGGTCGATGCCCTGTGCACGGGCGGCAGCGGAGCCGAAAAGCCCGCAGGCGGCTGGTAGTCGTGATGGATCAGTTGGGTGATGCGGTGCTGAGTCATGGCGAGTTCCAAGTCGATAGCGGGGTGAAAAAGGCAGTTTGCGTGCGGTGTGGGGCAGGGCGCTGGCCGCGCAAGAAACAAGGTGGCTTGAGAATCGTTTGGCTGGGATCAGCCAGACAGCGCAGCAAGTGATAAACGGGAGGGGGCTGTGGTGTACGCGCAAGCGGTGTGGCAACTGCGCCTTGTGAAGCCCTGAGAACCCGCTGCCCTGCTGGTCCAAGCGTTCAAACCTTGCTGGGTGGCGGGTGAAACGTCCCGGTTGGGTTGCGATTGCTTGGCACTTTGTGAGCATTTTTGATGGGCCGGCATCACGTGGCTCTGGCTGTGCGTTGGGTCTGGCGCCTTCTGCTTCGGGGCAGGCTCAACGTGCCCCGCTTTTCGTGCTACTGGGCCGCCTTGGCCGCAGCGTGCTTGGCCAGCACTTGCTCGGGCGGCATGTTGTCGTACACCTCAAAGGGTTGGTGGATCCAGGGGCTGGTGGGCAAGTGCTCCACCGAGTAATCGGGCTTGAAGCTTGAAATGCCCTTGGTCCAGAGCACGGCGGTGCGCATGTCGCTGATCGAGGCGTATTTGGCGCGCAGCATCTGTACCACTTCTTGCAGGGTTTTGCCGGTGTCGGACAGGTCATCCACCAGCAGCACGCGCCCGGCAATCTGCCCCTTGGGCGTGGTGATGTAGTGGGCGATGTCGAGGTGCCCCTGCTTGGTGCCGTGGTCGTCGCGGTAGGAGCTGGTGGACATGATGGCCAGCGGCACGTTGAAGATGCGGCTCAAGATGTCGCCGGGGCGCATCCCGCCACGCGCCAGACACAAGATGGTGTCGAATTGCCAGCCGGACTCATGCACCATGATGGCGAGTTGTTCGATCAGGTGGTGGTAACGCTCGTGGCTGACGTAAAGGTGCTTGCCGTCTTCGGTCAACATGATGGGCCTTGGTGAAAAGTCAAAACAGAAAAGATGGGAAGGGGTAGAGGGGGTTGCCTGTCACCCATTCATGGTGCCAAGCAGCAGCTCAAATTGGCCGTGCAGGCTGGCGATGCCGATCCATCATCGGCAAGGCCATGGTTGCTGGCGCATCAGGCCGCGGCGAAAGGGTGCTGCCGCATGATGGTGTGCGCCCGGTCGGGACTGGTCGAGATCAAATGCACCGGCACGCCGCCGATGGCCTCGATGCGTTCCAGATAGGCGCGGGCCGCGGCGGGCAAATGATCGTATTCGGTCACGCCCACGGTGGATTCGCTCCAGCCGGGCAGGGTCTCGTAAACCGGTTCGCAGCGCGCGATTTCTTCGGCGCCCAGCGGCAGGATGTCGGTCGGCTCGCCATCGAGCATGTAGCCGGTGCAGAGCTTGAGTTCGGGCAGGCCGTCGAGCACGTCCAGCTTGGTGATGCACAGGCCCGTGAGGCCATTGAGCTGCGCGCTGCGCTTGAGCAGGGCCGCGTCAAACCAGCCACAGCGGCGGTCGCGGCCGGTGGTGGTGCCTTTTTCGGCGCCCACGGTGGCCATGTGGTGGCCGGGCGTGCCGGGGGTGTCCCAATCCAGCTCGGTGGGGAAGGGGCCGCCGCCCACGCGGGTGCAATAGGCCTTGGTGATGCCCAGCACGTAGTGCAGCAAGTTGGGGCCAACGCCCGTGCCCGCCGCAGCATTGCCCGCCACACAGTTGCTGGAGGTCACGAAGGGATAGGTGCCGTGGTCCACATCCAGCAGCGTGCCTTGCGCGCCTTCGAACAGGATGTTGGCCTGGGCCTGGTGCGCGGCATTGATTTCGCGCGACACATCAGCCAGCATGGGGCGAATGATTTCGGCCTGCTCCATCGCTTCCTTCAGCACCGCGTCGTACTGGATTTGCCCATCACGCAGATAGGGCGCCAGCGCCGGGCCAAAGTCCACTTGTTCGGCTTGCAGCCAGCTGCGCAGCAGGTGGTTGTAATAGTCGGTGAGTTCGCGCAGCTTGGTGGCAAAGCGCTCGGGGTAACGCAGGTCTTGCGCGCGCAGGGCGCGGCGGGCCACTTTGTCTTCGTAAGCGGGGCCAATGCCGCGGCCAGTGGTGCCGATTTTTTCTTGCCCCGCGCGGCCACGCGCCGCCTCGCGGGCGATGTCGAGCACCGAGTGCAGCGGCAGAATCAGCGGGCAGGCTTCGCTGATGCGCAGGCGCGAGCGCACTTCCACGCCCGCGGCTTCCAGGCCGGTGATTTCTTCGATCAGCTTGCTGGGCGAGAGCACCACGCCGTTGCCGATGTAGCAGATGGCCTTGGGGCGCATCACGCCGCTGGGAATCAGGTGCAGGGCGGTTTTTTGCCCGTTGATGACCAGGGTGTGCCCGGCGTTGTGCCCGCCATGAAAGCGCGCCACGGCATCGGCCGTTTCGCACAGCCAATCCACCAGCTTGCCCTTGCCTTCGTCACCCCATTGCGCGCCGACGACGACGACGTTGCGCCCCTTGGCTGGCAAGGCTTTGATCGTGTTCATGCAGATATCCTTCACAAATAGAAAACTTTTCGGTGGTCGGGCAGCTTGTTGGCTTGGCAGTGTGCGAGAACGAAAGTGTTTCAAGCCGCTTGAATGGGCCGTATTGTCCACATGCCATCTTGCTGGATCAGTTCCCGGTCGCACAACAAATGCTCCGGCGCATGCGTTTGGCCGGGCAGGTTCACCACCACGGTCTCGCCTTGGCGGCGCAGCTCTTGCACGGCGCTGAGCCAGTCGCTGCTGGCCTCCCAGGTCGCGGCAATGGCCGGGCGCGGTGCGCGGTTTTGCACATGGCGGGCCAGTGTTTTGATGTCGAGGCTGAAACCCACGGCCGGGCGCGTGCGGCCATAGGCGGCACCCACCTTGTCGTAACGTCCGCCACGCACCAGGGCATCGCTGCCGCCGGGCAGAAAAATGGCAAAGCGCATGCCGCTGTAGTAAGAGTAGCCTTGCGAATCGGCCAGATCGAACTGGATCTGCAAATCGGGATGCGCATTGCCAATGTGGCTGGCGAGTTGTGCTAATTCATCCAGCGCCTGGCGGATGGCGGGCAGGGCAGGCAGGCGCTGGCGGGCCGTGTCCAGCACCTCGCGCGGGCCGTACAAATGCAGCAATTCGTGCAAGGCCGCTTGAATGGGGGCGGGCAGGGCGCTGGCTTCTTGCTGCAAGGCCTCTGCGTTTTTGGTGATCAGGGCTTGTTGCAGGCGGGGCACATCCACGGGGGCGGCAGGCGCTTGCGCCAGCAAGGCCGGCACGATGCGGGCATCGGCCAAATCCAGCACGGCGCTGTTGGCCAGCGGGATGCGGGCGGTTTGCAGGGCATCTAGCGCCAGCAGCAGCACTTCAATGTCTGCGGCGATGTGCTGGCAGCCGTACAACTCGGCGCCGAATTGCAGCGGCTCGCGGCTGGCGTGGGGTTGTTGCGGGCGGGTGTGCAGCACGGGGCCGCAATAGCAAAGGCGCGTGCTGCCGGGGCGGTTGAGCAAATGGGCGTCCAACCGGGCCGTTTGCTGGGTCGTATCGGCGCGCACGCCCAAGGTGCGGCCCGAGAGCAAATCCACCAGCTTGAACGTTTGCAGATCCAGGTCCTCGCCGGAGCCGCTCAAAAGCGACTCGATGTGCTCGACCAAGGGCGGCATCACCAGTTCGTAACCGTAGCGGTGCGCGCAATCCAGCAACTCGCGCCGCAGATCTTCGATCAAGCGCGCCTCGGCAGGCAAAACATCGGCAATGTGGTCAGGCAATACCCACGCAGACATGAGGCGACACGGTGACAAACTGTTAAAAAAGCAATTCTAGCGGCAAAAGGTTTTTTCACTTTTCTTCAAAAGTGCCGCTTTTTCTAGAAGCAGAGGTCTCCTTTTCAGTAACATCGCCCGTTCAGCTTGGCTGCCCTCGTTGCGGCAGCTGTTGTTGTTTGTTGAGCCTTTCATGTCTAGCGACGATTCTTTTACACCTTCTTTTGCCAGTGCGGCGCAGGCAGATGACTGGCTGCGTGGCTTGAACGAGGAGCAGCGCAGCGCAGTGATGTTGCCCGATGAGCACGCCCTGATTCTGGCCGGCGCTGGTTCGGGCAAGACGCGGGTGTTGACCACGCGCATTGCCTGGTTGCTGGCGCAGCAGCGGGTGTCGCCGGGCGGCATCATGGCCGTGACCTTTACCAACAAGGCGGCCAAGGAGATGAGTGCGCGCCTTTCGGCCATGTTGCCGATCAATGTGCGAGGCATGTGGATCGGCACCTTTCACGGTCTGTGCAACCGCTTCTTGCGGGCGCATTACAAGGTGGCGAATTTGCCGCAGGCTTTTCAGATTCTGGATACGCAGGATCAGCTCTCGAGCATCAAGCGCCTGTACAAGCAGTTCAATGTGGATGACGAGCGCTTTCCGCCCAAGCAGCTGCAATGGTTCATCAGCGGCTGCAAGGAAGAGGGCATGCGCCCGGGCGATGTGCCGGTGCGCGATGCCGAAAGCCGCAAAAAGGTGGAGCTGTATCAGCTCTACGAAGAGCAATGCCAGCGCGAGGGTGTGGTGGATTTTGGCGAGCTGATGCTGCGCAGCTACGAGATTCTGCGTGACCATCCCTTGGTGCGCCAGCATTACCAGCGGCGCTTTCGCCACATTCTGGTGGATGAATTTCAAGACACCAACCGCCTGCAATACCTGTGGCTGAAGATGTTCGTGGCCGATGGCAGCCAGGGCATGCCGCCCAATGCGCTGTTTGCCGTGGGCGATGACGACCAGAGCATTTACGCCTTTCGCGGCGCGCGCGTGGGCAATATGAATGATTTCGTCAACGAATTGCAGGTGGCGAATCAAATCAAACTGGAGCAGAACTACCGCAGCTACAGCAATATTCTGGATAGCGCCAACGCGCTGATCAGCCACAACAAGCGCCGCCTGGGCAAGAACCTGCGCACCGATGCGGGCGCGGGCGAGCCGGTGCGCGTGATGGAGCAAGCCAGCGACCTGGCCGAAGCGCGCTGGATCGTGGACGAAATCCGCCAGTTGCTGCGCGATGATTTCAGGCGGCAAGACGTGGCCATCCTGTACCGCAGCAATGCGCAAAGCCGCGTGATCGAGTCCACCTTGTTCAATGCGGGCATTCCTTACCGCGTGTACGGCGGGCTGCGCTTTTTCGAGCGGGCCGAGATCAAGCACGCCTTGGCGTATTTGCGCTTGCTCGATAACCCGCGTGACGACACCAGCTTTTTGCGCGTCGTCAACTTCCCGCCGCGTGGCATTGGCGCGCGCACGCTGGAGCAGTTGCAAGACGCCGCGCGCGCGCGCAACAGCGCTCTGGTGGATGCGGTGGAGCAAGTCGGCGGCAAGGCGGGGGCCAATTTGGCCTCGTTCATCGCCAAGATCGATGCCATGCGCGAGCAGGCGCAGCAACGCACGCTCAAAGACATTGTGGAGCTGGTACTGGACGCCAGCGGCCTGATCGCCCATTACGAAACCGAGCGTGAAGGCGCCGACCGCGTGGAAAACCTGCAAGAACTAGTCAATGCGGCAGAGAGCTTTGTCAGCATGGAAGGCTTTGGCCGCGACAGCGCCGCGCTGGCGCAGGAGCACACGGGCGTTGCCGATGCGGGCGGGGCTAAAGGTGGCGCCGCCAGTACCGTGCAAGGGGCAACGGAATCATCCATTGAAAGCGATGGCGAAACGCTCTCGCCCCTGGCCGCGTTTTTGACACATGCCGCGCTGGAAGCCGGCGACAACCAGGCCCAGGCCGGGCAAGACGCCGTGCAGCTCATGACCGTACATGCGGCCAAGGGCTTGGAGTTTGACGTGGTCTTCATCAGCGGGCTGGAAGAGGGCCTGTTTCCGCACGAAAACGCCATGAACGATTACGACGGCCTGGAAGAGGAGCGCCGCCTGATGTATGTGGCCATCACCCGCGCGCGCAAGCGCCTGTACCTCAGCCATGCGCAAACTCGCTTGCTGCATGGGCAAACGCGCTACAACATCCGCAGCCGCTTTTTTGAAGAGCTGCCGGAAGAATGCCTGAAGTGGCTCACGCCCCAACGCAGCGGCTTTGCCGATGCCATGCCGTTTTCTGATGGATGGAAGCAGGGCGCCCAGTGGAACCATGATGTGCGCCAGTCCGTAGGCCAAGGCAGCCGTACCTTGGGCGGCAGGGGGCAGGCCAATGCCAGCACGGGCAGCAGCGCTTCAGGCGATGGCTTGCGTGCAGGCATGCAGGTCTTTCACAACAAATTTGGCGAAGGCACCGTGAAAGTGATCGAAGGCAGCGGGGCTGATGCCCGGGCGCAAATCCACTTTCCGCGCCACGGCATCAAGTGGCTGGCATTGGGTATTGCCAAACTCACGGTGGTGGATTAAGCGCCTGTTCAAAGTCTCAGCGCGAGGCAGTTGGATATGACAAGGCTTGAATCAGGACGCAGAAGAGGCAGGGCTTTCGCCAAAGCCGCAGAAGCTTTTCAAATTGTTTTCACCGCAGAGGCACAGAAGGCGCAGAGATTCGCAGAGTTCTTTTGACGTCTGTAGTGTGATGTGAGCGCATCGCAGCATGGCAAACCACTTGAGGCATGGAGGTAGCCGTTCTGGATGAGCCAAATCTGTGCTTTTTTGAAAATTCAGCGCCCTTTGCGTGGCTTCTGCGATCCCTTTGCGCCTTGCATCCCATCCCGATCCCTATCCAAATCGCCTCACGATGAGATTCTGAACAGGTTCTGAGCGAGCATGGAAGGGATTGGGCAACCGGTAAAATGTCCGGCTGATTTTTTTGACCTGGATTGAATCCGCACATGTTTGAATTTATCCGCAAGAACAATAAATTGCTCACCGGTTTGCTGATGCTGCTGATCATTCCGGCCTTTGTGCTGGGCGGTATTGAGCTGTACCAGCGCGCGGCCGGGGCTGGCGAGGGCGTGGCCAGCATCAACGGCCGGGCCATTACCCAGCATGAATGGGATGCCGCGCACCGCCAGCGCCTGCAGCAGCTGCGTGCGGCGCAGCCCGATCTGGACGCGAGCCTGCTCGATACGGACTATGCCAAATACCAGACGCTGGAACGCCTGCTGGAAGAGTATGCCGTGATGGAGTGGATCGCCAAGAACAAACTGTTCGTGAGCGACGAGCGCGTGCAAGAAGCCTTGCTCGAAATTCCGCAAATCGCCGCCTTGCGCGGGGCCGATGGGCAGATCGACACCCAGGCCTATGCCGAACTGCTGCGCAACAGCGGGCAAACACCGCAATCGTTCGAAGCGGTGGTGCGCGGCCAATTGTCAGAGCAGCAATTCATGCAAGGCATTGGCCTGGCATCGAGCTGGCAGCCGGCCTTGTTGGCCGAGCAGGTCGTCAAGCCCCTGCTGCAACAGCGCGAAGTGCAAGTGGCCATCTTCCCCACGGCCCATTACGTGGCCCAGGTCAAACCCACGGATGCGCAATTGCAGGCCTGGTACCAGCAGCATGCGGCTGCGCGCTACAGCGTGCCCGAGCAGGTGGATGTGGAGTACCTGGTGCTGGATCCGCAAGCGGTGCTCAAGCGCCACCCCCATACCGATAAAGAACTGGCTGACTGGTACAAGCAGCAAGCCGCGCGCTATGGCACGCCCGAAACGCGCCGTGCCCGTCACATCCTGATTGCGGCTGATGAAAAGGCCGATGCCGCCACGCAAGCCGCGGCCCAGCAAAAGGCCGAAGAACTGCTCAAACAGATCAAGGAAAAGCCAGAGAGTTTTGCTGAGCTGGCCCAAAAGCATTCGCAAGATCCGGGTTCGGCCGCCAAGGGCGGGGACCTGGGCTTTTTCGAACACAAAACCATGGTCAAGCCCTTTGCTGATGCGGCCTTTGCCCTCAACTCGGGCGAGGTCAGCGGCGTGGTGAAAAGCCCGTTTGGCTACCACATCATTCGGCTGGACGACATCAAGCCCGCCAAAGTACCGGCCCTGCAAACCGTGCGCCAGCAAGTGGAAAGCGACTTCACCGAAGAGCGCCTGAAGCAGCACTTTGCCAGCGACGCCAATCTGCTGGCCGAAGCCGTGGCCAAGGATCGCAGCTCGCTTCAAGCCGCGGCTGAAAAGCTCGGCCTGCCCGTGCAAACGGCCAAGGGGCTTGCGGCCAACGCGCAGCCCCAGCAATTGCCGCCTGCACAAGTCATCCTCACGCATCCCAACGTGCAAAAAGCCCTTTTTGCACAGCAGGACCTGAGCAGCAAGCAGGTGAGCGATCCTATTGCCGTCAGCCCCAACGACGTGGTGGTGCTGCGCGTTACCAAGCATGTGCCAGCGCATACACAAGCGTATGAGGCGGTCAAGGCGCAAGTCCAGGCCGATTACGTGCAGGAAAAAGCGGCCGAGCTGGCCAAGGCGGCAGGCCAGGCCCAGTTGCAGCAAGGCGCTGCCAAGACGGCAGACGTGCCGTTTGCCGCGCCGGTGATGATTTCGCGCATCAAGCCGGGCAATTATTCCAATGCCGTGGTCGATGCCGCTTTGCGTGCCGACGTGAACAAGCTGCCCGCCCTGGAGGGCGCCGACTTGGGCGAGCAAGGCTATGCGCTTGTGCGTGTGCTCAAGGCCGCGACGGAACCTGAAGAACTAGCCGCTCCCTTGCGCGCCCAATACGCCCCGGCTGTGCAGCAAAGCGTGGCGCAAGCGCAGGTGCAGGCGTATTTGAACAGCATCAAACCGCAGTTGAAGGCCAAGATCAACGTGCCCAAGCCCGCCGTGCCTCGGGATCTGTTGCAGGCGGTGGAGTGATTTTTGCGAAAGCGTGCAGGCAGGCGGAGAAAACCGATTCCTGCACGCTATAATCCCGCCTTCTACGGTGGCTGTAGCTCAGTTGGTAGAGTCCAGGATTGTGATTCCTGTCGTCGTGGGTTCGAGTCCCATCAGCCACCCCAATAAACCCAACGAATTAGCCAGCTTTTTAGCTGGCTTTTTCGTTTCTGGAAGGCTTCAATTTCCCACCGTGGGAAATCAATGCTTCCTGGCGCACTTCTTTTGGCCGCTTGCATGCTTGCATCTTTGCATGCTTTTGCTGCGACCTTGCTGCGCTTGGTGCAGAAATAGTTTGAAGGACGGCGAGGGCAAAAAAGCCCTTGCGCGATTTTGCGCAAGGGCTTGGCGGCTGGGGCAGTCGGCCGCAATCGATCAGTCAGGCACTGCCTTGGCGTTTGATTTCAAAAGCGGCCCAGATCAGGCCCAGCCCAACCACGACAGCCCAGAGCACGTACAGATAGATCAATGTGAGAAGGGTCATGCCCGGATTGGCGATGAGCAGTGCGCCGCCCAGTACGTACAACAAGCCGATGAAGAAGCTGCTCCATGAGCGGCTGCGCTTGGCAGACAGGCCCGAGGGCTTTCCCGCCAGCATCACGATGAAGCCATTCAGCATCATGGAGGCGGCAAACAGCCCGATCATGAAGCTGGCCGACACCAGACTGGCCAGTGCGGGGTGGGTCATCATCAGTGCGCCACTCAGCACGCCGATGAGGCCAGCCAGCAGCAACCACATGCGGCTTTGCCCGGCATGGCTGCGCAAGGCGCGAATGAAGTTGAGCGTTCCGTCAATCGCCCAATACAGACCGAGCCAGAAAGTCAGGGTGATCAGGGTTTGGAGCGGATAGAACAGCAAAATGGCTGCCAGTGCCAAGGCGGCCACGCCCTGCAGCAGGGGCAGCCACCACCATTTGGCCATTTCGGCCTTGTAGGGATTGGCGCTGTGATCCATGAAAGCCTCCTGTTCTGGGTGAGCTGGGATATGAGGGGGAACAAGACGAAACTGGTGACGCGCCTGCTTTTCTTTTTGTGAGGCAAGTGTTTTTCTCCGGCCAACAGTCTTCACTCTAGCAAGCTCGCCTCTTTTTGACAACTGCCATTTTTCAACTGCCATTTGCCGGGAAGCTGTTCACAATTTTCTCGCGGGCGCTTGAAAACGGAAGCGGGCGGCCTGCCGATTTGCAAGTCTTGTCTAGTGCCGCACGAACTATGCTGACTGATGCATTTCGGTGTGCGCCTCGCACATCCTGTCTCGCTCCATCTCGAATGGCCTCGCGTTCAGATTTTGAACAGGTTCTGAAAGCGAGAGCGTCTTGGCGGCTTGTGCGAAAACACCGACGTGGCCCGCATTTTTCATGGCTTCTGGCCGTGCTGGCTGGCGTGGCTGGCGAACAAGAGCTGCGTTTGTCTGGTTGTCTGGTTCCGGGGGGACAAGCGCGTGCGGCTTCAGAGTCCAGGGCGGCTTCTCTGCGCTTGGGGGCAATGGCCCTGCAGCCTCTTGCCCTGGGGGCAGGCAAGGCCGCCAATCACGGCCGATGCATGGATAATCACGCCGCGCCAGGAGGCGCGCCTAACTTTGGAGAGCCTGAACTTGCAAGAAGAAAACAAAACGGCAGAGGCCGCGAGCGAGAAAAGACAGCTGCCTTTGTCCCTGCGCTTTCGGCGCATCATGCGCGAGCGTTTCAGCCTGCGCGATCACAAGGCCGATGACGAAGAGATCGAAGCCCGCATCCGCGATGCGGTGGAATTGCGCGGTGCCACGCCCTGGATTCTGGTGTTTGCGATTCTGGTGGCTTCGGTCGGGCTGAACGTCAACTCTACCGCCGTCATCATCGGGGCGATGCTGATTTCGCCACTGATGGGCCCCATCATGGGCGCTGGCCTGGGCGTGGCGGTGTATGACTTTGCCTTGCTGCGGCGTTCACTCGCCAATCTGGGCATTGCCACGGCCATCAGCCTGGTGGTGTCGGCCCTGTATTTTGCGCTCACGCCCTTGCAGCAGGCGCAGTCCGAACTGCTGGCGCGCACCAGCCCCACCTTGTGGGATGTGCTGATCGCCTGGTTTGGCGGCTTGGCAGGCATTGTGGGCGTGACGCGCAAGGAAAAGTCCAACGTCATTCCAGGCGTGGCCATTGCCACGGCGCTGATGCCGCCCGTGTGCACGGCGGGCTTTGGGCTGGCAACGGGGCAGTGGCGCTTCGTTGGCGGTGCCTTGTATCTGTACGCCATCAATTGCGTGTTCATCTCTTTGGCCACCATCGTGGGCCTGCGGGTGCTGCGCCTGCGTTTGCGCGGCTTTGCCGATTTGCGCACCGAGCGCAAGGTCAAGACCATTTTGTGGGCGCTGGTGCTGCTGATGGTGGTGCCCAGCAGCTATCTGGCGGTGGATCTGGTCAAGCAAGAGGTTTTCAAGTCGCGCGCGCAGAACTTCGTTCACAAGGAGTTCGTTTTTGCCAAAACCCATGTGGTGGATACGCAGATCAACCCCGTCAAGCGCAGCATCGCCTTGTCGCTGATTGGCGATCCGCTGGATGCCGATGCCCTGCAGAACATCGAGGCGCGGCTGGCCGGCGCAGGGCTGGAAAACACCCAACTCGTTTTGAAGCAGGCCGAAAACAACCAGCTGGATGTGACCGAACTCAAGTCCAGCCTGATGAGTGATTTGCTGCAAAGCAGCCAGGAAGTGATCAAGCGCCGCGAGGCCGAGCTGAAAGAAGTGCGCGCCGAACTGGCCGCGCGCAATACCCTGCTGCGGCAGGCAGACGACATCCATCAGGAATTGCAGCAGTTGTTCCCGCAAGTCAGCAAACTCATCCTGGCCGACGGCGTTACCATAACGGCCGCTGGCGGCAAGCAGCAGGCCGTGTACGTGCACATCACGAGCCCGGAGGCGCTGCCTGCCGATGTGCGCCAACGCATGGGCGATTGGCTCAAGCTGCGCCTGAAGGCGGATCGGGTGGCCGTGGTGTTCGATCAGGGCAATGACTCAACCGTCGCTGCAGCGTCTGCTGCCGGCGCTGCTCAAGCGGCGCGGGCGGCCAGCCAATCGGCCTCGGCAGCAGCCTCCTCGGCAACCAGGGCGGCTGCCAGCAAAAAGCCCAGCCGCCGCTGATGGGGCGGTTGGATTCGATCGCCCCAATGGCCCCAAATGGACGCGCAGCCAGGCAGGCCCCTGGACGCTGTTTTGCCAAGCGCCCTTGCCGGGCACGGCTCAAGAGTCGTGACCAGCAGGCATCTTTTCTTGTGTGTATTGATTTTTATTGACTTGGCCGCCTGAACCATGCCCAACGCTAAAGAGCCTGATATCTGGCAAAACATGTGGCGCGAGTTTTCGGGCGGGCGCTTGTGGTTGGATCGCGCCGTGGTGCTGGCCTATGCGGCGTTTACCGGCCTGTGCGTGGTGGCTTTTGCCATGCTCACGCACTGGGCCTTTGATGCATTCGAATGGCTCTACCAGCGCCTGCCCTGGCTGGTGCTGCTGTGGACGCCGCTGGTGACGGTGGCCGTGGCCTGGGTGACGCGGCGCTGGTTCCCCACGCTGGCCGGTTCGGGCATACCGCAGGTGATGGTGGCGCTGGAGCCGGGCCTGCAACTGCATCAGCGCACGCGCTTTGCGGCCTTGCGCTTGTCGATCTCCAAGATTTTGCTGGCCTCGGCCGGGCTGCTGGGGGGCTTGTCGGTCGGGCGCGAGGGGCCATCGGTGCAGGTGGCCGCAGGCATCATGCTGCATGCCAGGCGCTGGCTGCGCAAAGGCTCTGAAATGGATGTGCACGCCTTGCTGGTGGCCGGTGGCGCGGCCGGCCTGGCAGCCGCCTTCAATGCGCCGCTGGCGGGCGTGGTGTTTGCGCTAGAAGAGCTGGGCCACAAGCTGCCGCCGCGCAACAGCGGCCTCATCATCGCGGCGATCGTCACGGCCGGGGTGGTGGGCATCAGTTTTTTCGGCAACGACAGTTTTCTGGGGCATTTGCACGTCACCACCATGCATTGGGGCTTGCTGGGCCCTGGCATTTGCGTGACGGTGATTTGCGGTGTGCTGGGCGGCCTGTTTGCGCGGCTCATGGTGGCGTCGATCACCGGGGTGGCCAGCCCGCTGAATCAATTGCGCAAACGCTATCCCTTGCGCTTTGCTGCGGCTTTGGGGCTGCTGCTGGCGGGCATGGGCCTGGCCACCAGCGGCGCTACCTTTGGTGGCGGGGCCGAGTCGGTGCGCGCCATGCTGGAAGGCGAAGCCCGGCTTTCGCCGCTGTTTGTGCCGCTCAAGCTCATCAGCACCTGGGTCACGAGTTGGGCGGGCGTGCCCGGCGGAATTTTTGCGCCCAGCCTGTCGGTCGGTGCCGGGGTGGGGCAGGACGTGGCAGGCTGGTTTCACGACCCGGCCTTGCGCGCGCCCTTGATTGCCCTGGGCATGGCGGCCTTTTTGGCGGCGGTGACGCAAACGCCCCTGACGGCTTTTATCATCGTGATGGAAATGGTCGATGGCGGCGCCATGGTGCTGAGCCTGATGACGGCGGCCATGCTTTCGAGCCTGATCGCGCGCATGATCGCCAAGCCGCTGTACGCTTCGCTGGCCAGCCACATGCTCGGCAATTTGCTGGCGGCGCAGGCTGCTGCAGAAGCCGTGGCCAGGGCGGTGAATACCCCTCAGGCGCCAGCCACCGAGCTGCCTTCGTCTGCGCAGCCAGGCGCAGCGCCTGCCAGCCCTGCCGCATCCGCCGAAGCGGCCAGCGTCGTCGGGCAGATGGCGCAAGGGCAGGGCGAGCAAGACCCCAGCCAGGCCATTGAAGAACCAGCAGGGCCAGCCGCGCAAATGGCGCCAGAGACAACACAAGAAAAAGAACAAGAAGGTGCACAAGAAAAGCCACCCACTCAGCTCCCCAGGCCGTTTGCTTGATTGCGGGCGCCAAGCTAAAGAGATGTTCTTCAAAAAAGCAGGAGCAGCCAACATCCACAGACAACCATCGCCTTAGGAAGCACAGCAAGCGCAACACAGCACAGTCACAACAGGAAGCCATCATGCAATTCACAGCCACTGTTCTTTTCAACCGGGAGCTCACGCCCGGTTATTGGCATTTGCGCGTCAGCGCGCCAGCCGCTTTTGCCCAGGCCGAACCGGGCCAGTTCGTCATGGTGCGCGTGAGCAGCGCCATCGACCCCTTGCTGCGCCGCCCCCTGGCGGTGTTCGATGCGGGCCTGCTGCCGCCCGATCAGGCCCAGCCGGGGCAAGAGGCCTTTTTCGACATGCTCTATCACGTGGTGGGCAAGGGCACGGGTATCTTGTCGCAGGCTGCGCCTGGCAACACCGTGGACGTGCTGGGCCCGCTGGGCAAAGGCTTTGTACTGGGCCAGCCCGATGAAGAAAAGCTGCTCGTGGGCGGCGGCATTGGCTTGGCGCCTTTGTTCTTGCTGGCGCGGGTGTTGCGGCAGCAGCAGGCGCCGAATGTGCCCCTGCCAGATGTGCATTTGTTTGCGGGCGGGCGTTCGCGCGAAGACGTGTTGTGCTTCGACGCATTCACCCAGCTGGGTGTGCACGGCCATGCGGCCACCAACGACGGCTCGTTTGGCGAAAAAGGCTTTGTCACCGTGCCGCTGGCCCAGCATCTGGATCAGTTGAACGGGCGCGCCGCCACGATTTTTGCTTGCGGGCCGGAGCCCATGCTGCGCGCCGTGGCGCGGCTGGCGGCCGAGCGCCAGGTACCGTGCCAGGTTTCGCTCGAAGGGTATATGGCTTGTGGCGTAGGCGCTTGCCTGGCCTGCGTTACGCCCGGGCGCAATCACAGTCCCGAAACGCCGGATTACCGTTGCGTCTGCGCCGAAGGGCCCGTATTCGATGCCAACGATTTGCAATGGGAGCAGCGCGCATGAATCCCCTCAACTGTTCATCCAATCGTTCGCCCAATCTTGCCGTCAACGTTGCAGGCATGGCCCTGCGCAACCCGATCATGACGGCATCGGGCACCTTTGGCTATGGCGAGGAATTTGCGCCCTACATGGATTTGCAAACCATCGGCGCCATCGTCACCAAAGGCCTGTCGCTCAAGCCGCGTGCGGGCAATCCCACGCCACGCATCATCGAAACGCCCGCAGGCATGCTCAATGCCATTGGCCTGCAAAACGTGGGGATTGATGCTTTCGTCGAGAAAAAAGTGCCGTTTCTGCGCACGATCGATACGCCCTGCATCGCCAACTTTTTTGGCGGCACGGTGGATGAATACGTGGAAGTGGCGCGCCGACTCGATGCCGTGCCCGAAGTGGCCGCGCTGGAAATGAATATTTCCTGCCCCAACGTGAAAGAAGGCGGCATCGTGTTCGGCAGCGACCCGCAATGCGCCGCCAGCGTGGTGGCGGCCTGCCGCAAGGCAACGGGCAAGCCCTTGATCGTGAAGCTTTCGCCCAACGTCACCGATGTGGTCACCATGGCCAAAGCCTGCGTGGACGCAGGGGCCGATTCGCTTTCGCTCATCAACACCCTGGTGGGCATGGCCATTGACGTGAAAACGCGCCGCCCCGTGCTGGCCAACATCACCGGCGGCCTGTCGGGCCCGGCCATCAAGCCGATTGCCTTGCGCATGGTCTGGCAGGTGGCGCGGGCCGTGGATGTGCCGTTGATCGGCATTGGCGGCATCATGTCGGCCACCGATGTGGTGGAGTTTTTGCTGGCCGGCGCCACGGCCGTGCAGGTGGGTACGGCCAGCTTCGTCACACCGGGTATCTCCCAACAAATCGCCCACGATTTGCAGCACTGGATGCAGGAAAATGGTGTGGACGATGTGCGCAGCCTGATCGGTGCTTTGCAAGGCGCCTGAGCCAGTCGATGGATTGGCAGAGCTTGGTTCAAAAGCCTGTTGGCGGTTTCTGCGCGGGGAGCTTGAAGCGATCGCCAAATCACAAGGTGGCGGGGCAGGGCAACAGAATGCGCCTGCCTACCAAGCGGCCAGGCCGCGCCCTTCAACACCCGCGACGAGATCGTGAGCACAGCCAAGCCCCGGCAAGCTGCTGCGCAAGCCTTTGACCACCACTTCAGCACGCGAAAAGAGGGATATGGAAGCCGTTCACGATTTGTTCAAAAGGGTAGGCGATTGGGTCTGGGGGCCGGCGATGCTGGTCTTGCTCGTGGGCACGGGTGTGTTGTTGACCCTGATGCTCAGGGGCCTGCAATTCAGCATGCTGGCGTATGCGCTCAAGCAGGCCTTCTGGCCGCACGCCAAAAAAGCCGATGGCAGCGAGCACGAGGGCGACATCTCTCAATTCGGCGCCTTGATGACGGCGCTTTCGGCCACTATCGGAACCGGCAACATTGCGGGCGTGGCCACGGCCGTGGCCTCTGGCGGGCCGGGCGCGGTGTTCTGGATGTGGGTCACTGCCATTTTCGGCATGGCCACCAAATACGGCGAAGGCGTGCTGGCGGTGAAATACCGCATCCTCAACAAACGGGGCCAAATGTCGGGCGGCCCCATGTATTACATCGAGCACGGCCTGGGCAGCAAATGGAAGTGGATGGCCTATGCCTTTGCCCTGTTTGGCGCTGTTGCCTCTTTCGGCATTGGCAGCTCGGTGCAATCCAACTCGGTGGCGCAGGCCATTCAAAGCAGCTTTTCAATCAATCCCGTTTACACCGGCGTGGCGCTCACGCTACTGACGGCCATCGTGGTGCTGGGCGGCATTCGCAGCATTGCCACGGCTTCGTCCCTCATCGTGCCGGTGATGGCGATCTTTTACGTGCTGGGCGGCTTGGGAATCATTTTGCTGAATCTGCCGCTGGTGCTGCCTGCCGTGAAGCTGATTCTGGGCGATGCCTTCACCGGCCAGGCCATTGCAGGCGGGGCCATCGGCACGGTGATTCGCTACGGCGTGGCGCGCGGCGTGTTTTCCAACGAGGCGGGCATGGGCTCGGCCCCCATTGCCGCGGCGGCTGCCAAAACCGACCACCCCGTGCGCCAGGCCTTGGTTTCGATGACGGGCACCTTTCTTGACACCATCATCGTTTGCTCCATAACTGGCATCGTGCTGGTCATGGGCATGCTGGGCGCGGGCGGTGAATTCGTCAAGCCGGAACTGAGCGGAGCGGCGCTCACCAGCGACACTTTCCAACGGCTGCTGCCTGGCCCCGGCGGTTGGGTGGTGACCATCGGCCTGATCTTTTTTGCCTACTCCACCATCCTTGGCTGGTGCTATTACGGCGAAAAATGCGCAGCCTATGTGTTTGGCTACGGCTTTACCGGCGTGTACCGCGTGATCTATGTCGCCAGCGTGATGCTGGGCACGGTCGTCAGCCTCGATCTGGTCTGGCTCGCCGCCGATACCTTCAACGGCCTGATGGCCATTCCCAACCTGATCGCACTGGTGCTGCTTTCTGGCGTGATCGTGAAAGAAACCCGCGATTTCAAGGCCAAGCGCCAGAACGGCGAGCTGCCGTGATGGCTGCGCGCAACCGTTTGTTTATCATCAAGCGATGAGCCATTGGGCCAAGGTGCGTTGCCTTGGCCCATTCACATGCACCAACAGAGAAAGCAAGCAGAGGATGACACCCATCAGCAAGCAGCAAGTGCTGGATGCCTTTCATTTCCGCGCAGCCACGCGCGCCTACGATCCGGCCAAAAAAATCAGCGACGACGACTTCAACTACATCCTGGAACTGGCGCGGCTTTCGCCCAGCTCGGTGGGGGCTGAGCCGTGGCAGTTGCTGGTGATACAAAACAGCGCCTTGCGCCAGGCGCTCAAACCCGTGAGCTGGGGCATGGCCACGCAGGTGGACGACGCCAGCCATCTGGTTGTGCTGCTGGCCAAGAAAAACGCCCGCTACGACTCGGACTTTTTCCGCGAGGTGATGGCCCGCCGCGGGCTGGAGGGCGAAAAGGCCGAGCAGGCGCTGGCACGTTATCAGCAGTTCCAGAGCCAGGATGCCAATGTGCTCGAAAGCGAACGCACCCTGTTCGACTGGGCGTGCAAGCAAACCTATATCGCCTTGGCCAACATGATGACGGGCGCAGCGCTCATCGGCATCGACTCCTGCCCGGTCGAGGGCTTCAGCCATGCGGCGGTGGAGCGCATTCTGGCCGAGGCAGGCCTGTTCGATCTGGCTGAGTGGGGCGTTTCGGTGATGGTGACCTTTGGCTACCGCGCCAAAGAACCGCGACCAAAAGTGCGCAAGCCGTTGGATGAGATCGTGCGCTGGGTGAAGTAATTGAAGTCATCAAGCCGTATCGCTGCGTTATCTGGCTAGGTGCAATTGCCTGCTGGGCGTGGTTGCCAAGGGTTTGCATTTATCTTTGCGGTACTAAGATGGCAGAAGCGTGCCATGAAGAAGCGATAGCGATAGGCAAAACGAAGCGCCATGAAACGAAAAACCCGCCCAATCTGGGCGGGGTTTCGCTTTTTACGCCGTGTGTATCGGCGAGCACAGCCAAAAGCTGCTGAAGCATTCCAGAACATTCCATAAGTTTTCAAACGCGGATGGCCGTGCAAAAACTCACATCTGCCTCGCCCGTGGCCGCGTCGTAGCGATGGTAATGCGCGAAACTGGGGCGGGTGTCGTCAATTTCCAGGCGTGCGGCGATGATGGCGGCAATGGCTTCTTGCCAATACTGGCGGTATTGCTCGGGCGCCGTCACGGTGCGGCGCAGGGTAGCGTAGCTGCCGCCGGGCAGTTGCCGTTTTTCAATGTTGCCTTCTACCGGTACGCTGTCTGCCACCTCATCGGGCAGGGTGATGGCGATATCGGTGCGGCATTTTTCTGCGGGTGTGGTTTCTGGGTTATCGAGGTAAAGAGACAAGCATTCGCCAACGGGCAGGCCATGTGCTCCTGCCCATTGGGAAAGAGTCTGTCTGCCGTTCTTGCAGCCTTGGCCGTAAGGGCCGGTCACGCGGATATAGGCGATGGTGCATGGAGCAAGGCGTTCGGTTTTCATGGGGCTCTCCTGTTGGGTTGAGGAGGCTTCATGATGCGGATTTGTTGAGGCGTTGACGTGTCCGCTTTTGTGCAGCAGGTGTCCGATCTTGCTGTTGTGCATGGTGCGGATGATGCTTTCCAGATCGGTGCAGGCGCGAATCTCGCTGGGTGGTACGCCAAAGTGCTGACGAAACGCCTTGGCCAGTGCTTGTGAGGACGAAAAGCCGTATTCCAGCGCCAGCGCGGTGATGTGGGCCTTGTCGTCGTAAAACAGCTGCCGGGCCACGGCTTCCAAGCGCAGGCGGCGCAAATAGGCAGCAGGCGTTTCGCCGGTGACGGCCTTGAAAATGCGGTGAAAGTGATGGGGTGAAAAAGCCGCCAGGCGCGCCATTTCATGCAGATCAATCGGTTTGGGGTAATGTCGCTCCAAGTGGCGGATAACAGGTCGCAAGCGGCGGTGGTAGTCGGTCTTCATGTTTTCGCGATAAGCCCTCGGTAGGCAGATGGCAGTAGCTGGATAAGCATCAGCCGTGAGTGAACCAAGCGCCATCTTGCCCTGCTTTTTGCTGGCTGTGCGCATTGCGCCCATGGCTGCTGGAAGTCCGCGCAGCCAGGCAGTGTATGGGGACTTGGCTCAGAACCTAGAACCTGTTCGCAATCTCAAGGCGAGTCGATTGCATATGGGGCGGGGTGGGATGCAAGGCGCACATCGAAAGACCTGAGCGAAGTGCATGGCCCGTGCAACATGAGCCAGATGGTTGACGAGATTGGCAACCCAGCAGAGCGCCCGCTTCCACCATTCAAGCGGATTTTGAACAGACCCTAGATAAAGGCATGCTGGCTGGCCGCCAGCAATTGCCGGGTATAGGGATGCTGCGGCTGCTGCAGCACCTGCTCGGTGGGGCCGTATTCCACCATTTCGCCGCGGTAGAGCACGCACACTTGCTCACACAAATACTGCACCACGGCCAGATCGTGGCTGATGAGGATCAGGCTGATGCCCTGTGTTTGCAACGATTGCAGCAGGTTCAGCACCTGGGCTTGTACCGATACGTCCAGCGCGCTCACGGGTTCGTCGGCCACGATGAGCTGTGGGCGGCTGACCAGGGCGCGCGCAATGGCGATGCGCTGGCGCTGCCCGCCGGAAAATTCGTGCGGGTAGGCGGCCAGATCGCTGGCCTGCAGGCCCACAGCCTGCAAGGCTTCTGCGGCGCGCGCTTGCTGCGTGGGCGCGTCCAGGCCCGACTGGTGCAGCGGTTCGCTCACGATGCGGCCGATGCGCTGGCGTGGGTCGAGCGAGCCGTAGGGGTCTTGAAACACCATTTGAAATTGCGGTCGCAGCGTGCGTAAATCCTTGGCGGGCAGGGTGTGCAGGTTTTGCCCTTTGAAGTGGATGCTGCCGCTGTCGGGTGCATCCAGCGCCATGATGAGGCGCGCCAGTGTGCTTTTGCCGCTGCCCGATTCGCCCACGATGCCCAGGCTTTGCCCGCTGCGCAGGGTAAAGCTGATGCCTTTGAGGGCGTGGATGCCTTCAGCCGCTGCACCTTGGTTGCTGTCGGTTTTACTGGCGCTGCGGTGGCCAAAGGCGGGCCAGTCGAGCAGGCGCGGCGCGCGGTAGTGGCGGTGCACCTCGCGCACTTGCAGCAATGGCGGGGCGGCTGGCGCTGTGGATGCGGTAGCCGTTGTTGGCGCGGGCATTGTGGCCATTGCATCTTTGGATGCATGTGTCGGCTGGAGGGTGGTGCTGTGGGCGGCGTTCATGCTTGTGTTCATGACTGGCCTTGCGCAAACAAACAGCGCACCTGGTGCGGGCAGGTGTCGTCAGTGGGCAGGCTCAGCAGCGGCGGCTCGGCGCTGCGGCATGCGTCTTGCACCTGCGGGCAACGTGCGGCAAAACGGCAGCCGGGCGGCAAGTCGTACAGATCCGGCAGGCGGCCGGGCAAGCCAGCCAGCGGCGTGCCGCGTGTCTGGCCCAAACGCGGCTTGGCCGCCAGCAGGGCGCGGGTGTAGGGGTGGGCGGCTTGCGCAAACAGGCGCTGGCTGCTGCCTTGCTCCAGCAGGCTGCCTGCATACAGCACGCACAGGCGCTGCACATGCCGCGCCACCAGAGCCAGATCGTGGCTGATGAGAATCATGGCCATGCCTTCTTCGGCTACCAGCCGCTGCAGCAAATCAAGCACTTGCGCCTGCACGGTGCTGTCCAGGGCCGTGGTGGGTTCATCGGCAATCAAAAGGCTGGGTCGGCAGGCCAGGGCGCTGGCCAGCACGATGCGTTGGCGCTGCCCGCCAGAGAACTGGTGCGGGTAGTCGCGCCAGCGCTGCTCGGGGCGATCAATGCCCACGCGCGCCAGCCAGTCAATGGCTTGTTTGCGGGCGCTGGCAGCATCCAGTCCGTGGTGTAGGCGCAGCCCTTCGGCAATGGCGTCGCTCACGCGCTGCAAGGGGTTGAGCGCGGTCATCGGTTCTTGAAACACCATGCCGATCTGCGCGCCACGCACGCCGCACCAGGCTTTTTCGTCCAGGCCCAGCAGCTCGCGGCCATTGAGGCGCACGCTGCCGCTGGCCTGGGCATTGCGCGGCAACAGGCCCATCAGCGCCAGCATGGCCAGGGTTTTGCCGCTGCCTGATTCGCCGATCAGGCCCAGCGTTTCGCCGCGTTGCAGGGTCAGGCTGAACGATTGCACCGGCTGGGCCAGGCCGCGCGCGCCGTGCAGTTGCACCGAAAGATCGGTGATTTGCAGCAGGGGGGCAGAGGAGAGGGAGGCAGGTGTTGGCATCAGCGCAGGCGAACGTCCATCTTGGGGTCGAGCACATCGCGCAGGCCGTCGCCCAAAAAGTTCAGGCCCAGCACGGCCAGCACGATGCACAGGCCCGGGTACACGGCCAGCAGCGGGCGCTGGTAGAGCAGGGTTTGCGCATCGGCCAGCATGCGGCCCCAGCTGGGCTGCGGCGGCTGCGTGCCCAGGCCCAGGTAAGACAGGCCCGCCTCGGCCAGAATGGCCAGCGCAAATTGCACGCTGGCCTGCACGATGAGCACGGGCGCCACGTGGGGCAGCACATGTTCGAGCGTGATGCGCCAGCGCGGCTTGCCCGCCACGCGCGCGGCCTGTACGAATTCGCGCGTCCACACCGTGCGCGCGCCCGCGCGGCTGATGCGTGCAAAGGTCGGGATGTTGAACAGGCCGATGGCCAGCGTGGCGCTCAAGGGCCCGCTGCCCCAAACGGCGGCCAGCATGATGGCCGTGAGCAGGGCCGGAAAGGCAAAGGCCACGTCGCTGCATTTGAGGATGATGGCCTCAACCCAGCCGCGCTGTTGTGCGGCCAGCAGGCCCAAGGCGCTGCCCACGATCAGGCCCATGCCCACTGCGCCCAGGCCCACCAGCAGCGGGCTGCGTACGCCCACCAGCAGTTGCGAGGCCACGTCGCGCCCCAGCGCATCGGTGCCCAGCCAATGCTGGGCGCTGGCCGGGGCCAGGCGGTTGTGCATCTGGATGGCGGTGGGGGGGTGGGGCGTCCAGACCAGCGAGAGCAGGGCGCAGCCCAGCAGCAGCAGGGCGATGCCACCGCCCAGCCACAGGCCCGGATGCCGCAGGGCGCGCTGGCGCAGGCGGTGGAAGCGGCTGGGGTGGGGATGGGATGGCGCTGTATCGCTTGCAGCTGTGGCCTTTGTATCGGCAAGGCTGGGCGCAATGGCCGCTGCGTTATCAGGCGAAGGTGCAGGCGTGGGCGCAGCAGCTTCGGGGACGTGCGGGGGTGTGGCGGTGGGGATGCGCGCTGCGCCTGAATCAGGGCGCTGTGTCGATGGCCTCATGCCCGCGCTCCTGCCTCGTTGGCGGGCGCATGGCGCAGGCGCGGGTCGATCAGAGCCTGCAGCACATCAACGGCAGCGTTCACAACAATGACGATGGCCGCCAGCAGCAGCACCCCGTTGCGCACCACGATCAGGTCGCGGTTGGCAATGCTTTGGTACAGCAGGCGGCCCATGCCGGGCAAATAAAAAACGTTTTCCACCACGATGGCGCCTGCCATCAGATTGGCAAATTGCAGGCCCATCAGGGTCAGCACCGGTATCAGCGCGTGGCGCAGCACATGGCCCAATAGCACGGCGCGCGGGCTCAGGCCCCGGGCGCGGGCCGTGCGCACGAAATCTTCTTGCAGCACCTCAAGCACCGCCGTGCGCGTGATGCGGGTGAGCAGCGCGGCCTGCACCAGGCCCAGCGCCAGCGCGGGCAGCAGCAGGCTTTTAAGGGCTTGCAGCCATTGCGCGGGGCTGTGGCCCCAGCCGTCAAAACCCCCGGCCGAGAACCAGCGCAGCTTCACGGCAAACAGCACGATCAAAAGCATGGCCAGCCAGAAGCTGGGCACCGCCATGCCCAGTTGGCTCAGGCCCATCACCGCCATATCGGCAGCGCGGCCGTGGCGGGCAGCGGCATACACGCCCGCCAGCAGGGCCAGGGCAGCGGCCAGCAGCATGGCCAGCAGCGCCAGCGGCAGGGTCAGCGTCAGGCGCTGGGCAATCAAGGGGGCTACGGGGCTGCCATAGGCGTGGCTGGCGCCCAAATCGCCTTGCAGCAGGCCCGCCAGCCAGCGGCCGTAGCGCAGGGCGGCGGGCTGATCCAGACCGAGCTTGCGTTCCAGCGCCTGCACGGCATCGGGCGCGGCATCGGGCCCGAGCATGACTTGCGCGGCATTGCCCGGCAAGATTTCGAGCACGGCAAACACCACCATTGATGCCAGCAGCAAAGTGATGAGCACGGAGGCCAGGCGTTTGAGCAGAAACAATCCCATGTGAACAGCAGGTGTGAGGATGGCTGCGGTGCAGGGCCGCAATCAGGCGGGGATAATAAGCCGGTTTTGCTTGCCGGATAAGGAAGATCGCTCGTGGCTCTGCGGATTACGGATGAATGCATCAACTGCGATGTCTGCGAGCCGGAATGCCCCAATGCCGCCATTTCGCTGGGCGAGCAGATCTACGTCATCAACCCGGCCCAATGCACCGAATGCGTGGGCCATTTCGACGAGCCACAGTGCATGCAAGTCTGCCCAGTAGCCTGCATCGTGCAAGACCCCGCCCATCAGGAAACACCTGCGCAGTTGCTGCACAAATACCATCGCCTGCTGTTGCAAGAACCTGTGGCTGAAGCGGAGCCGCTGGCTTCATCCAATGCGGATGCCTTTGCCCAGGCTTTTTCAGGCAAAAATGAATGAAGCCAAGAAGCCAGGAAGCACGTGGCTTTTATCCCCGCTGTTCGTTCTTTCCGTCAGCAATCGGGCGCTCATGCCGGTCGCGAAGCCTGCCGTTGACCTGCGCCTGAATAGGCGGCCTTGGCATATGCCGCACAATCGCTTCTTTTTCGCTGCGAGCAGCGTCTGCCGATTGGGCTGATGGTGTGGAGCAGCCTGCAAACCAGCATCCGTGAACATAAACACAGCCCGGACCGGGCTGATTTTTCATGACAGCTTCATCGAAGCACAACGCCATGTCCGATATGCCGCCGCCATCTGCTTGCCCTGTTGCGCCCGAGCCAGTGCCGGGTGCCGTGCTGCATCACACCCTGCAACCCTTGCAAACAGGCGCTGCGGGCGCAGCCACGCCGGGTTGGCACGTGCTGGGGCAGGTGCTGTATGGCGACACGGATGCGGCAGCCCAGGTCGCCAGCAGCCCAGCCGATCTGCACGTGCTCTTGCCTGCGGCAGACGGGCAGTTGTGGCAGGAAAGCTGGCTCAGCCCCACGCCCGTGCAGACCTTGCAGCACGGCCAGGTGCTGGCGCGCTGCAACCAGCAGGTGCTGTGGGGCTGCTTCAGCCTGCCGCTGCAAGCGCACACGGCCTGCACGGAAGCTGTGCAGCAGCGCTATCTGGAACTGTTCGAGCTGTTGCAGCAAAGCGGCTTTACGCATCTGTGGCGGGTGTGGAACTTCGTTTCGCACATCAATGCGCCGGACGTGAACGGGCTGGAAACCTATCGCGCTTTCAATCAGGGCCGGGCCGCGGCCTTTGCGCGCTTTTTCGATCAGGGCGACCAGGCCATGTCTTGGGCCACGCGGCAAATGCCCGCGGCCACCGCCGTGGGCTGCCAGGGCGAGGGCATTTACGTGCATTTTCTGGCCGGGCGCCAGCCCGCGCGCCACATCGAAAACCCGCGCCAGCAACCCGCCTACCATTACCCGGCGGAGTACGGCCCGCGCCCGCCCAGCTTTGCCCGCGCCAGCGAAGTGGCCCTGCCGCGGCAGAACATGCTCTTCATCTCCGGCACGGCCAGCATCATCGGCCACAGCACGGTGCATGTGGACGATGGGGCCGGGCAATGCCGCACCACGGTCGAGAATCTGCAGATCGTGGCCGAGCAAGCAGGCCGCACGCTGCAAGACCTGAACCACTTCAAGGCCTATGTGCGCCATGCGCGCGATGTGCCCGCCACGCTGGCCCTGCTGCAGCAACTGCTGGGCGTGCCGCCAGAGCGCATCAGCTGCTTCGTGGCCGATATTTGCAGGCAGAATCTGCTGCTGGAAGTGGAAGCCATGCAGTTGTGAGAGCGTTTGCTGCGCAGGAATGGATAGTCAAACGAATGCAAAACCGATGCAAACCAGCAGAGGGGAGGCAAGCCAGGCAAACTTGTCAGATGCATGATGCGGATGCCCCTTTTTCTGCTGCCTACCCTCGGCCAGCTGCCGGAGCGCAAACCTGGCGCTGAGCCCCTTCTTTTCTGATCTTTTTTGATTGATCTTTCGCCCCCACCCCTATGTTCAGTTTCTTCAAGAAAAAAATCACGCAGGTTTTGCATGCCATGCAAGACCAGCCGGCCGAGCAAGCCGCCGAGGCTGCATCCAATGAACAGTCACCTGCTGCGCCGCCGGTGGCCGACGTGCCCTCTGCGTCGGCAGCGCCCGAAGCGCTTGCGCCCAGTACTTCAGGGGAATCTTTGGGTGACGCTTCATCCATGCCTGCCGCTGCGGGTGATGCGGGGGGTGAGCCGCCTGCGGCGGAAGCGGAGTCGGCGTTTGCGCCAACATCCACGGCAACGCCATTGGCATCAGTAGCACCAGCACCCGCCAATGTTGAAACGCCCAGCGAGCAGCAGCCCTCTGCGCCAAACACAGCGCCTGCCATGCCGCTTGCGCAGGCCCCATCGGCACAGCCTGTAACCGAGCCAGCGTCTGCGCCAGCAGCATCCGTTGCATCGCCGCCCTCTGCTGCGCCTGTAACGCCTGTTGCAGCCAGCACGTCCGTGGCGCCGCAGCCCGAATCAGTGTCTGGGGCGGCTCCGCTCAGTACCGACGCTGCAATGGATACCAAGCCCCAAGCCAGCGCCGTGGCCGAGCCTGTTGCCATGGCTGGAAGCGAAGTCGCAACGCATGCATCGGCCAAAGCGGCACTCGCCGCTACCGAAGTGCCCCCAGTTGCTGCGCAAGCCACAGCCCCCGCAGCGCCTGAAACGACCGCGCCCGACCGCAGCGATTGGCTCAGCCGCCTTAAGGCGGGCTTGAAAAAAACCGGCAGCAACATCAGTGCGGCCTTTGGCGGCAGCCAGGTGGAAGAATCCTTGTACGAGGAGTTGCAAGATGCCTTGCTCATGGCCGATGCCGGGGTGCCGGCCACCGGCCTGCTGCTGGCCGATCTGCGCGAGCGCGTGCGGGCCGCGCGCGCCAGCACCCCGGCCCAGGTGCGCGCGCTGCTGGTCGATGCCATTGCCGACATGCTGCAACCCCTGCAAAAGCCACTGGTGATTGGCGAACACACGCCCACCGTCATCATGGTGGCGGGCGTTAATGGCGCTGGCAAAACCACTTCCATCGGCAAGCTCACGCGCCATCTGATCGAGGCCGATCAAAGCGTGCTGCTGGCTGCGGCCGATACCTTCCGTGCCGCTGCGCGCGAGCAATTGGCCGTGTGGGCCGACCGCAATCGCGTGGAAATCGTCAGCAGCGCAGGAGGCGACCCGGCCGCGCTGAGCTTTGACGCCGTGGCTGCAGGCAAGGCGCGCCAGCGCGACGTGGTGCTGGTGGACACGGCCGGGCGCCTGCCCACGCAGATCCATTTGATGGATGAGCTGAAAAAAATCCGCCGTACCGTGAGCAAGGCCGATGCCAGCGCGCCGCACGAAGTGCTGCTGGTGATCGATGGCAACACGGGGCAAAACGCGCTGGCGCAAGTCAAGGCCTTTGACGATGCGCTGCAACTCACCGGCCTGATCGTGACCAAGCTCGACGGCACGGCCAAGGGCGGCGTGCTGTGTGCCATTGCGCGCGAGCGCCCCGTGCCCGTGTACTTTGTGGGCGTGGGCGAAAAGCTCGAAGACCTGCAAACCTTCCGCGCCCGCGAATTTGCCGAGGCTTTGCTGGGTTGAGGGCGCAAATATCCGAATATGTTCGCAGCGGCATTCCCAGGCTGACTGCTGCAAGGCTTTTGGCTTGCCTTGCCAGCTTGCCCAAGAGTCACCGCCTCTGTTTGCTTGCTTGGCCGATGCCTTGTTGAACTGCGCTTTTGAAGCGCAATGCGGCTTTCAAAAGCGTGTGAAGGGGCTTGGCCTTGATTGCCTGCATTCAAGCAGCAGTCGGCTAATCAGACAGAAAGGGGGCGATGATGATGCGCCTGGCTTGTGTGGCCAGATTGGGGCTGCCTTGAAGCGCAGGTTCAAGCCCCCGCGCCATGCAAGCACAAACAAAAGGCCAGCTTCGTAGCTGGCCTTTTGTTTACCGGCAAGTGCGGCGCTGCTTGCGCGTCTGCAAGACGGGGCAGAGGGGGGATGAAGCCAAGCACTCGGCGGCTTTTGCCAGTTGCTTTTGCCAGTTGCGGATCGATCGCTTCAAAAGCTTCAAAAAATCCGTCACGACGAAGTCGTCGAAGCCCTTTGCCTTTGCGCCGCCAGCTTGTTTCTCAAGCTCTGCTTGTTGGCTCAGTGGGCCAGCGTGCCGCTTGCCTGCTTCATTTTTTCCACATGGGTTCCAGCATGGCCCGCTCGTTGTCGTAGCGTTTGTCCAAAAGCAGCAACTCTTCGCGCAGCTTGGCAATGTATCTGTTGGCGGCTTGCTCGCTGTCGCGGCTGGCTTGTATTTGCATGCGCAATTTGGCGGGCATTTTGTCTGGTGTTTTTCTGTAAAACGCCATTTCCTCATCCAGTTTGGCTCGTTCGAGCTTGATCTGTTCGATGCGCTCCTGGCTTTCGCTGATGCGGGCCATGATGGGCCCCATTTCGGCTTTGCGCGCAGCCTGGTGGGCCGCTTGCGTGGGGTAGCGTTGCAACAGGGCCGACATGCTCTTGGCCTTGGCACGCTCTTGCTGGCGCTGCTCTTCTTCTTGTTGGGCGCGGGCAGCGATGGCGGCTTTTTCTTCAGCGGTGTAGCTGGGGGGAATGATGCGCTGCACCACGCCGTTTTTGGAGAGCTGGCGCTGCTCGCGATCTAGGCAGGCGGCAATGGGGCGATCGGAGGTGTGGCGTCTGCCCTGTGCGTCCACACAGGTGTAGATCTGGGCAGCGGCAGGCCTTGCAAGCAAGATGCATGGCAGTGCGGCGAAGGCTAGCAGATGCTTTTTCATGGCAGAGACTTGGTTCATGAAAGTTCAAGTAAAAAAGCAGCAAGGTTCATGCCAAATCAGGGGGTTGCACGCGCCTGCAGCGACAAAAGGAAATTCTTGGGCTGAAAGCGTGAGATCTTTCACGAAAGAGCTGCGTGCCGCACTTGAGGCTGACGGCAGGAGAAGCCGGGCAGGGGCATATGGCTGACGTTTCTTGCACTTGCTTTTGCCGCTCAAACTGGACAAATGCACAGTGAAAGGCCGTCAGCTCACGCCACATCAGCTCACGCCATATTGGGCGCGGTATGACAAAACCCGCGTGTAATGGGCGCAAAGATCGCCGCCGTTGGGCGCAGATGCCGACAAATAAGCCAGCAAATCGTCCAATGTGGCGATGGCGCATACCTGCATGCCCAATTGCGTGCGCACGTATTGCACGGCGCTGTAGGGCACGTCCTGGCCGTTTTCGGTGGCTTTTTCCTGGCGATCCAGCGCCACGGCCACGGCCGCCGGGGTGGCCTGGGCGGCGCGAATCAGGGCGATGGATTCGCGCACGGCGGTACCGGCCGACATCACGTCATCCACGATCAGCACCCGGCCCTGCAAAGGCGCGCCCACCAGGCTGCCGCCTTCGCCGTGGTCTTTGGCTTCCTTGCGGTTGTAGGCAAAGGGCAGGTTGCGGCCCATGCGCGCCAGTTCAATGGCCACAGCCGCCACCAGCGGAATGCCCTTGTAGGCCGGGCCGAACAGCATGTCGCATTCCATGCCGCTGGCTACGATGCGCTGGGCATAAAACTGGGCCAGGCGGCCGAGCATGGCGCCATCGTTGAACAAACCGGCGTTGAAGAAATAGGGCGACTGCCGCCCGGCCTTGGTGGTGAAATCGCCAAAGCGCAAAACGCCGCATTGCACGGCAAAGGCCACGAATTGCCGGGCCAGTTCGTCTTGCCCGGCAGGGGCGGCTGGGAGTGTGGAAAGTGCTGCTGTGTTCAAAATCGGATTCCTTGAAAAAACTTTGCCCCAAACGGCTGGCGGCAAACTGCAAGCGCTCTGCCGCTTTGATCTTGGAGCCTGTTCAAAATCCCATCAAAGGCGCCTGGATTGTGCTTGGCTCCTTGCTGCAAGCGGTTTGCGGCCTTGCCAGGCTGCTCCAGCAATCTGCTGCGCCACAGGGGCGATGCATTGCGGCGTGTTTTGTGATGGGCGTCTGGCATTGCATCTCGCGCCATACCCAATCGCCTCGCGTAGCGTATCGCCAACGGGACTTTGTCGAGTGGCAGGCAGGATGAAAAAGGGGGCGCTCATCGCTGAGAGCAGGCATTGTAGAGGGCGGGCAGGGCATGCAAGGGCGCGTGCCGTTAGAGAAAACCCTCTGCGAGCGTTTGCGTGTTGCGGGAAAGATTCTTGCCCCTTGTTTTGCTTGCTCTTTGTGGGCCATTGCATCGGGCAAAACCGCTTCATGCAGCAACCATCAACAAGCCTTGCCCCAACGGATTCAGCTTTTTTCGGTGCGGGCAAACACCAGCACCTGCAACTGGGTCACGCCCACAGCGCGCAGGGCCTGTGCAGCGGCCAGCACCGAAGCGCCGCTGGTCATCACATCGTCCACCAGCGCGATGCGTTTGCCCTTCAGGGCAGCAACTTGTTCAGGGGTCACGGCAAAAGCGCCGTGCACATTGCGCAGCCGCGCGGCCAGGGGCAGGCGGCTTTGCGTTTGGGTGTGGCGCACCCGCAGCAAAGCCTGGCGGCTCAACCGGGCCTGATGGGGCGATAGGGGCTGCTGGCGGTGGGCGGCCGCACGCAGCGCCTGGGCCAGCAAGAGGGATTGGTTAAAGCCGCGTTCAGCCAACCGCAGAGGGTGCAAAGGCATGGGGATGAGCCAATCGCAGCCACGCAGGGCCTGCTGCGCTGGCGTGTTCTGCAACATCAATTCGGCAAAGGCATGGGCCCAACCCGTTTGGGCGCCGAATTTGAAGCCGTCCACGCACTGTTGCCAGGGCCAGGCGTAAGAAACGGCAGCATGGCAGGTATCCACTCCCGCCAGCGGCTGGCGCAAACAGTCGGCACACAAGGCGCCAGCCTCCAAAGTGCCTGGCTGCGATGGGGTTTGTGCCAGTGCGGGGGGCGTGCCGTTGGGCGGTGTGCCGGATGATCGATGCTGGATTGCCAAAACCGCATCGGCTGCGTTTGGTGCGTGTATTGCTGCGCTTTGTGCCTCAATCTGCAAGGCTGGCAACAGCAAGGCGCAAGCGGCGCAGCGCCGCTGCACGGGCGCATGGGCTTGACGGCAGGCGTGACAAATGCTTTCGGCCGGCCAGGCATGGCAAATCACGCATTGGCTGGGTAGCTTCCAAGCCAAGCGGGGCCAGTCGGCTGAGGCGCGTTTGAAGTTCATCAAAAATCAAGGTCTGTTGAACAAGCTTGCTGAGACGGGCGAATCGACGATGTGGCGCGGTAGTCGGGCTGCTCGCTGATCGGGCAGTCTGCTGCATCGTAATACTGCGTGAATACATGCGCGGCTGTGCCTTTGCATCAGCGCATTTCCAGGCAGGCGGCGGCCCAAATGCACAAACAGGGCTCTGACTATACTTGCCGGATTTTGCTGGCCTTTTGGTTGTTATTTGGTTGTTGTCTCGCTGTTGCTTTGCTGTTTTCTCGCTGCGCCATGCCCGCTTCTTCTGTCGCCCCCTCTCTGTCTGCCGATCTGGATCCCATTGCGGCGCAGCGCTGGCAGCGACAACGTCCGCTCCACAGCCCCTGGTTGCATGAAGAGGTGGCGCAGCGCATGCTGCAGCGGCTGGATCTGATCAAACTGCAACCCCAGCAATGGCTGCACTGGCAGGCCGAGCAGGGTGGCTTGCAAGCGCACGCCGCGCTGCTGCAACGCTACCCGCAAGCGCAAGCCTGGCGCATGCCAGCGATACCGAGGGCCAGGCAGCCGCTGGCATCAGCCGCAGCCAGCGATGCAGGCAACCGCCAGCCGCACGCGCAGCAGCCCCCGCCCGGCAGCATCGATCTGCTCTGGGCCAATCTGGTGCTGGACAAGGCGCCCGATCCTCGCGCAACGCTGGCCCAATGGCGGCGCTTGCTTGCGCCAGAGGGCTTCGTGATGTTTTCCGTGCTCGGCCCGGCCAGCCTGCAAGAGTTGCGCAGCCTGTACCGTCACAAGGGCTGGGGCGCGCCTTGCCACGCTTTTGCCGACCTGCACGATTGGGGCGACGCCGTGCAGCAAGCTGGCTTTGCCGACGTGGTGATGGATGCCGAACGCATCACCCTGAGCTTTGCCACGCCGCAGCGCCTGTTGCAAGAACTGCGCGAACTGGGGCGCAATCTTTCATCTGCGCGCAGCCAGATCACGCGAGGCAAAGGCTGGCTGCAAGCCTGGCACGAAGCCGTGCAAGAAGCCTTGACCCAGCCCGATGGGCAACTGCACTTGAGTTTTGAAATCCTCTACGGCCATGCGGTGCAGGGCGCACAGGGCCGAGACGAGGCAGGCGGCGTCATCGTTGACCTGGCCCATATGCGGCGCATGCTGCTGGGGCGGCGTTAACCTTCATTCATCAGGCCAGTGGAGCATTGGAAATGTCTCGCCTTGCTGCCCAGGGCATGAGCGCGCCAGAGCTGCTTCATCGATTGGCCTTTCAAAGCCGGGCTTGCTTCAAGTGCCAGGAAAACAAAGCCCGGTCAACCTTGCGGTGAACCGGGCAGGGCGGCAAGCTGCTGCGAGCCGATCCGATAGCAGGCCAACGGTGGCCTGCGTTTGCTGGATGACAGCGTGTGCCGAAGGCTGAGCGCCGATCAGTCAATCAGCGTGTGCATCAGGTCGATCATGAATTCGACTTCTTCTTGCGGCGTGATTTCCCAGCGGTTCAGCCCCAGGTCTTTGAGGATGGCTGCCTCTTTGGGGTCGTTGGCCATGCCGGCCAAGGCTTGCTGCAACTGGGCGGCGTGGGGGGCGAACTTGGGCCCGGCCAGCAGCATGTGGCGCACCACGCTGATCTGGCTGCGCACCAGGGGGTGCAGCGAGCCGCGCACGATGGCCGACAGGCCGTCAAAGCCACGGGCCGGGAAAATGCCCACGTCGGCCGTGCCGGTCATGAGGGCTTTGGCGATCAGCACGTAGGTGGCGCAGGTGGTTTGCTTCACGTCTGCGGGCGTGATGTCGGCCGGTTCGAGCATGATCATGCCCATCATCAGCACGTCGGGGTCGCCGCTGGAGGCCACGGTGATGCCGGGCTTGAGGTCTTCCACGCGCTTGACGGGCGAGTTGGCCGATACGGCCACCACGGCTTCGTCCGCCAGATTGTCGGGGTGGGCAATGGCGATGAATTGCTTTTCGCGCACGAGCATGGCCGCGTCGGCCGGGTTGGCGTAGATCAGGTCGATTTGATCGGCGGCGATGGCTTCGCGCTGCTTTTCAAAGCTGTCGTAAAGGGCCAGGTGGCAGCCGATGCCCAGCTTTTTTTGCAGCCAGGTGTTGAAGATGTGCCAAGAGGCGAGTTTGTCTGCACCGAAGTCCGGACTGACGGATAGATTGAACGTTGTCATCATGCCTCCTTGGCTTTGAGGTCTGCATACACCGGAATGACTGCTTCGATCTTGGTGCGCGAGGGCTTGCGGCGCACCGAGGTGTAGCCAATGATCTTGCCCGCGCGGATATTGGGCACCACCACGGCGTGCACCCAGTAGTAGCCGCCGTCTTTGCGCAGATTTTTGACGTAGCCGCGCCATTTCTTGCCGGCCTGCACGGTGGCCCACAAATCGGCAAAAGCGGCTTTGGGCAAATCGGGATGGCGCAGGATGCTGTGCGGCTGCCCGATCAGCTCATCGTGCGAATAGCCGGACATATCCACAAAGGCCTGATTGCATTTGGTGATGATGCCTTCGGTGTTGGTGAGGGAAACAATCAGCTTGCCCTCGGGGAAGTCGGTTTCGATGTCGGTAACGAAAACCTTGCGCTGTGACCCGTCATGATGGGTCAGCGTGTATTCCTTGGCGCTACCAACAATCTGGCTGGGATCCATATCTTTCATGATCGTCCTCGTGAAAATCATCCGTTCAGTACCAGCACCGCGTACGTGAACTGTGCACGCCTCAGGCAAAGCCCGGTTGGCACAAAAAGGAAGCGGAGAAAACGGGTGTGGCCGCCGGGGTTGTCAAAACCCGCCGACCAGCGATCAGATCATCTTGGCGATGCTTTCTGCCGCACGCCGAACGTCGAGAAAGATCAGGCCCAGCTTGGCATTGGGCTTGGCCAGCACGGTGACTACGGCCTCTTTGCCGGCGCCAGTCAGAATCACGAAGCCCTGGTTGCCTTTGATGAGCACCTGTTCCAGCGTGCCGCGCGCCAGTTCTTGCGCGGTGCGGTCGCCCAGCGAGAGCATGGCTGCGCTCATGGCGCCCATGCGGTCTTCGTCAAAGCCCTGGGGCATGAGAGAGGCCATCATCAAGCCATCGATGGAGATGATGGCGGATGCCTCGATATCGGCCGAGCTGCCGTTGAGGTCGTTAAGAACGGATTTGAGCATGTCTGCAAGCATGGAAGCCTCCTTTTCATGAGTGAAACGAACAAAAACAAAAAACGATAGGAACTGCTGAAACAACAAAAGGCAAATTTCGTGCCAATCCAATGATCGCCCAATCACTGATTGGGCGATCATTTGCCAAAGCGGTGGTGCAGCGCAAAAATCAGCTCAAGCAATTGGGGTTGGTTGAAGGCAGGCGAGCCTGCAATGGCCAGCACGAAACGCTCAGAGCCAATGAAGAGTGGCCAGAACCCCAACTGGCTGTGCCCGGCCGTATTGGTCAGGGCCCAGGCGCTGCCGCTCAAGCCGAGGTTGCGGTTGATCACCCCCGCGCGCCGGGCGTGCATATTGGCAATGTCGGCAGAAAGGGCGGATATTTCTTCTGCGGCTTCGTGCGGAAAGCCGTGGCTGTGCAGATACAAACCTTGCGTGTCGGCCAGCAGAATCTTGCCTTCCCGACTCAAGGCGGGCAGCAGCACCGGCAGGACTTGGGACAAAGGCGCAGTCGAGACTTTGTAAGGCTCGCGAGTGATCTGTATCCAGCCCAGTCTTTGCAGGCGCAGGGCAAATTCATGCGCCTCTTGCGGCTTGGAAAGGCCGCTCCATTGGCACAAATTGATGTCGTTGACTTCTGCCCGGCCATTCTGTTTGAGCAGGGCCGCCAGAAACCCGCGCAAGCGGCTGTTGCCCGGTTCAGCAACAGCCGCGAACGCGCCAGCCGGCGTAGGCAAAAGATATGTGCCTGGAATGAGCGGGTTGGCGTGTGTATCGCTCATGATTGTGACGCTTTGCTGCTTTCAAGCATGGGGTCGATGGAACACAGCAGGGACTCGATCAGCAGCACGATGTCGCGCCGCTGCCGGGTATCGACTTCAAAAACCGGAATGCCCTGCAGGCCCAGGGCGGAGAGTTCGCGCTGGTAATCCTTAACGCCGGGCTGCGATTGCTCATCGCAATGCGTCACACCAATCACGACTGCGGTTTTGTGGATGAAGTCCTTGAAGGCCGAAATGAAAAAAGCCAGGTCTTTGAGCGGATTGGGGCGGCTGTTGTTGATCAGCAAAACCAGGCCGATGCCGCCTTCAACCAGAATTTCCCACATGAAATCGAAGCGTTCCTGCCCCGGCGTGCCGTACAGGTGCACGGCTGTGTCGTTGGGCAAATCGATGCGGCCATAGTCCATGGCCACCGTGGTCTCGGGCTTTTGATCGCGCGTCATGTCGCTGGCCGGGCTTTCTGTGCGCACGGTAGGAATGTCGCTGATGACGTTGACGGCCGTGGTTTTGCCAGCGCCTACCGGGCCGGTGAAAATGATTTTGTATGCGGTATTGGGCATGGCTATCTCGTACTGCTTTCTCGGTTAATCAAAATATCCGTTCAATTTGCCAATCAGCATGCGGAACATGCCTTGTTTTTTCTGCACCTGTACGGCAGGCTCGGGCTGAAGCGCATTGGCTGCCGAGCGCATCTGTTTTTTGCCGAACTGGATCAGCCCGATGGCACTGCATGCACTGTACAACGCAAAAACATAGCGTTGCGGCACGTCCAGCGATTCGACGGTTTGCCTGAGTGAGCCGCCTTGGCGAACCCACAAACTGAAAATGCGGGCCGCATGCGGGGGGGCCTGCAGACGCGTGAGGTTCGGCCAGTGCGTCAGCGATATGGGGACATCCAGCGAGGTGTTGGCTGGCAAGCGCCCACGTGAGGCGCACAGGGCCAACTGCCAGAGAATGCTTTCAGTGCTGTAAGTTTCAAAATCCTGCGCCAGCCGCAGGGCTTCTTGCGAAGAGATACTGCTCAACTGCATGTTTTTGTAAGCCAGAGGAATCCTGCCAGCCGAAAGCAGCGAACGCAAAGGCACGGCTGATACCACGCATTGATGCGCAGGATCAATCACGATGGCCTTGAAGCCAATGCCAGCCAGGCGCATGGGTGTGCCGTTTTTGGCGGCCAGCCGCAACACGTGCTGCACATGGCCTTGCAGAAAGTTTTCCGGGTGATAGAAGATTTTCTCGGATGAGGCGGGGTCGTTCAGGTCAATATCTGCAGCAGAGCCGATGTAATGACTGAACTCGTTGTGATTGGGGTGCGGGGCAGGCGCCTCTGCAGCTCGGGCCCGCTGGCTCTTGGCGCTGGACGCCTGCTTGGCTGCAGCCAGTTCGGATGGCTTCGGCGACTTTGCTTTCGACGTGTCGTTGGCAACTGCGGGTGCTGC
>JAUMWT010000028.1 GCA_030529505.1 Allobrachymonas sp. | reverse complement strand
TCAATCAATGATGTTGCTGCAGTTTAACAGCTTCTCGTGACGACATGATCTAGCACGCTGGGCATCTGATCGGCACCATGACAACTCTCAATCAAGGCATTCCCAAGGACTTTGCAGGAGTACGTCATGAAAAACTCAACCCCATCCAATCACCCCAAGGGCCTGCTGCGCGTTAAAAGCGCGCGCATGTATGACTGGATCGCCATCGCTGTGGCACTGTGTTTTTTGGTGTGGCTGATGGCCCCGCAGCAGCTGCCGGTAAGCGTTTACAAGCTGAGCCTGGTGGCAATGGCCGCCGTGGCAGGCTACTGGCTGGATCGCAGCTTGTTTCCCTACGCGCGGCCCGATTTGTTCCTTGCGCTGCGCCAAGACGAGGTGGACAAAGACGCGGTGCACCCGGTGGAGTTTTTCAATTTCACCGAGCAGCATTGCGCCGAGCAGCTGGGCTGCGCCTCGCGCTCTGATCGCATCCACCTGTTTGGCCTGTGCATGCTTCGCCGCGCGGGCATTGTGGCTGCGGCCATGATTGCCGTGGGCCTGGGGGCGTGAGCATGTTGCGCCGTTTGATTCTTGTTGCGTTGCTGGCCTTGGGCCTGGTGACCCAGGCACAGGCCCAGCCCGTGGGCTTGCAAATACCGGCCCGCGCCCACCAGTACCGCCGCGCGCTCACGCAGCAAGCCTATGCGCAGTGGGGGCTGGATGCGCCCATTGCCGCACTGGCCGCGCAGGTGCATCAAGAAAGCGCTTGGCGGCCCGAGGCCGTGAGCCGTGTGGGTGCGCGTGGGCTGGCGCAGTTCATGCCAGCAACAGCCGCATGGTGGTGCGCGCGCGAAGGCATTGATGAGTGCCTGCCACACAACCCCAAGTGGGCCATGCGCGCAATGGTGGGCTACGACAAGTTTTTGTTTGATCGCGCGCCGCCACATCTGAGCGACTTTGATCGCCTGTGGCTGGCGTTGCGTTCTTATAACGGGGGCGAGCGCCACTGGCAGGCCGAGGCACGTACAACCGGCCTGCGTGAGCCAACGCGTGAGCAGATTGATGCCGCCTGCGGCCGTGCCCGCCGCCACCCTAAGCACTGTGCCGAGAACCTGGGCTACCCGCGCCGCATCTTGCTGCGCCTGCAGCCGCTTTACAAGGGCTGGGGGCCAAGCTGGGGGCCAGATGGTGAGGAGCGCACATGATGTTTCTCCCGTCCGATTTTTACAAGGCGCTGATTGGCGCGGCCATCACCGCCGCCATCTGTGTGGCGCTGTACTTTGGCTACCAAGCCTGGGCGCAGCACTACGTGGACAAAGGGGTGCAGCAAGAGCGCAGCGTTTGGCAAGCCAAAGAAGACAAGCGCCAAAAGGCCGAGGCCGATGCGCGCCTGGCCGCCGAGAAAAAAGCCCGCGCCGAAGAGGCGCGCAAAGCCAAGGAGAACGACCGTGTTGCCCAGGAACAAGCCCTGCGCGAAGCGCAGCTGCGCGCTGCTGCTGATGTGGCCCATCGCCGCCTTGGCGGCTTGCAGCACACCATCCACGCCCTCAACGAGCGTGATCGTCGACGTGCCTTGTCCGCGCAGTCCGATGCCGCCGCCCTCGCTGATGAGGCGGCCCGCGCACGTGGACTACTCGGCCAATGCAGCGGCCGATATACAGCGGTGGCAGCAAGTGCTGCAGAGCACGCCGCCCAGGTGATTGGCCTGCAGGACTACATCACCGCCACCCACCCGGACGCACAGCCGCTGCCCGCAGCAGAGGAGCCTGCCCAATGAACCTTGGATCGTGGGAGGTGGACTTGGTGCTGCTGATTGCCATTGCTGTGCTGGCCTGGCTGATGCAAGCCATGCGCCGCGAACTGCACGAACAGCGCTTGCGCTTCGGCGACATTCGCGCCGATTTGGCGCGGCTGCAAGAACGCACCGACCAGAACCTGCGTGAGGCCCACATCTCGCGCGAAGGCGTGCGACGAATTGAAGACTACTTGCTGGGAAAGGGAAAAGAATGAGCTACTCAAAGCACCTGGCGAAAGACCGCCGCTTGGTGATTCTGCGCGTGCTGGCCAACAGCCCTGGATATAGCGCCAATGAATACTCGATTGAGGCTGTGCTGGAAGACATGGGCCATGTCATCAGCAACGATCTGGTGCGTGGCGAAATCGCATGGCTGGCAGAACAGCTGCTCATCACCACCAGCCAGGTGGGCGGCGTAACCATTGCCAAGATCACGCAGCGCGGCCTGGACGTTGCACGCGGCAAGGCCACGCACCCCGATGTGCAGCGCCCGCGCCCCGAATAAGGCAGCAGACATGGGCCGCAAAAGCACCGTGGAAAAACTGCCCAAGGCGCTGGTGGATGCCTGCAACGAGCTGATCCGCAACGGGCGCACGATTGACGACATTCTGACCGCGCTCAAAGACCTGGGCGCGGACGTGTCGCGCTCGGCCGTGGGGCGCTACGTCAAAAGCACGCGCGAATCACTCGCCAAATACCGCGAAGCGCAAGAAGTTGCCAAGGTATGGCTTGACAAGCTGGAAGCGGAGCCAAACGGCGACGTGAGCCGCCTGCTGCCCGAAATGCTGCGTGTGGTGGCCTTTCAGACCATCGGCAAGATGGGCGAGGCCGAGCAGGAAGCAGGGCCGATGGAGCTGATGCTGCTGGCCAAGGCGCTGCAACACATGAGCGCAGCCAGCAAAGACCACGTGGCCATCGAATTGAAGTTGCGCGAAGAGCGCAAGAAACTGTTGGCCGAACAAAACGCCAAACTCAACGAGCTGAGCAAGAAGGATGGCGTCACGACCGAAACGCTGGCGAAGATTCGTGAGGCGTTGGGGATTGTGTAATGGCTGCACACAAAGGCAAGGCCCGCATCATTCCGGCCAACAAAGACGCGATCTTTCTTCCGTTTCAAGCGGCATGGATCAAAGACCAATCGCGCCTGAAGCTGATGGAAAAAAGCCGCCAGATCGGCTTGAGCTGGTCAACAGCCTATGCCGCCAACGAGCGCACGGCCGCACAGGGCGCGCGCCACGACCAGTGGGTGAGCAGTCGGGACGATTTGCAGGCGCGCCTGTTTATCGAAGACTGCAAGATGTGGGCGGGCATCATGAACCTGGCCGCGCAAGACCTGGGCGAAGTGGTGATCGACCCCAAAGACAAGATCACGGCCTATGTGCTGCAGTTCGCTTCGGGCAAGCGCATCCACAGCATGAGCAGCAACCCCGACGCGCAAGCCGGTAAGCGCGGCGGGCGCATTCTGGATGAGTTTGCCTTGCACCCCGACCCGCGCAAGCTGTGGAGCATTGCCTACCCCGGCATCACCTGGGGCGGAAATATGGAGATCATCAGCACGCACCGGGGAAGCCACAACTTTTTCAACGGCCTGGTGCGCGAGGCGCGCGAAGGCGGCAACCCCAAGAACATCAGCCTGCACCGCGTAACGCTTGAGGATGCGCTCAATCAGGGCTTTTTGTACAAGCTGCAGCAGATGCTGCCTGCTGACGATGAGCGCCAGGCGATGGACGAGGCGGCTTACTTCGACTTCATCCGTGCGGGCGCGGCTGACGAGGAGAGCTTCCAGCAGGAATACATGTGCAACCCGGCTGATGACGACATCGCCTTTTTGGAGTACGACCTGATCGCGGCCAGCGAATACGCATCGGACGTGGACTGGACGCGCTGCCAAAGTGGCCGCCTGTTTGCAGGCATCGACATTGGCCGCAAGCATGACTTGACCGTGCTGTGGGTGGTTGAGGAGCTGGGCGACGTGCGCTACACGCGCCATGTGGAGACCCTGCGCGGCATGACCAAGAGCCAGCAGGAAGCGATTTTGTGGCCGTGGATTGAACGGTGCGACCGTGTGTGCATCGACCAGACCGGCCTGGGTATTGGCTGGGTGGACGATGCGCAAGACAAGTTCGGCTCGTACAAGGTAGAGGGCGTGACCTTCACGCCCCGCAGCAAAGAAGAAATGGCCTACCCGGTGCGAGGAGCGATGGAAGACCGCCGCCTGCGCATTCCCTATGACCCGCACATCCGCGCCGACCTGCGCAGCCTGACCAAGCAAACCACCAGCGCGGGCAATGTGCGCTTTACGGCCGAGCGCAGCAAAGACGGCCACGCCGACCGCTTTTGGGCGCTGGCCCTGGCCCTGCATGCGGCCGCATCGCCCAATGCGCCAATTGAGTTCATGAGCGGTGGCACACGCCACGGCGCTGATGCTTACAGAGGCTTCCAATGACGACAGACACCAACAAAATCGAAACCCCGCCGCTAGATACCGAGGCCGCCACACGCCAGCAAGACCCGTGGAATGCGGGCTTTATGGGCCATGTCATCACCAACGACCCGCTGCTGCTGGAGCGTGGCGAGCATGGATCGCGGGCCTTTGAGCTGTACCGCGACCTCAAGCGCGACGGCAAGGTCTTTGCCGCCCTGCAAAAGCGCAAGCTGGCCGTGATTGGCCGCGAGTGGACAGTCAAGCCTCTAGTCGATAATGAGCAAGGCGAGCGCGATGCGCGCTTGGTGACGGACATCCTGCAGGGCTTTGCGTTCGACCGACTGTGCAGCGCCTTGCTGGACGCCATCATCATCGGCTGGCAACCAGCCGAGGTGGTGTGGACACTCAAAGACCTGCCGCTTGAGAGCGGTGGCACGCGCCAGGTGGTGGCGCCTGCCCGCGTGCCCAAGCGCCTGCAGCGCCGCTTCATCTACAAAGATACCGAAGACGGCCAAGCGCCCGAGCTGCGCCTGCTCACGCGCGAACAGATGCAAGACGGCATCCCTGTGCTTCCGCGCAAGTTCATCGTGCACACGATTGAGGGTGAGGATGGCAACCCCTACGGCACGGGCCTGGGCCTACAACTGTTCTGGCCGGTGTTCTTCAAGCGCCGTGGCGTTTTGAGCTGGAACAAGTTTTGCGACCGCTTTGGTACGCCGACGCCTTGGGGCAAATACCCGCGCAGCGCCAGTGCGCGCGAGAAAGGCACGCTGTTTGATGCCTTGCGTGCTTTCAGCAATGATGGCTTTGTGATGACGCCGGAAGGCACCATGATTGAGCTGCTGGAGAGCAAGCTCTCAAGCACCGGCCTCACGCCCAATCAGTCACTCGTCGAATACATGGACGACTGGATTGCCGAAGTTTTGCTGGGCCAGCCACCGCGTGGCGGCAGCGGCGGTGCATTGGCCGCAGCAGCCAACGAGCGCGAAGACGTGCGCCTCGAATTGAGTCAGGCCGACAGCGACCTGCTCAGCGAAACGCTCAACGCGACGCTGATCAAGTGGATTTGCGAGCTCAACGGCCTGCAGGAATGCGTGGTGTACCGCAGCATCACAAAAGAAGCCAACCTCAAGCTGGAAAGCGAAACCGACGTCAACGTGGCCAGCCTGGGCTTCAAGCCCAGCTTGGAACATGTGCGCGGAAAGTACGGCGACGGCTGGGAAGAGGCTGAGCCTGCCGCACCCACCGCATCACCAGACAAGCCCGCGCCCAGCAGCTTTGCCGAGCCAGGCGCACCGGCCCCGGAAAAAGACGCCATCGACGAACTGATTCAGCAAGAGCTGGATCAATGGCGGCCCGTGATGGAACCGATGGTGGCACCGCTGCGGCAGCTGTTGCAAGATGCTGCCCGGCGCGGCTTGACACTGGAACAACTGCTGCAAGAGCTACCCCAAGCCTTGCCGGAAATGGACACAGCCGCCCTGACCGAATCGCTGACTGGCACGGCCTACGCCACACGTCTGGCAGCAGAGGCAGGCATGCTGCCGCAGCCGGAGTAAGCGCATGGATGAGCAGCTGACCCCGGCAGAGTTTGCGCAGCTACGCCGCCTCAAGCCCGCAGAGGCCATGCAGTGGATGCAAGAGCGCTCACATGCAGCCCTGACCTTCGCCTGGGAAGACCTGCTGCACGAAGAGCACTCGCGCCACTTCACCATCAGCCGCCTGGCGAGGCTGGATTTGCTGCAAAGCCTGCATGCCATGTTGCTCAAAAGCGTGGACGGTGATTTGTCGCGGCGCGACTGGCAGGCCGACGCAGAAAAGCTGTTGGCTGATGCGGGCTGGTGGGGTGAAAAAGAAGTGCTCGACCCGGCTACGGGCAAGATGGTCAAAACCACCTTCAACCCGCAACGCCTGGGCCTGATTCTGGACGTCAATACACGCCAGGCGGCGGCAGTCGGGCAGTGGGAGCGCATTCAGCGCTCCAAACGCACGCATCCTTATTTGCGCTACATCACCAAACGCGACGAGCGCGTGCGCGAATTGCATGCGGGCTGGGACAATGTCACGCTGCCTGTGGACGACAGCTTTTGGCATACCCACTATCCCCCCAATGGCTGGCGCTGTCGTTGCCGGGTGGTGCCTGTTTCACAGCGTGAATACGATGCAGGCGTAACGCCTACAGGCGCGCCGATGGTCAAGCAACGCCCGGAGGTGGTGGATGTGCGCGTGTTGAACCGGCGCACCGGCGAAATCAGCACGGTGCCCGCAGGCATTGATCCGGGGTTTGACTTCAATCCTGGGTTGCGCAGCAGACAAACGTTGCAGGCGCTGATCCAGCAAAAGCAGCAAGCGGCTATTCCTGCGCTGGCCAAGGCGGCCGAGATGGATGGCTTGACGGTGGAGTCGGCAGCGGCCACTTATGCCGAGCAGGCGCGCCTCGACAAACCAAACAAGATGCCGCCACTACCTCTTGCCCCCGTTTTTGGGCATGCGATTCAGTCGGCCCAGGCGGCCGGAGTGAATGTGTCGGGCAAGATGGTGGGCTTGGATCACGACGGCGTGCTGCATGCCCTGGATCATCACGGCAAAGCGCGTGAAGCATTGCGAGGTCAGGTGCCGATTACAACGGCCGACTTGGCTGTTTTCCCCAAGATATTCAATGCCGCCACTTTGCGCGCAGGCAATCCGGCGGTCGCCAGAGACGGAAGCAAGTTTTTGGAGGGGGATGTTGTTTTGGGGGCCTTCAAATACTCGTTTGTGGCACGAGTACGCCGTCATATGGTGACGGTGCAGACCCTGTATAAGCGCAAGGCTTGAAGAGTACCCGTCTGCCGCATGCCACGCAATGGGCCTTGGGCCAACGTCCGAAACGATCGACGGGATTGAGCTCATCATAACCACGGCCCATCACCTCGTCAATCAATTGCTGCCCATATGTTGACCATTCACTACCAAAACAGCGAAGTTTCCAGCTACCTGGAGCGCCTGCGGGCCAGGCTGGATGATTTGCAACCCGTTTTTGAGGACATCGGCACGACGATTGAAAGCCGGGTGAGCGCGCGTTTCGAGACCGAAACCGACCCTTTGGGCCGATCATGGCACCCGTGGGCTGTCAGTACCGCGCAATCCTATCCGCGCCCCGGCAGTAAGGCAGCCAAGGCCGCCGGTCGCGCGGGCAATGCCCGCATTTTGGATCGCTACGGCGACATGCTGAGCGGCTTGAGTCACCAGGCAGACAAAGACAGTGTGCGCATCGGCTTCGCCCACCCCTATGCCACGTACCACGAGTTCGGCACCAAGAAAATGCCACGGCGCGGCCTGCTGTTTGCCAACCCGGAAACCGGCGAATTGGCCCCCGAAGACACAGAGCTCATCATCGACATCTTGCAAAGACATCTGCACACCTGACTGCCCTCGCCCCAGCCACAAAAAAAGCCGGTTTTTGCACCGGCTTTTTCTTTTGCACATAGTGCAAAGCGTTTTCAGACCCCAGTCCCAATACATCCCCAAAAATCCCCCAAAATCCCAATTTATCTCACCCAACCCTATCCATTTATCTCAGTCTCCTTCATGATGTGCTCGCGCCCGACAGGGCGACCCTTCGCCTTGCGAATCATCAGATGCTCACCGCGCAGCTTGAGTGTGGCATACGCCTGCCATTCAGCGGTGTAGTGCAAGGCCCCTCGCGGGCATGCGCTTGAATCTGACGCATGACTGAAGCCCGGTCATGCGCCGGGATGGGCATGGCTTTCACGCAGCCATTGCGCTTGATGAGCCCAAACACGATGACCTTGCCTGCCGCGCCCCAGCCGCGCTTGCCCTGTCTGGCCCCGCCAAAGGTGGTTTCATCGCATTCGATGGCGCCCTTGAAGAGCTCTCTGAGTTGCTCGACTTGGGCCCGCTCATCCATGCGGCAGCGCCTCACTCGCCTACTTGAAGCGCGTTACGCTACCCGCCGCTTTCATGCCTTGAAACGCACGCCAGCTACCCGCCCTTTCATCTCATCCCCGTTCCGGCGCCCATAAAAAACCGCCCTTCTGGGCGGTTTTTTTGCGAACAACAATGCGCCTTACCCGGCGTCGGCCATTTTGCCCAGGTCCTCATCGATGTGATACAGGCTGATGCCAGAGCTGCCGGCCAGATTGAACTTGTCGAGGATGGAATGGAACAGATGCTCTTCTTCGTGTTGCTCGGCCACATACCATTGCAGGAAGTTGAAAGACGAATAGTCTTTTTCCTTGAAGGTTTCCTCCACCAGCTTGTTGATCTTGGCGGTGATGTCTTTTTCGTGCGCATAGACCTCTTCGAACAGGTCTTTCAGGCTGGCGAATTCGGTTTTGGGCGCAGCGATGCTGCCGATTTCGGGCATGGCGCCGGTCTCGCACAAATAGGTGAACAGGCGCTGCATGTGCTCCATCTCTTCAGCCGCATGCGCCTTGAGAAATTTCGCCGCGCCGGGGTAGCCTTTGTGATCGGCCCAGGCCGACATTTGCAGATACACATTGGACGAGTAGAACTCGGCGTTCATTTGATCGTTCAAATGCTTGATGACGTTGGCTGACAGCATGTCTTTTCTCCACAAGTTGAATCAACCCCGAAGTGTAGCCCCGAAACGCCCTGCGCCAGCCTTCCTCGTCCAGTTGAAACGATGGACGCACAGGCCCGCTCAATCAGTGATTCAGGATCTTGTTCAGGAAGTCTTTGGTGCGCGGCTGGCGCGCGTCGGGGTTGCCGAAGAATTCTTCCTTGGTGCAGTCTTCCAGAATCTTGCCGCCCACGTCCATGAAGATGACGCGGTCGCTCACCTTGCGGGCAAAGCCCATTTCGTGGGTCACGCACATCATGGTCATGCCCTCGTTGGCCAGCTGCACCATCACGTCAAGCACTTCGCCCACCATTTCGGGGTCAAGCGCCGAAGTGGGCTCGTCAAACAGCATCACGATCGGATCCATGCTGAGCGCGCGCGCAATGGCCACGCGCTGCTGCTGGCCTCCGGAAAGCTGGCCGGGGAATTTGTCCTTGTGCGCCATCAGGCCCACGCGGTCGAGCATTTTTAGTCCTCGCTCTTTGGCTTCGCTCAGGTTGCGGCCCAGCACTTTCACCTGGGCGATGGTCAGGTTTTCAGTCACCGAAAGGTGCGGAAACAGCTCGAAGTGCTGAAACACCATGCCCACGTGGCTGCGCAGCTTGGGCAGATCGGTGGCCGGGTCATTCACCCTGATGCCGTTGACGATGATTTCGCCTTTCTGTATCGGCTCCAGCCCGTTGACGGTTTTGATCAGCGTGGATTTGCCCGAGCCGGAAGGCCCGCAGACCACGACCACCTCCCCTTTGTGGATGTGGGTCGAGCACTCGTTGAGCACCTGCACGGGGCCATACCATTTGCTTACGTTTTTGATTTCAATCATTGTGTGTTCCTTCCAGGCTGGTCAGCGGATGATGGCGACCTTGCGGTTGATGCGCTTGACGACGTGCGACAAGCCGTAGCAAATCACGAAGTACACCACGGCTGCCACCAGATAGCTTTCGATCGTGCGCCCGAACAGTTTGCCGGAGTTGTCAAACCCCTTGAACAGGTCGTAGGCGCCGATGGCAAAAACCAATGAGGTGTCTTGCAAAAGAATGATGACCTGCGTGAGAAACACCGGCAGCATGTTCCGGAAAGCCTGCGGCAAGATCACCAGGCGCATGTTCTGCCCATAGGTCATGCCCAACGCCAGGCCGGCATTGACTTGCCCGCTGGGAATGGACTGGATGCCCGCACGCACGATTTCGGCAAAGTAGGCGGCCTGGAAAGCGATGAAGGTGATGATGGCCGAAGCCTCGGCCCGGTAGCTGTCCGGCACGCCGATGTTCTTGTAGAAAGTGAGCGGCACCAGCAAAAAGAACCACAGGATCACCATCACCAGCGGGATGGATCGCATGCCGTTGATGTAGATGGAGGCGGGCACTTCCAGCCACTTGATGCCCGACAGCCGCATCAGCGCCAGAACGGTGCCGAAGAAAATGCCGCCCACCGTGGCCGCCAGCGTCAAGAAAAGCGTGAAGTAAAGCCCCTTGAGCAGATAGTCTTGAAGGTACTGCCAAGAGAGGAAGCTGAAATCCAGTGCTGCCATCATCTGCCTCCTGGTGTTCTGCTGGCCGCGACCAAGCCTGGTACGCGGGTGCGTTTTTCAATCACGCCCAGCACGCGGTTGATGGCAAAGGCGGTAACGACGTAGAGCACGGTCACGGCCAGATAAACCTCAATCGGGCGCGAGGTTTCTTCGGCCACCTGCATGGCGTATTGCGTCAGCTCGGCAATCGATACGGCAAAAGCCGCCGACGAGTTCTTGACCAGGTTCATCGACTCGCTGGTCAGCGGCGGCAGGATGATGCGCACCGCCATGGGCAGCAGCACATAGCGGTAGGTTTGCCAGGTCTTCATGCCCAAGGCCTGGGCCGCATAACGCTGCCCGCGCGGCAGCGACTGGATGCCTGCGCGCACTTGCTCGGCAATCCGCGCCGAGGTGAAAAAGCCCAAGGCACAAACCACCAACATGTAGCTGGGCACGGCCTTGAGCGGCGGAATCAGGGCTGGCGCCACGAAATACCAAATGAAAATCTGCACCAGCAGCGGAATGTTGCGAAACAGCTCGATCCAGCCAGTGGCAAAGGCATTCCAGAAGCGCCCGGAGAAACGGTCTTGCGGCAAAGTGCGCAAGATGCCGATCACGGCCCCCACGAGCAAGGCCAGCAGCAGGGCGCCAGCCGATACGGCGGCCGTCCAGCCCCAGGCTTTGAACATCCAGTTCAGATAGGTGTAGTCATCACCCCGCCCGAAACAGCCTGGCACGGCTTCGGATGTGATGATGTCTTTGCAGAAAACCTGCCAATCCCAACTCATGGGCATCCTCCGGTTGGGCCGCTTTAAGTCGTGCGAACTGCCTTAAAACGACTTGATCTTCAAAGGGCGATGCATGACGCAAAACGCTCCGGGGCCCGGAGCGTTTTGCCCGCAAGCAAGCCCGCGTGCTTACTTCTGCGCGTATTCTTCCATGGGCTTGTTGTTCGGATTATCCCAAGCCTCTTTGGTGCTGGCCGACAGCGGCAGATTCAGCGTCACGTTGTTCGGGGGAATCGGCTGCATGAACCATTTGTCGTACAGCTTGGCCAGCGAGCCATCGCCTACCTGGCGCTTGATGCTGTTGTCCACCGCCTCTTTGAACCTGGCATCGCCCTTGGGCAGCATGCAGGCAATCGGTTCGACCGAGAGCACTTCGCCCACGATCTTGAAGTTTTGCGGCGTGCGCGAACGCGCGATGTTGGCAGCCAGAATGGAAGCATCCATCACGAAAGCATCGGCCTTGCCGGTTTCCAGCAGCAGGAAGCTCTCGGCATGGTCTTTGCCCATCACTTCCGTGAATTGCAAGCCGGCAGCGCGCTCGTGTTTGCGCAAGTGCTGCACCGAGGTGGTACCCGTGGTGGTGGCGATGGTTTTGCCCGCCAGATCCTTCACGCTGTTGATGTTGGAGTCGGCTCGCACTGCCACGCGCACTTCCTCCACATAGGTGGTTACGGCAAAGTCAGCGTCTTTCTGGCGGGTGGCGTTATTGGTGGTGGAGCCGCACTCGAAATCGATGGTGCCGTTTTGCAGCAGCGGAATGCGGTTTTGCGAGGTGATGACCTGGTAGTTGATCTTGAGATCAGGCGCGTTCAGCTCTTTCTTCAGATCGTCCACGATGCGCTCGGCCATTTCGGTATGAAAGCCCACATACTTGCCGCCGCCGATGCTGAAGCCCAGGCCAGACGAATCGCGCACACCCAGATTGACCACGCCGCTGCTCTTGATTTTGGCCAGCGTATCGGCTTCACGCGCAGCGGCAGAGGTCGACGAGGTGCCTGCATTGTTTGCAGCCGCTTGGGTGCTGGGCGCATTTTTATCACCGCAAGCCGTGACACCGGCCAGCGCCAGCACAGCCAGGGCCAATGTGGTTTTGGAAAGGATTGCACGCTTCATCGAAAACCTCCGTCATGAATCAGAATTATGGGGAGCCGTCAGCCGCTGCCAGCCGCAACCGGCACGACGCGAACTCCATGATGGATATTGCACTGGCCGAAGCCGCCTTGCTTGGCGCAAGGCCTCTTGCCGACGCGACCGCTCTATCCCGGAAGGAACAGCCTCCCGCAATGTAGGCGCGTATTTTATTAGTGCAAATTGCAACAGTCTTGCCATTGTTTGAACAAAGGCAAAAAATGGATACAAAGCGCATCCACGGGCCATACGATAAACCCATTTGCCCCCGATCGAAATGCGCCGCCCGCTAGGGTTTATGCCGATTCTTGTGCGAAGCGGCGCCCTGCGCCCAGACGGCACCCACAAAACGCCGAGCTGGCAAGCCCGGCAGGCAGCAGCTCTTTCCTCCAAGAACCAAGCTGCGCCAGAGCAAAAAGCTGCTGGCAAAGGCTGCGTGTGCGCTTGCCCCAGCCCAATCCAAGCGCGCAAAGCGTGGGCTCGCCGCCAGGCCGGGATCTGCCACACTGCTTTGGAAAGAATGCCTTGGAGCCTGCTCACGATCCCAACGCAAGGCGACTGGATAGGAGGCGGGATGGGATGCAAGGCGCACATCAAAGGAGATGAACGAAGGGCATAGCCCGTGCGACATGTGCAAGATGATGGACGAGATTTGCAACGCAGCAGATCGCCCGACTCCATCTTCAAGCGCCCGTGAGGAGGTTGTGAGCAGGCTCTTACGCTCCTCACCTTCGCGAGCGGCTCAAAGCCGTTCGCCAGACATGGTGCCCCATGCCAGCTTGGCGCCATCGACCCAATTCAAACACGCGGCAAAGCGCAGCTGACTTACTACTCAAACGGCCACGAAGACAACACTCAAACGAACCATCAGGCCAACGCGCTTGACGCCGCGTCTTTCTGAACCGAACCCAATTCAAACACATGGCCTTGCTGCAGCAGATGCACGGGGCAGCCCTTGGCTTGGGCTACTTGGCGCAAAGCGTTCAGGCCCTGCACGATGGCAGCCTTGTCGCCGGGCTTGAGATGGCTCAAGTACAAATCGAACTGGCCGCGCTGCAAATGCTCGCCCATGTCTTGCGCCAGGCTGTGTGCGGTGTAGTGCCCGGTCAGATCGGCAAAGGCTTGCTCGCCGTCGGCAAAAGTGCATTCGGCCACCAAGCTGCGCAGCCGCTGCCCGCTCTGCGGCAACTGGTTGATGAATTGCCACAGCAAGGGGTTGCGGCCCGTGTCCCCCGTGAACAGCCAGGTTTCGTTCCGCTGATGCACGGCAAACCCCACGGCGGGCACGCTGTGCGCGGCGCTCACGGCTTCAACGCAACGCCCTTGGCTCAACTGCACCTGGCCGCCCACCTCCAGCGGCATCAATTCCAACGCTGGATGCTCCACACAAGGCAGGCGAAGCAAATCCGGCCAGATGCAGGCATTGAAAATGTGCTGACGCAAGGCGTTCAGAACCTCGGGCAAGGCATGCACGCGAATGGGCGGCAAGCGCTTGTCGGCCCGGTAACGCGCCACGCTTTCGGCCAGAAACGGCAGGCCCGCCAAGTGATCAAGGTGGGCATGCGTCAAAAACACCTGATGAATGCCCAACTGCACCGCCAGGGGCAAATTGCACACGCCGGTGCCCGCATCGATCAAGGTATCGTCATCCAGCAAAAAGGCTGTGGTATGAATGCCGACATCAATCCCGCCTGCTGCACCCAATACTTTGATCTGCATGATGAAATCGAATGAAGAGAAATGTGCGGCCTGGTTGAACAATCTGCCCCCGACCGAACAAAGGCCCATGTGGGCTTGGCTGGCTCAGCCCGACGGGGCTGCCTTCAGCCATTCTATTGTTCCCCAGGGATTGGCGCCTGTTCACGCCACTGTTCGCAGCAGCAGATGCCAAAAAATGCACAAAAAACGCTTCAACAGCCCTTCAAATCTTCTGCAACGCAAGGCAATGAGACAGGAATGGGAAGCAAGACTCCCTACTCCCTATCACCATGAAATGGTGTCGGGCATAGACCCGTGTTGCTACGGGGCAGATGACATCGCAGACCACCCTCTGACATGGGGCAGCACGATCCAGGCGCTCATGAGGAAATCATGAACAGGTTTCAGGGAACAAAAGCTGGCAATGGCATGTAGCCTCTCCCCCTTGCTCCCATGAAAAAACCCGCAGCGCTAATCACGCTGCGGGTTCGAGATCACTAAGCGGGAATTGCCTCAGGCCGCTTTTTGCGCCGTGGGGCAAGCCACCCAACGCCCCTGGATGAACTGCAAATCAGGCTCTGGCAAATTGTTTTGCTCGTCAACCGAAGCGATGAGCTTGAACTGATCGTCCTGAAAGCGAACCCTGTTTTTCTTGCCGCTGGAGCGCAGGCTGGGCGAGGCCGAGAGCAGGGTTTGGGTATAAGGGTGCAGCGGCTGCGCGTAAATCGCCTCTTTGGGGCCGAACTCAACCACGCGCCCACGGTACATCACCATCACCTCGTCGGCGATGTGGTGCACCACGGCCAGGTTGTGCGAGATGAAAACGTAGGCCGTGTGCAGCTCGTGCTGCAAGTCCATGAACAGGTTGAGCACCTGCGCCTGAATGGAGACGTCCAGCGCCGAGGTGGGCTCGTCGGCCACCAGGATATGGGGCTTGAGCATCATGGCGCGCGCGATGGCGATGCGCTGGCGCTGGCCGCCCGAGAACATGTGCGGGTAGCGCCGGGCATGCTCGGGCAGCAGGCCAACCTTAACCAGCATTTCGCTCACATGCTGCTCGCGCTCGGCCGCCGTCATGGCGGTGTTGATGAGCAATGGCTCTGCCAGTTGCTGGCCGATTTTCTGGCGCGGGTTGAGCGAGGCATAGGGGTTCTGAAACACCATCTGCACCTGGGTGCGCAGGCTCTTGCGCTGCGCCTGGCTGGCCTGCGCCACGTCAATGCCGTTGATGATGATTTGCCCGCTGGTGGGCTCATCGATCAGGGTCAGCTGCCGTGCCAGGGTGGATTTGCCGCAGCCCGACTCGCCCACGATGGCCAGCGTTTTGCCACGCTGCAAGTCAAAGCTCACGCCATTGAGCGCGCGCACGATGTTTTTGGGCTTCATGAAGCCTTGCGAAACTTCGTAATGGCGCTTGAGGTCACGAACCTGCATCACCAGCGGCAGCTCGGCCGCTTGCTCGCCAGAGCGAACCGGTTTTTTGCGCAGGGGCGATTCAGGGGCGGGAGCATTCATACGGCAGGCTCTTGTGCAAAGGATTGGGTCGATGGCTGGCCAATGCGGCCGCTTGCAGCTCTTGCAGCGCATCCAGCGAGGTGAAGTCAGGCATCTCGGGAATGTCGGGGATGGCCCGCAGCAGGTTCTGGGTATAAGGGTGCTGCGGACGCTCGAAGATGTCGGGCACCACGTTCTCTTCAACAATCTGCCCCGCGTACATGACGATGACGCGTTGGGCGATTTCAGCCGCCACAGCCAGGTCATGCGTGATCATCACCAGCGCCATGTTCTGCTCTTTTTGCAGGCGCACCAGCAAGTCCATGATCTGTGCCTGAATGGTCACGTCCAGCGCGGTGGTGGGCTCATCGGCAATCAGCAGCTTGGGCGAGCAGGCCAGGGCCATGGCAATCATCACGCGCTGGCTCATGCCGCCCGAGAACTGGTGCGGGTAAGCCTCCAGCCGCGCAGCGGCAGCCGGAATTTCCACCAGCTCCATCAGTTCCAGCGCGCGCTTGTGCAAGGCATCGCCGCGCAGGCCCTGGTGCACCTTGAGCACTTCCTTGATCTGATAGCCCACGGTGTAGCTGGGGTTGAGCGAAGTCATGGGATCCTGAAAGATCATGGCAATGTCTTTGCCGATGATCTGGCGCCGCTGCTTGGGCGGCATGGTCAGCAGGGGCTGGCCGTCAAACAGCATCTTGTCGGCGCGAATATCGGCCTGGCCCGCTTCGTACAGGCCCATGATCGACATCATGGTGACCGATTTGCCCGAGCCCGATTCGCCCACGATGGCGAGCACTTCGCCCGCTTCGACCGACAGGCTGATGCCCTTGACGGCAGAGAACCAGTGCTTGTCGGAGCCGAAGCGCACCGACAGATTGTCAATTTCCAGTAATGCCATGTACTGATACCTTGTGCTGATTACCTTGTGGTGATGCCGTGCGCTGCTTGGCTTACATCAAGCGCTTGAGTTTGGGGTCGAGCGCATCGCGCAGGCCATCGCCCATGAGGTTGATGGCCAACACCGACAGCAGAATCGTCATGCCCGGCATGGTGATGATCCACCAGGCGCTGCTGATGTAATCGCGCGCCGAAGCCAGCATGGTGCCCCACTCGGGCGTAGGCGGCTGCACCCCCAGGCCCAGAAAGCCCAGCGCGGCAATATCCAGAATGGCCGAAGAAAAGCTCATGGTGCCGTGCACGATGAGCGGCGCCATGCAGTTGGGCAGCACGGTGACGAACATCAGACGCAGCAGGCCCGCGCCCGATACGCGCGAGGCGGTGACGTAATCGCGGCCCAATTCGGTCATGGCCGAGGCCCGCGCCAGGCGCACATAGCCCGGCAAGGAAACGATGGCAATCGCCAGAATGGCGTTGTTCAAGCCCGGGCCCAGAATCGCCATGATGGCCACGGCCAGCAATAAGGAGGGCAGCGCCATCATGATGTCCATCAAGCGCATGATGCCCGCGCCGATGACCTTTGGGAAAAAAGCCGCCAGCAGCCCGAGGATGATGCCCGGCAGCAGCGCGGCCAGCACCGAGAGCATGCCCACCAGCAGCGAGGTGCGCGCGCCGTAAATCAGACGGCTGAGCAGATCGCGCCCGGCCTCGTCGGTGCCCAGCACGAACTTCCACGAGCCGCCATCCTGCCAGGCCGGCGGCACGGCAATGGCGTCGCGGTATTGCTCGATCGGGCTGTGCGGCGCCAGCACGGGCGCCAGCAGGGCCACCAGCAGCATGCCGATCATGAAGATCAGGCCCAGGGTGGCGCCCTTGTTATGCAGAAAAGCCTGGGCAAATTCGCGCCACGGCGAAACGACTGGAGTGAGCGCAGCCGCGCCGGCAGACGCGGGCGCGTTGGTCGCATGGGTAAGAGGGGTGCTTGTCTGACTCATGTTGTGATGTGAACTGCAAAAGCCGGTTTTGACTGCCTCACTTCGCGTGGCGAATGCGGGGGTTGACGACGCCGTACAGAATGTCCACCGCGAAATTGGTGAAGATGACCAGCAGCGCCACCAGCAGAATGCCGTTTTGCACCACCGGGTAGTCGCGCCGCGAAATGGCGTCGATCAGCCATTTGCCCACGCCCGGCCAGGAGAAGATGGTTTCAGTCAGCACCGCGCCGCCCATCAGGGTGCCCACTTGCAGGCCGATCACTGTCAGCACCGGAATCAGGGCATTGCGCAGGGCATGCACCACCACCACGCGCATGGGCGACAAGCCCTTGGCACGCGCCGTGCGCACATAATCTTCGCGCAGCACTTCGAGCATGGAGGAGCGCGTCATGCGCGCAATCACGGCCAGCGGAATCGTGGCCAGCACGACCGAAGGCAGGATCAGGTGCTTGACGGCGTTCATCCACGCGCCCCGGTTCAGGCCGGGGTCGGCCCGCTCGGCCAGCCAGGCATCGATGAGCATGAAGCCGGTATGCGGCTGAATGTCGTACAGCAGATCGATGCGGCCCGAAACGGGCGTCCAGCTCAGGCGCACCGAAAACAGCATGATGAGCAACAGGCCCCACCAGAAGATGGGCATGGAATAACCCGTGAGCGAAATGCCCATCACGCCATGATCGAAGATGCTGCCGCGCTTGATGGCGGCGATCATGCCCACGATCAGGCCCAGCACGCTGGCGATCAGCATGGCCATGAGCGCCAGTTCCAGCGTGGCCGGGAACAGGGCCTTGAACTCATCCCACACGCTGCGCTGGCTGACGATGGAGGTGCCCAGATTGCCTTGCAGCAGATTGCCGACGTAATCGAAATATTGCGCGTAAAGGGGTTTGTCCAGCCCCAGGCGCTTCAAGGCGGCCGCGTGCAGGGCGGGATCCAGATTGCGCTCGCCCATCATCACTTCGACCGGATCGCCGGGAATGAGCCGAATCAGGGTAAAGGTCAGCAGGGTCAGGCCGAAAAAGCTCGGCACCAGAATGAACAGTCGACGAAATAAATAGGAAAGCATGAGACGGGGGCTCCGGCACCGGGCGCCACAAAAAAGAAGATCCGCGTGGCTTGCGCGCACGCGGGCTGCTGTTGGGGTGCGAAGTTTAACTCACACAGTTTGTAGCAAGTTTTGCCAAACCCAACAGCCAAAGGGTTTTGGCCCCTGCATCGCTCAAGCCACGCGGCGGGCTGCTTCATCTGATTGCATCATGCAACAGCTTGGCAAGGGCAAGAAGAAAGCAGACAGGTATGCGCAAGTTGGCGCTCCATCCGCGATGGGCCATCCAAAAACGTTGCGGCGGCAACCACGGCTTCAAACCAAACGGGCAGATGGCTGATACGCCAACCGAGGCAGGCAAAACAGCGCCATCCACTCAAAACACTGGCCGCCTGGACAACACCCAGGCAAGCCCTGAACCCGCACTGCCTGCAACAACAGCGGTCAGCGCCATCGTTGCAGGCAGTGGACTCAAACTGCCGGTCTGTGTTTGTCCTGTTAGTTGCTCAGGCCAACAGACTCGAAGCTGTAGTCACCAAACGGGCTGATCTTGAAGCCCTCAACCTCCTTGCGCATCGGCTGGTTGGTCACCGAGTGGGCAATGGTCGTCCAGGGCAGATCGCGCTTGAAGATGACCTGGGCCTGCTCGTACTGGGCCGTGCGCTGGGCCTGATCCAGGCTGTTGCGCGCGGCCACGACTTGCTCGTCAAACTCCTTGCTGCAATAGCGCGCGTAGTTGTTGCCGTCGGTCGAAGCGCAAGTCAGCAGCACGCCCATGAAGTTGTCGGGGCTGGCGTAGTCGCCGGTCCAGCCGATGAGGGTGGCGTCGTGCTCGCCCTTGCCGATGCGCTTGAGGTATTCGCCCCACTCGTAGGTCACGATTTTGGCCTTGACGCCGATCTTGGCCCAGTCGGCCTGGATCATTTCAGCCATCAGCTTGGCGTTGGGGTTGTAGGGGCGCTGAACGGGCATGGCCCACAGGGTCAGTTCAAAGCCGTTGGGCAAGCCAGCCTGCTTGAGCAGATCCTTGGCTTTTTCCGTGTCGTGCGGCGCGTTTTTGATGTTCTTGTTGTAGCCCCACAGGCTGGGCGGCATGGGGTTGCTGGCTTCTTGCGCTTCGCCCTGGTACACCGCGTCGATGATGGCCTTGCGGTTGATGGCCATGTCCAGCGCCTCGCGCACTTCACGCTTCTTCAGCTCGCCTTTTTGCGTGTTGTAGGCCAGATAGCCCACGTTGAAGCCGGGCGCCTGCTCCATCTTGAGCGCAGCGTCGCTGCGCATGGCGGCCAGATCGTTGGGCTTGGGGTAAGACATGATGTGGCATTCGCCCGCCTTCATTTTCTGGAAGCGCACGGCCGCGTCGGTGGTGATGGCGAAGATCAGGTTGTCCACCTTGGGCAGGCCCGCCTTCCAGTAAGCCTTGTTGGCGCTGTAGCGGATCTGCGCATCTTTCTGGTAACGCTCAAACACGAAGGGGCCGGTGCCCACGGGCTCCTGGTTAAGCATCTGGAATTTGCCTTCTTTGTTGAGCTTCTCGGCATATTCAGCCGAGAGGATGGAGAAGGCCGGCATGGCGATCTTGATGATCAGATCGGGGTCGGGCTTTTTCAACGCGATGGAGATGGTGTGATCGTCCACCTTCTCGATCTTGGCGATGTTTTCGGCCAGGCCGGTATCCACGGCGTAAGGGAACTCGGTCGGATGCGCCTTGCGGTAGGCGTTTTCGGGGTTGAACATGCGGTCGAACGTGAACATCACATCGTCGGCCGTGAAGTCACGCGAAGGCGTGAAGTATTTGGTGGTGTGGAACTTCACGCCTTTGCGCAGGGTGAAGGTATAGGTCAAGCCATCTTCAGACACATCCCACTTCTCGGCCAAGCCGGGTTCCACATCGGTGGTGCCACTGACGAAGCTCACCAGGGGGTTGTAGATGGCGTGACCGCTGGCATCGAAAGTGGAGCCGCTGGTGTACAAGCCGGGATCAAAGCCCTCGGGGCTGGCCTCGGAGCAGTAAACCAGCGCCTTGCCTGTGGCGCGCGTTTCGGCAGGCGCTGCCGTAGCCGAGCCGCCGGTCGAAGCCGCAGGCGCCTGCCCGGATTTGCCGCAGGCGCTCAAGCCCGCTGCGGCCAGCACTGCCAGTGCCAACGTCGTTTTGGAAAACACGTGATATGCCATGAATAGTCTCCTCAAATGGAACAACGCTTTTGCCCCCTGCCGAATCGCTGAGCGAACTGCCCCGTGCCCATCGATCCGGCTGGTAAGTACTTGTGACAAGCGCGCATCGTAACGAAAAAACGGCCCCGCTCGCGCGCTTTTCCCCTGGATGCTCGGGTTAACACCGGTAAATTCCCTGAATTTTCGGCCCCTGCATCCCGCGCTGCGTCTGCCTGCCACAACAGCAAGCGCGCAAACAAAACATTCGTTTTACAAGCCACTCCGCTCGGGCATGGCGCATTTTTGCGGCATCCCTGGATGGCATCAACTGCACGCTTGCCCGCTGATGCAACATCAGAGCAGCGCCTCTGTGACGCAGGCCAATGCGGAGCCGATTCAGCCCCCATGCCCCGCTGCTTGCATGCATTGGCGCTGTTGCGGCATCAGGCTGCGCCCGTGTATTCTGGGTGTTTTTGCTGCACCGGCGTGAAGCCTGCGCACATGAAGCGTCGGCCAATCCGCATTGGCCAATAATCGCCCCATCCAACAACCCTGGCGCACGAAACAGGCCGAACAGGCCGGCCCGGGCTGCCTCATCCATTCACATGCATCCAGGACGCGGCCGCTTATCATATTTGCCGCCCTCGTCAACACCAGCAACCTGCATCTATCGCAACCATCAGATGGCCATTCAAACCGATCAGCTCCACACCCAGGCCACGCCGCTGCCGCAGCGCATGGTTTCTGCCGCTGCCAGTTCGCCGCAGGAAGAGGCGCTGGAACGCGCCCTGCGCCCCAAGCTGCTGGACGAATACGTGGGCCAGAGCAAGGTGCGCGAGCAGCTCGAAATCTTCATCGGCGCGGCCAAAAAGCGCGGCGAAGCGCTGGATCACGTGCTGCTGTTCGGCCCGCCGGGCCTGGGCAAAACCACGCTCAGCCACATCATCGCGCACGAGCTGGGCGTGAACCTGCGCCAGACCAGCGGCCCCGTGCTTGAAAAGCCCAAAGACCTGGCCGCCCTGCTCACGGGCCTGGAGCCCAACGATGTGCTCTTCATCGACGAGATCCACCGCCTTTCGCCCGTGGTGGAGGAAATCCTCTACCCTGCGCTGGAGGACTACCAGATCGACATCATGATCGGCGAGGGGCCGGCCGCGCGCAGCATCAAGCTCGACTTGCAGCCCTTCACCCTGGTGGGCGCCACCACGCGCGCGGGCATGCTCACCAACCCGCTGCGCGACCGCTTCGGCATCGTCTCGCGGCTGGAGTTCTACACACCACAGGAACTGGCCCGGATCGTGAGCCGCAGCGCAGGCCTGCTCAATGTGGCGGCAGAAGCCGACGGCGCTTTTGAAATCGCCCGCCGTTCGCGCGGCACCCCGCGCATTGCCAACCGCCTGCTGCGCCGCGTGCGCGATTACGCTGAAGTCAAAGGCGATGGCACCATCACGCTGGAACTGGCCCAGCGCGCGCTGGCCATGCTCGACGTGGACCCGCAAGGCTTTGACGTGATGGACCGCAAACTGCTCGAAGCCGTGGTGCACCGCTTCGACGGCGGCCCCGTGGGGCTGGACAACATCGCCGCCAGCATCGGCGAAGAGCCCGGCACGATTGAAGACGTGATCGAACCCTATCTGATTCAGCAAGGCTTTTTGCAGCGCACCCCGCGCGGGCGCGTGGCCACCACGGCCGCCTACCGCCACCTGGGGCTGGCCGCGCCCGCCGCTCACAGCCAGGGCCAGCAAACCCTGGTTGATTGATCGGCTGCCACTGAGGCCACACGGCCACAGCCTTATCAACACCGCAAACACAAACAGGCGCCACCCGGTGCCTGTTTTTTTGAGCGCCCCTCGCATGCGCGCTTGCAGCTCACAAGCCTCTGAGCGCCTGTTCACGATCTCCTCACGAATGCTTGAACACGGAGTCGGGCGGTCTGCTACCTTGCAAATCTTGTTTGAGCGTTCATGGGGCGCACGGGCCATGCCCTTCGCTCATGTGCTTTGATGTGCGCCTTGCCTCCCATCCCGCGCCCTGTCCAATCGCCTCGCCTTGAGATCGTGAACAGGCTCTGACAAAAAAACAAAAAATGGCCAGGCCCTGTCAGGTTTGGCGCGCAGCAGCCGACATGAACGGTGTGCGACGTTGACGCTTCGCACGTTTTTCCTCTCTTTTTGTTTTTGATCTGTTTTTATCTGGAGATTCCACCATGACTCAACGCAAAACCACTGCCCTGCTCGCTGCCCTGTTGCTGGCCGCCTCTGCCGTTGGCACCGCACACGCCTCCAACCACATGCACAGCAACGACGGCCATGCACACGGCCACGCACACACCCATGTCCACGGAAAAAAAATGAAAAAAGGCATGAAGAAGGACATGATGCACAAGGACACCATGAGCCAGGACATGATGAAGAAAGACATGATGCACAAGGACACCATGGGCAAGGAAATGATGAAAAAAGACATGATGGACAAAACCGCTCATTGATCCTTTCCAGGCATTTGCCATGCCTGCAGCAGCGGCACAAGGGGCCGCTGCTGTGCCATCTGCCCAGCTCTTTCGCCAACACAGCCCTGTGCCACAATGCGCGCCCATGAAAACGTCTGAACCCTCTTTGGACGCCGCTGCTTTGGCCCAAACCTGGCGCGGGCCCATGCTGCGCTTTGCGCGCCTGCACCTGCACCCGCCTGAAGAAGCCGAAGACGCCGTGCAAGACGCCCTGCTCGCCCTGCTCAGGGCCAAGCCCGATGCTTTAACAAGCGGCGACCCGCGGCACTACCTCTTCGGCATCCTCAAAAACAAGATCACCGATCGCCTGCGCAGCAAATACCAGCGTTCGGAAGTTGGCTACGCTGAAGCCTTCGGCAACGACGACAACGCCAACGATGAACTGGACAAAGCCCTGTTCGATGCAAGCGGCCACTGGTTTCCCGGCCTGGCTCCTGCCCTGTGGCACAACCCCGAAAGCCATATGCAGCACAGCCAGTTTTTTGCCGTGCTGGATTTGTGCGTGCACAAGCTCTCGCCCAAAGTGGCACGTGTTTTCAGCATGAAAGAATTGCTCGAGTGCGACAGCGCCGAAGTCTGCAGCACACTGGGCTTGAGCAAAACGGATTACTGGCAATGCATGAGCCGCGCGCGCAAACAACTGCAACTCTGTTTGAGCCAGCAATGGTTTGACTCTCAGGAGCACACGACATGAAAAAGTGCCAGCAGTATGTGTTCAAGCTGACCTCGGGCCAGTTGGACGACGCCCCCCTTGGCGAGCGCCTGCAGGCCCAGTTGCACCTTCTGGTCTGCAGCCGTTGCCGCGCATTCACCCGCAACAATGCGGCGCTGGATGGCATCTTCCAGCACTGGCGCGAGCAGTTGCAAACACCTGATATGCGGCAGCCTGCCACACCGCACGCTCCGGGCGACTCCACCAGCGGTACGCCACCCCCGACCGCACCCGACAATCCAGCCTGATAGACAGACTTGGAACGGTCTGCTGTACGCACAGCGTTTTTTTCGTTTCACCAACAGTTCAGCAGCACTTGCCGCTTGCATCGTTGCCGTTTTTAGCTCGACCATGCTTGTCCATAAGCGTACAACGCACCTGATTGCATCTGAACGCCTCTGAAGTTGCGCTCACTTCGCCACCCCTGAACCGTACAAACAACAAGGCCCTTGCCGCATCACGGCAAGGGCCTTTTCATCATGCGTTTGAGGATTCGTATGGCGAGGAATTCAAGCCAACAATGCCCCGCGCCGCAAACTGTTCGTACTCTTAGAGCCTGTTCACGATCTCATGGTGAGGTGATTGGAAATGGAGCGGGATGGGATGCAAGGCGCAAATTGCAGTGCATAGCCCGTGCGACATGTGCAAGATGATGGACAAGATTTGCAACGCAGCAGACCGCCCGCATCCATTTTCAAGCGCCCGTGAGGAGATTGTGAACAGGCTCTTAGGCCGTGCCGCCCACCGTCAAGGCATTGATGCGCAAGGTGGGTTGGCCCACGCCCACAGGCACGCTTTGGCCTTCTTTGCCGCAGGTGCCCACGCCGCTGTCGAGCTGCAAATCGTTGCCGATCATGGCCACGCGCTTGAGCGCATCGGGCCCGTTGCCGATCAGCGTGGCGCCTTTCACCGGGTATTGCAGCTTGCCGTTTTCCACCCACCAGGCCTGGCTGGCCGAAAACACGAATTTGCCGCTGGTGATGTCCACTTGGCCGCCGCCAAAGTTGCGGGCGTACAGGCCTTTTTTCAGGCTGCCGATGATGGCCTGCGGGTCTTCGTTGCCAGCCAGCATGTAGGTGTTGGTCATGCGTGGCATGGGCACGTGGGCATAGCTTTCGCGGCGGCCATTGCCCGTGGGCTGGCTGCGCATCAGGCGAGCGTTCATGCGGTCTTGCAGATAGCCCTTGAGGATGCCGTCCTCGATCAGCACGGTGCGCTGGGTGGGGTGGCCTTCGTCGTCCACATTGATGCTGCCGCGGCGATTGGCCAAGGTGCCATCGTCCAGCACCGTTACGCCTTTGGCCGCCACGCGCTGGCCGATGCGGCCGGTAAAGGCGCTGCTGCCCTTGCGGTTGAAGTCGCCTTCCAGCCCGTGGCCAATGGCTTCGTGAATCAGCACGCCAGGCCAGCCAGCGCCCAGCACCACGTCCATTTCACCGGCAGGCGCAGGGCGCGATTCCAGATTGATCAGCGCGCACTCCACCGCTTCATCCACATACTGCTGCAACACGGCGTCGTCAAAGCCATCCAGCCCAAAACGGCCACCGCCGCCACTGCTGCCCACTTCGCGACGCACTTCGCCCGCGATCTTTTGTTCGGCAATCACGGTCAGGCTCAGGCGCACCAGCGGGCGCACGTCGGCAGCCAAGGTGCCATCCAGGCGAGCGACCAGCACCACATCGTATTCGGCGCCCAAACCGGCCATCACCTGCGTGATGCGCGGATCTTTGGCGCGCGCCATTTTTTCGATCTTTTCCAGCAGGGCCACCTTGGCTGTGCTGTCGAGCGTGCCAATGGGATTGAAGGCCGCATACAAGTCACGGCTGGCCGCCGTGCGGCTGCGCGCAGCTGCTGCGCCCCCTACTTTGAGCCGCCCTTGCCCCCCGCAACGGCCAATGCTGCGCACTTGCTGCGCCGCATCCAGCAAGGCGGGCAGAGAAATGTCGTCGGAATAGGCAAAAGCCGTTTTTTCGCCCGACACAGCCCGCACGCCCACGCCCTGGTCGATGCTGAAACTGCCGGTTTTGACGATGCCTTCTTCCAGGCTCCAGCCCTCGCTGCAGCTGCTTTGAAAGTACAGATCACCATCGTTCACGCCACGCGCCTGCAAGGCGGCCAGTGCCTGGCGCAAGCTGGCACGCGTCAAACCGAAAGGCTCAAGCAACAAAGCCTCGGCCAGCGCCAAGCGCTGGCGGGTGCAAGCTGTGCTTGGCAAAACCAGATCGGAACTGGGGCAAGAAGAAAAAGAAGAAGCGGCCACCGCACGGGCAGCCGCAAAAGGCAAAGGAGTATTCATGCTGGCATTGTAGAAGTTGCCGCACAACCCTGCCAGCACCCCTGTGGCCAAGCCCCTTGCGTCAACCCGAGCAAGGTCACGGACAAGAAGCTTTTGCCGCGTGGTGCGCTGCATGGTTTTGCCGCCGCTGATTGCTGGATGCATCACAAGGATTTTTTCGGCAGCTCCAGCGATTCAGGCGAGCTGTTTTCGCTGCGCACTCCACCTGGCCTATCGCATTGCGCCCTCATGGCCTTGGTGCTGTGCCTGACATCCTCTGCTGAAAACGCACCGAGAACGAGCCGAAACAAGGGGCCTGCGCGTCTCGTCCTCTTTGCCAACCTGGCCTTTCGTGCTTTTTTACAGCGCTTTTTCCTCCTTCTCGTCTTGATTTTTGCCACACTGCAGCGCATCGTGATCGCGTGGATTTTTCTTATCCTTCTTTGAGAACCTGTTCAAAGTCTCCCAACGGGCGCTTGAATGCGGAAGCGGGCTGTCTGCGGCGTTGCAAATCTTGTCAATCCTTTGCACATGCCACACGGGCTATGCGCTGCGCCACATACAAAGAAAGATGTGCGCCTTGCAGCCCATCCCGCACTCTGTCCAATCGCCTCACATTGAGACCTTGAACAGGTTCTGAGAGCCTGTTCACGATCTTTTGCTGCGTGCATACTGAGGCCATGCGCCAAAGAACCT
>JAUMWT010000080.1 GCA_030529505.1 Allobrachymonas sp. | reverse complement strand
GCAAAAAGCGCCAAATCCGCCGCATGTGCGAAGCCGTGGGCCTGCACGTGGTGGGCCTGAAGCGCGTGCGCATCGGTCGCATCGTGCTGGGCGATTTGCCCAGCGGGCAATGGCGCTTTCTGCGGGCGGACGAGGGGTTTTGAGAGGCATCCTCTGCTTTGCGGCCAAGCGTTGCAAATCTCTTGTTGCGACTGGTGAGATCGTGAGCAGGCTCTTGATGGACGCAGAAAACGCAGAAGTCACGCAGGGCACTGAAATTTCAAAGAAGGCACAGAAGCAGGCTCATCCAGAACGGCTGGCTCCGTGCCTCTGCGGTGAAAGCAGCTTTCAAAACTTCTGCGGCTTGGGCGAAATTTCTGAGCCTTCTGCGTCCTGATTCAAAACTTTGCCCTATCCAAGCGCCTCACGTTGAGAGCGTGAACAGGCGCTAAAGGTTTCTGCAAGCCTGGCTTTTTACAATGCACGCTCCTTGGCATCGAAAAGAGAGCGTGCATGTTGCTTTTGCGAACAGTTTATGTGGCTGCCCTGGGCGCCGCCCTGCTGCTGGCGGGCTGTGCCCAGACGCCGCCAGCAGCGTCGCCCGCAAGGGATGATGCGCCTGTGCAGCCGCAACCCGTGGCAGATTCAGGCTCGCGCTGCCTGAGCGATGAGGAAGTGGCGCAATGGGCGCAGGCCTATGCCGCCAGCCAGCCCGTGCCCAACCCGCCCGAGGGCATGACGGCGGCCGACGCCGCCTGCACCCGCGCCAAATTCCAGCAGCAACTGGCGCGCGAACACGGCGCGCTGCTGGGCTACAAGGTGGGCCTGAGCAATGTGCATCTGCAAAAAAGCTTTCGCGCCAGCGAGCCGATCTGGGGCAGCTACTACCAGGGCATGCTCTTGCCCGCCCGCAACGCAGGCCAGATCAAGTTCGGCGCGCAGCCCCTGTTCGAGGCCGATTTGCTGGTGCGCGTGAAAAGCAGCGGCATCAATCAGGCCAAAACCCCGGCCGAGGTGCTGGCCCACGTGGACCAGATCATCCCCTACATCGAGCTGGCCGACGTGATGGTGCAAAAGCCCGCGCAACTCACGGCGCACAATCTGGTGGCCATCAATGCGGGCGCGCGCCTGGGCTTCATGGGCGAGCCGCTGGCCGTGCCCAAAGAGGGCAAGGCCCGCCAGCGCATGCTGCGCGAGCTGGAAACCATGTCGGTGCGCGTGATTGGCCCCAGCGGGCGCATTCTGGCGCGCGGCAAGGGCAGCGATGTGATGGGGCATCCGCTCAAATCGGTCATCTGGCTGGCCGAAGCCCTGCGCCAGCAGAATGCGGAACTCAAACCCGGCCAATGGGTCAGCCTGGGAGCCATGTCGCCCATGCTGCGCGCACGCGCCGGCACGCGCATCACGGTGGCCTATCCGGGCCTGACCGGCGCGCGTTCGGTGACGGTGAACCTCAAATGAGCCCTGCGGCTGCCGTGTGCTGTTGGCTGGCTTTTGAAAGATGCATTGCGCATCAAGAGCGTATTCTTCAACGGCGCATTCGACAAGGCATGCCGCTTGCAGCTGCCAGGCAAGGCACATGATGCGAAGCCTTTGAGCAGGCTCTGAGCGCAAGCCGAAAGCGGGCGCTTCGCCAGGGCCTCGGTCATTGTTGCTGTGCCGGGCACAATGCATTTTTTCTTGCGTAAAGGCGCAAGTTTGCGCTGCGCCATGCGCTGGCAGCGCATTGGATTCTTCGCCTGGATGGATGCTCCCTGCAAGAAAGGCCGCTTCGCATCATCAAGGAAAGTGGGCAGGCTCTGCTTTTTTCTTTTTTACTGAATGTTTTCATGCCAGATTGAGGTTTCATGTCGTCTTATTTTCAGCTTTCTTCCGCATTTCACGTCTGGGCCGTGCAGCTGGGCGTCATCGTTTTGGCCACTTTGTGCTGCAATTTCGCGTTGTTGCGGGTCTTGGGTTTTCTGTGCCGCGTGGCGCCGGCTTCGCCCTGGAAAAATGCCTTGCTGCAAGCGGCGCGCTTGCCGGTCAGTTTGCTGCTGTGGCTGCTGGGCGCATTGGCCGCCGTTGCCTTGCTGCGCGCGGTGATTCCGGCCCAGTTACTGAGCCATCTGCGCGAGGTGCGTGGCGTCTCGCTGATCGTGATTGCGGCGCTGTTCGCCATCCGCCTGATCGGCCATATGGAGCGGCAGTTGCTCAATCCGCAAAGCGATGGCCAGCCCGTTGACCCCACCACGGTGCGCGCCATCGGCAAACTGCTGCGGCTGGTGGCGTTTGCAACGGCTGCCTTGATGGGTCTGCAAACGCTGGGGGCTTCGGTTTCGGGCGTGCTGGCTTTTGGCGGCGTGGGGGCCATGGCCATCGGCTTTGCCGCCAAAGACATGCTGGCCAACTTCTTTGGCGGCCTGATGATTTATTGGGACCGGCCTTTCAGCGTGGGCGACAGGATTTGTTCGCCAGACCGCAAGATCGACGGCACGGTGGAAGACATCGGCTGGCGCATCACCCGCCTGCGCACTGCCGACAAACGCCCTTTGTACGTGCCCAATTCGCTGTTCACCAACATCGTGGTGGAAAACCCTTCGCGCATGTCGCATCGCCGCATTGACCAGACCGTGGGCATCCGCTACGACGATGCGGCCAAGATGCGGCCCATTTGCGACGCTGTGCGCCAGATGTTGCGGCAGCACCCGGACATCGATCAGGCGCAGAAAATCGTGGTGCACTTCGACGCCTACAGCGCATCCAGTCTGGACTTCATCGTGGCCTGCTTCACCCAGGTGACGGACTGGGAGGAGTTTCACGCCGTTAAACAAGACGTGATGCTCAAAATCATGGACATCGTTGCCGCACACGGCGCGGAATTTGCCTTTCCCACGCAAACCCTCTACCTCGACAAGGGGGAAGGGAATGCGGCCCCTGCCCCCATGCCTGCACCTGCTCCGGCAAGCCCTGCTGCGCCCAGCGCGCAGGGCCCAGCGGCTTCGGGCGCGGCTCAATAGCCAATCGAAGGACTCTGGGTGGACGCAGAAAAGGCCAAGGGATCGCAGCAGTCACGCAGAGGGCGCTGACATTTCAAAGCAGGCACAGAGGAGGTTGACTCATCCAGAACGACTGCTTGCGTGCCTCATTTGTTTCCCATGCTGCGATGCGCTCACCACATCACACTACAGGCATCCAAAGCACCCTGCGAATCTCTGCGCCCTTTGCGCCTCTGCGGTGAAAGCAACAGGAAAACCTTCTGCGGCCTTGGCGCAATCTTTGCGCCTTCTGCGTCCCCCCGCCTCCAACCTTGCACTATCCAGGCGCCTCGTGTTGAGATGTTGAACAGCTTCCAAGACGATGGCCATGCGGCGCTGCGATCACGCACTGCTGCGGCCACATCCCGCCGCTTATATGCAGCCGATCACATCCCGCTGTATTGGGGCCCACCCCCGCCTTCGGGGGCGATCCAGACGATGTTCTGCGTGGGGTCTTTGATGTCGCACGTCTTGCAGTGCACGCAGTTGGCGGCGTTGATTTGCAGGCGCGGCTGGTCATCGGGCCCATCCACAAATTCGTACACGCCTGCGGGGCAGTAGCGGGCCTCGGGCCCG
>JAUMWT010000079.1 GCA_030529505.1 Allobrachymonas sp. | reverse complement strand
AAAAGCAAGAGCGGCTGTTGCGGCAGCCGCTTTTTGTTGGGCAAAATCCTATCCACATGAGGCCAAGCGTTGCTTGGGTGCGGGCTGAGGAGCTGGCTCAATGATTAACGGATATTGACTGATGCACCGTGCGCACCGGTGAGCGCTTGCTGATCCTTTGCTGATTGGGCGTTCGCTGAACGGAATCAGGCAGCCCATCGGCTTCAGGCAGTACGCATCTCAGAACCTGTTCAAGATATCTCGGCGCAAGTGGGCAAAAAGCGGTTTGGCAAGTTTTGGCAACGCCGCAGACCGCCCCAATCCGCTTGATGGCCCGCCGCACAGGGATTTGGGACAGATTCTCAGGCCATACTTTGCATCGGCTTGGCTTCGAACACGGTTGGCTCCCTGAGAATTCATTCATTGGCAACGACCAACCATCCACAAAGAAACACGAGGACTGCATGATTTCGGTTGAAAAAATTGGCGGCACGTCGATGTCGGCTTTCGAGCAGGTCTTGCGCCGCATCATGCTGGCCGACCCCGCGCGCATCTATGGCCGCATCTATGTGGTCTCGGCCTATTCGAGCGTGACCAACCAATTGCTGGAGCACAAGAAGACCGGCGAGCCGGGTATTTACGCCCTGTTTGCCAATGGGCAGGATTACGCGGCGGCGTTGGAGAAACTGGCCGAAAGCCTCAAGGCCATCAACGCCGGTTTTGCGCACCTGGGCCTGCCGCTGGACGTGGCCGATGCCTTTGTCGATCAGCGCATTGCCTTGGCGCGCGAGCATTTGAATGCCTTGCGCCATGTGCTGGCCAGCGGTTACCTGAACCGCAAGAGCGTGCTGCTGGCCGCGCGCGAGATTCTGGCTTCCATCGGCGAATCGCACAGCGCCTTCAACTCGGTGGAAATGCTCAAGGCCCAGGGCGTGCCTGCCATTCTGAAAGACTTGGCGGGCTTTCACGACAGCAAGGCCTGGACGATCGATGAGCGCATTCACCACAGCTTCAAGGGCGAAGACCTGGCCAACAGCGTGATCGTGGCCACGGGCTACACCAAGGGGTCGGAAGGCATCATGCGCGAGTTCGACCGCGGCTACTCCGAAGTGACCTTCAGCAAGATCGCCGTGGAAGTGCGGCCGGATGAGGCGGTGATCCACAAGGAGTTTCACCTCTCGTCGGCCGACCCCAACATCGTGGGGCTGGACAACGCCGTGATCGTGGGCGCCACCAATTACGACGTGGCCGACCAGCTGGCCGATGTGGGCATGGAGGCGATTCACCCCAAGGCCTCCAAACCGATGGAGCATGCGGGCATTCCCATCCGCCTGAAAAACACTTTCGAGCCCGATCACCCCGGCACCCTCATCACCAAAGACTATGTGGGTGAAAGCGCGCGCGTGGAGATCATCACCGGCAGCGAAAAGGTCACGCTGGTGGAGATTCACGACCCCAATATGGTGGGCACGGTGGGCTTTGACCTGGGACTGGTGGGCATCTTGTCGCGCCACGGCATTTCCTACATCCTCAAGGCGACCAATGCCAATTCCATCACCCATCTGCTGTGGGAAAAAGAGGTCACGCCCGAGCTGGTCGCCGAGCTGCAAGCCAAGTACCAGATCGTCACCGTCAAGCCTTGCGCCATCGTGTGCGTGATTGGCTCCAACATCGCCATACCGGGTGTGCTGGCACGGGCCGCGCAGGCCCTGGCCGAGGCCAAGGTCAACATCAACTGCATCTCGCAAACGCTGCGCCAGGTCAATATGCAGTTCCTGGTGGATCGCGACAACTACAAGCCCGCCATCATTGCGCTCAATCAAGCCCTGTGCCTGCCGTATCGCGCCAGCGTGCCCGTGGCCTGATGGGCTGCGGGACTGCCATTGGCGCGTGGCGCCATGACGGCTTGTCGCCACCGGCTTGCATGATGGTCGGGGCGCCGCCTGCTGTTGTCTGTTGTCCCTTGTCCAACCGGGATGAGCGCAAAGCCACTGCGCGGCCCAGCGCTTCATGCGTGGCTGCTGGTGCAGGAGCTGTTTTAGACGGCTTGTGCGCACTTGGTGAATGCTCGGGGCCGGCAGCGATTCACGCTGGCGGCGTTGCGCGAGTGAACGCAGGCCGTGCTTGTGCTTGACGCCCCGAGTGATAGAGTGGCGCGCCATGTCGCCAGGCGCGGCTCAACAAGTGCCTGAATAGCGCGGCTTGCGCTGTGTTTGTTGCAGCTTTGGCTGCTGTTTTTCTTTTCACGCTTTCACGGTTGTTCAATACCATGCCCTCCACACCCGCTACCTCTTCGGCCCCGGCCCTGCACACTTCGCAACTGCATTCGCTGCTGCTCTTGGCGCGCGGCAAGGTGCGCGACAACTACGCCGTGGGCGAAGACCGCATCCTGATGGTGGCCAGCGACCGCATCAGCGCTTTCGACGTGATCATGAACGAGCCGATCCCCGGCAAGGGCGCTTTGCTCACGCAAATGGCCTTGTTCTGGTTCGACAAATTGGCGCATCTCTGCCCCAACCACCTCACGGGCGATGCGCCCGAAAGCGTGGTGCAGCCCGACGAAGTGGCCCAGGTACAGGGCCGCAGCATGCTCGTCAAACGCTTGAAGCCCCTGCCGGTGGAGGCCGTGGTGCGCGGCTATCTGGCGGGCAGCGGCTGGGCCGAATACCAGGCGCAGCAAAGCGTGTGTGGCGTGGCCCTGCCTGCGGGCTTGCGCAATGCATCCAGGCTGCCCGCGCCCATCTTCACGCCCGCAGCCAAAGCCGCCGTGGGCGAGCACGATGAAAACATCCGCTTTGCACAGGTCGAAGCCACCATTGGCCCGGCGCTGGCCGCCCAGATGCGCGAAGTGAGCCTGGCGCTGTACCAGGCGGCGGCCGACTATGCGCTGAGCAAGGGCATCATCATCGCCGACACCAAATTCGAATTCGGCCTGGACGAAAACGGCACCCTCACGCTGATGGATGAAGTGCTCACGCCCGACAGCTCGCGCTACTGGCCGCAAGCCGATTACGAAGCGGCTTATCTGGCAGGCAAAAACCCGCCCAGCTACGACAAGCAATACCTGCGCGATTGGCTGGAAACGGCGACCGTTAACAACCAGCCCTGGAACAAGGCCACGCCTGCACCCACCTTGCCCCATGAGGTGATCGCCAACACGGCGGCCAAATACCGCGAGGCCCTGACGGCGCTGACGCGCTGAGGGCTAGGTCGAGGGACAGCGTTCTGGGTGGCGGGGTTTTCGCTGAGAAATGTCCGTTGGCTGAGGCACTAAGCGTTTGGCGCTTTCAGCCCAGGGCTTGGGGCATTGCGTGCATGGTGGATTGGCAGGGCTGCACAGCTTGTGTGCCAATATGCGCCGACTTGCCGTGTCGTTAGAACCTGTTCACGATCTTTTGCTGCGTGCATACTGAGGCCATGCGCCAAAGAACCTACCCCGGCGACATCAGCCGTGAGCAGTTCAAACAGATCCTTCCCATTCTGGAGCAGGCCCGCAAACGCACCAAGCCTCGCAGCGTGGATCTGTACGAGGTGTTTTGTGCCGTGCTGTACTTGCTGCGCACCGGCTGCCAGTGGCGGGCTTTGCCCAGCGACTTTCCCAAATGGCCAACGGTACATGCATACTTTGCCAAATGGAGCGAAGTGAATGCTGAGGGGG
>JAUMWT010000078.1 GCA_030529505.1 Allobrachymonas sp. | reverse complement strand
TCAAATCCGTTGTTTGATGTTGTGGCTCAATATCTCATGACGACGCTGTCTAGAACAGGGAAGCGCGCGGTCTGCTGCTTTGCAAATCTTGTCATCCCTTTTTCCTGTGTCGCGCGAGCCATGCACTGCGCCACACACAAAGATGTGTGCTTTACATCCCATCTCGCTTCACGTTCGATCTCGCCGTGTTGAGCGCATGAACAGGCTTTCAGCGGTTTGTTTAGCGCATGGGTGATGCGCTGGCTGCATGCCTGTTGCGCGGGGGCTGAGCGGATCCGAGGAAGCGCTTGACGCAGAACGTGCGCCATTTGTACTTGGCCCATCTGATGGAATGGCCGAATGATTGCTTGAGCAGCGAAGTGGCTTAGCGCCCAGCAGTGGGGAGGGCCACATGCAGCGTGCTTCAAAAACGCGGCGGACGTTTTTCCAGAAAAGCCGTGATGCCTTCGCGGTGCTCGGCGCTGCTGGCGTAGGCATAGGGGTCAGGTACATCCGTCAGGTTGGCCGAAACGGCGTGGGTCGCAACGCCTTGCAGCGTACGCAGGGTTTGCTTGTTCAACCGTGCGCAGGCCGGGCCGAGCGAGCAGATGTGCTCAATGGTGCGCTGGCATTCAGCCCGCAGCGCGGCGGCATCGGCCACGCTGCGCGTGATGAAGCCGCGCTGCAGCATCTCGGCCGCGGGGTAAATAGCCGCCTCAAGCAGGATGGAGCGGGTGCAGGTTTCGCCCAGCACGCGGGTCAGCAAAGCCGTTTCGTGCGGCGCCATGGGAAAGCCCAGCTTGGCAATGGGCGCACCGTAGCGGCTGGCCGTGGTGGCGATGCGAATGTCGCAGCAGCAGGCCACTTCCAGCCCTGCGCCCATGCAGTGCCCGTCAATCGTGGCAATCACGGGGCAATCCAGCGCCAGCACGGCGGCCAGCGCGGGCCATACCACTTCTTCATGAAAGTGGCGCAGGCTCTGTGCATCGAAGCGAAAAGAGGGAAATTCGGCAATGTCTGCCCCCGCGCAAAAGTGGCCGTCTGCCCCTTCGATCAGCACGCAGCGCAAGGGATTGGCTGCGCGCGTTTGCGCTTGCAGTTCTTCGCAGAGCTGGCGCAATTGTTGCCACATGGCGCAAGACATGGCGTTGAACTTGCCCGCGTGCCGCAAGGTGAGGCGGGCGATGCGCATGGGCTCGCCGCTGGTGGTGTGAGAGGAAGCCAGCTCTTCAAACTGGCAGCTGATATGCGGTGTGGCGGGTGTGGCAGACATGGTGGGTGGAGTAGGAGGGGAGCTGATCGAATGCGAATGCTGGGAAAGGGCTATGTGGGAAAACCCGGAAAATTGGCCAAGCCAAGCAAGTGAAAGTGCCACACGCGCCCTTGTTTACGCGTGCGGCGCTTCAGCTGGGCGCAGCTCAACTCAGCGGGTCTCAGCCTTTGTGTTTGGGGCTGCAGCGGGACTGTCAGCATCAGCAGGCGGATGCTTGTGCGCCCACCACCACAGGGCGGCGCCCGCGGCCATCATGGGCAGGCACAGCCATTGGCCCATGCTCAGGCCCAGGCCGAGCAGGCCCAGAAAGTCGTCTGGCTCGCGGAAGTATTCAACGATGAAGCGCAGCAGCCCGTAGCCCATGAGGAAAGCGGCTGACACTTTGCCCCGGCTGGGCGCGCGGCGTGCGTACAGCCACAGCACGACGAAGAGCAGCAAGCCTTCCAGCAGCACCTGATAGAGCTGCGAGGGGTGGCGTGGCAGCATCGACCCGCTTTGCGGAAAGGCCATGGCCCAGGGCAGATCGGCGCTGGCGGTGCGCCCCCACAGTTCGCCATTGATGAAGTTGCCCATGCGCCCGCAGGCCAGGCCCGTGGGCACGCAGGGCGCAACGAAGTCGCTCACCTCCAGCCAGGGGCGCTGGCGCCGCCAGGCAAACCAGGTGAACATGCCCAGCACGCCCAGCAGGCCGCCGTGAAAGCTCATGCCGCCTTCCCACACCTTGAAAATGTCCAGCGGGTGCGCAAGGTACCACAGCGGCTTGTAAAACAGCACATAGCCCAGGCGGCCACCCGCAATCACGCCCAGAATGCCCGCGAGCAGCAGATCTTCCACGTCCGTGCTGCGCCAGATGCCCCTATCCACCAAGCGCGCATAGGGCATTTGGCGCAGGCGCAGCCGCCCCAGCAGCACGAACAGCACGAAGGCGGCCAGATAGCTCAGGCCATACCAGTGGATGGCCAAAGGCCCCAGGCGGATGGCAACGGGATCGAACTCGGGGTGGATCAGCATTTGGGGAAGTAATCTTTCTTCAGGGCTGGGGCGATGGCGGTGTGTGATGCGAATGCATGAGATGGCGTGGGCACCAACCGTGGTCTGGCGTCAGAAAATGCTCATTGGCCAGCGGCCGCGCGCGCCACACCGTGGCACGAATCCTGGCGCCGACTGTACCGGGTGTTGGTAGGCAGGCAGCCGCAGCCAGCGCGGCGAGATGCGACAAGGCGCAACAGGCTTTGCCACACGCACGTTTAAGCATTGCTGGTATCAAACACCAGCTCTTGCACGCCACTGGGCGTGCCCAGCAGGCAGAGATGGGCTTTCTGGTGGGCGAACACGCCCACGGTGACCACGCCCGGCCATTGGTTGACGGTGGATTCAAAGGCCAGCGGGTCGGCAATCTGCAAGCCGCGCACGTCCAGAATGTGCTGGCCGTTGTCGGTGATGAGCGGCTGGCCATCGGCCTGCACGCGCAGCCTGGCTTGCCCGCCCAGTGCAGCGAATTGGCGCGTGATGCGCGCTGCGGCCATCGGAATCACTTCCACCGGCAGGGGAAAGCGCCCCAGCACCGCCACGCGCTTGCTCTGGTCGGCAATGCAGATGAAGCGGCGGCTTTGCGCGGCCACGATCTTTTCGCGCGTTAGCGCCGCGCCTCCGCCCTTGATCATGTGGCCGTGCGGGTCGATTTCATCGGCGCCGTCGATGTACACATCCAGCAGCTCTACCACATCGGCCTCGAAAACGGCGATACCGAGTTGGCGCAAGCGCTCGGTCGAAGCGTTGGAGCTGCTGACCGCGCCACGCAACTGATCCTTGACGGATGCCAGCGCATCGATGAAGTGGTTGACGGTGGAGCCGGTGCCCACGCCGATGATGCTGCCCGGGCGCACGTGGCGCAGGGCCGCCTGGGCCACTTGTTGCTTGAGTTCGTCTTGAGTCATGCCGTGAAAGAAAGAATGTCGGAAAGACGGGGTGGCGGCGCAGTCTGTGTGCCAGAACCACTCAGAACCTGTTCACGATCTCCTCACGGGCGCTTGAATGATGGAAGCGGGCGGCCTGCTGCGTTGCAAATCTCGTCCATAGCACGGGCTATGCCCTTCGATTTGCGCCTTGCATTCCATCCCGCGCCATATCCAATCGCCTCGCGTTGAGATCGTAAACAGGTTCTCAGAACACGCGAGTTGTCTCTCAGAACCTGCTCTAAAAGTCCTGCGTGGCGAGCCATCAAGCGGATTGGAGCGGTCTGCTGTGTTGCACAACTGCCGATAGCACATGCTATTGGCCGCGTTTTGCGCCTTGCATCCCATCCCGAACCGCTTTTTGTCCACTTGCGCCGCGATCTTGAACAGGTTCTCAGGAGCGATAGTCGGCATTGATGCTGACGTAATCGTGGCTGAAGTCGCAGGTCCACACCG
>JAUMWT010000077.1 GCA_030529505.1 Allobrachymonas sp. | reverse complement strand
TCCATCTTGTCGCGGTTTTCTTCAAGAATTTTCTGCGCCACGGCGTACTGTTCTTCGAGGATGCGGCGGATTTCATTGTCCACCTTCAACTGCGTGGCCTCGCTGATGTTGGTGGTTTTGGTCACGCTGCGGCCCAGAAAGACCTCGCCTTCGTTTTCGGCATAAACCATCGGCCCCATTTCAGGGCTCATGCCGTAGCGGGTGACCATGTCGCGCGCGATTTTGGTGGCACGCTCGTAGTCATTGGAAGCGCCCGTGGAAATCTTCTTCACGAACAAATCTTCAGCGATACGCCCGCCAAACAAGATGCTGATCTGGTTCAGCATCTGATCGAAGTACATGCTGTGCTGGTCGCGTTCGGGCAATTGCCAGGTCACGCCCAAGGCGCGGCCGCGCGGCATGATGGTGACTTTGTGCACGGGGTCGGTGCCCGGCAGCATCTCGGCCACGATGGCATGGCCCGATTCGTGATAGGCGGTGGCGCGCTTCTCGTCTTCGGTCATGACCATGCTGCGGCGCTCCGGCCCCATGAAGATCTTGTCTTTGGCTTTTTCAAAGTCCTGCATTTCCACCAAACGCGCATTGCGGCGCGCCGCCATCAATGCCGCCTCATTGCACAGATTGGCCAAGTCCGCCCCGCTCATGCCGGGCGTGCCGCGGGCGATAACGGAAACGTCCACATCTTGCGCCACCGGAATTTTGCGCATGTGCACGTTCAGAATCTGCTCGCGACCACGGATGTCAGGCAACGTCACGTACACCTGCCGGTCGAAGCGACCCGGGCGCAGCAGCGCCTGATCCAGAATGTCTGGCCGGTTGGTCGCAGCCACCACGATCACGCCGAGGTTGGTCTCGAACCCATCCATCTCCACCAGCATCTGGTTCAGCGTTTGCTCGCGCTCGTCATTGCCGCCGCCCAGGCCCGCGCCACGCTGGCGACCCACGGCGTCAATCTCGTCGATGAAGATGATGCAAGGCGCGTTCTTCTTGGCGTTTTCAAACATGTCGCGCACGCGTGCCGCGCCCACGCCCACGAACATTTCCACAAAGTCCGAACCGCTGATGCTGAAGAAGGGTACCTTGGCCTCGCCCGCAATGGCCTTGGCGAGCAGGGTTTTACCCGTACCGGGCGGGCCCACCAGCAGCAGGCCCCGGGGAATGCGCCCGCCGAGCTTCTGGAACTTTTGCGGGTCTTTCAAGAAGTCCACCACTTCCTTGACTTCTTCTTTGGCTTCATCAGCGCCAGCCACGTCAGAGAAGGTGATCTGGTTGTTGTTCTCGTCCATCATGCGGGCTTTGCTCTTGCCAAAGCTGAAAGCACCGCCCTTGCCGCCGCCTTGCATCTGCCGCATGACGTACAGGAACACGAACATGATGAGCAGAATCGGGCCGTAATTGATCAGCAGGAGCAGCCACAACGAGCTTTCTTCGCGGGGCTTGACGTTGAACTTCACGTCCGACTTGATCAAATCGCCGATCAGGCCCTGATCCATGCTGGTGGCGGTGGTGCGCACGGCCTTGTCGTCCACCGTGGTGGCCGTGATTTCGGCACTGCGGCCCGGGCCTTCCTGAATCGTCGCTTTCTTGATCTTGCGATCGTTGACCTGGGTGATGAACTCGGAATAGTCCAGCGTGGTGACGTTGGCCGCGTCACGCCCTTCAAAGTGCTTGAAAAGCGTGACCAGCACCATCAGCACCACCAGCCACACCGCAATTTTGGGAAACATTTGTTTGTTCAAGTTGAAGCGCTCCGCTCAGCAAGCATCCAGCCGCAGGCCGGCCGGAAAAGAAACGACGCATGGGCGCGCCTGCTGCCGCGCCCATGTCATATGAGATTGGATATGGATGCCATTCTAAGGGTTTCAAGGCACCGGGGTGGTGGGCCTCATCAGCAGCCACAAGAGCGCACCAACCTTGCGATTCAGGCGACAAGCGGCCTCGGGCAAGCCTTGCGCCCGGCCTCAACTCACCGGTGCCCAATCAATTCGGCTGTTTCAGCTTCATGCCCACCAGAAAAGTTTCCGAGGACTTGTCGCGCGAGGCTTTGGGTTTGATGGGCTTGACGCTTACAAAATACTGTTTGAACAGCTCCACCAACTGGCTGTAGCCGCTGCCGTGAAACACCTTGGCCACCAAGGCGCCCTCGGGTTTCAGATTCTGTTGGGCAAATTCAAGCGCCAGTTCGATCAGATGCGCAATACGCGCCGAGTCGGCGGCAGCCACGCCCGAGAGATTCGGCGCCATGTCCGACACCACCACATCCGCTTTTTGCCCCTGCATCAATGCCTGCAGTTGCTGCAAAACGCTTTCCTCGCGAAAGTCGCCCTGCAAAAACTGCACGCCTTCGATCGGCTCCATCGGCAGCATGTCCAGTGCGATAATGCGGCCATTGAGCATGCCCACGGCTGCTTTTTCAGGCGCCAGCTTGCGCCGCACATACTGGCTCCAGGCGCCCGGCGCGCTGCCCAAATCCACCACGGTGTGGCCCGGGCGAATCAGGCGCAGCGCCTCGTCGATTTCCTTGAGTTTGTACGCCGCCCGTGCGCGGTAGCCTTCTTTCTGCGCCAGCTTCACATAGGGGTCGTTCACGTGATCGTTGAGCCACGCCTTGTTGACTTTTTTGCTTTTGGTCTTGATTTTCATTGCCTGCCTTCGCTTGCAGCTTCACCATGCCCCAAATTGTATTGACCCCTTCCGAACGCAAGGTGCACCGCGCCGCCGCGCATGATTTGAGCCCCGTCGTCTTGATCGGCGCGGCCGGTTTGACCGAAGCGGTTGTGCGCGAGACCGATGCGGCTCTCAACGCCCACGGCCTGATCAAGGTGCGCATGAGCGAAGACGACCGCGCCGCCCGCGAGCAAGCCTTGCACACCCTGGCCGATCAACTGAATGCCGCGCCGATTCAGCACATTGGCAAACTGCTGGTGCTGTGGCGCCCCATGCCCGAAAAGATCAAGCCGGTTGACGAAGACCGCAAGCCCGGCCCGCGCGATGTCAAAATCATCAAATACAGCAAACGCGGCGGCCAACGCCCCGAGGTGCGCATGGTGCGCGTGCTGGGTAACGAGCGCATCACGCGCAGCGGCAAAATCAAGCGTGCTCGCCCCAAAAAGGTGTCCGGCAAAAAACAGCAGCCTGATTGAGGCGGCCCTTTTGCCACAGCTCAACGCCCAGCCGCCCCATTGCCATGCTGCCTGCTTCTTCCGCATCTCCATCCGCCCCAGGCACAAGGCCTGACGCGATCACCGCGACCAACAACGCCCAGCGCCATATCCTGTGCATGAAATGGGGCAAAAAATACGGGCCGGAATACGTCAACCGCCTGTACGGCATGGTGCGCCGTAACCTGCAAGGGCCGTTTCGCTTCATCTGCTTGACGGATGACGCCAGCGGCATCCGCAGCGAGGTGGAGTGCTTCCCCATCCCTTCGCTGGCCTTGCCAGCGGGCATTCCTGAACGGGGCTGGAACAAGCTCACCACCTTCAGCACCGATCTGACCGAGGTGTACGGCCTGCACGGCACAGCCCTGTTTCTGGATGTGGACGTGGTCATCACCGGGCCGCTGGATGATTTTTTCACCCAGCCGGGCGACTTTCTCATCATTCACGATTACAAGCGGCCCTGGCGCATCACCGGCAATTCGTCGGTGTACCGCTTCAAGCTGGGCGCGCACCCCGATGTGCTCGACACCTTTCGCGCCCACTTTGCAGAAATCCGCCAGCAGTTTCGCAACGAGCAAGCCTAT
>JAUMWT010000076.1 GCA_030529505.1 Allobrachymonas sp. | reverse complement strand
GCATTGCCCAAGGCCACGGCCAGATTGCGCAGCCAGCGCACGTGGCCGATGCGGCGAATGGGGCTGCCTTCGGTGCGCTGCAAAAAGGTGATTTCGTCCCACTGCCACAGCGCCAGCAGCTGGGCCTGGCCCAGGCCGTGGCGCTCGTCAAAATCGGGCAGGCGGCTGCGCTGGGCAAATTTGTTCCAGGGGCACACCAGCTGGCAATCGTCGCAGCCGTAGATGCGGTTGCCCAGCAGCGGCCGCAGCTCAGGCGCGATGGGGCCGGGGTGCTCAATCGTCAGGTACGAGATGCAGCGCCGCGCATCCAGCCGGTAGGGCGCGATGATGGCGCCCGTGGGGCATACGTCCACACAGGCCGTGCATTGGCCGCAATGCCCGCCTGGTGCCAGTGGCGGTGTAAGGGGCAGCGGCAGATCCGTGAAGATTTCGCCCAAAAAGAAGGTGGAGCCTGCTTCGCGGTTGAGCAGCAGGGTGTGTTTGCCGCGCCAGCCCTGGGCGCTGCGGCGGGCCAGCTCGGCCTCGAGCACAGGAGCCGAATCGGTGAATACACGGTAGCCCATGCGCCCCACGTGTTGCTCGATCTGGGTGGCGAGTTGCTGCAAGCGCGCGCGCAGCACCTTGTGGTAGTCGCGACCGCGGGCATAAATCGAAATCACTGCTTCGCCCGGCTGATGCAGGCGTTGCAGCTCGCGCTGGCGCCAGTCTGCGGGGGTGGATTGGGGCAGATAGTCCATGCGCGCGGTGATCACGCGCACCGTACCCGGCACCAGCTCGGCCGGGCGGGCACGCTTCAAGCCGTGCGCGGCCATGTAGTGCATCTCGCCATGAAAGCCCTGCGCCAGCCAGGCGAGCAAACCCGGCTCGGCGCTCGTCAAATCCACATCGGCCACGCCAATGCCGCCAAAACCCAAGGCCGCTGCGGCCTGGCGGATGGTGGACAATAAAGCCTCGCCATCGGCCGCCGTCAGGGCTGTGCGATGCGCCAAGGCAGAATCGGGGCTGGATGGTGGGTGGATGGCGGACATGACAGGAAACCTCGCATGATTGTAGAAACCTTCGCCTGGAAGGACGAGGCCGCCACGGCCGACTTTGCCGCGCGCCTGGCCCGCCATTGGCACGCCCACCCGCAAGACGCGAACCTGCTGATCTTCTTGCACGGCAATCTGGGCGCGGGCAAAACCACTTTCACACGCCACCTGCTGCGCGCTTTGGGTGTGCAAGGCCGCATCAAAAGCCCCACCTTTGCCGTGGCCGAGAGCTACCCACTCACCACGCCCATCGAACTGGCGATTTGGCATTGCGACCTGTACCGCTTTGACGACCCGCGCGAGTGGGAAGACAGCGGCCTGCGCGAGCTGTTTGCCGCGCCCGGCCTCAAACTGGTGGAATGGCCCGAGAAGGCCGGCGGCCTGCTGCCCCCGCCCGATTGGGATGTGCAGCTGCAAGCCCCCAGCGACACCGCGCGCGAAGTGCGCATCAGCGCCCACAGCCCACGCGGCATCACCGTATTGCAAAGGATGGCCCAGCCATGACGCCACCCAGCCCGACACCGCCCACACCCTTCAAACCCACGCGCCGCACCCTGCTGAAATACAGCGGCCTGCTGCCCTTGATGAGCGCCCTGCCGCAACTGGCGCACGCTGCCGAGGTGGTGGCCGTGCGCATCTGGCCCGCGCAAGACTACACGCGCATCACGCTTGAATCCGAAGGCGCGCTGCAATACACCCAAACCTTTTACACCGACCCGCCGCGCCTGGGCGTGGACATCACCGGCATCACCCTCACGCCCACGCTGCGCAGCCTGGTGGACAAGCTGCGCCCCGATGACCCCAATGTGGCGCGCATTCGCGTGGGGCAGTTTTCGCCCAGCGTGGTGCGGCTGGTGGTGGATTTGAAGCAGCCGATTCACGCGCAGGTGTTCAATCTGATGCCGATTGCAGCTTACAAGAACCGGCTGGTGTTTGATCTGTACCCCACGCAAACGCCTGATCCGCTGGAAAAGCTCGTGGCGCAATACAGCCGCGACGAAGCCCGCGGCTTGGTCGCGCCGCCGTCCTCGCCCCTCACGCCCACGCCCGCGCCAGACAACGACCCGCTGGGCCAATGGCTGGCCAGCCGCGGCTCCCCCGGCGCGTCTGGTGCATCGGGCACATCCGGCACATCGGGCGCACCTGGGGTCGGCAGCGACGACCCGCTGGCCGCCCTCATCGCGCAGAAAGATGCGGCCAGCACCACGGCCCCGGCTACGTCCGCAACAACCGCCACGCGCAGTAGCCGCGCCTCGTCACGCGCGGCAACCCCCTCCATCACGCCGCCTGCGCCACAGCAGCATGCGCCCTCGCTGCACACGGGGCGCGGGGCAAGCCGCCTCATCATCATCGCGATCGACCCCGGCCACGGCGGCGAAGACCCCGGCGCCATCGGCCCCGGCGGCACGCGCGAAAAAGACGTGGCGCTGAGCATCGCCAAGCTGCTGGCCGCGCGCATCAACCGCAGCCGCGTGGGCAACAACCCCATGCGCGCCTTCCTCACGCGCGATGGCGACTACTTCGTGCCCCTGCACACCCGCGTGCAAAAGGCGCGGCGCGTGCAGGCCGATTTGTTCATCAGCATCCATGCCGATGCCTTCATCACGCCCAAGGCCAATGGATCGAGCGTCTATGCCCTGAGCCGCAGCGGCGCCAGCAGCACGGCCGCGCGCTGGCTGGCCAATAAAGAAAACCAGGCCGACCTGATCGGCGGCATAAACGTCAACAGCCGCGATGCCAACGTGCAGCGCGCCCTGCTCGACATGAGCACCACCGCACAAATCCGCGACAGCATCATGCTGGGCAGCGCCATGCTGGGCGAGATCGGCAAAATCAACCGCCTGCACAAACCGCGCGTGGAGCAGGCCGGTTTTGCCGTGCTCAAAGCGCCGGACATTCCCAGCGTGCTGGTGGAAACCGCCTTCATCAGCAACCCGGCCGAAGAAGCGCGCCTGCGCACCCCGGCCTTTCAGGCCCGCATGGCCGATATGCTGCTGCGCGGCATCCAAGGCTATTTCAGCCGCAACCCGCCGCTGGCCCGCAGCCGTGCGCTTTAAGAGCCTGTTCAAAGTCTTTGCATCGTGTGCCTTTGCCAGGCAACTCTTCGGGCAAGCGCCCAAAAGCCTTTGGCGCACGCCTCTCGGGCACTTGAATCGCGAATGCCCGTCTGCAAAGAAAAAGCCGCCCGATCGGATACGTCTTGTCTACGTCAAGGACTGCAAGCCCACCGCGGCCCTATTCGCTCTATTCGCTGCTCATGCAGCCGTCAAGGCCCGAACAAAAGCCCGGGCGCTGCGGCAGCGCCCGGGCCTTGTCGCGTCAAAAACTGTCGGGGAACGCGCCCGACGATCGTGATCGTTGCAGGCGCGCGCTGCCCCCCTTGTTGTTATTCGCCGGAAGTGAGGGTGTAGCCCAAGCCCCGCACATTGCGAATCTGGATGCTGGTGTCGGCCAGCTTGCGGCGCAGGCGGTGGATGTACACCTCCAGCGCATTGGAGCTCGCCGCGCCCGCTGATTCGCTGGCATCGTTCTGCCACACGGCCAACACGTCTTCGCGGCTCACCACCTCGCCAGCACGCGCAATCAGCACGGACAGCAAGGCCCATTCGCGCTGGGTCAAGTCCAGCATCTCGTCGCCAATCCAGGCCAGCGGCAATTGCGGATCCAGCCGCAAGCGTTTGCCAGGCCCCGCGGCAATCTGCAAAGAACCGCCAAAGGCTGGCAGGCGCGCACGCCGCAGCAAAGCCTCGATGCGGGCTTGCAGCTCCTTCATGTCAAAGGGCTTGGTCAGGTA
>JAUMWT010000075.1 GCA_030529505.1 Allobrachymonas sp. | reverse complement strand
GTTTCCACCAGCACCAGCGGGCCTTCGTCAATCACCACACGCGGTGCGCGCTCACGCGGCACGTGCACGGGCGGCAACTCGGCTGCAATGGCGGCTTGCACGGCAGCGGCCTTCTCGGCATCGGTGCCCACCCAGATCAAACCGGCCTGGCTGGCCACTTGTGCCAACTCGGCCTGCGGCAGGGTGTAAGCCCGCACGGCTGGCATGCGTGCCCGCCCCATGCCCTGATCCTGCCCCTGGCTCTGCGCTGCCATTGTGGGCGTTTTGCTTGTTGCTGGCGCAGCCACCGCAATGCCAGCCGTCGGCACCACCGCCTCTGCCTGCAAAGGCAGGGTTTGCTGCACGGGCGCGGGGCTGGATTCGGGCATGGCAGGCGCAGTGGCCAAAGAGGCAGACTCCGCCACGAGCGATGCGCCCGCCGCTGCCTCGCTGGAAGGCAGCGCCGCTGGCTCGGCAACGCGTGTGGCTACGCCCGGCGCCGCTGCCGCCGCCCGGCTGGCGTACACCGAGAAATAGCTGCGCGGAATGTCCGCCATTGGCTCCTGTGCTGCAGACGTATCCGATGCCGATGCGGCCCAGGCCGCTTGCGCATCGGCGCGGCTTGACTCTGCTTCGCCATCGTTCATGGCGGCTTGTTGCCGTTCACGGCGGCGGTCGCGCCCGTAGCGGTCGCGCGAGCGGCGCTCGCGGCGCACGCGGCCTTCTTCAGCCGGCACGGCGCTTTCATCGGCTGGCAGCATGTCCACCGCTGGCAGGCCCGGGTTTTCTGCCGCTGCATCGGCAGAATCAGCCGCCGGATGGGCAAGCGGCGAAGCTGCTGCTGCAACAGCAGGAGCCACATTCGCCGCATGCCCATCTGCTGGCTGCGCCTCAAGCTCTGAGGCCGGGCGCTGCGGGCGGCGCGTGTGGCGGCTGCGTTCGCTGCGCGGCTCTTCGCTCATCGCTGCCATGGCATCGTTGCCTCTGGCGATGTCTTCAACATCTGTGCGACGGGCTTCGCTGCGCTCGGCCAGCGCACGCTCATTGCTTCGGTTGCGGCGGCCGTCCGAGCGTTGATCCGAACGCTGATCTGGCCGTTGATCCGGGCGCTGCTCCTGGCGGCCATTGGCACGGGCTTCGCCATTGCGCTCCGTGCGTTCGATGCGATCAGCACGGTCGGCACGTTCCACACGCTCGTTGCGCTCCTGGCGGCCCTCCTGGCGTTCCGTGCGCTCACCGCGCTCATTGGCACTGCGCTCGCGGCGGCTGTTCTCGCCACGTCCATCGCGCCCCTCACGGGATTCACGTGGCTCACGCGCTTCGCGCGAACCATTGCCACGCTCGCCATTGCGGTTGCGCCCGCCACGGCCCTGCTGGCGGCCCGTTCCGTTGCCGCGCTTGGCACCACCCGGCGTGCGCGCAGGCGCTGGGGCGGGTTCGGGTTCCAGCCCCAGCCAGCGCTTGATCAGGGTCCACAGGCTTTCGCTGGCGGCCGCAGGCTGGGCAACCGGTTTGGGCGCGGGTTCCACGACCGGCGGTTTTTCTTCGGGCAGGATGCCCTTGATCACGGGCGTTTGGCGGTTGGTCGGCTCCTGGCTGCGGCGCGGCACCGCGGTTTCCTCTTCCAGTTCGGTGGCCATCTGGTAGCTGGCGGCCAAGCTGTCCAGTCGCGGGTCGTCGTATTTCAAACGCTCCAGCCGGTAGTTGGGCGTTTCGAGCGAACGGTTGGGAATCAGGATGACGTGCACGCGCTGGCGCAGTTCGATCTTGGCGATTTCGGGGCGCTTTTCGTTGAGCAGGAAAGAGGCCACTTCCACCGGCACTTGAGCGTGCACGGCAGCGGTGTTGTCTTTCATCGCCTCTTCTTGAATGATGCGCAGAATCTGCAAGGCGCTGGATTCGATGTCGCGCACATGGCCCGAGCCGCCGCAGCGTGGGCAGGGGATGGACGCCCCCTCGGACAAGGCCGGGCGCAGACGCTGGCGGCTCATTTCCATGAGGCCGAATTTGCTGATGCTGCCGAATTGCACGCGAGCGCGATCCAGGCGCAGGGCGTCGCGCAGGCGGTTTTCCACCTCGCGGCGGTTGCGTGGCTCGTCCATGTCGATGAAGTCGATCACGATCAGGCCGCCCAGGTCGCGCAGGCGCATTTGGCGGGCCACTTCGTCGGCCGCCTCCAGGTTGGTGCGGGTCGCGGTTTCTTCGATGTCACCACCACGAATGGCGCGGGCGGAGTTCACGTCCACCGACACCAGGGCTTCGGTGTGGTCGATGACGATGGCGCCGCCGCTGGGCAACGTCACGATGCGCGCGTAGGCGCTTTCGATTTGATGCTCGATCTGGAAGCGCGAGAACAGCGGCGTGTCGTCGCGGTAGCGCTTGACCTTGCCCACGTGCTCGGGCATCACGTGGTTCATGAACTGGTGCGCCTGCTCGTAAATGTCGTCGGCGTCGATCAGGATGTCGCCAATTTCGGGGTTGAAGTAGTCGCGCAGGGCACGCACCACCAGGTTGCTTTCCTGATAGATCAGGAAAGCGCCCTTGCCCGCTTTGGCGGCGCCGTCAATGGCCTCCCACAGTTTGAGCAGATAGTTCAAATCCCATTGCAGCTCGGCAGCCGTGCGGCCAATGCCCGCCGTGCGCGCGATGATGCTCATGCCCTTGGGGTATTCGAGCTGATCCATCGCTTCCTTGAGTTCGGCGCGCTCGTCGCCTTCGATGCGGCGGCTCACCCCGCCGCCGCGCGGGTTGTTGGGCATCAGCACCACATAGCGCCCGGCCAGGCTGATGAAGGTGGTGAGCGCCGCGCCCTTGTTGCCGCGCTCTTCTTTTTCGACCTGCACCAGCAGCTCTTGGCCCTCGCGCAGCACGTCGTTGATGCGCGCCTGGCTGACCGACACCCCTTCGGGGAAATACTGGCGGGCCACTTCCTTGAAGGGCAAAAAGCCGTGGCGCTCTTCGCCGTAATCCACAAAACAGGCCTCCAGCGAGGGCTCGATGCGCGTGACCACCGCCTTGTAGATATTGCCCTTGCGCTGCTCGCGCCCTTCGATTTCGATTTCGTAATCCAGCAGCTTCTGGCCATCAACGATGGCCAGGCGGCGCTCTTCGGCCTGCGTGCCATTGATCAGCATCCGTTTCATGATGCATCTTCCTTCCCGGGCATAGCGCCCAAAATCCGCGCACAGCTTGGCATTACGGCCAAGCTGCAAAAATGCCGTGGAAGACGTTGAAACTCAGAGAATGGAATAGCGCCTGCCCGCGCCCGCTAAAAATTCAGAGCGGGAACACAAACAACTGCGCCGTGCGCGCAGCCCAAGACGGGCGAAAAGATGCAAGAGGAGACGCTGGCCAGCCTTGTGTGAGCAGCCGAAACCACGAGCGTTCTGGCGATGGCTCGCCAAACAGACCGACCCGGCACGGGCGGCTGGGTGGGCGAAAGAACGCGGGTTGCGGCGCCAGGCGGCTTTTTTGGCATGGCCCTGCCGTCTGCAACCCCGAAGGCAGCAGACCCATCGATTGGCGCAGCAGGGTCAAGAAGAAAAGCAGCATGCCGAAAATTGCATCCATCTGCCTGACTGTGCGGGGGCGCTGAATGCGCCTGCCAGCCAGGAGGTATTCCATTGGTGAGTGTTTCGTGGCGTCAACCAACATCGGCTGGCAACAAGGCGGCGGCAAAATGCTTGCCAGCCGTGTCGCCGCCAGCCCTTGGCATTGACTTGAAGCTGTACGACCACAGGCTCCGGCCGCTTGCCGCTTCTGCCTTAAACTTGTTCAAATATCCGGCAGAACCAGCATCTGGTCATACAGTGAAAAAGATTATAGGGGCGAATGCCCACCCCTCGCGGCCAGCGGCAGCGCCCAGCGTCAAATATCTGAACGTCGATGCCGAAAGCGCCGGCCAACGGCTGGACAACTACCTGCAACGCCACCTCAAAGGCGTGCCCAAGAGCCATGTTTACCGCATCATCCGCAGCGGCGAAGTGCGCCTGAACAAGGCCCGCGCCACGGCCGACAGCCG
>JAUMWT010000027.1 GCA_030529505.1 Allobrachymonas sp. | reverse complement strand
GTTCATCCACCTCGCTTTCCTGGCTCTTGTCCTCAAAAGATCGTGAACAGGTTCTTAAGCCGTGCAACGCTTTCACAAGCCCCGATCCTGGGGCTTTTTCCTTGAGCACCATGCAAACCGCGCAGCGGCCCACCAAAACCCGCCTCCATCCAACGCACTACCAAGGCGACAAGCTTGTGCGCTGGAGCTGGAACTGACGCTGGCGATAGTCGGGCAGGATTTGCGCCACCAACGCCCAGAAGCGTACGCTGTGGTTCATTTCGCGCAGGTGTGCAAGTTCGTGCACCACCACGTAGTCCAGCAATTCGGGCGGCATTTGAATCAGGCGCCAATGCAGGCGAATGGAGCCATTGCTGCTGGCGCTACCCCAGCGGGTGCTGGCCTGGCTGAGCTTGAGCGCCCGCCACTGCACGCCCAGCATGGGGGCATAGTGGGCCATGCGCTCGGTAAAAACGGCCTGAGCCTGCATTTGCATCCAGCAGGCGGCGCAATCGCGAATCAGCGCCTCAGAACTGTTGATGGGCAAATCCAGCCACAGCTGCTGGCAAGCGGGGGCCGGGGCAGCCTTGCTTGCGCCAGAATCGGCCGCAGGCGCTGCATTGATCGGGCAAGCAGACGCGGCATTGTGATGGCCTGCAGCCGCATCCAGCAAACGGGCCGCCTGGGCCAGTTTTTGTATGCGGGCCGATGAAAGACGGGTGACAGGCACTGGCGTGGCTGGCTCTGCCAGCCGCAGTTGCAGCAGGCCGCCGCGCCAAGGCAGGTACTGCCCATCTTGCCATTGCGGGCGCGCGAGTTGCTGGCTGTGTTGCAAGTTGGCCTGCTCTTGCAATTTGCGCACGATCCAGCCCGATTTGCTTTGCAGAATGCGTTCGATTTCAGCCAGATTGACCCAAACCGGCGCATGCACTTCCAAGCCTTGGCTGGCGATTTTCATGCCCACGCTGCGGCGCTTGCGCCGTTGCAGCCAATAAGCCAGCGTGTGCTGGCCCAGCACGATGTGCCGATTGGCTTGCGGGTGCTGCCAAGCCGGCGTGGCGACGATGGCTTTCGGCTCTGCAAGCCCACTGACCGCACTGTCTGCTGCTGGAGTGTCGCTACTGTTCAGCAATGGCGCAGCAGGCCTTGTGTCGGTCAAAGCATCCGCCGGCGAATCCGCCGGGGCAAGGCCCATTGGCGGGTTCAGTGCCGGTTCGACGTCTGCCCGCCCTGCGCAGACTGCATCATGCAGACACTGAGGGGCCGGGGCCGCCGCAGACTCAGCCGCAACAAATGGCATGGGCGGCAAGGCTTCTTGAGCCGCCATCTGCCCTGCCCCCGTCTCATTCAAGGCTTCGGGCGTATCAGATGCGCTAGGCGCAGGGCTGTTCCAATCCAATGTCAGTTGCTGCATATTGCGCCATATGGGGTGATAACGTCCTTGCCAAGCAAAAGGGGCGCTGAATCAACAAACGCCCCTTTCCGTGAGCCAAACACCCACCCCGCTCAACTGGCCAGCTTGGCCAGATCGGCCACGCGGTTCATGGCCAGGTGCAGCGATTTGAGCAGGCCCAGGCGGTTCAGGCGCAAGTCCAGTTGCTCGGCGTTGACCATCACATCGTCAAAGAAGGCATCTACCGGCGCGCGCAACTGCGCCAGCGTCTGCAAACTGGCGGTGTAGCTGCCAGCTTCGAACTGGGCATTGGCCTGCGGCACGATGCTTTGCATGGCCGCGTACAAGGCTTTTTCGGCCGGTTCTTGCAGCAACACTTCGCTCACGTGGGCGTCTACCGCGCCTTCGGCCTCGGCCTTTTTCAGGATGTTGCCGATGCGCTTGTTGGCCGCGGCCAGCGCGGGCGCTTCGGGCAATTGGGCGAAGGCGCGCACGGCTTCCAGCGCCTGGGGCATGTCGCCCCACATCGGGCGCGCGGCGATGACGGCTTCGGCCTCTTGCACGCTGGCGCCTTGCTCGCGCAAATAGCCAGAAACGCGCTCGTAAATAAAGTCCAGCAACTGGGCGTTGCTGGCGGCCGCATCGGGCAGCAGCGCACCAAAGCTTTGGGCGGCAGCATGCAGCAACTCGGGCAATTGCAGGGGCAAGCGTTTTTCCACCAGCATGCGGATGACGCCCAGAGCGTGGCGGCGCAGGGCGAAGGGGTCTTTGTCGCCCGTGGGCAGGTTGCCGATGCCGAACATGCCCACCAAGGTTTCGAGCTTGTCGGCCAGGGCCAGCACGGTGCCGGTGCGGTTGCGCGGCAGTTCGTCGCCCGCAAACCGGGGCTTGTAGTGGTCTTCAATCGCAATGGCCACGCCGTCGCGCAGGCCCTCGAAACGGGCGTAGTAGCCGCCCATGATGCCTTGCAGCTCGGGGAATTCGCCCACCATGTCGGTGAGCAGATCGGTTTTGGCCAGGCGGGCGGCTTCTTGCGCCTTGCTGTCAAGCGCCTCGAAGCGCGCCTTGTCCTCAGCCGTGAAGGGCAAGGTCGCCAGGCTGAGTTGCTGCACGATGGCGTGGGCGATTTGACGAACGCGCTCGCTGCGTTCGGCCTGGGTGCCGAGCTTGTTGTGATAGACCACTTTGCCCAGGCCATCCACGCGGCTGGCGAGCGTTTTCTTGCGGTCTTGATCGAAGAAGAATTTGGCATCGGCCAGGCGCGGGCGCACCACGCGCTCGTTGCCGTCGATCACGGCGCTGGGGTCGTCTGGCGTGATGTTGCTCACCACCAGAAACTGATGCGTGAGCTTGCCCTGCGCATCAAGCAGCGGAAAGTATTTCTGGTTGGCCTTCATGGTCAGGATCAGGCATTCCTGCGGCACGTCCAGAAATTCGCGGTCAAAGGCGCAGGTCAAGACGTTGGGGCGTTCCACCAGGGCGGTCACTTCATCCAGCAAAGCGGCGTCTTCAATGGGGCGCACGCCGCCCCCGATCTTGTCGGCCGCAGCTTGCAACTGGCGGGCGATTTCGCTGCGGCGCTCGTCAAAGCTGGCGATCACGGCGCCCTGTTCGCGCAGCGCGCGGGCGTAGTCGTCGGCACTGGTCAGTTCGATGCGATCGCTGGCCGCCTCGAAACGGTGGCCGTAGGTGGTGCGGCCGGCCTTCAGGCCCAGGGCCGTTACGGGCAGAACGCTTTCGCCATGCAGGGCCACCAGGCCATGCACGGGGCGCACGAATTGCACGCTGCTCCAGCCCGGCAGATCGCAGCCGCTATGCAACTGATAGGTCATGACCTTGGGAATGGGCAGCTTGGCAATGGCTTCGTCCAGCGCTTTTTGCAGGCCCGCGTCCAGCGTGGCGCCAGTAATGAGGGTATCGAGAAACAGGGCTTCGGCCTTGCCGTCCGTGGCGCGCTTGAGCTTGGGCACCACCGAGGGATCGGCCCCCAGGGCTTGCAGCTTTTTCAGCAGCACGGGTGTGGGCTGGCCGTTGGCATCCAGCGCCACGCTGGCGGGCATGAGCTTTTGCTGCACGGCCTTGTCGGCGGCTTTGGCCGCCACATGGCTGATGTGCACGGCCAGGCGGCGCGGGCTGGCGTAGGGCGTGATGCGGCTGCTGGCTGCGGTCAGGCCCTGGGCATTGAGCGAGGCGGCCAGGGTGTTGGCAAAGGCATCGCCCAGCTTTTTCAGGGCCTTGGGCGGCAGCTCTTCAACAAACAGTTCAACGAGCAGGTTTTGAGTCGTCATGGTGGTGATGTCCAGTGGATTTTCAAAAAGGGTGTATTCGCTTGGCCGCAGATTCAGCGCGCGCGAAGGTATCGGGGAATGGGCTGAGCTGGTGGAAGGTCTTCACAAGAGCGGGGGTAGTAGCCCCAGATGCGGGCCACATCGCCGCGGATTTCAAAGTCAAAACCAATGCCCCGCAAGCGCTGGGCGATGGCCGGGCCGTGATCCGTCCACACCGTGGCTTGCCCGTAGGCTGAGTGTTTGACTTCGATCAGCCACATGTCGAACCATTCCACGCCCACGAAGGGGCAAGGTAGGTGGTAGCACCATTCACTGTCCCACTCCGAAACGTGCCCATTCACCCATTTGGAACGGTAAGGCGGCCGCCAATCGGGCATGGCGCGCACGAAGGCCAGCAACTCGTTCCACTGCGTGTCGTTGGCCAGGGCGGCAGAAAATTTTCTGCGGGCCTGGGCGGCGATGCGCGCCTTGTCTTCGCCCACGGGTACGGACTGGGCTTGCGGCAGCGTGTTCATGGCAGGCAGACGATGAAGGTTGGTGTGCGCATGGCTTTTGCGACGATGCCCTGATCGTGCGTTGGTCACGCTTGTTTGGTTTCGATCTGCTCCACCCACTCGCGCGGCGCCAGCGGAAAGCCCAGGCGCGCGCGGCTGTCGTAATAGCTTTGCGCCACGGCGCGCGCCAGGTTGCGGATGCGGCCGATATAGGCAGCGCGCTCGGTCACGCTGATGGCCCCGCGCGCGTCCAGCAGGTTGAAGGTGTGCGCAGCCTTGAGCACCTGCTCGTAGGCGGGCAGCGCCAGCTGCTCGGCCATCAGGTGCTGGGCCTGCTTTTCATGCGCGGCGAAGGCGGTGAACAGGAAGTCCGCGTCGCTGTGCTCGAAGTTGTAGGTGGACTGTTCTACCTCGTTCTGGTGATACACGTCGCCGTAGGTCAGGCGCGTGCCGTCGGACTGCTCGGTCCAGATCAGCTTGTAAACGTTGTCCACGCCTTGCAGGTACATGGCCAGGCGCTCCAGGCCGTAGGTGATCTCGCCGGTGGCGGGCTTGCAGTCGATGCCGCCGACCTGCTGGAAGTAGGTGAACTGCGTCACCTCCATGCCGTTGAGCCAGACCTCCCAGCCCAGGCCCCAGGCGCCCAGCGTGGGGTTTTCCCAGTCGTCCTCGACGAAGCGAATGTCGTTCTTCTTCAGATCAAAGCCCAGCGCCTGCAGGCTGCCCAGGTAGAGGTCGAGGATGTTGGCCGGCGCGGGCTTGAGCACCACCTGGTATTGGTAGTAATGCTGCAAGCGGTTGGGGTTGTCGCCATAGCGCCCGTCCTTGGGGCGGCGGCTGGGCTGCACGTAGGCGGCCTTCCACGGCTCGGGGCCAATGGCGCGCAAAAAGGTGGCGGTGTGGCTGGTGCCCGCGCCTACCTCCATGTCGTAAGGTTGCAAAAGGGCGCAGCCCTGGTCGGCCCAGTATTGCTGCAGGGTGAGAATGATTTGCTGAAAAGTCGGCATGGCGATACGTGGTTGATGGCGGGTGGAATTCAATGAAAAAGTCCCTTGCGCTTTGGCGAGGATTCTACTGGCCCGCCGCTGTCAAACCGACTGGCTGCCGGCACCTAGCCCATATTCGGCTGCCTGCTGCAGATTGGCCACAAACGCCCGGCAAGGGCGGGTAAGATGCGCTTTGCAACTCTCATCCAGGGCGAGCCCGTCATATTCGAAGTTAAAACCCGGCACCGGCTCGCTTTTTGCGCGTCATCGCTTCGCTTGATCCACGGCGCACCCCGCAGTTTTCTTTCATCTTTTTTCAAAGGCTTCAACCATGAAAAGACGCTCTTTCACCCTGCTCTCCCTCATGTCTGCCCTCACCGCCACGGCCGTGCTGTGGGGTTGCTCCAAGCCCGCACCCAGTGCCGATGCAGCTTCTGGCACGGCACCCGCTGCTGCCGCAGTGCCCGCTGGTGAATTGCCCAAGAAGCTGCTCATCGGCCTGGACGACAACTTCCCCCCCATGGGTTTTCGTGATGACAAGGGCGAGCTCGTCGGCTACGACATCGACATGGCCCGCGAAGCCACCAAACGCATGGGCATCGAGGCCGTGTTCAAACCCATCGACTGGAGCGCCAAAGAGGCCGAACTCAAGGGCAAGCGCGTGGATGCGCTGTGGAACGGCATGACCATCACCGAAGAGCGCAAAAAGAACGTGGCCTTCAGCAAGCCGTACATGGTGAACCACCAGATCATCATCGTCACCAGCCAGTCGCCCGTGCAGAAAAAGGCCGATCTGGCTGGCAAAGTGGTGGGCGTGCAAGACGGCAGCAGCGCGGTGGATGCCGTGGCCAAAGACGAAGCCGTTTCCAAGTCACTCAAAGAACTGAAAACCTTTGGCGACAACGTCACCGCCTTGCTGGATCTTTCCAGCGGCCGCCTGGATGCCGTGGTGGTGGATGAAGTGGTAGGCCGCTACTACACCAGCAAAAAGCCGGGCGAATACCGCATTCTGGAAGAACACCTGGGCGCTGAAGAATACGGCGTGGGCCTGCGCCAGGAAGACACGGCGCTGCTGAGCAAGCTCGATGAAGTGCTCGACGCCATGCGGGCCGACGGCACTGCCAAAGCCATTTACGGCAAATGGTTTGAAGCAGCAAGCCAATAAGCCTTTGGCCATTACCCACAATCAAGCCATGCCTCTATGCATGGCTTGATTCTTTGGATCTCTTTCCAGAAAAAGCGCCTTTTATCTAAAAAGCGCAATCAAAAAGAAGCCCATTGTCATTGCCTGCTGCTGGTTGCAATCGTTGCGGAGTTGCTCGCCACCTTGCCAGCTGCACGCCGCCCAAGCCCATCCACCCCTAGCTTGCCCACCTGTCGCATGGATAAACTCGCCGCCATGCTACCGCCCATATTGGGCGGCGCCAAAACCACCCTGTCGCTGTTTTTTCTGACCTTGCTGCTGTCCCTGCCCATCGGGCTGGGCTTGGCTCTGTTGCGCGTATCGGCTTTGCGAGTGGCCCGCCAGTTGGTCAATGCCTATATCTGGCTCATGCGCGGCACACCTTTGATGCTGCAACTGCTCTTCATTTATTTTGCGCTGCCGCTCATTCCGGTTATCGGCCTGCGTTTGCCCGATTTTCCGGCCGCCATCACGGCCTTTGTGCTGAATTATTCGGCCTATTTTGCCGAGATCTTCCGCGCCGGCATTCAGGCCGTGGATCGCGGCCAGTACGAGGCCGCCAAATCCCTAGGCATGAGTTACGGCCAAACCATGCGCCGCATCGTGCTGCCGCAAATGGTGCGCCACATTCTGCCGCCCATGAGCAATGAAACCATCACGCTCATCAAAGACACATCGCTGATTTACGTGCTGGCCCTGAATGACATTTTGCGCGCCGCACGCAACATCGTTCAGCGCGACTTCACCGTGACGCCCTTCGTGGTGGCCGCCGCCTTTTATCTGCTGATGACCTTTGCGCTGACCTGGGTGTTCCAGCGCCTGGAGCAACACTATGCGCGACAAGACCAGTAACGCTTCTGCCGCCGCAGCTGCGGCCCACGACGACGTGCCCGCCCTGCGCATGCAGGATGTGCACAAGCGCTTCGGCCAGCACGAGGTGCTGCGCGGCATCTCGCTGCAAGTGCAAAAAGGCGAGGTGGTCGCCATTCTGGGCGCTTCGGGCTCGGGCAAATCCACCCTGCTGCGCTGCATCAACCACCTGGAAACAATTGACAGCGGCCGCATCGACGTGGACATCCACAACCTGGTGCACAACAACCCCGACGGCCGGGCGCACTATGCGAGCGAGCACGAAATCCGCCACATCTGCTCGCACAGCGGCATGGTGTTTCAGCACTTCAATCTGTTCCCGCACATGACCGTGCTCGAAAACCTGATTGAAGCCCCCATGACGGTGAAGAAAATGGCGCGCAGTGCCATCGTGCCCCAGGCCGAAGAGCTGCTGCGCAAGGTGGGCCTGTTCGACAAGCGCGATGCCTACCCCGCGCGCCTTTCGGGCGGGCAAAAACAGCGGGTGGCCATTGCGCGCGCCCTGGCCATGCAGCCGGCCATCATGCTGTTTGACGAGCCCACCAGCGCACTCGACCCCGAGCTGACCATCGAAGTACTGCGCACCATGCGCCAGCTGGCGGCTGAACACACTACCATGCTGGTGGTGACGCACGAAATGGCCTTTGCGCGTGAGGTGGCGCACCGCGTGCTCTTCATGGACAGCGGCGTGATCGCCGAAGACCGCCATGCGCAAGAATTTTTCGCCAACCCCCAGCACCCGCGGGCACGCGCCTTTTTGCAGCACATGCTTTGAGCGTTTGAGTCGTTTTTTCCACTCCGGGAATGGGGGCTTGCTGTCCGCTCAGATACCCTGGCAGGCTAGCGGCCTGCGCTGCCATTGCTCTTGAGCGATTGGATTTTGATGAGGTCGGCATAGACTGAAAACGCCCAGCTACCCAGCCGCTTTCGCCCTGCCCTGCAAGCTTTTCAGATCCATCCTTTGCAGCTGCGGAGAGCTTTCAGCAGCTGTTTTTTTGAAGGCTCTGCAACCGTGATTTACGCGTTCAAGCGCCGCACTTTTCAAAGCGTGAACAGCATACGCAGGCGCTGGTGCCCCCCGGTTCTGGACGCTTGCTTGCTGCGCATCAGCAGTTGATGCGCGGCTCAGCGGTAGTGAGGGGCTCGTTGCGGGCTGTACGGCCCCATCCTCGTGTGGCGGTGACTTTCTCTGCCGCCCTCATGGCTTGGCCGGGGCAACACGGCCAAGCCACCCCAACGCCACAACCGTTGCTGCGGCGATCAGCCACAAGGGCCACAGCCCAAACCGTGCCGCCCACCGGGCAAAGAAAGTGGGCGGGGCGTGGTTGCCTTTGACCTCGGCCTGGAGCACGCCGCGTTGCAGGCGCGGAAATTCCTGCACCACGCGCCCAGTGGCATCAATCACCGCCGTGGCGCCCGTGTTGGTGGCGCGCAGCATGGGGCGGGCCAGCTCCATCGCCCGCATGCGGCTGATGTGGCGGTGCTGGTCAATGGCCACCGTATCGCCAAACCAGGCGATATTGCTCATGTTCACCAGCAAGGTCGGCGCCGTGGCGGCATCGGCAAAACTGGCGGCCAGCTCTTCGCCAAACAAATCCTCATAGCAAATGTTGGGTTGCACGCGCTCGCCCTGCACCAGCAGGCGCGGCTGGCTCACGGCCCCGCGCTGAAAGTTGCCCAGCGGGATGCGCATCATGTCCACAAACCACTGAAAACCCCAGGGAATGAATTCGCCAAACGGCACCAGGTGGTGTTTGGCATAACGGTATTCGGCCTGCGGTGCAGGCGGCAAGTAGAAATCCGCCTGGCGGCTGCGGTCTGATTCGCCGCCGCCCACGGTTTGCACACCGCCCGCTGCCATGCCCACCACCGCATTGGCATAGCCCGCTTGCATGTCACCCGCAGGTGTACCGATCAGCACGGTTTGCCCGCCACGGCCAAAGCGCTGTTGCAGGGCTGGCCAATAGCCTTCGGGCAGTTGCTGCGGCAGCAGCGGCAAGGCCGTTTCGGGCAGCACCACCAAGTCGGCCTGAGAGGCCAGCATCTGCTGGCCGTACCAGTCCAGCGCCAGCTCCATGCCGCCATTGGGCTGGAATTTTTCTTCTTGCGGGATATTGCCCTGCAGCAGGGCCACGCTCAGAGTACCGCGCCCAGGCAAGGATTGCTGCTTGCCATCCCAACTGTGCTTGTGCCAAGCGCCTACAGCCACGATGCTGGCCGCCACGATGGCAGCGCCCGCAGCAAAGCGCAAACGTTTGCCCCGCCCTGTTTGCCCACGCAACAGGCGCAAGGTTTGCCACAACAGGGCGGCCAACCCGGCAGCCAGCGCAGACAGACCATACACCCCCAGCCAGGGCGCATAGCCTGCCAGGCCGCTATCCACATGGGCATAGCCCACCGCCCCCCAGGGAAAGCCCGTGAACAACACGCCCCGGCACAATTCGGCCAGCAGCCACAGCATTGCAAACAACAACACCTGCCCAGTTGCGCCCAAACCAGCAGACAAACGCAGCCACAGGCCGCAAGCCAGCGCGTAATACAAGCCCAGGGCCGCTGCCAGCAACAGCACGGCCGGTGCCGAGAGCCAGCCCGGCAAGCCGCCATACACATGCAAGGAGATATACAGCCACCAGAAGGTGGCCACCAACCAGGCCGTGGCAAAGCACCAGCCGCGCCAGAAACCTTGCCCAAAGCCCAGCCCGAAGAAGCTACCATCCTGGATCGGCCAGAAACGGCAGCGCGCGATGCTGCGCGGGCTCCGGCAAACCGTGCCTTGACCGCGGGCTGAGCCCGCCATGTCGTCAGCACCAGCATGTGCAGCCCCATTGTCATCTGGCGCATCATGTAATGGCCCGCCAGCCCTTTGCCGCTGCCCGCCTGCAATCAGCCACAAGGCTGCAGCCAGCGCCAGCACTTGCAAGCTGCCGAAAGCCTGGCCCTGCATGCCCTGCCCGGCCTTGCCCCAGGGCCAAGCCGTGCTGAAGGCCTGCACAGCACCCGCCAGCGCCAACAGCACATAACGCAATACGGAAAACACGGCTGACTGTTGCCTCGAACGCAGCAAACTCACCCTCACGACTCGGTGGGCACGGCGGGCGTGACCTTGAACCAGCGCACGGCCCCGCCCTTGGTGAGCATGACGACGAAATTCAGCCCCCCCAGCGTGATGAATTCATTGCGCGCGGGCACATGCCCCATTTCGTGGGCAATCAGGCCGCCAATGGTTTCGAAGCTGTCTTCATCCTCGGTATCGCTGGGGTGGATATCGACTTCGAAATGCTCGTTGATCCGTTCGATCGGCGTATCGCCGCTGACGCGAAAGCTGCCGTCGGCCAGGCTGTAGATATCGCCTTCGTCTTCTTCCACGTCGAACTCGTCTTCGATTTCGCCGACGATTTCTTCCAGCACGTCTTCAATGGTGATGAGGCCGGCCAGACGGCCAAACTCGTCGATCACGATGCCCAGGTGATTGCGCCTGGCACGGAATTCGCGCAGCAGATCGTTGAGCTTTTTGCTCTCGGGCACGAACATGGGCGGGCGCAGCAAGGCCCGCAAATTCAGTTCCGGCGCGCGTTGCAGCTTGAGCAAATCCTTGGCCAGCAGCAAGCCGATGATGTTTTCCTTTTTCTCTTCGTAGACCGGAAAGCGCGAATGCGCTGTGTTGATGACCAGTTTGAGGATCTGCTCGTAGCTCCAGTTGATGTCGATCAAATCCATGCGGTGCACGGGCACCATCACGTCGTCGGCCGTCATGTTGGCGATGCGGATCACGCCTTCGAGCATGGCGCGGCTGTCGGAGCCTATGAGCTGCCTTTCTTCGGCCTGCGAAAGGGTGTTGTAAAGCTCGGCGTGTGAATCAGGGCCGGGGATCAGGTATTCGATCAGTTTGCGCACAAAGCCGCGTTTGTCGGGCGGCGCATTGGACGGCAAAGGCGAAGGCGACGGGTCACTCACGATCAGAAAAGCACCTGCGGTGCGTGGTTGCGATGGCCGCAGCATACACAAAAATCAAGAGCTGCCCGCCTCTGCAAGGAGGAAAATACGCCCCTTTGCCGCGCCATCGCTGCGGCCCTTGCGACTTGACCAAAAACCCGCTCCCAAGCACCTCCATGCGCTATTCATCATGAGCAACATCATCGCCTCGCTACTGCCCATCTTCATCATCATCGCTTTGGGCTATGGGTTTGCCCGGGCAGGATTCTTCAAGGCCGAAGGCGTCAGCGCACTGGGCAAATTCGTCATCCACATCGCACTGCCCGCTTTGATCTTCAAAACGCTGGCGGAAAAGAGGATTCAGGAAGTCTTCGTTCCCGCCTATCTGTTTGGTTATACGGTTGCAACGTTCATTTGTTTTGTCGTGGCTTTTTTCGTGGCGCGCGCATGCGGTCAAAACCGGCAAGGCGCGGCCATCAATGCCTTTGGCCAAACCTATTCCAACAGTGCTTTTGTTGGCTACCCTTTATTGCTCAGCGTGATTGGCGCCAATGCGGGCATTTATTTTGCGCTCAACTCCGTGATAGAAAATGTTTTGCTCGTGCCAGCCTTTCTGATCATCGCCGAATCCGAAAACACGAACGATGAAGACCGTTTCTTCAAACGCATTTGCCAAATGTTGTTGAACATATTGCGCAAGCCCTTGATCATTGCGCTGATATGCGGTCTGCTCGTCTCCATTGTTGAATGGAAATTACCCACGCCCATCAATCAGGCAGTAGGTATTCTGGCTGGCGCTGCAGCGCCTTTGGCGATTTTTGCCATCGGCTGCGGGCTCAGTGGCATCAGGCTCCAAGGCAATATCGCGGACATTGTGCAAATCACAGTGGGCAAACTCTTGCTGCTGCCACTGATGGTGGCTTTTTTCGTCTGGCTATTTCGCGGCAACGATGAAATGATTTTTGCCGGCGCATTGATGGGCGGCATCTCCATGGCCAATACAGTTGCCATCTTCGCTCATCACTATGGCTACCCACACCGGGGAGCCGCCAGCATGATCACCACCAATGTCTTTTCAGTCTTTACCCTTTCCGCCATTTTTCTGATCCACCAATGGCTTGCGCATTGAATCAAAAAAATGCCCACTCAAACAACAAGAAATTCAGGAGAAAACCATTGAGACAGCATGAGGTTTGAGCTTATCCGGCATCGCGGCCATCAGACAGAATCCAAGCTGATCCGCCCGATTTTTTAATCACCAACTCTTTCAAGAAAATCATTTCTTCATCAAAAAACAATGAAAAACCTTGTTCAAAAATTCAAACACTCCAATATCGACATCCTTGCTCTGCGGGCTGGTGTCTTCATTGTTTTTCTCGTATTCGGCATGAGCAAGTGGTTTGAGTTCGAGGTGGAGCTGCTCAAGGGCATCATCTCCGGCACCTGGCTGGAGATTTTGTACACCCTGTTCGGCTACCACGGCGCCAGCTACTTTCTGGGCGTAGTTGAAGGCATTGCCTATGTGTCTCTGGCCATCGGCTTTTTCAAACCCAAGGCCAGCATCGTGGGCGATCTGATTGTGATTGCAACCGGCCTGGTGACGCTGAGCCTGCTGCCCCAGCTGGGCCGCTTTGATGGCTTCATCTTCAAAGACATCCTCTTGATCGGGGCGGGGCTGGCGCTGCTCAAGCACGATCTGAAGCATGCTTGATGGCTGAAGGCCCAGGCATTCACTTGAGGTATCTGTCGGACGATCTCATGCATGCGCCTTGCCCGGCGCTTGCATGTTTTTCGCCCTATCCGACTGGCCATATCCGCATTTGCATGTTCGTAGCAGACGAGCGACTAGCTTCTTAGAACCTGTTCACGATCTCAACGCGAGGCGATTGGCTATGGCGCGGGATGGGATGCAAGGCGCAAGTCGAAGGGCATAGCCCGTGCTATGCACGAGATTTGCAACGCAGCAGACCGCCCGCTTCCATCATTCAAGCGCCCGTGAGGAGATCGGGAGTAGGTTCTTAGCCTAGCCATTACCTACGCACAGTGCACCACAAGCGCTCAAGAAAAAGAGCCATGTCATCTCTCACGATGAACATGGCTCAGTCGATGATTTTTTCGCTCTTGTTAGCGATGTATGGCCATCTGCCTCAAGCGCAAATGCCCGCATTTACCTGAACTGAAGGGCTTGCTCCATATCAGCTTCAATGGGCAAGCTGCACGGGGCTTATTCCCTCGTGCAACCTGGTTTGATGCCTGGAGGCATCAAGCCTCTTCGCGGCTGGCGCGCTTGCGCTCGTGCTCTTTCAGGTAACGCTTGCGCAGGCGAATGCTCTTGGGCGTGATTTCAACCAGCTCGTCGTCTTCCACGAAGTCCACGCCGTATTCCAGCGTCAGATCAATCGGCGGGGTGATCTTGATGGCATCTTCCTTGCCGCTGACGCGGAAGTTGGTCAGCTGCTTGGTGCGCGTGGCGTTCACCACCAGATCGTTGTCGCGGTTGTGGATGCCCACGATCATGCCCTCGTACACCGGGTCGCCCGCTTTCACGAACATGCGGCCGCGATCATCGAGCTTGCCCAGGGCATAGGTGAAGATTTCGCCATCGTCCATGCTGATGAGCACGCCGTTCTTGCGCCCGCCCACGTCGCCCTTGTAGGGCTCGTAGCCGTCGAAGATGCTGGCGATCAGGCCGCTGCCGCGCGTGAGGTTGAGGAATTCGTTGGAAAAGCCGATCAGCCCGCGCGCGGGGATGCGGTACTCCAGGCGCACGCGGCCGCGCCCGTCAGGCTCCATATTGATCATCTCGCCCTTGCGCTCGCCCAGCGCCTGCATCACGCCGCCCTGGTGGCTTTCTTCGATGTCGGCGGTGACCAGTTCCATCGGCTCGTGGCGCTCGCCGTTGATGGTCTGGAACATCACGCGCGGCTTGCTCACGGCCAGCTCGTAGCCTTCGCGGCGCATTTCTTCGAGCAGGATGGTCAGGTGCAGCTCACCCCGGCCGCTCACTTCAAACACGCCGTCTTCGGCCGTTTCGCGCACGCGCAGCGCCACATTGCTTTGCAGCTCTTTTTGCAGGCGGTCCCAGATCTGGCGGCTGGTGACGAACTTGCCCTCGCGCCCGGCCAGCGGGCTGGTGTTGACGCAGAAGTTCATCGTCAGCGTCGGCTCGTCGATCTTGAGCATGGGCAGGGGCTGCGGGTTGGCGGGGTCGGTAATCGTCACGCCAATGCCGATGTCCTCAATGCCGTTGATGAGCACGATGTCGCCCGGAAACGCCTCTTTCACCTGCACGCGATCCAGCCCCTCGAAGGTCAGCACCTGGTTGATGCGGCCCTTGTACTGGCGGCCGTCCGGCCCTTCCATCACCAGCACGTCTTGCGCGGGCTTGAGCGTGCCCGAATTGACGCGGCCCACGCCGATGCGCCCGACGAAGCTGTTGTAGTCCAGCGCCGAAATCTGCAATTGCAGCGGCGCGTTGCGGTCGCCCTCGTGCGGCGGCACGTGCTTCAGGATGGTTTCAAACAGGGCCGACATGTCCGGCCCCCACTGCTCGCCCGGCGCGCCTTCTTCCAGGCTGCTCCAGCCGTTGATGCCGCTGGCGTACACCACGGGAAAGTCCAGCTGCTCGTCGGTAGCGCCCAGCTTGTCGAACAGGTCGAACGCGGCGTTGATGACCTTGTCCGGGTTGGCGCCGGGCTTGTCCACCTTGTTGACCACCACGATGGGCTTGAGGCCCAGGGCCAGCGCCTTTTTGGTCACGAAGCGCGTTTGCGGCATGGGGCCTTCCTGCGCGTCGATCAGCAGCACCACGCCATCGACCATGCTCAAGGCGCGCTCCACCTCGCCACCAAAGTCCGCGTGGCCGGGCGTGTCCAGGATGTTGATGTGCGTGCCTTTCCAGTTCACGGCGCAGTTCTTGGCCAGGATGGTGATGCCACGCTCGCGCTCGATGGCGTGGTTGTCCATCACCGTATCGACCACTTTTTCGTGATCAGCAAAGGTACCGCTCTGGCGCAACAGTTGATCGACCATGGTGGTTTTGCCATGGTCCACGTGGGCGATGATGGCGATGTTGCGGATTTGATTACTCATAAAACAGACTCACTTCTCAAAAAATCAAGACCTTCATTTTTTGCTTCACCCAAAAACGTCAATCGCTTTTGAGTGGCATGCAATTCAATTGCTACTCAACACTTGTGCCTACCTTGCCTTGGGGGCTGCTCTGAGCCAAAGTTTGCGCAATTTCTACCGGCGTGAGCAGCCGTCCGGCTATCAGCTCGCCCGCTTTTACGTACCCCGTGCCCAGCAAGGCATGGGGCTGCTCGCCAAACACGGCCACGTGTTCGGCATCGGGCCAGGGGCCGCGGCGGCGCATGCCAGTCAAGAAGCGGCCAGCATCTTCAGCCGCCAGCGTGATACGGGGGTAGGTATGCAGCAGGCTTTCCACCGGCTGCAAGGCGTGCAGGCGGGCGGTTTCGTCCAGCGCTTCCAGCTGTTCGAGCGTGATGGCATCGCGCACATGCAGGCCGCCGGTTTCAACGCGGCGCAGCAGGGTCAAGTGGCCGCCACAGCCCAAGGCATTGCCAATGTCTTCGCCCAGGGTGCGGATGTAGGTGCCCTTGCTGCAACGCACGCGCAGATGCAGCTGCGGGGCATCGCCATCCAGCTGCATGTTCAGCAATTCCAGATCGTGAATGATGACCTGGCGCGGTGTGCGCTCCACCGTTTCGCCATCGCGCGCGTATTCGTAGAGGGCCTTGCCGTCTTTCTTCAGCGCACTGTGCATGGGCGGCACTTGCGTGATGGGGCCGGTGAAGGCGTCCAGCACTTCCACCACTTGCCCGGCGGTGCACGCCACGGGGCGTTGTTGCACCACCTCGCCTTCGGCATCGGCCGTGCGGGTGTTCAGCCCCAGCCGCACGATGGTTTCGTAGGTTTTGTCGGCTTCGAGCTGCAACTGGCTGAACTTGGTGGCAGCGCCAAAGCACAGGGGCAGCACGCCGCTGGCCAGCGGATCGAGCGTGCCGGTATGGCCCACCTTTTCGGCGCGCAGCAGCCACCTGGCTTTTTGCAGCGCCTGGTTGCTGGAAAGGCCCAGCGGTTTGTCGAGCAGCAACACCCCATGCACCGGGCGCCGCTGCACCCGGGTGCGTGGGGCAGCCGTCATGCTTACTCCTCGTTCTTGGAGCGCGAAGCCACGGCCTTGGCGATCAGGGCGTCCATATCGGCGGCGCGTTCCAGCGTGCGGTCGTACACGAAGTGCAGGGTGGGCACGGTGTGGATGTGTAGTCGCTTGAACAACAAATTGCGCAAATGGCCCGCAGCATGGTTGAGGGCTTCTTCAGTGACTTGTGCATCGCCCACCAGCACGGTGAAGTACACCTTGGCATGCGCATAGTCAGGCGTGAGCTCCACCCCCTGCAGCGTGACCATGCCCACGCGTGGGTCTTTGACCTCGCGCGCAATCAGCTCGGCCAGATCGCGCTGGATCTGGTCGGAGACTTTGTAATTGCGTTGGGTTGGCGATTTTTTCTGAGACATGCGTGTTTGCTGATGCGTACTGATTTTAAAAGCCCCGGCTGGCTGGCCGGGGCTGTGGCGTTGTCGTCCATGGTCTGGGACGCAAGGCTCGGGCCTACATCCGCCCCAGCCTTTATGCCCATTGCGCTCCTTGCGCCACGGGCATTGGCAGCGCGTGATTACAAGGTACGGGCCACCTCGGTCACTTCAAAGAATTCGAGCTGATCGCCTTCCTTGATGTCGTTGTAGCCCTTGAGCTTGATACCGCACTCGAAGCCTTCCTTGACTTCTTTCACGTCGTCTTTGTGACGCTTGAGCGATTCGAGCTCGCCGGTGTAGATCACCACGTTGTCGCGCAGCAGACGGAAGTTGGCCGTGCGCGTGACATGGCCTGCCGTGACCATACAGCCCGCCACCGTACCGATCTTGGAAGCAACGAACACCGTGCGGATTTCGGCCATGCCGATGACCTCTTCCTTCTTGTCGGGGCTGAGCATGCCGCTCATGGCCGCTTTCACATCGTCCACGGCGTCGTAAATGATGTTGTAGTAGCGAATGTCCACGCCATTGGTTTCGGCCGTTTTGCGTGCCTGGGCATCGGCCCGCACGTTAAAGCCAATCACCACGGCACCCGAAGCAATCGCCAGGTTCACGTCGCTCTCGCTCACGCCGCCTACGCCGGCATACACCACTTGCACCTTGACTTCATCGGTGCTGAGCTTGAGCAGCGAAGCGGCCAGCGCCTCTTGCGAGCCTTGCACGTCGGCCTTGATGATGATGGGCAGCTGCTTGACTTCGCCCGCCTCCATGTTCGCAAACATGTTTTCGAGCTTGGCGGCTTGCTGCTTGGCCAGCTTGGTGTCGCGGAACTTGCCGGAACGATAGGTGGCAATTTCACGCGCACGGCGCTCGTCGGCCAACACCATGAATTCGTCGCCGGCTTGCGGCACTTGGGTCAGGCCTTGGATTTCCACCGGAATCGACGGGCCAGCCGTCTTGGTTGGGCGGCCGTTTTCGTCATTCATGGCGCGCACACGCCCCCAGGTCTGGCCCGCCAACACCACGTCGCCTGTTTTGAGCGTGCCGGACTGCACCAGCACCGTCGCCACGGGGCCGCGGCCTTTATCAAGCTGCGCTTCAACCACTAGGCCTTTGGCCATGGCGTCCACCGGGGCTTTCAGTTCCAGCACCTCGGCTTGCAGCAGCACGTGTTCGAGCAATTCGTCAATGCCCATGCCCGTTTTGCTGGACACGGAAACGAAGGGCGAATCGCCGCCAAACTCTTCGGGCACCACCTCTTCAGCCACCAGCTCGCCCTTGATGCGATCAGGGTTGGCTTCAGGTTTGTCGGCTTTGGTCAGCGCCACCACGATGGGCACTTCGGCTGCCTTGGCGTGCTTGATGGCTTCGCGCGTTTGCGGCATCACGCCGTCGTCAGACGCCACCACCAGAATCACGATATCGGTGGCCTTGGCGCCGCGTGCGCGCATGGCCGTAAACGCCTCGTGGCCGGGGGTGTCGAGGAAAGTGACCATGCCGCGATCGGTCGTGACGTGGTAGGCGCCAATGTGCTGGGTGATGCCACCGGCCTCGCCCACGGCCACCTTGGCGCGGCGGATGTAGTCCAACAGCGAGGTCTTGCCGTGATCGACGTGGCCCATAACGGTCACCACCGGCGCGCGCGGCAGGGCCTCGGCCGACTGGGCCAGCACTTCTTCCTCGGTGAAGGCTTCGGGGTCGTCCAACGCAGCCTGCACCGCGGTGTGGCCCATTTCCTCGACCACGATCATGGCCGTGTCCTGATCCAGCGACTGGTTGATGGTGACCATCTGGCCCAGCTTCATCAGCACCTTGATCACTTCGGATGCCTTGATCGACATCTTGTGCGCCAGCTCGGCCACGGTGATGGTTTCGGGCACGTGGATTTCAAGCTGCTTGAATTCGACCGGTGCTTGCGGCTGCTGCTCTTCGCGCGCATGGCGGTCGCCCCGCTTGCCGCCTCTGGGACCAGCGCGCCAGCTGTTGCGGCTGCCGCTGGAGGTATCGCCGCGCGTTTTGAGTTCGCCTTTTTTCTTGCCGTCGGCATCGGCCCAGCTGGAGGAGAGCTTGGCCGATTTCAGCTCCTTGCCCGAACCCGGCGCAGCCGCCTTGGCCCCGCCGGCTTTTTCGGGTTTGGCCGTGGTGGCGGGTTTGTGCAGCGTGCCTTTGGCGGGCTTGGCGGTTTCCGGCTTTTTCGCCGTCAGCACCTTGGCTGGCGCATTCATCATGTTGCGAATGGCCTCGGCCTCGGCCAGCGCCTTGCGGCGGCGCTCTTCCAGCTCGCGGGCGCGTTGGGCCTCTTCCTCGGCCTGACGCTGGCGTTCCTGCTCTTTTCTGGCCTGTTCTTCGGCAGCGGCCGCAGCGGCTGCCTCGTCGGCAGCAGAAGCATCGCCACCGTCAGCGGCCGCTTCGGCTTCGCGCTCGCGTTGGGCCTGGGCAGCAGCTTGCTTTTCGCGCTCTTTGGCTTCTTGCTCTTCGCGCTGGCGGCGGCGCTCGGCCAGCTCTTCCTCCTGGCGGCGAATCAGCTCGGCCTGGCGGCGCGCCTCTTCTTCGCGGCGCTGCAATTCGGCCGCATCCACTGGGGGCTGGGCCGCTTCGGCTGCTTTTGCAGGCACTGCCGGCTCGCTGTCTTCGCGTTTGATCAAGGTGCGTTTTTTGCGCACTTCCACCTGGATGGTGCGCGCCTTGCCCGTGGCATCGGCCTGGCGGATTTCGCTGGTCGATTTCTTGGTCAGCACGATTTTCTTGCGACCGGCGCTGGGCTGATCGCCACGCAAAAAATCGCGCAGCTTGACCTTGTCGGCCTCGCTCAATTCATCGCTGGCGCCCGATTTGGCAACGCCAGCGTTCTTGAGTTGCTCCAACAGTTCTTGCGGGCTTTTTTTCAGTTCTGCAGCAAAGTCTGCAACGGTGTTTTTCGACATATCTACCCACCTTTCTCACGCTTGGTTCTGCGTGAACCAGTGTTCGCGCGCCTGCATGATCAGGGCGTTGGCCGCCTCCTGATCCTGCGCGGTGATTTCCATCAATTCGTCGGTTGCCAAATCGGCCAGATCGTCGCGGGTATGAATGCCCGCTTCGGTCAGCATGGCAAACAGATCCGGCGTCATGCCGGGCAGATCGCGCAAGGCGCTGGCATCGGCATCCACTTCCTGCACGATCTCCATCGTCAAGAGGGCGTCTTTGGCACGGCTGCGCAACTCGTTAACGGTTTCCTCGTCAAAAGCCTCGATTTCGAGCATTTCTTGCAGCGGCACATAGGCCACTTCTTCGAGGCTGGTAAAGCCCTCTTCGATGAGGATGTCTGCGATTTCCTCGTCCACATCGAGCTTGCCCATGAAGAGCGTGCGCAGCGCCTGGGTTTCGGAGGCTTGCTTCTCGGCCGACTCGGCCGCATCCATGATGTTGATCTTCCAGCCGGTCAGGTCAGACGCCAGGCGCACGTTCTGCCCGCCACGGCCAATGGCCACGGCCAGGTTTTCCTCGTCCACCACCACGTCCATGGCGTGCTTTTCTTCGTCCACCACGATGGACTGCACATTGGCAGGGGCCAGCGCGCCGATCACGAATTGGGCAGGGTCTTCGCTCCAGAGCACGATGTCCACCCGTTCGCCCGCCAGCTCGTTGGTCACGGCCGTGACGCGGCTGCCGCGCACGCCCACGCAAGTGCCGATGGGGTCGATGCGCGGATCGTTGGCCACCACGGCGATCTTGGCGCGGCTGCCGGGGTCGCGCGCGCAGCTTTTGATTTCGAGCAGGCCCTGTTCGATTTCAGGCACTTCGTTGCGAAAGAGCTCCACCATGAATTCCGGCGCGGAGCGCGACAGCAGAATGGGCGCGCTGCGCAGGGTGGCATCCACTTCCATGATCATGGCGCGCACGCGGTCGCCCGAGCGGAAGTTTTCTTTCGGAATCATCTCGCCACGGCGCAGGCGGCCTTCCACACGGCCGCTTTCCACGATCAGGTCGCCTTTGTCCATGCGCTTGACCGTGCCGGTGAAGATTTTTTCGCCACGCTCCAGAAAATCGCGCAGCAGCATTTCACGCTCGGCGTCGCGAATACGCTGCAGCACGACTTGCTTGGCCGTCATCGCACCGATGCGGCCAATGGGCATGGAAGGCACTTGCTCTTCGATGTATTCGCCCTCGGCCACATCGGGCACGCGTTCTTGCGCGTCCATGAGCAGCTCTTCGGCATCGGGGTTTTGCAAACCGGCCTCGTTGGGCACGACCAGCCAGCGGCGGAAAGTGTCGTACTCGCCCGTTTCGCGATCCATGGCCACGCGAATATCCACCTCGCCAGGATATTGCTTTTTGGTGGCCTGTGCCAAGGCGTGTTCCAGCGCGCCGAAAACGATGTCTTCGCTCACGTTTTTCTCGCGTGCAATGGCTTCTACCAACATCAGCATTTCACGATTCATTTTGTTCACTCCATTCCGAAACGGTTGGTCTTGATTGGTCTTTTTTCTGCCTGATCAATTTTCTTGATGGACATCTTGGGCATCGGCAGCGCCGGGCGCCAAGTTGGCCGCGCGCCCCTTGAAGTTGACGATGGGCGCCAGCCGCGCCTCACGCACTTCATCCAGCGTAAAGCCCAAGGCATGCGCCGGGAATGCTTCCTGCTGCTTCTTTTTGCCGATGCGCTGGCCGGGCTTCACAGCCGGTGCATCCGTCCAGACGATTTGCCAGCCGCCCTGCTCGGTCTTTTCCAGCTCGCCGCGAAACTTTTTGCGGTTGGCGGGCAATGAGCCACTGTTGGCGCCAATCGGCTGCTTGAGGGTGATGTCCACCACCTGCCCGGCAAAGCGTTCAAAGTCTTGCTCGTTGCGCAGCAGGCGATCAATGCCGGGCGAACTCACCTCGAGCCGCTGGTAGTCGATGTCTTGCACCTGCAGCGCGTATTGCAACTGGCGCGTGACTTTTTCGCAATCTTCGATGGTGACGGCCTGTTCGACCATTCCCTGTCCAGCCTGCCCACCCTGGGCTTGCTCAGGCCGCCAGGGCACATCGATGAAAATGCGCAGCAAGCCACCGGCCGAGCGTTCGATCTCTACCAAGTCCAGGCCCAGCGCCTGTACGGTTTCTTGTACCAATTCCTGCAGCGTCACCAAAAATTCCGATCCTCTCGCTTGCATTCGCCTTTGCCCCCAAGCGGGCAAACCGAATCCTCTTCATCTGAATCCATCTGGCGTACACAAGAGCTTGCCTGCTGTTGAAGCAAAAAAAATGGGCAGGTGCTAGGCCGGCCCATTTTGCGCTTGCGTACTGGTCAGCGCGCATTATAGCCCGCTTTTGCTTTCGGGAACAAGGGTTTGCGCCTATTTTCGCGTGCCAGCCGCTCGTCCGGCTGCAAAATCACAGCCATCGCATGCGACAATCCGCGCATTTTCCAAGCGACAGTGGGCATTGCTAGCTAGCCAAGCGATGCAACTGTTCTCCTCCAAGAAGCGGGTTGGCTCAAGCATCTGAAGCCATTCAAAACGGTTTGGCTTTTGAAGCCAAGCGCCTTTCCCGCCCACCAGCAAAGACAAAGGAGCATATTCATGGGCTTTCTCAGCGGCAAAAAACTGTTGATCACGGGCTTGTTGTCCAACCGTTCGATTGCTTACGGCATTGCCAAGGCCTGCCACGAACAAGGGGCGGAACTGGCCTTCAGCTACGTGGGCGAGCGTTTCAAAGACCGCATCACCGAATTTGCCGCCGAGTTCAACAGCAAGCTGGTGTTCGAATGCGACGTGGGCAACGACGAGCAGATCGAGCAGATGTTTGCCGATCTCTCCAAAACCTGGCCCAAGTTCGACGGCTTCGTGCACGCCATCGGTTTTGCCCCGCGCGAAGCCATTGCCGGCAACTTCCTCGACGGCCTGAGCCGCGACAATTTCCGCACGGCCATGGACATCAGCGCCTACAGCTTTCCGGCCATGGCCAAGGCGGCCCTGCCCTACTTGAACGACAGCTCGGCCCTGCTCACGCTGACCTATCTGGGCGCCTTGCGCACCGTGCCCAACTACAACACCATGGGCGTGGCCAAGGCCGCGCTGGAAGCCTCCGTGCGCTATCTGGCCGAAGCGGTGGGCCGCCTCGAAGACGGCCGCAGCATCCGCGTGAACGGCATCAGCGCCGGTCCCATCAAAACGCTGGCGGCCAGCGGCATCAAGGACTTTGGCAAGCTGCTGTCCTTCATGGCCATCAGCGCGCCGCTGCGCCGCAACATCACCATCGAAGAGGTGGGCAATGTGGCGGCCTTCCTCCTCAGCGATCTGGCCAGCGGCGTCACGGCCGAAATTTCTTACGTGGATTGCGGCTTCAGCCAAACCGCAGGTATCAGCTACGACAGCGTGGAAGCCGTTTTTGGCGGCGGCCAGAAGGCCTAAACCCACAAATCCGTTCGATCCACCCCCCAAGGGCCACGCCACAAGCGTTGGCCCTTTTCTCTTGCTTTCCGCGCCTTGCTCGTGTGCCTGCATGGCTTGCGACCATGGCCGCAATCTCAATTCATCAGGGCAGCAGAATCATTCAGCACCTGTTCAAAGCCTCAACGCGAGGCGTTGAAGATAGGAACGGGTAACGCCCATTACAAAGTACATGGCGTACATGGCGTACATGGCGCAAAGCATCGCCCGTGCGGCCTGGGCAGGCTCAGCCCAGATTTGCAAGGCAGCAAACCCACCCGCTTTCATCATTCCAGCGCACATGGAAGCTTTGAACAGGCCCCAAAAGATTTTTCGGATGAATTTGATTCCCGCTCAAGAGCCGACTCCTTGATGTTGAATACAAGACAGGCCTCACACACAGTTGGTAGTGGATTTCACTCGTATCAGACGCACAACAAACCCGCTTGCCTTCAATCGGATCAGCGCCGACGGCCAAGGCAAAAACCTTTTTTGAGTCAGAAAAAGGACAGCGTGCAGCGCTTAAAAAGCAGGCATCGATATAATTAGCAACACTTGTTCATCTTGCCCGTGCGACGGGAAACAACCGCCGCCCAGTGTTGTTTACGGAGTTTCCCATGCGCCCCCAGCTCTCGTCCTTCCTTGCCTTCAAGCCCATCTTTTTCGCGGCCATGAAAGGCTACAGCAAAGAGAAACTGGTCAAAGACATCACTGCGGGCCTGACCGTTGGCGTCGTCGCCCTGCCCTTGGCCATGGCCTTTGCCATCGCCAGCGGCCTCACGCCCCAAACCGGCATTTTCACAGCCATCATTGCGGGTTTTCTGATCTCTTTGCTGGGCGGCTCCAAAGTGCAAATCGGCGGGCCGGCCGGCGCCTTCATCGTCATCGTTTACGGCATTGTCGAGCGTTACGGCCTGTCCAACCTCATCATCGCCGTAGCCATGTCGGGCATCTTCCTGTTCCTGATGGGGCGTTTCAGGCTCGGCACGCTGATTCGCTTCATTCCGGTATCGGTCGTCATCGGCTTCACCAACGGCATTGCCGTGCTCATCGGCCTGTCGCAGCTCAAAGACTTTCTGGGCCTGAAAATCGAAAAAATGCCGGCCGATTTTTTCGGCGTGCTCAAGGCCCTGTGGCAGCACATTCACACCATCAATCCCTACGCCATCGCCGTGGCCGTGGCCTCGCTGCTCATCATCATCGTGTGGCAGCAGTTCACCCCGGGGCTGATGAAAAACAAGCTGGCCTTTCGCGGCAAGCTCACCATCATTCCCGGCTCCATCGTGGCGCTGGTGATCACCAGCGTGGCCGTCAAGCTGCTGGGGTTGACTGAAGTCGAAACCATCGGCAGCCGCTTCGGCGGCATTCCGGCCGAGCTGCCCAAATTCATCGTGCCCGAATTGAACTGGCAAAGCGCGCGCTTTTTGCTGATTCCCTCGCTCACGCTGGCGATTCTGGGCGCCATCGAATCCCTGCTGTGCGCCCGCGTGGCCGACAGCATGACCGGCGACCGCCACGACCCCAATCAGGAGCTGATGGCTCAAGGCATTGCCAATCTCGTGACGTCCTTCTTTGGCGGCATGCCCGCCACCGGCACCATTGCCCGCACGGTCACCAATATCAAAAGCGGCGCCTCCACCCCCGTGGCAGGCATGGTGCACGCCGTTTCGCTGCTGCTGATCGTGCTGATCGCCGCCCCCCTGGCCGCAGCCGTGCCCTTGCCCACGCTGGCTGCCGTGCTGATCTTCGTGGCCTGGAACATGGGCGAATGGCGCGAGTTTGCCCGCCTGCGCAACCACACCTTGTCGTACCGCGTGACGCTGCTGGCGGTCTTCTTGCTCACCGTGATCTTCGACCTGACCGTGGCGGTGGAAGTGGGCCTGGTGACTTCGCTGCTCACCTTCATCTACAGCATGTCCAGCTTGTCGCGCTCCGAAAGGATGTTGCCCGCAGGCAGCACAGCCACAGACAGCGACAGCGCCCACCTGGAAACCCAGCTTGCACAAGTCTGGAACGACAAGGAAGTGCGCATCTGGCGCCTGCACGGCACCCTGTTTTTTGGCGCAGTACGCATCGTCGAGCAGATTGCCGACAACCTGCCCGGGCGTGTGCTCGTAATCGACTTCAAGAACCTGCTGTACATGGATACTTCTGGCGCAGAAGAAGTCGTGCAAATGGCCGAGCAAGCCTACAAACGCGGCATCGCCGTGATTTTGTCGGGCCTGGACAAGCAGCCGCTGGACACCGCCCGGCGCGTGGGGCTGATCCATTTGCCCGGAGTGTTGATGGCCGCGGATCTGGATCAGGCCATTGCCACGGCCCAAAAGATGGCCAAAGCTGCAAGCCAGCCGGCTTGATTGTCTGGATCAGCCCCCCCAGCCCGGGCTGCTTTCACAAGCTGCCCAATTGCCAAGTCATGGCCTGCTGCCGAAGCAATCAGCCGTCAACGCTGCTCATTGCTTTGATCATTTGCCTTTGCTGATGAATGAGCAGCAAGCGCCGCGCCAACCTGCAACGGCGCACCTCATTGGCATGGAGTGGCCTGTGGCATGGGCCTACTGCTTGACACAACCGGCGCATGAACGAGTTGACACTGCCCTGGCTGCACGCCCACGAGCCTTTTCCAGACCCCGAATCAGCCTGCAGCGCCGATTCGCCCTGGCCGGGCTTGCTGGCCGCAGGCGGCGTGCTGGATGCCCCAACCCTGGTCGCGGCCTATTCCCAGGGCATCTTCCCCTGGTACGGGCCAGACGAACCCCTGCTGTGGTGGAGTACCGATCCGCGCATGGTGCTCAGGCCGCAGCACTTTCGCCTGCACCACTCGCTGCGCAAAACCCTGTGCCGTTTCAGGCAGAACCCGCAAGCCTGCATCCGCATCGACAGCGCTTTTGACGAGGTGCTGCAGCAATGCGCCACCGCGCCGCGCCAGGGCCAAAACGGCAGCTGGATCACGCCAGACATCATGCGCAGCTATGGCGAACTGCACCGGCTGGGCCTGGCGCACAGTGTGGAAACCTGGGTCAACGGCCGATTGGTGGGCGGCCTGTACCTGGTGGCCCTTGGCCGTGCCGTGTTTGGCGAGAGCATGTTCACCCGGCAAACAGATGCCAGCAAGATTGCCCTGGCCGCACTGGTTTGCCTGTGCCGCGCCCACGACGTTGAACTGATCGACTGCCAGCAGCAAACCGCCCACCTGGCCAGCCTGGGCGCGCAGCCCATTGCGCGGGCAGATTTTTTGGCATCGATTCGGCGCACCCAGCAAACCCCGGCCATGCGCTGGCAGTTTGAAGCGGCCCTGTGGACGCAATTGCTGCCGCAGCAGCCTGAACAGTGAGTAGAGAGCACGATTGGACGTGAGAGCCTGTTCAAAATCTCAACGCAAGGCGGTTGGATATAGCAAGGCTCAGATCAAGACGCAGAAAGCGCAAAGATCTCGCCAAAACCGCAGAAGTTTTTCCAATTGTTTTCGCTGCAAAGGCACAGAGCACGCAGAGATTCGCAGAATTCTTTTGATATCTCTGTGTGATGTGAGCGCATCGCAGCATGGCAAACAAATGAGGCACGGAAGCAGCCGTTCTTGACTTGATGAGCCAACTTCTGTGCCTTCCTTGAAGTCTCTGTGCCCTTTGCGTGGCTTCTGCGTCCATCAAACAGTTCGATTGCCTCAGGCTGCCCGCCTCCATCTTCAAGCGCCCGCGCGGAGATTTTGAACAGCTTCCAAGCAACCTAAACCTGCCAGTCAATCGGCGTTTGCCCATGCTGCTGCAACCAGGCATTGGCCTTGGAGAAATGGCGGCAGCCAAAAAAACCGCGGCTGGCCGAAAGCGGCGAAGGATGCGGCGCTTGCAAAACCAGGTGGCGATTGCGATCAATCATCGCGCCTTTTTTCTGCGCATGGCTGCCCCAGAGCATGAACACCAGGCCATCGCGATGCGTATCGAGCTGCGCCACCACGCGGTCGGTAAACGTCTCCCAGCCCCAATTGGCGTGCGAATGCGCCTGCCCGGCCTGCACGGTCAGCACCGTGTTCAGCAGCAGCACGCCCTGCTCGGCCCAACGCTGCAAGCAGCCGTGGCGGGGGATTTCAAAGCCTTCGATATCGCTGTGCAACTCTTGATAGATGTTGCGCAGCGAGGGCGGAATCTCCACACCCGGCTGCACCGAAAAAGCCAGGCCATGCGCTTGCCGCAGGCCGTGATAAGGGTCTTGCCCAAGAATGACGACCTTGACCGCCGAAAACTCCGTCAGCACAAAGGCGCTGAACACCTCGGCCGCAGGCGGATAAATCACCGTGCCCGCCTGCCGCGCCTGCTTCACGCGCTGCCACAACTGCACGAAATACGGCTGCTGCTTCTCGGGGCCAATGGCCTGTTGCCATGTCGAAATCGTTGCGTCCATAAGCGTCGTCGTCAATGTCATGAAAAAGTCTGAGAGCCTGTTCGCAATCTCCTTACGGCCGCTTGAAGATGGAATCGGGCGGTCTGCTGCGTTGCAAATCTTTTCCATCATCTTGCACATGTCGCACGGGCGATGCCCTTCGCTCATGTACTTTGATGTGCGCCTTGCAGCCCAATCCCGCCCCCTATCCAAAATCGCCTTGCATTGAGACCATGAACAGGCCCTGAAGGCTCAAGCACAAGCCATGATGGCCAAAGCCAGGCAACTCGCTGCATTGTGCCGCAAGCAATTGGCGCGCGGCCTCATCAAGCAGGCGGCACAGGCAACAAGCCACTTGCACGCCAATCGTGCATCGCCCATGCGCCTTCGCGCTACCATGCCTGCATGCGCGATACGCCCGCTTCTCTTGCACCACCCGCTTCGACTGAGCCAGCCATCTCATCCGGCCAATGGCTGCGCATACAGCTATCCACCAGCCAAGCGCACGAATGCAGCTATCTGCCTGGGCAGGAAGCACGCCTGCAAATGGCAGGCCAGCCAAACACCATCAGCACAGCCGCCTACGCCCAGTTGATCGAGCACGGTTTTCGCCGCAGCGGCCTGACGATTTATCGCCACCGCTGCCAGCACTGCGCAAGCTGCCTGCCCCTGCGCGTACCCAGCGATGCTTTCCGCCCCACGCGCAGCCAGCGCCGCGCCATGCAACAACACCAGGCCCTGCAAGTTCGCCTGCTGCCGCTGGCGTTTCAGGCCGATCACTACGCGCTTTACCAGCACTACCAGCAGCAGCGCCACGGCAACGCTTCGGCCTCAGCCATGAGCGAGCAGGAATACCACGACTTCATCCTCAGCAGCCCGCTTGATTCCTTTTTGGCTGAATTTCGCGATGCGGCAGGCGCACTCAAAATCGTCGCCTTGACGGATTGCCTGCCCCAGGCCCTGTCGGCCGTTTACACCTTTTACGCGCTGGATGCGAGCAGCTCCTACGGCAACTACGCCATCCTCTGGCAACTGGCCCAGGCCCGGCGCTGGGGCCTGCCCCATCTGCACCTGGGTTATTGGGTGGCAGGCAGCGCCAGGATGCAATACAAGGCGCGCTTTCGCCCCTGCGAAGTGCTGCTGGATGGGCGCTGGCAAGCCATCCCCCGTTAACGACGCATGAGCTTTGCTGCTGACTCAGAGCCTGTTCACAATCCCTCACAGGCGCTTGAAAACGGAAGCGGGTGGTTTGCTGCGCGTTGCAAATCTTGCCAACCTTTTGTCTATGTTGCACGAGCTATGCGCTTCGCTCATGTACTTTGATGTGCGCCTTGCATCCCATCCCGCACTCTGTCCAATCGCTTCGCGTTGAGATCGCAAACAAGCTCAGAGGCCGCTGCATCAAAAGGCCGCCAGCAAAACTGCTGCACGCCGCCAAACATCGAAACGGTGCCGCGGCTCTGCGGCAAAAATCACGCTGCCATAAAAAAGCAGGCAGACAAAAGCTGCCTCTGCCTTGCTTTTGCCCAAACTGACGATTTTTGCAAGCCCAAAAACCCAAGCCGATCAACCTTACTCTTCCATATTTGATCCCTGCCTGACTCGAATGACACAAACTTTGCTTTCGTGCTCACAGGCAGCATTTATGTCGCAAATTGTTAACAAACAATGACCCTCTGCACACTCAGCTTCAAAAACGCCAGCTTCTATACCAACCGTTTCACCGTACGCCTTGCAACAGCCAAATGGTTGACTCCAGAGCCAACATCTATTATTTTTTGATGCTTGGCACAAGTAATTTCACTCCGTTTTTTTTAAGATGTTTTTTGCCTACAATCCTACATTTAGGGTAAACCTGATAACATCCTTTTCCTGGTTTTACAGATTGCCTGTTTTTTGCAAAAGAGTGTTAATATCACCTGTAACAGCAGTTCAATCTTTCGGAGTAGTTGCATCATCAAACCTTAGGACGAAGTCTCAATTCTTTTATGGATAACCTAGAAACTGATCTAGCCCTGCCAGAACCTGCCTTTCGCCCCTTGTCTGGCTATGCGCTGCGACTTGCAGGAGCAGACCGCGCCATGCTTAATCATTTGGCCGCCCATATCGAGACCAAACCCGACGATTTGTTGAGCCATACCCGGCGAATACTCATCGCTATCGATCTGAAAGACGCCGACGAGCTTTTTGGCGCCTTGGTGGATTTATTCATCGCCAAAAGCAACAGTGCCGCAGCCAACGTACGCGCCAATCTGCTGCAACGCACTACATCGCTTTTATCAAGCGAGCAGCAGGATTTTTTGCACCAACACCTGACGAGCGATTTGACTGCACAAACCCCCGTCGCAGCGCGATGCAGCCGATTAACCGCCGGCATTCCCCACACGGGCGAAGCCAGCAAAACCATCCAGGCTGCCGCCACAAACGTTACAAGATAATGAACGAACGCTCCAAGCTCCAAGCTCCAAGCTCCATAACATGATCAACGCCCAAAGCCCAAAAAACATCTTGAAAATTTATCTCTTGGGCATGAATGAGCGTGGCCGCCAAACCATGCGCATGTTTCTTGATCGCCATTTGCGCGATGATTGCCAGGCCACGGGCATGGCACAAGAAGCACAGGCCGTGCTGGTAGACATCGACAGCTATCGCTCCGAAAAAGCCCTGCAACAGCACATGAAGCAATTCCCGCAACAGCGGGTGATTGCGCTGAGCATTGCGCCCGAAAAATACAGCGATACCGACTGGCTGCTGGTGCGCAAGCCAGACGAGGCGCTTGGCTTGAAAAATGCCTTGCAGCAACTTCAGAAACAATTCTTTACGTCCGCACCCGCAGCA
>JAUMWT010000074.1 GCA_030529505.1 Allobrachymonas sp. | reverse complement strand
ACGTCTTTCCGGCCGAACACAGCGAGCTGGCCTTGCGCATCGAACTGTTTGACGATGAGATCGAAACCCTGCAATTGCTTGATCCGCTCACTGGCAAGATCGTGCAAAAGCTCGCGCGCTTTACCGTTTACCCCAGCAGCCATTACGTCACGCCGCGCGATCAGGTACTGAGCGCCGTGGAGGGCATCAAGCAAGAGCTGGCCGAGCGCCTGCAGTATTTTCACGACGCAGGCAAATTGGTCGAGGCGCAACGGCTGGAGCAGCGCACGCGCTTTGACCTGGAAATGCTCGCCGAAGTGGGCCACTGCAAGGGCATTGAAAACTACGCGCGGCATCTGGCGGGCTCTGCGCCTGGCGAGCCGCCCGCCACGCTCACCGATTACTTGCCGCGCGACACGCTGATGTTTCTGGACGAGAGCCACGTCATGATCGGCCAGTTGGGCGGCATGTACAACGGCGACCGCAACCGCAAGCAAACGCTGGTGGACTACGGCTTTCGCCTGCCCAGCGCGCTGGATAACCGCCCGCTGCGCTTTGAAGAATTCGAGGCACGCATGCGCCAGTGCATCTTCGTTTCGGCCACGCCGGCCGATTACGAAAAACGCCGCGCTGGCCAGGTGGTGGAGCAACTGGTGCGCCCCACCGGTCTGGTGGACCCCGCTGTGGAAGTGCGCCCCGCCACCCACCAGGTGGACGATGTGCTGCAAGAGATTCGCCTGCGCGTGGAAAAGAACGAGCGCGTGCTCATCACCACGCTCACCAAACGCATGGCCGAGCAGCTCACCGACTACCTGGGCGAAAACGGCGTGAAGGTGCGCTACCTACACAGCGATGTGGACACGGTGGAGCGCGTGGAAATCATCCGCGACCTGCGCCTGGGGGCGTTTGATGTGCTGGTGGGCATCAACCTATTGCGCGAGGGGCTGGACATTCCCGAAGTCTCGCTCGTGGCGATTCTGGACGCCGACAAGGAAGGCTTCTTGCGCAGCGAACGCAGCCTGATCCAAACCATTGGCCGCGCCGCGCGCAATGTACACGGCACCGCCATCTTGTATGCCGACCGCATCACCGACAGCATGCAGCGCGCCATGAGCGAAACCGAGCGCCGCCGCACGCGGCAGTTGGCCTTCAATGCCGAGCACGGCATCACGCCGCGCGGCATCGTCAAGCAGGTGCGCGATTTGATCGACGGCGTGTACAGTGAAAAAGCGGGCAAAGAGGCCCTGCGCCAGGAACAGCAACGCGCCTGGGTGGAAGACGTGGAAGAAAAAGACCTGGCGCGCGAAATCCGCAAGCTCGAAAAACAGATGCTGGAGCACGCCAAGAACCTGGAATTTGAGCAAGCCGCGCGCGTGCGCGACCAACTGGCCGCCCTGCGCGAACGCGTGCTGGGTGGTACAGGGCACGATCAGCCCATGCCCAGTACCGCTTGACGACTGCGCCCCAATCGCTACGCTACGTTGCTGGCATCAATGAACTGACCGCGCGACCGGAAAGAGAAAAACAGCAAGCGATAGCCGCCCCAAGCAAGGGCGGAGCGATCAGCAGGCCACACGATTGGAGGTAAGCGGCACATGCAGCCCCCGCAGACCCCTGCAACTTGGATGGCCGCAGCGACGAGCCGTGGCATCATGCGCCCAGCCTCAACAAGGAGAACCCGCCATGAGCACCACCCACACTTGGCTGTACTGGGCCCTGGCCGCCGCGTTTTTTGCGGCGCTGACGGCCATTTTTGCCAAGGCTGGTTTGCAGGGCATTGATTCGGACTTTGCCACTTTCATCCGCACGCTGGTGATCGTGGCGGCGCTGGCGGCCTTTCTCACCTACACGGGCAAATGGCAAAAGGTGGATGGCTTCAGCGGCAAGAACTGGCTGTTTCTGCTTTTGTCGGGCCTGGCCACGGGCGCATCGTGGCTGGCCTATTTCAAGGCCCTGCAAATGGGCCCGGCCGCCCAAGTGGCGGCGGTGGACAAATTCAGCCTCGTGCTCGTGGCCCTGCTGGCCGTGGCCTTTTTGCGCGAGCGCCCCAACACGCAGGAATGGCTGGGCCTGGGCTTGATTGCTGGCGGCGTGGTGTTGCTGGCGCTGCAGCGTTAGTTCAATCTCGACTCCTTCATCAATTCGCCCGAGAACAAGACATTCACACAGGCGACCCCACCGGCCATACAAGCGCCATCTCTCAAACAAAAACGCTCCATCAAGGGGCATTTTTGCTGGATGCGCCTGCGGCTGAATCAAGCCACTCAAACCAGTTCGGCAATCAATTCAATCTCCACGCACGCGCCCAGCGGAATCTGCGCCACGCCAAAGGCGCTGCGGGCGTGTGCGCCTTTTTCCGCGCCAAACACCTGGCCCAGCAATTCGCTGCAACCGTTGGTCACCAGGTGCTGCTCGGTGAAAGTGGGGGCGGAGTTGACCAGGCTCATCACCTTGACGATGCGCGCCACCTTGTTCAAATCACCGCCCGTTGCCGCATGCAGGGTGCCCAGCAGATCAACGGCGATGGCCCGCGCGGCCTGCTGGCCCGTGGCCGTGTCCACGTCTTTGCCCAGCTGGCCCACCCAGGGCTTGCCGTCTTTCTTGGCGATGTGGCCACTGACGAACAAGAGCTTGCCCGTTTGCACATAGGGCACATAGGCCGCAGCAGGCGCGACCAAATCGGGCAGAGTGATTTCCAGCACTTTCAGGCGTGCATATACATCAGGCATTGGAAGGCTCCTTCTGGTTGACGGGGTGAAATCAAACGAAAGGGATGAACCGTGAAACAAGACAGCCGGCCTGCCAAGCAGGGGCCGACAACCGCCTCGCTCCACGCATCGACCAACATCGTAGTCTATGCCTTTCAAGTTTGATGGCTCACACTGCATGCCAAAAAATCCGGCAAAGCTTGTTGCGCCAGCCCATGCAGCGCACGGCCCAGTGGTCAATTGCAAAGGCTCACTCCGCCTCGCCATCCTGGCTGTAATTGGCGCACTGTCCTGTTGTTCAGCCAACTCGTTCTGGCTACAGCACTCGCCTGCGCCAGCTGCAACTCAAGGACAACTACATCCACTTGATTGCACAAACACAGCGCACCACCAAGCGCTTTTGCATTTGGCTTACCATGCGCCCACCCTGGTTTTGTGGCTCTGCAACGGCCCTGTTTGGCATGCTTCCATCCCCACGCGCCGCACGCAACTGGCCATCCTATTGGCCAACCACCTGGCTGTGCCTGCTGGTGATCGCGGCCGTGGGCTTGCAGCTGAGGCAAGCGCAGTTGTGGCCGCAGTGGGCCTATCAAGGTTTGTGCGCGGTGGGCGCCGTGTGCCTGCTGGCCGGGGTGGCGCACACGCGCCGCTCGATGGCCGCCCTGTTGCTGGGCACGGCCATGCTGGCCTTTGGCAGCACGGGCTGGCGGGCCAGCCACTACGCCGCGCGCATCTTGCCTGCGCATTTGCAGCAGCGCGACATCGTGGTGCAAGGCCAGGTGCTGGGCCTGCCGCAATGGCTGCCCGATGGCGTGCGCTTCAACCTGCTTGTGGAGCAAGCCACGCTCAACGGCCAAGCCGTGCGCCTGCCCGATACCCTGAGCCTGGCCTGGTACCGGCCCCGCCCCGAAAAGAGCCCAAGCCCTGCAAGCCAAGATGCAAGCCACGCAGCCAGCCCGGCCCCTGACACGGCCACCCCTGAGGCGAGCCATGCAGCCGCATCGCCCGAACGCCCGCCGGGCACAGCGCCCTCATTCCCCTCATCCTCGCCCAGCACCCATCGCTGCACGCCGTGTGTGCAGCCCGGCGAGCGTTGGCAGATGACCGTGCGGCTCAAGCAGCCACACGGCAGCCGCAATCCTTTCGGCTTTGATTACGAACGCTGGCTGTGGGAACAGGGTCTGGGCGCCACGGGCTATGTGCGCATGGGCGGCCAACGCCCTGCGCCTGAAAAGATCGGCCAGGCCCACCCCTTGAACCTGCGCGTTTGGCGCGACCGCGCGCGCCTGCATGCGCGTGAAGCGGTGTACCAGGCCCTGCTGCCGCAACCGCCGCAACAGCCACAACAGGCCCCATCACCCCCGGCTGCCCCCAGCGCTGCATTTGCAAGCGCACCGGCCGCCGTCACCCGGTCGGCCAACTCCTCATCCGCCAACCTCTCGTCCGCCAGCATTCAAGCAGCCGCCCCGGCACCCCAAAGCCGCGCAGCCGAGGAACGCACAACCGTGCGTGAGGCCGAACACGCTGCCGAACGCGCCGCCGGCATCGTGGCCGCCTTGTTGATGGGCGACCAGCGCGC
>JAUMWT010000073.1 GCA_030529505.1 Allobrachymonas sp. | reverse complement strand
GACATTCTGGGCGAGCACGTCCAGGTGCAGATGGCCAAGCGCAGTGAGTTGCACAGGTTCAAGGTGATGCCCAAGCGCTGGATTGTTGAGCGCAGCTTTGCCTGGCTGGAGAAGAGCAGAAGGCTGTGGAAGAACTGCGAGAGGCTTGTGAACACCAGCTTGCAGTTCATCCACCTTGCTTTTCTGGCTCTTGTCCTCAAAAGATCGTGAACAGGTTCTGAGAAAAATCACATGCAAGCCAATCCATCCGCGCCATATCCGTACCCGCCCCTCGATTACCCAAGCGTCCTACACTAGCGGCTTTCTCGGCAGTCAGACAGGTGTTTGCTACCCCTCTACCGAGCCCTTACCTCTCACCTCTGCAACCATCACTGGCCATGAACGCCCTTCCCCCCTACACCCGCGCCCAAGCCCTGCCAAGCATCCTCCAGCAACGCCTCGTGATTCTGGATGGCGCCATGGGCACGATGATCCAACGCTTCAAACTCACCGAGGAGCAATACCGCGGCGCCGGTTACGCGGCCGACCCCACGGTATTTGAACGCTTCAAGGACTTTCACCTCGACGTCAAAGGCAATAACGAACTGCTCTCGCTCACGCGCCCCGACGTCATCCGCGCCATTCACGATCAATACCTGAGCTGCGGCGCCGACCTGATCGAAACCAACACCTTCGGCGCCACCTCCATCGCCCAGGCCGACTACGACATGGCCGACCTGGCCTATGAGATGAATGTGGCCTCGGCCCGCCTGGCGCGTGCAGCTTGCGATGCTGCTTCCACGCCCGATCACCCCCGCTTTGCGGCGGGCGCACTGGGCCCCACGCCCAAAACGGCCAGCATCAGCCCCGATGTGAACGACCCCGGTGCGCGCAACATCACTTTCGAGCAATTGCGCTCCGCCTATCTGGAGCAGGCCCTGGGCCTGATCGAGGGCGGGGCCGACGTGCTGCTGGTCGAAACCATTTTCGACACCCTCAACGCCAAGGCCGCCCTCTTTGCCATTGAAGAGGCCTTTGCCCAAACGGGCGAGCGCCTGCCCCTCATGATCAGCGGCACCGTCACCGACGCCTCGGGCCGCGTGCTCTCGGGCCAAACCGTTACGGCCTTCTGGTACAGCGTGCGCCATGCCCAGCCCCTGTCCATTGGCCTGAACTGCGCTTTAGGCGCGGCCTTGATGCGCCCCTACGTTCAAGAACTCAACCAGGTGGCAGGCGACACCTTCATCAGCTGCTACCCCAACGCCGGCCTGCCCAACCCGATGAGCGAAACCGGCTTTGACGAAACGCCCGAAGTCACCAGCCGCCTGGTGCACGAATTTGCCGCCGAAGGGCTGGTCAACATCGTGGGCGGCTGCTGCGGCACCACGCCCGATCACATCGGCGCCATCCGTGATCGCGTGAGCCTGCTCAAGCCGCGCTCGCTGCGGCAAGCGGCACAAGAAGCGGCGCACAAAGCTTAAGCATCTGCATCGTTCCAATCAGCGGGCAGGCACAGAGAGGAGAAGCCTGCTTCCTTTTGCGCAACCGATCAACACACGGCTCAAGGCAAAACAAAATGGGCGCCCCAAGCAACAGGGGCGCCCATCATCGCGTAAGCCTCATGAAAAGAGCAGAGTGCCGTGCCAAACACAGGCCAAGCCTGTCCGACTCAGCCCTCGGCTCCCACGCTCACCGTTCAGTAGCTGGCCGCACTGGCCGGCATTTTGGCTGGTTCAGCCGTGGCATCCGCACCTTTGGCCGTTGGCTCCGCCTTGTTTGTGCCGACCTTTTTCTTCGGCCACATTTTTTTGACAGCCTCTTTTTTGGCAGGGGCCGGCGTCGTGCTTGTGGCAGGCGTCATCTCATGAGCAGGAGCCGTTTCAGCCGCCGGCGGCGCAGCCAAAGCAGCGGCAGCAAAACCCGAAGCGAGCAGAGCAATAGCGATCTTTTTCATGGTGATTCATCCTTTCCGATGTCAGTTGATTTCACACATTGCATGCACGATGCATACGGGTTTCAGTCTAGAAAAGCGAAATGGATGAATCAAGCAAATGCGCGCCAGCATTACAAAAAATTCCAAAAGCTTGCGCGCATTCATATTTCAAAACAGGCAAAAACATGCGCAGCACACAGCGCTTAACACATGCTTGCTTTTACTGGCTGCAAGCTAACGAACGGCAACAAGAAGCTTGGCCTGATTCAATGCCAGTCATCTGCATGTCTGCACGATGCGCTCATCGACTTTGCTGCTGAAGATTGGTTCAACGTCTTGAAGTTGCAGACGGCATCAAGCAGTCTTTCCAATGGTTCCTGCCTTCCCGCCGATGACTCCACACCAGCCCGCCCCCACGGCCACTTCCGCCCAGCACAGCAATAAGTGAGCGGCACATCATCTGTTCAAGATCTTGCGATGCAAGCGAAGCTGCCGCCTGTTATCTGGTCACAGCATCACCAACAAGCCTTTGTGCCAGTGCAGACTGTCTTTGGATGAGTCCCAAGAGAAAAGGCATAAACAGAAACGGCACCGCATGGCGGGCACGGGCAGCGCAACATGCCTACCTATTTCCGGCCCGAGCAATCAGTGCAGGCCTTGTGAAACGGCCAACCCCCGAGCTGTTTCAGCTCTGCACCAAGCGCCCGGCTTGCAGGGTCAGCTGCCGCTGGCATTGACGGGCCAGGCCGGTGTCGTGCGTGACCAGCACCAGGGTGCTGCCCAGCGCCTGGTTCAAGGCAAACATCTGCGCAATCACCTCTTGCCCGGTGGCAAAGTCCAGGCTGCCCGTGGGCTCGTCGGCCAGCAGCACGGCAGGCTGCATCACAAAGGCCCGCGCCAGGGCCACGCGCTGCTGCTCGCCGCCCGACAGCACCTTGGGGTAATGCCGCAGGCGCGCGCCCAGGCCCACCTGTTCCAGCATGGCTTGCGCACTAGCGCGGGCATCGCTGCGGCCCGCCAGCTCCAGCGGCAGCATCACGTTTTCAAGCGCAGTGAGGTTGGGCAGCAACTGAAAGTTCTGAAACACAAAGCCCATCTTCTGCCCGCGCACGGCGGCACGCGCGTCTTCATCCAGCGCAAACAGATCGGTGCCTGCCACGCGCACCGTGCCCCGGCTGGGCACATCCAGCCCGGCCATGATGGCAAGCAGCGTGCTCTTGCCCGAGCCGGACGCCCCCACAATGGCCGTGGTGCTGCCCGCAGGCAGCGCAAAATCGATGTCATGCAAAATTTCCAGTTCGCCACTGGCTGCCGGCACCGTCTTGAAAACATGTTCAACCACCAGCATCTGGCTGGCAGCCGCCTCTTCTGCGCGCTGGATAAACATAAACGACAAGGATCCCGAATCAATGCAAACCCGCTTTATAGCAGCCGGCCTGGCGCGCCTGCACGGCTTTTTGCACAACAAGGCACGCCCTTTCACCGCTCAAAGCGCCCTCCATCACGCTACACCTCCGTCGTCCCTGTGTCACATAAACAAGCACGCCGCAGGGCCTGGTGCTGCATTGCATCGCCAAACCACCCTGTGCCGGAAAGTACGCCGGGCCGCACTGAACAAGGCTCTGCGTTTGGCCTTGATCTGCCTGCCCCTGTGGATGCTGGTGGCACAAGCGGCGCAAGCAGCCGCACCGCAACCCGCGCGCATTCTGGTGGTGGGCGACTCCATCAGCGCCGAATACGGTCTGCCGCGCGGCAGCGGCTGGGTGGCGCTGCTGCAAAAGCGGCTGGACGCCGAGAAAAAGCCCTACCAAGTCATCAATGCCAGCATCAGCGGCGACACCACTTCCGGCGGCCGCGCTCGCCTGCCGCAACTGCTCAAACAGCACCAGCCGCAAGTCGTGGTGCTGGAGCTGGGCGCCAACGACGCCCTGCGTGGCCTGCCTCTGCAGCAAACCCGCGCCAACCTCGCCGCCATGGTCAGCGCCGCGCAACAGGCCAAGGCCCAAGTGCTGCTGCTGGGCATGCAAATCCCGCCCAACTACGGCCCGCAATACACCGCCGACTTTGCCAAAGCCTTTGCCGACATCAGCCAAAGCCAAAAAACCGCACTGGTGCCTTTCTTGCTCAAAGGCCTGGCCGACGCACCCGACAGCCTGCGCTGGTTCCAGGCTGACCGCATCCACCCCAACGCCCAGGCCCAACCCCAGATGCTGGAAAACGTCTGGCCACAACTCAGGCCCTTGTTGCGTTGATCCGTGACAGAGTCCCCAAGAACCTGTTCACGATCCCCTCACGGGCACTTGAAAACGGAAGCTGGCGGTCTGCTACGTTGCAAATCTTGCCCATAGCACGGGCTATGCCATTCGCTCATGTGCTTTGATGTACGCCTTACGCCCGCCCCGCCCCATATCCAATCGCCTCGCGTTGAGATCGTGAACAGACTCTAGATATCGTCGTCATGAGATATTGAGCCACAACATCAAACAACGGATTTGA
>JAUMWT010000072.1 GCA_030529505.1 Allobrachymonas sp. | reverse complement strand
CTTTCGCGCCCACTTTGCAGAAATCCGCCAGCAGTTTCGCAACGAGCAAGCCTATCTGTCGGACTTTTTGCACAAGCAGGGCAAGCTCGCCTACTGGCCAGCCGACTGGTGCCCCAGCTTCAAATACCACTGCATCCCCGCCTGGCCCAGCAATTACTGGAAAGCGCCTTTCGTACCGCCCAATGCGCGCGTCGTGATCTTTCACGGTGAATGCAATCCGCCAGACGCCCTGGCCGGACGGCGCAACCGGCGCTTTCGCCACATTGAGCCGGCCACCTGGGTGGCCGAGCATTGGCAAGAGTAAAGGCAAGGGCCACACCACCCACCCCATGTGCAACGGCCAGGCGCAAAGCTGCCCTCCGACTCTGCCACGGCTGCAGCTTCTGCCATCGCCGCTGCCCCTGCCCCCGTTCCCGCCACCAACCCTTGCCCCGCCGCTTGCCATGCCCGCCCCACCAGCTGCAGCCCCACAACTCACTGGCCTGGCCCCCATCTGCAATGCCGATACCCGCCTGCTGGTGCTGGGCAGTTTTCCGGGCGTGCGTTCGCTGCAAATGCAGCAGTACTACGCCCACCCGCAAAACCAGTTCTGGCACATTCTGGGCCTGCTTTGGCACATGGATTTGCCCGCCCTGCCCTATGCCGAACGCTGTGCGGCCGCCTTGCAGCACGGCTTGGGCATTTGGGATGTGTACGCCCATTGCGAGCGCCAAGGCAGCCTCGACAGCGCCATTTGCAATGCCCAAGTCAATGATTTGGCGGCGCTGCGCAAACAATGCCCGCAGCTGCTGGCCATTGCCCACAACGGCGGCGAAAGCTGGAAACACCGCCAGCACACCGCTGCGCTGGGAGTGGCAGTGCATCGCCTGCCTTCCACCAGCCCGGCCAATGCCAGCTGGAGCCTGGAACGCAAACTCGCCGCCTGGCGCGAGGTGTTCAGGCAGCACGAGTTGTGTGATTAAGCCTTTTGCCCACCCGCCCTATTTCCCTATTCATTTGCTGCGTCGATTCGCTGCCCGAATGGCGCACGGGGCTACAGAACAGGCTCTCGGGCCAGCGCCTTGGCCAGTTGCGGCGAAAGAATCGCCTGCTCGGCAAAGGCTTCGACATCAGGCGTCTTGCCCGCCACGATCAGGATGTCATCGGGCAGCAAAACCGTATCCGGCTGCGCAACGATGAACTCCATGTCAGCGCGCTTGACGCCCATGATGGTGACATTGAAGCGCGAGCGCACATTGGCCTGCGCCAGGCTTTGCTGGCAAAGCTCGCGCGGCGTGCCGGTTTTGGCAATGGCAAAGCCATCCACAAACTCCACGAAATCGATCATCTTGCCCGTGACCAGATGCGCCACACGCACGCCCATGTCGCGTTCCGGAAAGATCACGTGGTGCGCCCCCAGGCGCTTGACGATGCGGCCATGCGCCTCGGAATGGGCCTTGACCCAGATATCGCGCACCCCCAGCTGATTCAGGTTCAGGGTGGTGAGCACGCTGGCTTCCATATCGTGACCAATGGCCACCACCACATGCGCAAAATCCAGCACGCTCAACTGCTTGAGCAGTTCCGAATCGCTGCTGTCGGCCTGCACCACGTGCGGCAGCTCATCGGCCAGACTCTGCACGCGCTCGGCGTTGATGTCCACCGCCAGCACTTGATGCCCCAACTCCACCAGCGAACGGGCCACTGCCGTGCCAAACCGCCCCAAGCCAATCACCATGATGGAATCGGACTCATGGCCAAGCGCAAAACGCTTTTTGCCATTGAAGGCATTGAAAAACTTACCCAACAATTGGCTTTTCCTCCGGATAACGATAGCTGGCCCGATAAGGCTTGGCCGCCAGAGCCACGCACAGGGTCACAACGCCCACGCGCCCAATGAACATCAGCGCAATCAGAATCAGCTTCACGGCCACGGGCAATTGTGCCGTGATGCCCGTAGAAGCGCCTGTGGTGCTGAAGGCCGAAAGAATCTCGAACATGATGCGCTCGTAAGGCAAGTCCACCATCGGCATGATCACCAGGCTGGCCAGCACCACCATGCCACTGGCCAGCACCAGCAGGGTCAGAGCCTGGCGCAGCACCGTGGTGTGAATGCGCCGCCCGGCAAATTCCGCATCGGGATAGCCGCGCAGTTCGCTCCACACCGCCGCCAGCAAAACCCCCACCGTCGTCACCTTGATGCCACCCCCCGTACCCGAGCTGCCCGCCCCAACGAACATCAGCAAATAGTGCAGCACATACGATTCCGTTTGCAGGCTGCCCAAATCCAGCACATTGAAGCCCGCCGTGCGTGCCGCCACTGAAGTGAACAAAGCAGCCTGCCACTTTTCACTCCACGACAGCGGCGCCAGCGTGCGGCTGTTGTTCCACTCGAAAGCCAGAATGCCCGCTACGCCCAGCAACAACAGCGCCAAAGACATCAACAAAGTGATGTGCGCATGAATGCTCATGCGCGGCACCCCCCCCCTGGCCAACACCATGCGCAGGCGCTGCCACAGCTCGTAAAGCACCGGAAAACCCAGGCCGCCAATCACGATGCTCAGCATGACCGGAAGCAAAATCCAGAAATCGCCTGCAAACCCCGCCACACCATCCGGGAACAAGGCAAAGCCCGCATTGTTGAAGCCCGAGACGGCGTGAAACAGTCCCAGCCACAACGCCTCGCCCCAAGCTTTGCCATAAGCCAGCGCAAGGCGCAAGGCGATCCAGAGCGCGACCAACAGCTCGATCACCAGCGTTGCAATCAGCGCAGCGGCCAGCACGCCCCGCACATCGCCCAGCGACAAAGCCCGCGTTTCGGACTGCAAGAGCACGCGCATACGCAGCTTCAAGGAGCGCGCTGCCCACAAGCCCATGAGCGTAGCCGACACCATCATGCCGAAGCCACCGATCTGGAACATCACCATCAAGGCCACGTGCCCAAAGGGGCTCCAGTACGTACCGGTATCCACAATGCTCAGTCCATTCACGCACACGGCCGATACCGCAGTGAACAAGGCCACCAGCCAATCGGCCGGCACGGAGCGATCTGCACGTGCAACCGGCAGCATCAGCACGGCCGTGGAAAGAATGATCATCCCCATGAAGGCCATGACAACGATGGCCGAAGGATGCGAAAAGCGGTTTTTGAGCATGCCGGGCGAAGGATTCGTAAAAGGCACAGCCTGGAAAAAGCCGTGATTATGGAGCCTGAAAGCCTGTCCAGCCCAGCCTGGGTTCAACGCACCCTTGCAAGCCACACGAGTGCCAGCCCTTCCATGCAAGGGCCCAACGACCGATCTTTCTCTTGAAACACAGTCAAGAAAAAACAAGCGCATTTCACCAAAAAACAACGCTTCTGCTCTTGCGTACAGTTTGTTGTGCTTTTTTGTTGCGTAAAACAATCAAAAAACTTGCCTGTCCTTTTCTGCTCCGGTTATTCTGCTGCGCCATGAAAAACTTGAACCTTATTCCAAAATCGACTATTAGAGCTGGCACGCGCAATCTGCTGGGCTTGGGCTTGTCTCTGGCCACCTACAGTTGTGCCGTTGCCAACCCCGCCCCCAGCCAGACCGCTGCCGCCAACGACCCCATCGCATCCATTGCAACAGGAGTGGATTTTTCGCACAAGGCCAAGCGGGCCACCACACTGGCCAACACCGTTGAGCAGACCACGCTGGGCAAGCCCACGGCTCTGCACATGGCCAGTGAAGCGTCGGAGCAAGCCTCGTTCCAGCAAGGCATTGCCTCGTGGTATGGACCGGGCTTTCACAACCGCCTCACCGCCAATGGCGAGCGCTACAACATGAATGCCCTCACGGCCGCACACCGCACCCTGCCCTTTGGCACGATGGTGCTGGTCAAAAACACGGCCACCGGCAAAACGGTGACCGTGCGCATCAACGACCGTGGCCCTTACATCAAGGGCCGCATCATCGACTTGAGCCGTGCCGCGGCCCGCGAACTGGGCATCTCGGGCATCCAGCGCGTGGCGCTATACAAGCAGCCCGCCAAGGCTGGCAAAAAAGCCGGGGCCAGCAAAATCACCAAGGCCAAGCTGAGCAGTCACTGAGCGGCAGACGGCTTGTGGGCCAGGTGGCCAGTCCAGCAGCTGCCGAGCTACTTCACAACATTGCAACGATGAATGGATGGCTGGCATCAACAGCGAGCCGCTGCGAGCAACAAGGAGGCAACTCACTGCCTACCCATTCATCATTCCAGTTAAAAAACCAGCAAGGGGGCCTTTGGCCCCCTTGTTTTTTGCTCCCTGTTTTTGCTGAATGTCCAATCTGTTGCCGCGACTGCTTAACCGTTTGCTCCCTTATAGCCTGTTCACGATCTTTTGCTGCGTGCATACTGAGGCCATGCGCCAAAGAACCTACCCCAGTGACATCAGCCGTGAGCAGTTCAAACAGATCCTTCCCATTCTGGAGCAGGCCCGCA
>JAUMWT010000026.1 GCA_030529505.1 Allobrachymonas sp. | reverse complement strand
CCTCTCCGCCACACAGGCGATCAGCCCTTGTCTTTTGGCAAGGGCTTTTTTGTTTGGATCACGGTTTTGCAGCCAATCCGCGCAGCCCACAGACTCTCAAAGTGCACACGGGCGAACATAGTTGTTGGGCTCGCCTCGAGCCTCCGATGCCATCAAACACGGCATGCCCATTGCGCACTTGCTCTGCAACCACCCGATCATCTTGAGCACAGTTCGCACCGTGCGCCACGTACCAATGTCTGGCGGAAGTCCTGGGCACGAGCTCCCTGATCGTCGGCATTTGCAGCGATTTTCAACCGCCCACAGTGACGCCCAGGCCATCTCCTTCACAGCCCATCTCTCAGAACCTGTTCAAAGCGCCCGCAGGGGAGCGTTGAACAGGTTCCCAGAATTGACACTGGCTTGGGCAGCACATTTCAAAAAAAGAGGGAGCCAAGCACGCTCCCTCTTTCGTTTCGGCTTGCTTGAGAAAACAAGCTGCCTATGGCCGAGCTCAACGCAAGCGATGCAAGAAGTGCATGTGCTTGTGGTACTGGTCGATGATGTCGTTGATCACGCCCTCTTTGCTCCAGCCCATGATGTCGTAATCCTGCCCGCCTTCGCTCAGATGCACTTCGGCGCGGTAGTAGGTCTGTTCTTGGCTGCTGGCCTGCGGCTCGCTGCCTCCCTGCACAAAGGCGGGCTGCACGTGGGCCGACGCCACCACCTGGTAGGTGAAGTCGATTTCGTCCTCGTGGTTGGTGCTGAAGATGACCTGGCCCGGCTCGGGCTGGCTCACGTTCGCGCCAACGCCCAGGCTGCGCAGTTCTTCCACCACTTCCGTGCAGGCTTCCAGCACCACCGTGTCCACAAAGCGGTAAACGGTTTTCTGATCGGGAAAGTCCATGATGACCTGCAAACGCTCGCGCCATGCCCCCTTGCTGCGCAGCATGGGCGCAGGGGTGGGCGTGGCCACTTGCTGCACCAGTTGCTTTTGCATGTCCACATTCAGGGCCTTGAACAAGCCATACATCGCCACCATCAGCACAGTCACGAACGGCAAGGCGCTGGCAATGGCCATGGTTTGCAAGGCCCCCAGGCCGCCGGCCAGCAGCAGCACGATCGCCACAATGCCCGAGCCCACGGCCCAGTAAATGCGAAAGCCCGTATGTTTATTGGTTTCGCCATGCGAGCACAGCATGTCCATCACCAGAGCCCCCGAATCGGCCGAGGTGACGAAAAACACCACCACCATGAACAAGGCCACATAGGTAAACAGGCCGGAGAATGGCAAATGCTCCAAAAAGGCAAACAGGGCCAACGAAACGTCTTTTGAAACGATTTCACCCAAGGACGCGATGCCCTGCCCCAGAATCATGTCGATGGCCGAATTGCCGAAAAACGTCATCCACATGAAGGTAAAACCGGTAGGCACCAGCAAAACACCAATCACGAATTGCCGAATCGTGCGGCCACGCGATACGCGTGCAATGAACAGGCCCACGAAAGGCGCCCAGCTCAGCCACCAGCCCCAGTAAAGAATGGTCCAGCCGCCAATCCAATCCGTTTTTTGGTAGGCAAACAGATTGAACGTCATATTGACGATATTGGAAGCATAAAAACCGATGTTTTGCACAAAGGCCTGCAGCAGAAATACCGTTGAGCCTGCCAGCAAAACAAATACCAGCAAAATCGCCGCCAAACCCAGATTCAATTCCGACAGGAGTTTCACCCCTTTATCCAGACCAGACGCCACGGAAAGCGTTGCCAGCGCCGTGATCGCCACAATCAAGATGATTTGTGTTGTGGTGGACACGGAAATGGCCGGAAACAGATGATTCAAGCCGGCATTGACCTGCAATACGCCATAGCCTAAAGAGGTGGCCACGCCAAACAGGGTGCCCACCACGGCAAATACATCCACGGCATGCCCGATGGGGCCGTTGATTTTATTGCCGATCAGGGGATAAAGCGCGGAACGCAAAGTCAAAGGCAGATTGTGCCGATAGCTGAAAAAAGCCAGAATCAAAGCCACAATGGCATAAACCGCCCAGGCGTGCAGGCCCCAGTGGAAAAAGGTCAGCTTCATCGCCTCGCGTGCGGCCTGGGTGGTGCCACCCTCGCCCACGGGCGGCGAAAGAAAATGCATGACAGGCTCCGCCACGCCGAAAAACATCAGGCCAATGCCCATGCCCGCCGAAAAAAGCATGGCAAACCAGGACACATCGCTGTAATCAGGCTTGGAGTGATCCGGCCCCAGGCGAATATTTCCATAGCGGGAAATACCCAGATAAATAACCGTCAGCAAAATAATGGCAACCGTTAAAACGTAATACCAGCTGCCATTCGCCACGATTTGCGCCTGAACGGCCTTGAACGAGCGATCGGCCATTTCAGGCGCAATCACCGCAAACAGGATGATTGAAAAAATCAGTGCAGACGAGGCATAAAAGACCGCTGTATTGAGATGACCAGCACGTTGCGATTGGTTTTTTTGCTCAGACAAATGCTTTCCTTTCTTTAAGGACCTGTTCACGATCTCAACGCGAGGCGATTGGATAGGGGGGATGGGATGCAAGGCGCAAATCGAAGGGCATAAGGCATAGCCCGTGCTATGGACGAGATTTGCAACGCAGCAGACCGCCCGGACTCCGTATTCAAGCGCCCGTGAGGAGATTGTGAACAGGCTCTGAGAGTCCTCGTTGAATCAAATCAATTCACGGCCATGCCGTTATGTCATGACTTGTGAAATGCTTGCCAGATTTTCATTTTAACAAACGGCCTATCGGGGGCAATCGGCCTGCTGGCAGCCTGATCAGCGTCCGGCTTCAAGCCAAGTCCGTACCCGCCAAGGGGCCCCATCCAGCCAGCATGGGCTCTGGCAAGGAGCCACACATCAGCCATAATCGCCGTTTGCCTTTACGCTCGGTTTACGCCCGGCCCGCACCGCTTGGAGCCGACTCGCATTGAAAGAGGCGCACAGCGCATGCCTCGCACCCGCAGGCACAGCCGCCGCCTCACACATGACGACATCGCCCGTACCTGAACCACCCACGGGCGGCAGGGCCTTGCCCCAGCCACTTGCACCGCATTGTTTTGGAGAACCGCCATGACGGCTTTGCTCATTGCCGAACACGACAACCAGCAGCTGCTGCCCGCCACACGCCATGCCATCACGGCCGCTGCGCAATGCGGGGGGGAGGTGCACGTGCTGGTGGCAGGCCACCAGGCCGCAGCCGTGGCCCAAGCCGCCGCCCAAGTGGCTGGCGTGGCGAAAGTGCTGCACGCCGATGGCCCGGCGCTGGCCGAAGCACTGGCCGAAAATCTGGCCGCCCAGGTGCTGGCCCTGGCGCCCGCTTACAGCCACATCGTGTTTGCTGCCACGGCTTGCGGCAAAAACACCGCGCCCCGCGTTGCCGCCAAGCTGGACGTGGCGCAGATCAGCGAAATCACGCGCATCGTCAACCCCAACACCTTCGAGCGTCCCATCTATGCTGGCAATGCCTTTGCCACCGTGCAAAGCAGCGACGCCATCCTGGTGCTGACCGTGCGCACCACCAGTTTCGATGCCGCGGCCGCCACGAGTGGCGCCGCTGCCATCGAAAACGTGGCGGCAGTGGCCGATGCGGGTTGCTCGGCCTTCGTCAGCCGAGAAGAAGCCAAATCCGACCGGCCGGAGCTCACCGCCGCGCGCGTGGTGGTATCTGGCGGCCGCGGCCTGGGCAGCGCCGAAGCCTTCCATGCACTGATCACGCCGCTGGCTGACAAGCTCAATGCCGCCATCGGCGCAAGCCGTGCCGCCGTGGATGCGGGCTACGCCCCCAACGCCTTGCAGGTGGGGCAAACGGGCAAGGTCGTGGCCCCCGATCTGTACATCGCCTGCGGCATCAGCGGCGCCATTCAGCATCTGGCCGGCATGAAAGACAGCAAAGTCATCGTCGCCATCAACAAAGACCCCGAAGCCCCCATTGCCAGCGTGGCCGATTACTTCCTGGAGGCCGACCTGGAAAGCGCCCTGCCCGAGCTGACCCAGGCGCTGTGACGCTGCTGCGGCCTTGTAGTGCCCTTGTTACGCCCTTCTTGCACTCCCCTTCATCGCCATTGATTGCACTTTGGGCGACAGGTACGAAGAGGGTGCCAAGCCATTGATTCAAACCTGTGATCGCGAAGAACCTGTTCAAAATCTCAACGCAAGGTGATAAGAGATGGAGAGGGACGGGATAACAAGGCACCCATCTTTGTGCATGGCGAAGTGCATGGCCTGTGCGACATGTGCAAGATGATTGACAAGATCTGCAACAAAGCAGACTGCCCGCCTCCGTCGTTCAAACGCCCGTGAGAAGGTATTGAACACAGGCTCCAAAGGGTTGAAGACCGCATACAAAGCGCAAGCACGACGGCCTGACACACATTTTCTACAAGCATTCAATGGCTGCTTGCAACGCCGCAAGCTTGCGCCTTTGAATAAACACGCGCAACACAAGCGGTACAGCGCCAGTGGTTTGCACCAGCGCCACGAACACGCCCCACACGCCGTACACAAAGATTCAGCCACCAGCCTGTTGCCGCCCCCATGTGCAACAGGCCATTGGCATGGCACATGCTCATTCCAGACACATTCTTTTGGCAGCCTTGGTACGGTTTTTGCTTTTTCTGCTTTCGGCCCAAGCACGGCAGCGCCACAGCAGCATATGAATGAACGGATCGTGCCATGCCGATCACAACCTGCCGCGCAACACATGCCTTGCCCCGCCCAAAGCATGCTTCGTGAAATGGAAGAACGGCAAAAAGTTGCCCCAACACCTGTTTCTTGAAAGTTACAAAATCACTGTTTGCACTGGATTTCGACCCGATTCAGATTTGTGCAAGCTCCTGTTCTCGCTTTTTTACAATTTAGTGGGCAATTGAAGTATCGAATCCAAGTGTTTGATATACCAATAAGTTTTTAATCGGGTTAAACTCTCTTACAGTGACTTGTGGCGATTTGTATCAAAGGGCTTCATCATGTTTTCCAGCATCTTTCACACCCCATCGCATGCGGCAGCGCCCGCTTCCCTGATGCAGAAAATGCGCCGCACATCCGGGCAGATTGCTTTGGTGTGTGCCCTGGTGGCAGCGGGCATGGCAACTCCCACTTGGGCCAAACCCGCCAAAAACAGCGCAGCGGGCAAGTCCGCAGCCAAAACCCCGGCCAACAAAGCCGCCAAGCCGCAAGCCATTAAAAATACCGGCAAAAGTAGCGGCAGCAAAACCACCGCCAAAGCGGCCGACAAAAAAACCGGCAGCAAAAGCCCGGCTGTCGCCTCAAGCAAACGCAACGACACCCGCACAGCCAAAGCCGTTGCCGCTGGCAAAGCAGGCCGCAAGCACAAGCTGGCAGACAAACTGGCAGCCGAAAGCACCGTCGCAGCCACCCACGGCAAAAAGCATGGCAAAGGGGCTGCAGCAAACCCAACGCCTTCGGCCAGAGACTTGCGCCAGCAAATCGCCGCCCTGCAAGCCAAGGGCAAAGGCCGCCAGTTGAGCAAAATCCAAAAGCAGCAACTGGCCCGGCTCACCGCCCAGGCCCAATTGGCTGCAAAAGCCGAACGGCAAGAAAAACAAGAACAGGCACGCGCCCTGCGCTTGGCCACTACCCCAAAAGCTGCGCAGCGCCCTGCCCCCCAAGCCGCTTCTGGCGAAGCGAAGCTGGCACACCGCAGCCCTGCTGCAACAACGCAAGCCGCCATCAGTCCCACCCAGCAAGAAGACCTGCTGGCCTTGCAAGCGCCCGTCGTCAACACCGCCAGCACGCTTGCATCCACAACAGCAGCGCATGCTGCAACGCTTGTCTCGCCGTCCGTGGCTGCCTCTGCCACAAACGCGGGCATGGCAGCACCGCCCATTCAGATGGCCCAAGCCCCCGCAGTGCCCGCCGTCATCCATGCAAGCAGCTCATCCAGCAACCCTGCGCTGGCAGCCCCCACAATTGCTGCGCCCACACAGCCTGATCCGCTGCAAGCCCTGCTGGATGCCAAGCAAGCCGAGTTGGCTGCGGCAACAACATCGGCACACCAACCAACTGCCGCGCCCAGCAACCCCGCGCCGCATGCCATCTCAACTGTTGCCAGCCGAGCCACCAATGTGGCTGCTGCCACAGCTCTTGCTGCGCCCAGCACGCCAACAGCAAACGCAGCGCCCACGCACAAGCCCGAAAACACCTCGCCCATCATCCGCGTTTCGGTGCCTTCGCGCAGCAGCCTGGGGCAGATTCAAGGCCTGAGCACGCCACGCGGCAATTTCGGGCCTGATTTGTATTCGAGCGTGGCTTTTGCCATGGATCAGAAAACGGGCCAGGTGCTGGTGAATAAAAACGGGCATTTTGTTTCGCCCATTGCCTCCATCACCAAGCTGATGACGGCCGTCATCACCATGGACGCCAATCTGCCCATGGACGAAATGATCACCATCACCGAAGACGATGTGGATCGCCTTAAAGGCAGCCGCTCGCGCTTGGCTGTGGGCACCACCCTGTCGCGGCAAGAACTGTTGCACTTGGCCTTGATGTCGAGCGAAAACCGTGCCGCCCATGCACTGGGCCGCACCTACCCTGGCGGCTTGAGCGAGGCCATTCGCGCCATGAACCGCCGTGCCCTGATGCTGGGCATGCGCGAAACGCGCTATGTGGAGCCCACTGGCCTGTCCAGCGCCAACCAGTCCAGCGCGCACGATCTGGCCATGCTGGTGAAAGCCGCCTACCGCTATCCGCTGATTCGCAACTACACCACCTACCCCGGCGCGGAGTTTGCCGTGCAGGGGCAGATGATGCGCTTCAACAATACCAACCGCCTCATCCACAGCCCCGACTGGAACATCGGCCTGCAAAAAACGGGCTTCATTTCCGAGGCGGGCCGCTGCGTGGTGATGCAAAGCAATATCGATGGGCGCAACGTCATCATCGTGCTACTCGACTCGTCTGCCACCAACCGCCGCGCGCAAGACGCCGAAGCCATTCGCTACTGGGTGCAAAACGGTGGCCGCCAGCCGATGCGTGATGCCTCCAGCATCATCGCGCGGGCCAGTGCAGGCAGTGTGTATTGATGCTGCTGGAAAGGTAATGGCGCACACGCCCCGTGCGCCTGCACGTTTACCCCCTCCGCACGGCTGACTGGCTTTGCGATGGGCCGCGCTGGTGCTGCGATTGGGCAACAATTGGCGCTGTGATCGGCACTGCGGATAAGAACGGCGATTGGCTGTGGCGGCAGTTGCAGCCATTGCAAGAGCAGATGGCTGCAAATTTCATCTGCCGGGCAACAAGCCGCAGCACCAATCTGCAAGGTCTGCGGCAAGTGCAAGTGCAAGCCCGCTACTACGCGAAACACGCCCCATGAGAAAGCCCCTGAGATGATTCAGGGGCTTTTGTTTTGTGGCCGAGGCAATAGGCGCTGGGCGGCGTGCTCGCCCGCTGAAAGGTCAAAGATACTTTTCAGCACCTGACTGCCAAACGACGCTCATCCCCAAACGGCATTGGCATTGGCAGCGCGAACAAAAGGGCCATGCATCATTTGCCCCAGGAGTCACGCAGGCCCGTGATGCGGTTGAATACGGGCTTGCCCGGCTGGTGCAGTTTCTGGTCGGTGACGAAATAGCCCAAACGCTCGAACTGGAAGTGGCTTTCGGGCGCGGCCTGGGCGGCCGATGGTTCCACCCAGCCCTGCACGATTCGCAAGCTGTTGGGGTTCAAGACCGTTAAAAAGTCGCGGCCGCCCGCATCGGGCTGCGCTTCGGTGAACAGGCGGTCGTAGAGGCGCACCTCGGCCTGCACGCCGTCTTCTGCGCCCACCCAGCCGATCACGCCCTTGACCTTGATGCTATCCGCACCCGGCGTGCCGCTCTTGGTGTCGGGGATCAACTGCACCCGCACTTCCGTCACCCGGCCGCTGGCGTCTTTTTCAAAGCCCGTGCATTGCACCACGTGGCCGTATTTCAGGCGCACTTTACTGCCCTCTTTGGCCTCGCCCGTGTTGGGGTTGGTGTGCGGCGGGTAGAGGCGAAAGTAGCCTTTGCTGGGCACTTCCATGAAGTCTTCGCGCTCCACCCACAAATGCTTGCCCATGCGCAGATTGCGGCTGCCCATTTCGGGGTGGTGCGGGTGCACAGGCGCCTTGCACTCATCGAGCTGCCCTGCGCCCATGATCTCATCCCAATTCGTGATGGTGAGCTTGATCGGATCCAGCACGGCCATGGCACGCGGCGCAATGGGGTCAAGCGTGTCGCGCAGCGCCCCTTCCAGCACGCTGTAGTCGATCCAACTGTCGGCCTTGCTCACGCCGATGCGTTCGGCAAACAGGCGTATCGATTCGGGCGTGAAGCCACGGCGGCGCAGCCCGACGATGGTGGGCATGCGCGGGTCGTCCCAACCATCCACATGGCCATCGTCCACCAGCAGCTTGAGTTTGCGCTTGCTGGTGACGACGTAGGTGAGGTTGAGGCGAGCGAATTCGTACTGCTGCGGCGGCGGTGCGGAAATCAAGCCACCCTGCACCAGATGCGCCGTCACCCAGTCGTAAAACGGACGCTGGTCTTCGAATTCGAGCGTGCAAAAGCTGTGGGTGATGTTTTCCAGCGCATCTTCGATCGGGTGCGCAAAGGTGTACATGGGGTAGATGCACCAGGCATCGCCCGTGTTGTGATGGTGCGCGCGGCGAATGCGATAGATGGCCGGGTCGCGCATATTGATGTTGGGGTGCGCCATATCGATCTTGGCGCGCAGCACGGCCGCGCCATCGGCCAATTTGCCCTGGCGCATCTCTTCGAAGCGGGCCAGGTTCTCGGCCACGCTGCGGCTGCGGAATGGGCTATCCACCCCCGGCTTGCCGAAGTCACCGCGGTTCTCGCGCATTTGCTCGGGCGTTTGCTCGTCCACATAGGCCAGGCCCTGTTCGATCAAATGTACGGCCGCCCTGTGCATGAAGTCGAAATAATTGCTGGCGTAGTACAGATGCTCGCAGCCATTTTGCTCCCACGCTTTGCCCACCAGCCATTGCACCGAATCGGTGATGCTGTTGACGTATTCCACGCTTTCTTTTTCGGGGTTGGTGTCGTCAAAGCGCAGATGGCAAATGCCGCCGTAGTCCTGTGCCAGGCCAAAGTTCAGGCAAATGCTTTTGGCATGGCCCACGTGCAAATAGCCATTGGGCTCAGGCGGAAAACGCGTGCGAATTCTGGCCACATCCAACGCGCCGGCCTGATGGTGGGCCGCATCGCCCGGGCTGCCGCCCCAATGGCGCTGAGCATGGGTGCCTTTTTGCAAATCAGATTCAATGATCTGGCGCAAAAAATTGCTGGGTTTGACGGATGCTTCTGGGGTGTTTTTTTCGGTAGTCATGCCGCCGATTGTAGAAGCACACTCCTCGAAAATGAGGCGCTATCTGAATTGCGCATTGTCTTTGCATTCACCGATGAAAGACGATGCTGTTGGCCGAGCAAAACTGAAAACAAGTTTCAATCTAATTCATAAAAAAGATAATTTTCATGTGATAGCATGCCGCCGGTTTACGCACCAGCCGGGCACGCCTGAATCGGCTTGGCTGCCCGGCAAAGCGCTTTTGAAGCAGCCATTTCATGGCAAAGCAACGCGCTATGACTTTGAGGCAACCGCCCGATTTGCTGCTTTCAGGCACTGTTTTCTGGCGGCATCGCAAGTAGTTCTCTCGCAAACAAAAACCTTGATTTTTCAAAGGAGCTATCAATCATGAAGCAAGCACTCCGTTCGCCTTTGGCACAACGTTCGTTGGCAACTTTGTGCGCATGCGCAGCCCTGACTTTGGCGGCAGGCTGCTCGCGCCCAGACGCATCCAAGGCCACATCGGGCGCTTCTGCTGCCGCGGCCCAAACAGCCAACAGCGATATTCAAACGCTGGTTGTTGGCGGCCCGGCAGACTTCAACTCCCGCTCGGAGATGAAGCGCAATGTGTTCGACACTTTCCTGCAAATGGACGATCAAGGCAGCGCCCATCCGGGTCGGCTTGTGAGCAAAGTGGATGTGTCTGCCGACAAGACCACCTACACATTCACCCTGGCCGATGGCATTGAGTTCCACGATGGCGTCAAGTGGGATGCCAAAACGGCTGCCTGGTTCTTTAACTGGCTGCAAAAAGGCCCGCAAAAAAGCTCTTTCCAAGCGATTGCCTCTGTCAAAGAGATTGATGGCAAAACCATTGAGGTCAAACTGAACGCTGCAGACGCCTTGTTCACCAAAACGCTGGCCTCTGACTCCAAAGCCATTGTGCCCTCCCCCCAATCGCTTGAAACAGCCTGGTCAGAAACCGACAAGATCAAGCCCCAAACCTGGATAGGCACTGGCAAGTTCAAGGTAACGGCCTATGCCAAAGCGCTGAGTGCCGAGCTGGAACGCGTCAACGCCCAGGAAGGCCAAGGCCCCTTGATCGACCGCATCGTTTACAAGGTGATTCCCGACGATCAGGCATCGGTCGCGGCGCTGCGCGCAGGCGACGTGGACATCATCGGCGCGGCCGATCACCACTCCACCATTCCGTTTGAGGCTGTTCCCACCATGCAGAACGACCCCAAACTCACCGTGGAAAAACGCTCCTACGGCCGCTACCAGGTAGTGGAGATGAACACCAAGCAAGGCCCCACGGCCGATATCCGCGTGCGCCAGGCCCTCAATGCCGCACTGGATCGCACTGCCATGGTCAAGGGCCTGCTGGCCAATGCCGCAGCGCCCGCCTGGGCCATCATTCCGCCCCATTACCCCTTCGCCAAGGGCCTGGCCGGCATGGAATACAAATACGACCCGGAACTGGCCAAGAAGCTGCTGGATGAGGCTGGCTGGAAAATGGGGGCCGACGGCATACGCGAAAAAGACGGCAAGAAACTCAGTCTCAAATACCTGGTGCCGCGCTTCGAAGCCAATTCCGAGCCGATTGCCGTTTATCTGCAAAACGCCTACAAGCAGATTGGCGTGGACGTCAATATCCTGACCATGGAAAGCGGCGCCGCCTGGGAAGAGGGCAAGAAGGGCAACTACGACATCTACCTGCACCACAGTTATGGCGTGCCGGGCCTGCCCGAATGGTTGCTCACTGGCAAATACCATTCCAAGTCATCCTGGGTGGCATCGCTGCACAGCGCCGAGCTGGATCGGCTGATCGACGCCGCGCTCAAAACCCATGCCGATGAAGACTACGCCAAGGTCTATGCCCTGCTGCAAAGCGAGCACGCCATGATCCCGCTGTACGACATCGAAAAAATCGTGGCCTACAACAAGAAGGTCAAGAACTTCACCTTCCCGGCCTCGGTCTATGCCATCGACATGAGCATGATCGCCATCGAGCCCTGATCCTTCCGGGCATTTGCTCATGCTGGGTGCGCTTCCCACCATGCTGCTGCGCCGTGCGCCGTGGGCCTTGCTCACGGTGCTGGCGGCATCGCTCATTGCCTTTTCCATCATGTTTTTTGCGCCCGGCAGCCCGGCCGAGCGCATCCTGACTGCGGAAACCGGCAATGAGCCCAGCCGCGAGGCGGTGCTGGCTTTTCTGGCAGACAAGGGGCTGGATCAGCCCTTCGTGCAGCAATACAGCGCCTGGATCAGCAATATGCTCGCGGGCGACTTGGGCACCTCGCTGCGCACGGGCAATCCGGTGTGGGAAGAGTTCATCGACCGCTTCCCCGCCACCGTGCTGCTGGCCTTGAGCGCACTGGCTTTTTCTGCTTGCGTGGGCGTGGCCCTGGGCATTGCGGCGGCAGTGAAAAAAAACAGCTGGCTGGATCGCCTGGGCAACACCCTGGCGGCCATTGGCGCCTCCGTGCCCTCGTTCTGGCTGGCCTTGCTGCTGGTGCTGTTGTTCAGCATCCACCTGGGCTGGCTGCCCTCCTACGGCTACGGGCAAGCCAAAAACCTGGTGCTGCCCACGCTGGCACTGGGCCTGCACCAAGTGGCCCGCCTGCTGCGCGTTTCGCGCGAATCCATGCTCGACGCCCTGGGGCAGGACTACATCAACGCCGCCTATGCCCGCGGGGTTGGCACGCGCACCGTGGTCTGGCGGCATGCCCTGCGCAATGCCTCGCTGCCCATTCTGACGCAGCTGGGCCTGGATCTGGGCGCGTTGCTGGGCGGCGCCGTGATTGTGGAAAACATCTTTGGCTGGCCCGGCATTGGCAGCTTCATGATGTCTTCGGTGCTGAGCCGCGATTACACGGTCATTGCCGGTTTCGTGCTGATCGTCTCGACCCTTTTCGTGGCCGTCAATTTCGCGGTCGATACGCTCTACGTGCTGCTCGACCCGCGCATCAAGCCAGGAGTGGCCAGCCATGAGTGACCCTGTGCTCCCATCCCCCCTGCCATCGCATCAGTCATCACCAACGCCTGCATCCACCCAGCCGAGGCATGGCGCGGCCATGCAGCTGCCGGGCGCTCAGCCCCTGCCTGCTGGGCCTGCGGCCTGGCGGCCCGCTGCGTTGCGCCCCGGCGTGGTCCTGGCCGGCCTGTTTTTGCTGTTGCTGGCATGCATGGCGCTGCTGCCCGGCGTGTTTGCCACGGCAGACCCCAACCACATGGACTTGAGCCAACGCCTGGCGCCGCTTAGCCGCAACCACTGGTTCGGCACCGACAACCACGGGCGCGACATTTTTTCGCGGGTGGTGTTTGGCACGCGCACTTCGCTGATCACGGCCGTGGCGGTCGTGTGCATCGGCGCTGGCCTGGGCACGTTCATCGGCCTGCTGGCGGGCTTTCTGGGCGGCATGGTGGATCAATGCATCATGCGCGTGGTGGACTTGCTGCTGGCCCTGCCGGGCACGATTTTTGCCATCGCCCTGGTCGGCGTGCTGGGGCCTTCATCCATGAGCGTGGTCATCGCCCTGAGCCTGAGCTGGTGGGTGAGCTATGCCCGCATGATTCGCGGCCTGGCGCTGCAAGTCAAAGAGCAAACCTACATTCAGGGCGCCAGGCTCATGGGCGGCGGCCCCCTCTACATCATGCGCAAGCACGTGCTGCCCAACGTCATCACGCCGGTGTTTGCGCTGGCCACGCTGGATATTGGCTCGGCCATTCTGCACATCACCAGCCTGAGCTTTCTGGGCCTGGCCGCACAGCCGCCCACGGCCGAATGGGGTGCGATGATCCAGTCGAGCATCTCTTTCATGGAGCAGGCCCCGCAAACCATGCTGTTTCCAGGCCTGGCCATCGCCCTGAGCGTGGTCGCTTTCAACACCGTGGGTTCCTGGCTCAAGGAAGTCAGCGACCCGATCCGCCTGCAAGGGATGGTGCAATGAACCACGCGGCCAATTCCCTGCCCTGCGCCACGGCTGATGGCGGCCCATGCCCAACCAATGCCGGGCCTGCGGCAGCCCCTATCGCAAAGGCAGAAACCCAACCAGGCCACCAGCCGGCTGTGCCAGCCCCCGCACCCGTCTTGCTCGACATCAGCGACTTGCACACCTGGTTTGCCACACCCGCAGGCCGCGTGCATGCCGTCAACGGGGTGGACTTGCAGCTCCGCGCGGGGCAACGCCTGGCCATCATCGGCGAATCGGGCTGCGGCAAATCGGTTCTGGCGCAAACCCTGTTTCGCCTGCTGCCCGCCAACGCCCACAGCAGCGGCCGCATTCTGCTGAACGGGCAAGATGTGCTGCATCTGCCCGAAGCCGCCATCAGCGCCCTGCGCGGCCGTGCCATCGGCCTGATCCCACAGCACTTGTCGGCCCTCAACCCCTTGCTGCGCATCGGCGTGCAACTGGCCGAGGCAATCAACCCTGCGCTTTCGCTTTGGGGGCTGCGCCACTTGCGCCATCAGGTAGCCGAGAAGTTGCAGCAAGTCGCCCTGCCTGCCTCCACGGCGGCGCGTTTTCCGCACGAGCTGTCCGGCGGCATGTGCCGGCGCGTGCTGATTGCCAGCGGCACGGCGCGCAACCCCGGCTTTTTGGTGGCCGACGAGCCCACCACCGGGCTGGATCGCATTTTGCGCGCCCGCATCGTGCGCCTGCTCGATCAGCTCACCGCTGGCAAAACCCTGCTGCTGATCACGCACGACATCGAAGTGGCCCATTTCTGCGACACCCTGGCCGTGATGTATGCCGGCCGGATCATCGAGCAAGGCCCAACGGCCACCGTTCTGGCGCAACCGCAGCATCCCTACACGCGGGGGCTGCTGGCCTCCATGCCCAGCCGCGGCATGCAAGCGATTGCGGGCCTGAGCCCCAGCCTGATCGATCTGCCACAGGGCTGCACGTTCCACCCGCGCTGCCCGCACGCCACAGAACGTTGCCGCAGCCAATGCCCCGGCCTGAGCGCCAGCGCCGCACAGGCCGGCGTGCTGGTGCGCTGCCACCATGCAGAAAGCCTTTCATGCTGATCGTTGAAGGCTTGAGCAAGCAATACCGCACGGGCCTGTTGGCGCGCCAAAGCATGCAGGTGGTGAAAGACGTCAGCTTCTCCGTCGGCAAGCATGAAATATTCGGCCTGCTGGGCGAAAGCGGCTGCGGCAAAACCACCATCGGCAAAATGATCGTGCGCTTGCTGCGCCCCACGGCGGGCCGCATCCGCGTGGGCGATACGGATGTCACGCAACTGCAAGGACGCCAATTGCGCGCCTATTGGCCGCGCCTGCAAATGATTTTTCAAGACCCGCGCTCCTCGCTCAACCCGCGCATGCGCGTGGGCGATTCGCTGCTGGAAGGGCTCAGACTGGCCGGACGAACGGACAATCTGCCACAAGCAGCCAAGGAACTGGCCGACCAGGTCAGCGTGCGGGCCGAAATCCTCAGGCGCTACCCCCACGAAGTCAGCGGCGGCGAAATCCAGCGCATCGTCATCGCGCGCGCCCTCTCGCTCAATCCCGCCGTGCTGGTGGCCGATGAGCCCACCTCCAACCTCGACATGTCGGTACAGGCGCAGGTGCTGCACCTGCTCAAAGAGGTGCAGCAGCGCCTGCAAATTCCCTGCGTACTGATCTCGCACGACATCCACGTGGTGCGCCGCATGTGCCAGCGCGTGGCCGTTCTGCACCAGGGCCGCATCGTCGAAACGGGAGAGGTGGAAAGCATCATCACCCAGCCCCGGCACCCGTATACCCAAAGCCTGATGCGCGCCGATTTGATCGGTGCCGACTAGCTACCCTTGTGCATAGCCACGGCCAAAGCCGCCCAAGCTGCGCCTGCCCGCGCCCCAGATGGCAAGCCGCTCGCCTGCTGCGATCCTGCAGTGCCAGGCCCCAGCGCGCATGCCCCGCATCCGTTCGCAAGAGCAGCATGCGCGGGTTGATCGACCCAAGTGAATGAGCAAGCACCCATTCAGCCCACAGGCATCAGCCGCTCGAGCAGGCGGTTGGCGAGCAAGCTGCGGCTGCGGCTGCGGCTACGGTTGCTCGTGCTGGGCGGATTCGAACAAATCGGGGCGCTTGGCCTGCGTCAGGTGCAGGCGTTGCGCCTGGCGCCATCGGGCAATGGCCGCATGGTTGCCGCTGAGCAGTACCTCGGGCACGCGCTGGCCCTGCCACACTTCGGGCCGCGTGTAGTGCGAGCAATCGAGCAAGCCGCCCACGGTCGGGTTGAAGCTGTCCTGCGCATGGCTGTCGGCGTCTTGCAGCACGCCGGGTTGCAAGCGGGCCACGGCGTCGAGCAAGGCCATGGCCGGGATTTCACCGCCCGAAAGCACAAAATCGCCCAAGCTGATTTGGGCGTCCACACAGGTATCGATGAAACGCTGATCCACCCCTTCATAACGGCCGCACACCAGGATGGCGCCGGGGCGCTGCGCATCGGCCCAGCCTTGCACTTGTGCATGCGTAAGCGGCACACCGGCGGGCGAGAACAGCACCACCGGCGCTTGCTGCCCGGCTGGCTCGGCCCGGTCGGCGCGAATGGCTTGCAGGCATTGCCAAAGCGGCTGCGCCTGCATGACCATGCCCGGCCCGCCACCAAAGGGGCGATCGTCCACGCGGCGGTAGGGCCCTTCGGCAAAGTCGCGCAACTGCCAGAGCTTGACCGCCACCTGCCCCGTGGCAAAGGCGCGGCGCGTAACGCCCACTTTGAGCATGGGGCCGAACAGCTCGGGGAAGAGGGTGATGATGTCGAATCGCATGGAATGGCTGAAGCGTTTGAAAGGCATGAAAAACAAGCAAGGCGGGCTGCACGTCAAAGGCTGTTGGCACTCTTTGCGTGAGTGCTTGGGGAAAAAATGCCACAAAAGATGCCACGGCAGGCTGCAACAAGCGGCTGCACTCGTCATCAAGCCGGGCCGCGATCCAGGCCCACCCATCAGCCTGGCATCAATCCCAGTAGTCGGTCTGCCAATCCGCCACGATGCGCTTGGCGGCCACGTCCACCGTATCCACAATGGCGCTGACGAAAGGGATCATGCGCTGGGCATGGGCTGCTTTTTTATTTGTTGCCGCTTCTGCTGCTGCATCAGGTGCGGCCAGCACCAGCGTTGTTTGCGGGCCGGTGGCCAGCAGTTCCTTGACCGTGCCCAGCAAGCCCCCTTCGCGGTTGACAACTTCGCAGCCGATCAAATCCACCCAGTAGTATTCATCGGCCTGCGTGCTGGGGAAGGAAGAACGCGGCACGAACACGCGCGCGCCGCGCAGGCATTCGGCCAGATTGCGATCGGTGATGTCCAGCGAATGCGCCGTCAAGCCATCGCCATGCGGCTTGACCTGACTGATGCGCAGCAGGCGCGTGCCCGAGAAATAGCGTGCGCCACGCTCGGGCGGCTGCACATACCAACGCTTGCTGGCGCGGATGGCTTCGGGGCTGGCGCTGTACGGCAGCACCTTGAACCAACCTTTCACGCCCCACGCCTCGCCCACGCGTGCCACTTCAACGGCGTCATCCGGCAAGGTGGCCGGTTCCAAAAGTTCAAGCACAGGCGCAGCGGCGTTCATGGTCGTGAAAAGAAAACGGGATGGGGGATGCAAGCACAGCCAACTGGCCACGGTCCAGCAAAAAACAAGGCCCGGCAACGAACCGGGCCTTGCAAACGAATCGGCATCAGGCAGCCATCAAGCAGCGGCCTTGGCCTTTTTCTTGAGCTGTTTGACCAAGCGCTCGACGGTAGGAGACACCTGCGCGCCCACGCCCGTCCAGTAAGTCAGACGGTCTTGCGCAATGCGCAAGCCTTCTTCAGTGGCAGCTGCACCGGGGTTGTAGAAACCGATGCGTTCGATGAAGCGGCCATCGCGGCGCACGCGCTTGTCAGCTACAACCACATTGAAAAACGGACGGCCCTTGGAGCCGCCGCGAGAGAGTCGAATCACGACCATGTTGCAATCCTTCGGGTGGAAAAGTTCACCAGCGTTCGAGACACGCGACTGGCCACCCGGCCAGCGACACACTGGAGTAGCGCTGGATTATACGTATAAGCACAAGCGCCGTGCACACTTGCGGCCCATTTCACCTGACAGGGCCGCTTGTTGCCTCGCCTGCGCCACTCATTGCCACCCACTGCGCATACGCTTGATGCACCTGCGCAACAGGCAGCGCATACAGCATGGGCACCTCATAGGGATGCATGGCCAGCAAGGCCTGCCACAGGATTTGGGCATGCGCAGGCGCCACTTTGCAAGAAAGCTGCCATTCAGCCGCCTCTTGCACAACGCCTTCCCAGCGGTAAACGCTGTCGATACGCGCAATCTGCACGCAGGCGGCCAGGCCCTGCTCCACCACGCTGCGCGCCATGTTTCTGGCTTGCACTTCATCGTCCACCGTGGTGACGAGCAGCAGCAGTTCGGTCGATTGCTTCGTTTCTGGCATGGCAACTCCTTCTCTATGGCATGGCGCAGGCAGCCCTTCTGCCCGCCGATTGCGGCTGCGCCTTTCTTTCAAACTGATTCAGTTCCCGCAAACATGGCCGAGTTCGCTGCCCAAGCCAGCCCGAACTTGCTCGAAATCAAGCGGCCAACGGAGCAAATGGGACAATACCGCCCCATGCAAGCCAAGGATTTATTAGAGCACTGCGCGGCCTTGACCGCACAATTGCTGCGCTTCGAGCACCCGGCCGACCAAGTGGTGGCCCGTTATTTTCGCGAACAGCGCAGTCTGGGGCCGCGCGATCGCGCCATCGTCAGCGACACAGTTTACGCCATTTTGCGCCGCAAGCGCGAATTGGAAGCGCAGGCGCTGGCAGCCGAACAAACATCCAGCAAGACAGCCAACGGCAGCAGCACTTTGGCACGCCGCCTGGCCCTGCTCGCCTTTGCTGACGACGCGCAAACCCTGCAAGCCGTCCTTTCGCCCGCAGAGGCGCAATGGCCAAGCTCTTGCCAACAGGCCACAAGCGCCCCCGACATCGCCCACAACCTGCCCGACTGGCTGGCCGACAAGCTGCAAGCGCAGCTGGGCAGCCAATTCAACGCTGCGGCAGCCGCCTTGCTGCAAACCGCCCCGCTGGACTTGCGCGTGAACACTTTGGCCGCCAAGCGCAACGCCGTGCTCAAAGCCTTGGCGCAACAAGGCATTGCAGCCAGCGCCACGCCCCATTCCCCCTGGGGCATCCGCCTGCAGGGCAAGCTCCACATCGGCCAGCTGGATGCCTACCGCCAAGGGCAGATCGAGGTGCAAGACGAAGGCTCGCAACTGCTTGCGCTGTTGCTGGATGCCAAGCGCAACGAGATCGTGGTGGACTTTTGCGCGGGTGCGGGCGGCAAAACCCTGGCGCTGGGCGCGGCCATGCGCAACACCGGCCGCCTGTATGCGCTGGATGTGTCGGCGCATCGGCTCGAACAACTCAAGCCCCGCCTGGCCCGCAGCGGCTTGGGCAATGTGTACCTCATGGCCATCAACGACGAGGCCGACCCGCGCCTGCAACGCCTGGCGGGCAAGGCCGGCCGCGTGCTGGTGGATGCGCCCTGCTCCGGCCTGGGCACCCTGCGGCGCAAGCCCGATGCCAAATGGCGGCAAAGCCCGAAAGCCATTGCCGCCTTTTCCCAAACGCAGGCCGCCATCTTGCGCAGTGCGGCACGCCTGCTCAAGCCCGGCGGGCGCCTGGTTTATGCCACCTGCAGCTTGCTGGCAGAAGAAAACGAGGCCATTGCCCAAGCCTTCAGCGCCGAGCAAAAAGCCACCTTCACCCCGCTGAATGCGGCGCAATTGCTGCACAGCCTCAAGGTCGCCCACGCGGCCGAGCTTTGCGCGCCGCTTCAGGCAACGGCCGATGCGCCCGCTGGCCAATACCTGCGCCTGTGGCCGCATCTGCACGGCACCGACGGTTTCTTTGCCGCCGTTTGGCAAAAGAAGCCATGACATGAAAGCCTGCCGCCCATCCATCGCATCCATTGAATCAAGCGAAGCAGCAAGCCGCCAGCCGCTTCAGAAGCTGTTCGCCATCTCATCGTGATGCGCATGGACAAGGAACCAGATGGGATGCGAGGCGCACATCGAATACATGAGCGAAGTGCATGGCCTGTGCTATGAACAAGATTGGCAACGCCGCAGAACGCCCCCTCGCTCCTTGCCGCATCGCTTTTTTGCTGGCGCCTCATTCAAAAAACTTTGGGTGTGCTGCAAGCAAACGCCCATTCGGCAAGGGCCAACAGCCGCCCTGCCCTATCGAGCCAACAGCGCCTTGCTCAAAGCCCCTCATTTGCGTCAAAAAGCCATGCACCCCAGGTCCGCACACGGTCCGGTAGCAAGGCAGCACTCCGGCTGGCAAAATTTTTTGTTGGCAGGCAAAAACCTCCCTCATCCCCTGATTTTTTTGTGCTAAATTGCGCGCCATGCAAACGCTTGCCCTGAACCTACTAGGCCACACGTCCAACGGGCGGGGTTGATAGCGCGCGCAAAAAACCTTTTTCATGCATCCAAGCCCGTTTGCACTCCTGCAGCGGGCTTTTTTGTTGGCTTTTCGGCAGGCGGCAGCGGCAAATCCTGATGAATCAAGGAGGAAACCATCATGAGCGACAAAATCATCATTTTCGACACCACCTTGCGCGACGGCGAACAGTCGCCCGGCGCGAGCATGACGCGCGATGAAAAAATCCGCATCGCCCGCCAGTTGGAGCGCCTGAAGGTGGACGTAATCGAAGCCGGTTTTGCCGCCAGTTCCAACGGCGACTTCGAATGCGTACAAGCCATTGCCAACACGATCAAGGAGGCTTCGGTCTGCTCGCTGGCGCGCGCCAACGAGCGCGACATTGCCCGTGCGGGCGAGGCTTTGAAGAACGCCGCACGCGGCCGCATCCACACCTTCATCGCCACCAGCCCGCTGCACATGGAAAAGAAATTGCGCATGTCGCCCGAGCAGGTGCTGGAGCAGGCCAAAGCGGCCGTGCGCCAGGCGCGCGGCCTGTGCGCCGACGTGGAGTTCAGCCCCGAGGATGGCTACCGCAGCGAAATCGACTTCCTCTGCCGCGTGCTCGAAGCCGTGATTGATGAAGGCGCGACCACGCTCAACATCCCCGACACGGTGGGCTATGCCGTGCCCGAGCTGTATGGCCACTTCATCAAAACCCTGCGCGAAAAAATCCCCAACAGCGACAAAGCCATCTGGAGCGTGCACTGCCACAACGACCTGGGCATGGCCGTGGCCAACTCGCTGGCTGGCGTCACGATTGGCGGCGCGCGCCAGATCGAGTGCACCATCAACGGCCTGGGCGAGCGTGCGGGCAACTGCTCGCTCGAAGAAGTGGCGATGGCGCTCAAAACCCGCAAAGACTATTTCAATCTGGACGTGGGCATCGACATTCAGCACATCGTGGCCACCAGCCGCATGGTCAGCCAGATCACGGGCTTCGTCGTGCAGCCCAACAAGGCCATCGTGGGCGCCAACGCCTTTGCGCACGCCAGCGGCATCCATCAGGACGGCGTGCTCAAGGCGCGCGACACCTACGAGATCATGCGCGCCGAAGACGTGGGCTGGAGCGCCAACAAGATCGTGCTGGGCAAACTTTCGGGCCGCAACGCTTTCAAGCAGCGCCTGGAAGAATTGGGCTTGCTGCCCGACACCGACGCCGAGCTCAACGCCGCCTTTGCCTTGTTCAAAGACCTGGCCGACCGCAAGAGCGAAATTTTCGATGAAGACATCATCGCCCTGATGAGCGACGAAAGCGTCACGCCCGAGAAGGAAAAATACGGCTTCCTTGCCCTGGCCCAGCACAGCGAAACGGGCCAGCGCCCGCAAGCCACGCTCACTTTCACGGTGGACGGGCAAGAGGTGCGCAGCCAGTGCGACGGCAACGGCCCGGTGGACGCCTCATTCAAGGCGATTGAAGCGCACGTCAACAGCGGAGCCGAAATGGTGCTGTACTCGGTCAACGCCATCAGCGGCTCGACCGATGCGCAGGGCGAAGTCAGCGTGCGCCTGCAACTGGGCGGGCGCATCGTCAACGGTGTGGGCGCCGATCCCGACATCATCGTGGCATCGGCCAAGGCTTATTTGAACGCGCTCAACAAGCTGCAAACGCGCGATCTGCGCGCACCGGCCCAGGGCATGATGACGATTTGAGCGCAGGCACCCCAAGAACCTGTTCACGACCTCAACGCGAGGCGCTCGAACATGACAAGGTTTGAATCAGGACACAGAAGACGCAGAGATTTCGCCAAAGCCGCAGAAGTTTTTCAAGTCGTTTTCACCGCAGAGGCGCAGAGTTCTTTTGATATCTCTGCGTGATGTGGTGAACAATCACAGCATGGCAAACAAATGAGGCACGGGAGCAGCCGTTCTTGATGAAGCAATGCCGTGCCTTCTTTGAAAATTCAGTGCCCTTTGCGTGACTTCCGCGTTTTTTCTGCGGCGTGTGCCGAAGTACCGCATGCCACCCTTGCCCCCACACCCAGCGCCCTGCATCCACCAGCCAGTCTGGACGCCCTATCGCCATCACAGGCATCAAAAAACAAACGGCAGAGGAAAAAACCTCTGCCGTTTTTCATGAAGCTTGCTTGAAGCCCTGCCTGAATCGAAAGCCGCTTATTTGCCTTCTGCCGCGCTGGCCTTCTTGAGCGCCTTGACGGCCTTGAGCACGTCGGACACGTGGTTTTCGACCTTGACGCCGCGCCACTCCTTGCGCAGCACGCCATCGGGGCCAACCAGGAAGGTGCTGCGCGAGATGCCCTTGACCTTTTTGCCGTACATGATCTTGTTTTTAACCACGCCGAACATGTGGCACATTTTTTCTTCGGTGTCGGCAATCAGCTCGTAAGGCAGGCCCAGTTTTTCCTTGAAGGCGTCGTGCGAGGCCATGTTGTCGCGCGAAACACCATAGACCACGGCGCCGGCCTTGACGAAGTCCTTGTACTTGTCGCGAAACTCCAGCGCCTCGGTGCTGCAGCCGGGCGTGTTGTCTTTGGGGTAGAAGAACAGAACAAGCATTTCGCCCAGGTGCGTGGTGTTGCTGACCTTGATACCGCCGGTGGCTTCTGCTTCGAATTCTGGGATCAATTTGTCTACAACTAGCGCCATGGTGATGTTCTCTGACTTCCGTATTGCTGAATGAAGAGCTTGCCTTGCATGTGCATGCAAAAACTGCAGTATTTTACCTTATAACCATTTCGCTCATAAGCGCAGAGCGCTTCGTCATTTTTAGATCAAAAGAACCATAGATTTGTGCTCTGCCGCTTGAAAGGATAGCTGTGCAACGCCAACTGGCCGCCCCATCGCGCCGACCAGCGCCTGTCAAAAGGAGGAACAGGCAAAAGAGGCAACAGGCGACCCCCGCTCAAGCGTCAATCCGCAAGGCCGCCAGCACCCGGCGGCCTTCTGCCGCCACGATGTTGTAGGTGCGGCAGGCCGCAGGCGTGCTCATGCATTCCACGGGCAGGCCGTGCTGCATGAAAGGCCGCAGCAAGGCCAACGGCAAAAAGTTTTGGCGCTGGCCGGTGCCCACAATCAGCAGTTCGTAGGCACGCTCTTGTGCCTGGGCAAGCACAGGGGCCAGATCGGCCTCGCTTAACGCCCTCAAAGCCCCGTCCGTCTGCTGATTCATCTGCTGCACAGGCCAAGGCAACAGCAAGCCATCAGCCCCCACCAGCAGGCTGTGGCGGTGCCACTGGCCTGCAATGGCAATGCCCTCGGCACCGTGGCCGGTGATGGCGTGGGCAAAGGGCGGTTCGGCATCGAATTGCATGAAAAATCAGTGCGTTAGCGGGAATAAATATGGTTAAAGATTGTATGCTTTGCACCTTTGCCTTATCTGGAGCCCACGGTGAAACTGACCCGCAAATCAAGCAAGCTGGATAACGTGCTGTACGACATCCGTGGCCCGATCATGGACGCCGCGCGCCAGATGGAAGAAGAAGGGCAAAAGATCATCAAGCTCAACATCGGCAACCTGGCCCCCTTCGGCTTTGATGCGCCCGAAGAAATCCAGCAAGACATGATCCGCAACCTGCCCAATTCGGCGGGTTACTCTGACAGCAAGGGCATTTTCGCCGCGCGCAAGGCGGTGATGCACTACACCCAGCAGCAGGGCATCAAAGGCGTGACGCTGGATGACATCTATCTGGGCAATGGCGCCAGCGACCTGATCGTGATGGCGCTCAACGCCTTGCTGGACGAAGGTGACGAACTGCTGCTGCCCGCGCCCGATTACCCGCTGTGGACGGCGGCCACCTCGCTTTCGGGCGGTACGCCCGTGCACTATTTGTGCGACGAAGCCAACGGCTGGATGCCCGATCTGCAAGACATTCGCAGCAAGATCACGCCGCGCACCAAGGGCATTGTCGTCATCAACCCCAACAACCCCACGGGCGCGCTGTACAGCGATGAACTGCTTCAGGCCATTGTCGATCTGGCGCGCGAGCACGAGCTGATCGTGCTGGCCGACGAGGTGTACGACAAGGTGCTGTACGACGGCCTAAGCCACACGGCGCTGGCTTCGCTTTCCACCGATGTGCTCACGCTCACCTTCAATTCGCTTTCCAAGGCCTACCGCTCCTGCGGCTACCGCGCAGGCTGGATGGTGGTATCGGGCAACAAGGAGCCTGCGCGCGACTACATCGAAGGGTTGGACATGCTCGCCAATATGCGCCTGTGCGCCAATGTGCCAGGCCAATGGGCCGTGCAAACGGCTCTGGGCGGCTACCAAAGCATCAACGAATTGATCTGCGAAGGCGGGCGCCTGCGCCGCCAGCGCGATTTGGCCTACGAGCTGATCACCGCGATTCCGGGCGTGAGCTGCGTGAAGCCGCAGGCCGCCTTGTACATGTTCCCGCGGCTGGACCCCGCCATCTACCCCATTGAAGACGACCGCCAGTTCTTTCTGGACGTGCTGCGCGCCACGCGCGTGATGCTGGTGCAAGGCTCGGGCTTCAACTACCCCGACAACCAGCACTTTCGCATCGTCTTCTTGCCGCACGAAGACGAGCTGCGCGAAGCCATCTGCCGCCTGGCAGAATTTCTGGCGCAATGGCGCAAAAAGCATGGAACCGATTGAATCCTGCAGGCAGCCCAGGCTTTGCCCTACTTGCCCCACCCCACAAGCCACACGGCACCCACTCATCGCATGACACTTTCTTTTTGGCTGGATCTGCTGACCTTCTTGCCGCTGTCCGCCCTGATGGTGCTGGTGTTTCTATGGCCCCTGTGCCCATCTGCCATGGCCCGGCAAAAACAAACGATTCACGAAACGCACCGCCCCCTGGCCGAAGCAGAGTTGAATCGGCTCTACAAAGAGTGCTTTCACGAATCGCTGCAATTGGACGGTTCTCGCAAAATCTGGGAACAGGAAAATTTCACCCTCCGGAAAGATTTGGTTTATGAACTGATCGTCATCCTGCAAGACCGTGAAGGCGAGTACCTCTGGTTCCGCTACAGAAACGATGCGCCCGCTTTGCTCAAACCCACCACGGCCGCCATCGTCCAACGGCTGATGCAAGGCCCACACGCATCATCTACCCCTCTTTCAAACACCCTCAAACTGAACGAAACCCAAACATGGAATCTCTCAAAGTAGCTCTCGTAGGCATCGGTACCGTTGGCAGCGGTGTTTTCAAGGTCCTGCAACGCAATCAGGCCGAAATCAAGGCCCGCGCGGGCCGTGGCATTGAAATCAGGGTCGTGGTCGATCGCTCGGTGGAGCGCGCGCGCGGCATCGTTGGCGATGGCGTCGAGATCATGACCGATGCCCTGGCCGCAGCCGCCCGCCCCGACATCGACGTGGTGGTGGAACTGATTGGCGGCTACACCTTCGCCAAAGACCTGGTGCTGGCCGCCATTGCCAACGGCAAGCATGTGGTCACGGCCAACAAGGCCCTGCTGGCCCTGCATGGCACAGAGATTTTCGAGGTCGCGCAAAAACAGGGCGTGATGGTGGCGTTTGAGGCGGCCGTGGCCGGTGGCATCCCCATCATCAAGGCGCTGCGCGAAGGGCTCACGGCCAACCGCATCCAGTGGCTGGCCGGCATCATCAATGGCACCACCAATTTCATCCTGAGCGAAATGCGCGACAAGGGCTTGGACTTTGACGTGGTGCTGAAGGAGGCCCAACGCCTGGGCTATGCAGAAGCCGACCCAACCTTCGACATCGAAGGCGTGGACGCCGCGCACAAAGCCACGCTGATGAGCGCCATCGCCTACGGCATACCCGTGCAGTTCGACAAAGCCCATATCGAAGGCATCACCCAACTGGCCGCAACCGACATCAAATACGCCGAGCAGCTGGGCTACCGCATCAAGCTGCTGGGCATGGCCAAGCGGCGCGAAGACGCCAAGGGCAACACCCAGGGCGTGGAGCTGCGCGTGCACCCCACGCTGGTGCCCGCCAAGCGCCTGATCGCCAATGTGGAAGGCGCGATGAACGCCGTTGTGGTGCACGGCGATGCCGTGGGCACTACGCTGTATTACGGCAAGGGCGCGGGCAGCGAGCCCACCGCCAGCGCCGTGATTGCCGACCTGGTGGACGTGGCCCGCCTGGCCGCCAGCGATCCGCAGCACCGCGTGCCGCCCCTGGCCTTTCAGCCTGGCGTGCGGCAGAACGTGGGCGTGCTGCCCATGGATCAAATCATCACCAGCTATTACCTGCGCCTGCGCGTGGCCGATGAAACCGGCGTGCTGGCGCGTGTGGCCAGCATCTTGTCCAACAGCGGCATCAGCATCGACGCCGTGCTGCAGCGCGAGGCAGATGAGATCGGCGGCGAGGGCTGCGAGCAGACCGACCTGATCATCCTCACCCACGATGCGCGTGAAGGCGCCATGAACGCCGCCCTGGCCCAATTGCAAGCCCTGCCCAGCGTGCTCGCGCCCATCGTGCGCATCCGCAAAGAGGAGCTGGCCTGATAAGCGATTTTGAACGCCGGTTGCAAACACCAGATCTGAGCGCTGGATCCAGAAAACCGCCCGCTGCTTAGTGGGCGGGATTGCCATACGAGATTGCCATACGAACAAGGCTGCCCAGACCACGCGCTGGCAGCCTTTGTCGAATCCGCCACTGAAGAACAAAAGAAAGGAAACATCCGCCATGAGCCAACCCCAATCCGCCATCGTGCCCGACCATTGCAAGGCCGGTGTCTTCATCGAAGCCGGCATCGCCACCAGCGACCGCGCCAGCATTGCCCACGCCTGCCGCCAAAGCGTGGAGGCTGTTACGCGCCTGCAAGCGCAGTACCCCGAAGCCACACTGGGCCTCACCATCGCTTTTGGCAGCGCCTATTGGGCAGGCTTTGGCCACACGGCAGAAGGCCGCGAAATCAAACCCTTTGCCCCGCTGGGCAACGGGCTGGCACCAGCCACCCAGCACGACTTGATGTTTCACATCCAATCGATGCGGCCAGACGTGAACTTTTCGCTGGCGATGGACGTGCTCAATGCCTTTGGCGAAAGCATTGCCGTCAAAAACGAGACCCACGGCTTTCGCTGGATCGAAGAGCGCGGGCTGGACGGTTTTGTGGACGGATCGGACAACCCGCAAGGCGAAAAAATCACGCAATTCGGCACCATCGCGGCCGGCCAGCCCGATGCGGGCGGCAGCTACGTGCTGCTGCAAAAATACCGCCACGATTTGAAGAAGTGGAACCGCCTGCCCCTGGCCGAGCAAGAGGCCGCCATTGGCCGCACCAAACAGACCAACGTCAAGCTCGACAAAGAAGTGCGGCGGCCCGATTCGCACGTGGATCGCGTCAACCTCAAGGAAGATGGCGTGGGCCTGAAAATCGTGCGCCGCAGCCTGCCCTACGGCACCGCGTCGGGCGAGCACGGCCTGATGTTCATCGCCTACTGTGGCACGCTCTACAACATCGAAAAGCAGCTGCTGAGCATGTTCGGCCACGCCGATGGCAAGCACGACTTGCTGCTCAAGCACTTGACTGCAGCCGTTTCGGGCGCCTATTACTACGCCCCGTCGGTCGAGCGCTTGCAGAACCTGTAAGCCACACCAGCAGTTAGGTAGGGGCAGACCGGCCGCTCCTGCTACGCTTCTTGCCATGTCATCCCGCGCTGCCCGCCTGCTGCAACTGCTCGAAGCCCTGCGCCGCCAACGCCAACCCGTGGCAGGCAGCGCACTGGCCAATGAACTGGGCGTAAGCCTGCGCACGCTCTATCGCGACATCGCCACCCTGCGCGAGCAAGGCGCGCAGATTGAGGGCGACACAGGCATCGGTTATGTGCTGCGCCCCGGCTTCACGCTGCCGCCGCTCATGTTCAGCGCCGAGGAGCTGGAGTCGCTGGTGCTGGGCGCCCGCTGGGTGGCCAGCCAAGCGGCAGACCCCGAACTGGCGCACGCCGCCCGGCACGCCATGCAGCGCATCGCCAACGTGCTGCCCGCCAATTTGCGGCTTGCGGTTGAAACCAGCGGCCTGTTCGTGCCCAAGCGCTTCATCGATCCGCCGCCTGCGCCTTGGCTGCCCACGCTGCGCCGCGCCATTCGCGACGAACACGCCCTGCTCATGGATTACCGCGCTGCCGACGGCGCGCCCACCCAGCGGCGCATCTGGCCCTTTGCCATGGCCTTTTTCGATCAGGCGCGCTTGATCGCCGCCTGGTGCGAACTGCGGCAAGACTTTCGCCACTTTCGCGCCGACCGCGTGCTGGCCCTGGCCGATACGGGCCAGCGCTACCCCCAGCGCCGCCCCATCCTGCTGCGCCAATGGCGGGCACACATGGGCTTCGATGCCGACGAGATTTGAGGCAAAACTGGTTCCAGTTGACGCAGGCTGGCTGCATCGCCTGACAGCCACTTGCAGCCTGCTTTTCTTCAACTTTCGGGTTTGTTGGATCTGGCCCCTGCTTCGCCAACTTGCACGGCGAATCGCAGCACCGTCAAGCACACACTACTGACAGAAACTGGCAGCGCCTTTTCATACAGTAGGGTCTGTTTCCTCGATCAAGGAGTGAGAAGCGATGAAAACCCTGCTGATCAACGCTCACCCCGCCCCGCATGCGGCCGATTCCGCCACGCACCAGATGGTGCAACATCTGTTAAAGCAATTACCAGAAGACAGCGTCGATGTGCTGAATCTGGCCGAAGCCACCATTCCCCCGCTGGATAAGACCATGCGCGACATACACATCAAAACCGTATTCAAACAAGCCCTGCTTAACGCAGCCGAAGAAACACTGGCCGAGCGCATGCACGAGCTGGTCGCACAGTTCACATCCGCCTCTCGTTTGATCATTGCCATGCCCATGTACAACTTCGGCATCCCCGCACGGTTGAAAGACTGGGTGGACAACATCGTGGTGCCTGGGCAAACCTTTCGCTACGGTGAAAACGGCCAACCGCAAGGACTGATGGGCGGTCACAAAGCGTTAATTCTGATTACCAGCGGCAGCGTTTTCAGCCAAGGCGGCTTTGCCCATATGGACTTTACGGCGCCCTATCTGCAAGCCCTGCTGGGCAGCTTCCTCGGTTTTGACCGTGTGGACGTGGTGCGCACCGAAGGCACGAATGCGCCAGCCATTGGCATGCAGGCCGCACTGAACGAAGCCTTTGCCGAACTGAGCGCCAAGCTGCCGGATTTTTTGGCGAATTGAAAGCCCCGGGTCTGCCCAAACCGATGCCACACACCAACACCCCTGCTGTTTTGCCGCTGCGCTGCCCTTGCGGCCAAGTGCGCATTGAACTGGGCGGCACGCCCATCGCCCAGCTGTATTGCCATTGCGACGACTGCCGCAGCGCGCACGCCGCGGCCTATGTGGCCTCGGCGGTTTACCCCGCTGCAGCCGTCACCGTCACGCACGGCCAGCTGCATGCACGTATCCTCAAAACCACCCCGCGCATGGCTTGCGCGGCTTGCGGCACGCATCTGTTTTCTGAACTGGCCGATATGGGCCTGCGCAGCGTCAACGCTTTTTTATTGCCGCCCGGGCACTTTCAACCGCAGATGCACATCCAGTGCCAGCACGCCGTGCTGCCAGTCAAAGACGATTTGCCACACTACAAAGGCTGGCCGCCGATGGCCGGTGGCAACGACGAAACCGTGGATTGGTAAGGTGCGCCTCCATGCAGGCACAGGCGGCCGCCTCCCTTTTCACGCCCTTTCCACACCCTGTGCACCGTACCGAGACCTTGACACGAGGCCATGCCCGAAAGCAGGAGAAGCACATGCCCTACAACAAAGATTTGGCCGCCCAGGTGCGCCGCTTGCTGATGCAGCACCTGCCCGATGGCGTGGCCGTGAGCGAGATCAGCGAGAAAAAGATGTTTGGCGGCCTGGCCTTCATGGTGCGCGGCAAGATGTGCGCCGCCATCAGTGGGCGCGATGGCTGCGAGGTGATGCTGCGCATCGGCCAAGCTGCACACGACGAAGCCCTCAAACACGAGGGCGTGCGCGCCACGGTGATGAAGGGCCGGGAATACCGCGGCTACGTCGATCTGGACGAAACCGCCCTGCCCCGGCTTGGCCACTGGATTGAACTGGCCCTGAAGCACAACCGGACGCTGCCGGATGCAGCCCCAAAAGCCCGGGCTGCCAAGCGCCCACTCCAAACAAAAACCATGAAGCAGCCAACACGCCAGCGATGAACTACTGCACCTTTGCCAACGCCCTGCCGCCCGACACGGCCGACCCAAACAAGCATTACCACGACCACGTGTACGGCTTTGCGCTGGCTGACAACAACGCCCTGTTTGGCCGCCTGCTGCTCGAGATCAATCAGGCGGGCCCAAGAACCTGTTCGAAATCTCCTCACGGGCGCTTGCAAATGGAGGCGGGCGGTCTGCTTCGTTGCAAATCTTGTCCATAGCACGGGCTATGCACTGCGATTTGCGCCTTGCATCCCATCCCGCTCCATTTCCCATCGCCTCACGTTGAGATCAGGTTCTGAACTGGACATTGATGTTGAAAAAGCAAGACAACTTCCGCATCGCGTACAGCGGCTTTGACATCGCCCAGGTGGCCGCCTATGGCGAGGCCGACCGCGCCCGCCTGCTGGCCGACGCAGGCATTGTGCGCAACCGCCTGAAAATCAACGCCGCCATTCACAACGCCCGGCAAATCCGCCGCCTGCAAAACGAGTACGGCAGCTTCAAAGCCTGGCTGGATGCGCAGCACCCGCGCGACTTAGCGGCGTGGATCAAGGCCTTCAAGCAACAGCCGTTCAAATTCATCGGCGGTGAAATCATCAAGGAATTTTTGATGAGCTGCGGCTACCTGCCCGGCGCACATGCGCCCGACTGCCCCGTGTACGCCCGCGTGCTGGCCAGCAAGCCGCAGTGGCTAGCCACTGCGGCGGGCACAAGCAGGGCATGAAGCCCACAGACCGCACAGACCGCGCCATGCCTGAATCCACCCCGCTTTTTGCTCCGGTTTTTGCCCCAGCGGCAAGCCGCAGATACTGGATTGCCGTTGCCAGTGCCGATCATGTGGCGCTGGGCGTAGCCGACGGCTTCATGCAGGTGTGCCACGGCAAGGCCGCACCCCTGCGCCGCCTCCACCCCGGCGATGGCGCGATTGACTACTCACCGACACAAAGCTTTGGCAGCAAAACGCCGCTGCAAGCCTTTACCGCCTTGAGCGAAGTGCTCCCGGCGCGGTTTATCAGGTGCACATGAGCGCAGACTTTCACCCCTGGCGGCGTAATATGCACTTTGTGCCTTACACCCGCCCCGCCCCCATTCGTCCGCTCATTCCCCATCTGGCCTTTACCGATGACCCAAAACGCTGGGGCTGCAAGTTCCGCTTCGGCCTTTTGGCTATTGCCAAAGACGATTTCAGCCGCATTGCCACAGCCATGCATTGCGCTCCCCCTTTCTTTAACTGCACAGGAGCATCACCATGAACGCACCCCTCACCCTCTACACCCACCCCATGTCGCGCGGCCGCGTGGCGCGCTGGATGCTGGAAGAAACCGGCCTGCCCTACGACACCGTTCTGCTCGTTTACGGCACCACGATGAAAGCGCCCGACTACCTGGCCATCAACCCCATGGGCAAGGTGCCAGCCCTCAAGCATGGCGATATGGTGGTGACGGAAGTGGCCGCCATCTGTATGTATCTGGCCGATCTGCTGCCCGAGAAAAAGCTCGCCCCGCCAGTGCTCAGCCCGGAGCGCGGCAGCTATTACCGCTGGATCAGCTTCATGGCGCCGCTGGAGCAACTGATGGTGGCCAAAGCCAAAGGCACCGCCCTGCCCACACCCGAAATGGCCGGTTTTGGCACTGAACAAGACCTGCTCGACACGCTGGAAGCAGTGCTCAAAGACCGCGAGCACTTGGCCGGCAACACCTTCACCGCCGCCGACCTGATGGTGGCCGCTTATGTCGGCTGGTATCTGCAATTCAAGTTGCTGGAACCGCGCCCGGCCTTCGTCGCCTTTGCCGAACGCCACACCGCACGCCCCGCCCGGCAGCGGGCAGATGCCATTGACGATGACCTGCTGGCCCAACAAGCCGACAAACCGGCTTGATACTTAATTGGCAACGTTCAATCGCTTTTCAGATGGACAAAGTTCAAGGTTCAAAAGCGATGCAGCCACTGCCTTGACTCGCTTTGTCCGACCCCCAGGGCACGAGGTTCATGGGCTATGGGGCGCAATGCCCCATTTCCCACCCCGCACATGCCCTGCCTGCTTCCATCTGGCTGCAATCAATCGCAGTGAGCCCTTAAAACCTGTTCACGATCTTTTGAGGACAAGAGCCAGAAAAGCGAGGTGGATGAACTGCAAGCTGGTGTTCAGCAGCCTCTCGCAGTTCTTCCACAGCCTTCTGTTCTTCTCCAGCCAGGCAAAGCTGCGCTCAACAATCCAGCGCTTGGGCATCACCTTGAACGTGTGCAACTCACTGCGCTTGGCTATCTGCACCTTGACGTGCTCGCCCAGAATGTCCTGTACGCCCTGTGCAAAGGGCTTGCCCACATAGCCACTGTCACACAGCAGGCTTTGTACCCGCTTCAATCGGTGTTTGCAGCGCTGCAGTGCCTGTAGCGCTCCCTTACGGTCGGTGACGTTGGCCGTGCTCACCGCAATGGCATGCGGCAAGCCCTGAGTATCCACCGCGATGTGACGCTTGATGCCAGAAACTTTCTTGCCGGCGTCATAGCCCTTTTGAGAGGCCGTGTCCGTGTTCTTCACGCTCTGCGCGTCCCGATCAAGAAGGTGCTGCATGCGTTGCGCCCCTGTCTGTCTCGGGCCGCGCCAAG